>JAZJYV010000038.1:3502-17633 GCA_040390195.1 Pseudomonadota bacterium | reverse complement strand
ATGCGCGCCAGTTCCTGCAGCTGATGGAAAAGCCCGACGTCGACCTGATCGAAGGGCTGTCGCCGGCCATCTCGATCGAGCAGAAAGCCACCTCGCACAACCCGCGCTCGACGGTCGGCACGGTCACCGAAATCCACGACTACCTGCGCCTCCTGTACGCGCGCGTGGGCACACCCTACTGCCCCGACCACCCCGAGCATCCGCTGGCCGCGCAAACCGTCTCGCAGATGGTCGACGCGGTGCTGGCCATGCCGGCCGACACCAAGCTCATGATCCTGGCGCCCGTGGTGGCCAACCGCAAGGGCGAGCATGTCGACCTGTTCGAGGCGATGCAGGCCCAGGGCTTCGTGCGCTTTCGCATCCAGAGCGGCACCCATGTGGCCAAGATCTACGAGATCGACGACATGCCGAAGCTCAAAAAAACCGAGAAGCACACCATCGACGTGGTGGTCGACCGGGTCAAGGTCAACGGCGAGATCAAGCAGCGCCTGGCCGAAAGCTTCGAGACGGCGCTGCGCCTGGCCGACGGGCGCGCGGTGGCGCTCGAAATGGACAGCGCGAAGGAGCACGTCTACTCGAGCAAATTTGCCTGCAATGTGTGCGGCTATTCGCTGCAAGAGCTCGAGCCGCGCCTGTTCTCGTTCAACAATCCGATGGGCGCCTGCCCGGAATGCGACGGCCTCGGCCACATCGAATTCTTCGACCCGAAACGCATCGTCGCGTTTCCCAACCTGTCGCTGGCATCGGGCGCGGTCAAGGGTTGGGACCGGCGCAACCAGTTCTACTTCCAGATGCTGTCGAACTTGGCGGCGTTCTACGAATTCGACATCGACATGCCGTTCGAGCAGCTGCCCGAGGCGGCGCAGAAGGCGGTGCTGTACGGTTCCGGCAAGACCGTGATCCCGTTCACCTACGTCAACGAGCGCGGGCGCACCGTGATCCGCGAGCACACCTTCGAAGGCGTCATCACCAATCTGTCGCGGCGCTACCGCGAAACCGATTCGATGGCGGTGAAAGAGGAGCTGGCCAAGTTCATCAACGAGAAGCAGTGCCCCTCGTGCGAAGGCGCACGCCTGCGCGTGGAGGCGCGCTTCGTCAAGGTCGGCAGCGGCAAGCAGCAGCGCGCGATCTACGAAGTGGCCGCCAAGCCGCTGCGCGAATGCCTGGCCTTCTTCGAGAAGCTGGTGCTCAAGGGCGCCAAGAAAGAAATTGCCGACCGCGTGATCAAGGAGATCATCTCGCGCCTGAAGTTCCTCAACAACGTCGGCCTCGACTACCTCTCGCTCGACCGCAGTGCCGATACGCTCTCGGGCGGCGAGGCACAGCGCATCCGGCTCGCCTCGCAGATCGGCTCCGGTCTGACCGGCGTGATGTACGTGCTCGACGAACCATCGATCGGCCTGCACCAGCGCGACAACGACCGCCTGATCGAAACGCTGCGCCACCTGCGCGACATCGGCAACAGCGTGCTGGTCGTCGAGCATGACGAAGACGCGATCCGCACCGCCGACTACGTGGTCGACATGGGACTGGGCGCGGGCGTGCATGGCGGCGAGATCATCGCCCAGGGCACGCTGGCCGACATCATGAAGAGCAAGCGGTCGCTGACCGCCAAGTACCTCAACGGCACCTTGAAAATCGCGGTGCCGAAGAAGCGCCACCCGACCAACCCCGACAAGCAGCTGGTGATCACAGGCGCCACCGGCAACAACCTGAAGAAGGTCTCGCTCAAGCTGCCGGTCGGTCTTCTCACCTGCGTGACGGGGGTGTCCGGTTCGGGCAAGTCCTCGCTAGTCAACGACACGCTGTACCCGGCCCTGTCGCGCCACCTGTATGGCTCGCAGACCGAGCCTGCGCCGCACGATTCGATCAGCGGGCTGGAGCACTTCGACAAGGTGATCTCGGTCGACCAGGCGCCGATCGGACGCACGCCGCGCTCCAATCCGGCCACCTACACCGGCCTGTTT
This sequence comes from Pseudomonadota bacterium, assembly GCA_040390195.1. Lineage (GTDB taxonomy): Bacteria > Pseudomonadota > Gammaproteobacteria > Burkholderiales > Burkholderiaceae_D > Telluria_A. The sequence continues at coordinate 15,666 of JAZJYV010000038.1, read as the reverse complement.
ACGCCGATCCGCGACCTGTTCTCGACCGTGCCGACGGCCAAGGAACGTGGCTACAGCGCCGGGCGCTTCTCGTTTAACGTCAAGGGCGGGCGCTGCGAAGCCTGCCAGGGTGACGGCGTGATCAAGGTCGAGATGCACTTCCTGCCGGACGTGTACGTGCCCTGCGACGTCTGCCACGGCAAGCGCTACAACCGCGAAACGCTCGAAGTCCACTACAAGGGCAAGAACGTCACCGAGGTGCTGGCCATGACGGTCGAGGAGGCGCACGAATTCTTCAAGCCTGTGCCGCTTATCGCGCGCAAGCTGCAAACACTGCTTGACGTCGGGCTTGGCTACATCCGGCTCGGGCAGAGCGCCACCACGCTGTCGGGCGGCGAAGCGCAGCGCGTCAAGCTGTCGCTCGAACTGTCCAAGCGCGACACGGGGCGCACCCTGTACATCCTTGACGAGCCCACCACGGGCCTGCATTTCCACGACATCGACCTGCTGCTCAAGGTGATCCACCGCCTGCGCGACCAGGGCAACACGCTGGTCATCATCGAGCACAACCTGGACGTGATCAAGACCGCCGACTGGATCGTCGACCTGGGGCCGGAAGGCGGCGCCGGCGGCGGCCAGATCATCGCCACCGGCACGCCCGAGCAGGTGGCGGCGAACCCGGACAGCGTGACCGGCAAATATCTCGGGCCGCTGCTGGCCGCCTGACGCCATGCGGGTGCTGATCTTCGGCAATTCGGGCTCTGGCAAGTCGTGGCGCGCGAGAAACCTGGCGGCCGGTCATGGCTTGGCGCATCTGGACCTCGACACCATCGTGTGGGTGCCGGGCGAGATCGCGGTGGCGCGCCCGAAACCGGACGTGCTGGCCGAGCTGCGGGCGTTCGTGGACACGCATCCGGCATGGGTGGCCGAGGGCGCGTATGGCGACGTGATTGAAGCGGCGCTGCCGTTTTGCGACGAACTGGTGTTCATGAATCCGGGGCGCGAGAAGTGCCTGGCCAATAATGCGCTGCGGCCGTGGGAGGCGCACAAGTATGCGTCGAAGGCGCAGCAGGACAGCATGCTGCCGATGCTAATGGAATGGGTCGAATCGTATTACCAGCGTGCCGACGCCTGCTCGTACAGCTGGCACCGGCGCATGTTTGACGGCTTCGCAGGGAACAAGTGCGAAATCACGTAGGGGTCAGGCCCCGGTTGCGACGCCGCCGCTGGGAACCCGGGGTCAGACCCCTCAGCTGGCGCCGGGACATGTTTGACGGCTTCGCAGTCACGCAGGGGTCAGACCCCGGTTCTTCTTTTGAGGGGGGCTGACCCCGGTTGCCCCCTTTTCCACTATTCGGCCAGGCGCTGCTCCAAGCGGGCCTTGGTATCGGCCAGTTCCTGCGGCAGGTGGTAGGCCAGCTTGTCGAACAGCTCGTCGTGCAGCTTGACTTCGGCGTTCCACGCGGCCTTGTCGATCGAGGTGATCTGCTCGAATTGCGCCTCGGTGAAGCTGATTCCATCCCAGTTCAGGTCTTCGTAGCGCGGGGTGGTGCCGAACACATTCTCGACGCCGCCAGCGCTGCCATCGATCCGTTCGAGCATCCACTTGAGCACGCGCATATTGTCGCCAAAGCCGGGCCAGACGAACTTGCCTGCGTCATCGGTGCGGAACCAGTTCACGCAGTACACTTTGGGCAGTTTGGCGACCTTGGTGCCCATGTTCAGCCAGTGCTGGAAATAGTCGCTCATGTTGTAGCCGATGAACGGCAGCATGGCGAACGGATCGCGCCGCACCACGCCCTGTTGTCCCGCCGCCGCGGCCGTGGTCTCGGAGCCCATTGTCGCGGCCATGTACACGCCTTCAATCCAGTCGCGCGCCTCGGTCACCAGCGGCACCGTGGTCGAACGGCGGCCGCCAAAAATGAAGGCCGAAATCGGCACGCCGGCCGGGTCGTCCCAGGCCGGGTCGATCACCGGATTCTGGGTCGCCGCCACCGTGAAACGCGCATTCGGATGGGCCGCCTTGGTGCCCGAGTCCGGCGTCCAGTCCTTGCCCTGCCAGTCGATCAGGTGGCTTGGCGCCTCCTTGCTCAGGCCTTCCCACCAGATGTCGCCGTCGTCGGTCAGCGCGACGTTGGTGAAAATGGTGTTCTCGCCCAGCGAGGCCATGCAGTTCGAATTGGTCTTGGTATTGGTGCCCGGCGCAACGCCGAAGTAGCCCGCTTCCGGGTTGATCGCGTACAGGCGGCCGTCCGTGCCCGGCTTGATCCAGGCGATGTCGTCGCCGATGGTGGTCACCTTCCAGCCCTTGAAACTGGCCGGCGGAATCAGCATCGCGAAGTTGGTCTTGCCGCAGGCCGAAGGGAAGGCCGCCGCCACATAGTGCTTCTTGCCTTCAGGCGATTCGACGCCCAGGATCAGCATGTGTTCGGCCAGCCAGCCGCTGCCGTCCGCCTGCGCTTCCTGGTAGCCCATGTTCGAGGCGATGCGCAGCGCGAAGCACTTCTTGCCCAGCAGCGCGTTGCCGCCGTAGCCGGAACCGTAGGACCAGATCTCGCGCGTCTCCGGGTAGTGCACGATGTACTTGGTGCTGTTGCACGGCCAGGCCACGTCCTGCTGGCCCGGCAGCAAAGGCGCGCCGACGCTGTGCACGCATGGCACGAAGGCGCCGTCGGCGCCCAGCACCTCATACACGGAGCGGCCCATGCGCGTCATGATGCGCATATTGACGACCACGTAGGGGGAATCGGACAGCTCGACGCCGATGTGGGCGATCGGCGAACCGAGCGGGCCCATCGAGAACGGCACGACATACAGCGTGCGCCCTTCCATGCAGCCATCGAACAGCTCGTGCAAGGTGTTGCGCATCTCGGCCGGGGCCACCCAGTTGTTGGTCGGTCCGGCCTGCTCTTGGGTGGCCGAGCAGATGAAAGTGCGGTCTTCGACGCGCGCCACGTCGGTGGGGTCGGAACAGGCGAGGAAGGAATTCGGTCGCTTGTCCTGGTTCAGCTTTTTCATGGTGCCGGTGGCCACCATTTCGGCGCACAGGCGGTCGTACTCCTCCTGGGAACCGTCGCACCACACGACACGTGCGGGGCGGGTCAGAGTGGCCACTTCCGTGACCCAATTGATGAGTTTCTGGTGTTTGATGTAAGCTGGGACGTCCATTGCCACAACACCTCCCATAACGGGCTGATTCATACTACCTCCAATGCCAATAAGAATTCTGTCTGTTCCGGCACGGCAGGATCGTCGTCAGCTTGTAGCTTGCGCTCGGGAATCCAATCAGGTTCGGCGGCACGGCGGTCATGTCGATCATCTTGCTTTCTCAGCAAGATTGGGTGGAACGGTATTGCGGGGATTTGCGTCCACAAATCCCGAAATCAGGGGGCGATTGTACACCCCCGATTAGGCGTTTTACATGCAAGAACCACAAGAATGTAGTAATAATGGTTGAGTAATGTAGTGGGCTATTTTTTCGATTTCCCGATCCTGTTATTTACCTACGAACTTTCCTTATTAGTCTGCCAACTTCAATGAAAATAGCTGTCCTTGACGATTACCAGGATGCCGTGCGCGGCCTGGACTGCTTTCAGTTGCTCGCCGAACATGATGTCAAAGTGTTCAATAATTCCAGCCGCGGCCTGGGCCAGCTGGCGATCCGGCTCGCACCGTTCGATGCGCTGGTGCTGATCCGCGAACGCACCGCCATCACCGGCGCGCTGCTGGCCAGACTGCCGAACCTGAAGCTCATTTCGCAGACCGGCAAACTGGCTGGCCATGTCGACGTCGCCGCCGCCACCGATCACAAGGTGGCCATTGCCGAGGGCGTCGGCTCGCCGGTCGCGCCGGCCGAGCTGACCTGGGCGCTGATCATGGCGGCCAGCCGCAAGCTCTGCCCTTACGCTAACAACCTCAGGGACGGTTTATGGCAGACTGCATCAATCAACGCGCAGTTAAACGGCCTGGGAACGGTGCTGCGGGGCCGCACGCTGGCGATCTGGGGCTACGGCAAGATCGGGCGGCTGATCGCCGGCTACGGCAAGGCGTTCGGCATGCAAGTGCTGGTGTGGGGTGGCGAGACCAGCCGCGGCGCCGCGCAGGCCGATGGCTTTGAAGCGGCGCCCACGCGCGCGGCGTTCTTTGAGCGGGCCGATGTGCTCAGCCTGCATTTGCGGCTGGCCGACGCCACGCGCGCGATCGTCACGGCCGAAGACCTGGCGCGCATGAAACCGGGCGCGCTGTTCGTCAACACCAGTCGCGCCGAGCTGGTGGCCGAGGGCGCGCTGGAAGAGGCGCTGCGGCAGGGACGTCCAGGCAGCGCCGCGCTCGACGTGTTCACCAGCGAACCGCTGGACAAGCACTCACCGCTCTTGCGCATGCCGACCGTGCTCGCTACGCCGCACCTCGGGTATGTGGAAAAAGACAGCTACGAGTTGTACTTCCGGGTGGCGTTCCAGAACATCGTCGACTACGCCAGTGGCACACCGAAGAACATCCTCAATCCCGCGGCGCTCACCTAAGCTTATTCGTTCCACCATTGCCAGCATCGACACGCAGCATGCAATGGCGGAATGCGCCGCGCTTCTCCACCCCGCCGTTTTCGACGAAATGTCAGCCGGTAATGCTGATCGGCGGCGCCGGCAGCACATGGGTGCCGGTCCACAGCCCAGACCAGCCGGGCGGCCAGCTCAGCGCCGGACCGTCGTACTCGGGCAGGCTGGCACGCACCGCAATCACCGGCACCGGCGGCATCTCGCGCAGGCCGTCGGCGCCGGCGCGCTCCATGTTCAAGCTATACATGTAGCCGGGCAGCAGCGCATCGCATACGCCTGCGAACCAGGCCGTGTGGTCTTCGTCACGGCCCAGCGCCTGGGCCAGGCCCTGCGGGTCGAAGCGTGCCAGCGCGTGGATCAAATCATCGGTCGAGGCGCCCGGCGAATCGCCCCAGCCGATCACCGGATTGTTGTTGTACTCGGCGCCCGAGCCGTACCAGCCCTCGCGCCAGGGCCGCGCCATCCAGTCGCGCTGGCCGGTAAACAGGTGCCAGCGCCAGTGCAGGCCGGACGGCTTGGGCCAGGAGTACAGGTACAGCCTCTGGTAGCCGGCCTCGTGCAGCGCGCGCACCATTGCCATCAGGCGCGCGTGCGGCATGCGGTCGGGCGGAGCGCGGCGGAACAGGATCGCCTCGCCGTCGGCGTGCTGCACCGCGTCGGTCGACAAGTTCAAGTCCAGCGTGCGCGACTCGCTGCCGAAACGCGCGCTGATCCACCCAGTCATCAGATTGACATGGGTGATCACGCCATAGCCTCGGTGGCGGTGAAAAATGACGGTTCCTGGGGCGAGCGCTTTCATGGTCTGGCTGGGCGAAATAAAAGAGAGCTGGCTTCAATTCTAGCGCAGTCCTCGCCGCAGGTTGCGGCGAAACGGTATCATGCAGGCTTCCCCCTCTCGATTTATTTCATTATGAGCTTGCGCATCATCGCCACCGGCGGCACCTTCGACAAACACTACGATGAACTGACGGGCAAACTGGGCTTCGCCGAAAGCCACCTGCCGGCCGTGATCGCGCGCACGCGCATGACCATTCCGGTGCAGCTAGAACAGTTGCCCTTGCTCGACTCGCTCGACATGCACGACGCCGACCGCGCGCGCGTGCTGGCCGCTTGCGTGGCAGCGCCCGAGCCGGCCATCGTGATCGTGCATGGCACCGATACGATGCCCGAGACGGCCGCCGTGCTGGGCGCCGCCGCGCTCGACAAGACGGTGGTGCTGACGGGCGCAATGATTCCGTACGCGATCGCCAATTCGGACGCGCTGTTCAATTTTGGATTTGCCACCGCCGCCGCGCAGATCCTGCCTGCGGGCGTGTACGTGGCGATGAACGGCAAGGTCTTCGCGTGGAACAAGGTCACGAAAAACCGGGCCGCCGGGGTGTTCGAACCCCTGTGATTCCTCGTTCCCGCTCGGACGGGAACGGCAACTAGGCGGTCGCTTCGCCGCCCAGCGCTTCGACCACTTCGGCCATCAGCTTGGCCAGTTCGCCCGTCATCAGCATCATGTCGTTATCGAAGCGCTCTTCGTCGTTGCGCGTGCTGGCGTCGTTTTCCTTGATCACGTCGAGCGGCTTGATGCCCTTGATCGCCAGCGACTCGGTCAGCACGAAGGAGATCTTGTCGTCCCACGTCATCGCCAGGCGCGTGCACTGCTTGCCGGCCGCGATGTGGCGCCGGATGTCGTCCACTTCCAGCGCATGCTTGACGTAACGCACCGCCGCCTTGCTCTCGCCGGTGGCGCGCAGCTCGGTGTCCTGGTCGATCGTGAAGCCAACCGGCGCCTCGTCCGTCTCCAGCCATGCCGTCATCACGGCCACCGGCGAGCGCTGCACGCGCAGGCTCTCCAGCGGCATCCGGTCAACCGCCTTGAGCAGCAGCTTGATCACGTCGTCGGCCTTGGCCGGGCTAGCCGCGTCCACCACCAGCCAGCCGTTGACCGGATCGATCCAGGTGAACACATTGCTGCGGATGCTGAACGCGCGCGGCAGCAACTCGTCGGCCACGCGCTCTTTCAAGTCCTTCATGGCCTTCTTGCCGGGTGCAAAACCTTGCGCCTCTTCCAGTTCGGCGGCCCTGGCCTTGGCAACCTGGTTGATCACCGACGTCGGCAGCAGCTTCTTCTCGGCGCCCAGCATGATCAGCATCTGCTTGTTGACGACGTGCACCAGCCCGCCGTTCGGACGGGGCGCGTCCCATCCCTGGCGCACCAGTTCGTTGCTGGTGGCGGGCACGAAGCTGTGCTTCGACAGCGCCTCCTCGAGTTGCTCAGGAGTGAAAGCCCACGGTGCGGGCAGACGGTAGATCTGTAGATTCTTAAACCACATTGTGCTTTGCCTTGTTTCAGTCAGTAGTACCAGGGGAACGACATTTTACACGCTGGCGCCGGCCAGGTCGCCGAACAACTGCAGCTGTTCGAGCGGATCGACCTCGCCCAGCCGCACGCCCACGCCCAACAGGCGCACCGGCTGCCTGGCGCGCAGGTAGCCGGTTTCCATCAATTTCTCGAATTGCGAGATCTGTGGTGCCGCGCCAACACATTCGACCGTGGTCTGGTGAAAGTCGGCGAAGCGCAGTTTGACATACAGTTTTTGCACATTCTTTTCGGCGCCGCAGCGCCTGACGCGCGCCACCAGGTTCTCGAACAGCTCCGGCAGCAGGGCCAGGCAGGCCGCCAGGTCCGGCACGTCGGGCGTGTAGGTTTCTTCCACGCTGACCGACTTGCGCTCTTGTGAGGGCGAGACCGGACGCTCGTCGATGCCGCGGCACAAGTCATGCAGGCGGGTGCCGAAGCGCCCGAAGTGGTGCTGCAGTTCGAGCAGAGTCCAGCCGCGCAGGTCGGCGCAGGTTTCAGCGCCCAGCTTGTTCAACCTGGCCGCCGTGACCTTGCCGACGCCGAACAGCTTTTTCACCGGCAGCGCGGCGACGAAGGCGTCGACCTCGCCCGGTCGCACCAGGAACAGGCCGTCCGGCTTGTTCCAGTCGCTGGCGATCTTGGCGACGAACTTGTTCGGCGCCACGCCGGCCGAGGCCGTGATGCCGACCGTCTCGGCGATGCGGCGCCTGATCTCCTGGGCGATCAGGGTGGCGCTGCCCTTGCAGTGGGGCGAGGCGCTGACGTCGAGATAGGCTTCATCGAGCGAGAGCGGCTCGACCAGCTCGGTGTAGTCGCGGTAGATGGCCAGGATCTGGCGCGAGGCGACGCGGTATTTCTCCATGGCCGGCGGCAGCACCACCAGCCCGGGGCAGCGCTGCAGCGCCTGGGCGGTGGCCATCGCCGAATGGATGCCGTAGCGGCGCGCCTCGTAGTTGCAGGTGGCGACGACGCCGCGCTGGTCCGCGCGCCCGCCGACCGCGACCGGCAACTCGCGCAGCGCCGGGTTGTCGCGCATTTCGACGGCGGCATAGAAGCAATCGCAATCGCAGTGGATGATTTTTCGGGCTGGAGCGTTCACGCGGACGTTGGCTACTGTAAATGCATACAGTATTCACTGATTTGGACAATCTGGCAAGGGTGGCTCAGAGGTTCAGGAAACCGGGCGCTTCTTCCTCGGCGTCGCGCTTGGGGGCGAACACGGTCTTGAGCGGAAGCGGGCCGAACCAATTGGCGGCGTCGCCCATTTTGGGGCGATCGGACAGGTAGACTTCCAGCGTGTCGCAGTCGAGATAGGCGGAGCGCAAGCCATCGCCGGCGCTGCTGGCATTGAGCAGCACGGCCAGCGAATTGGGCGGCGCGGGATCGGCCCGCCCGCGCGCGACCCGCGACAGCCAGATACCGGGATTGCTGCGGTCGATCGGCCACAAGCCGCTGGTGCTGAAAGCCAGCGCGTGCGCGCGCGCGGACGGCGCCAGCTCCAGCCCGTCGCGCCCACAAGCGGAGCCCGCGCATTTGGCGACCAGTCCGGGCCAGCGGTTCTGGACATCAGTCCAGCTGCACGCGAGGCAGCCGTGCATTGTCAGCAGGGCACCGCCCACGCCGAGTGCATGGCGCCAATTGAGATTCATCGCGGAAAACCCTCTCGATGCAGACCGAATAACAACATTTTAGTCCAAATGGGTCGAAATGTTGCAATTGCGTGTGGCCGGACGCGGCCGCGCCCGGCTTCCGCAGGCGAGCGCCAAGGGGGTTTCACCTTTTTTCGGAAAACCCCTTGCCAAGTTTCGACGCTTTGTTATATGATTCGGCCTCTTCAGACGTGGTGACAAACGTCGGATGCAGTCTCTGAAGGTGTAGCGGGCGCTTAGCTCAGTTGGTAGAGCGGAGCCCTTACAAGGCTTAGGTCGGGAGTTCGAGCCTCTCAGCGCCCACCAGACAGAGGCAGTGCATCATGATCAGCGGTACCGATCAGAGTAACACGGAGTGGTAGTTCAGTTGGTTAGAATACCGGCCTGTCACGTCGGGGGTCGCGGGTTCGAGTCCCGTCCGCTCCGCCAGCATTAAAAGAAGGGCCCGATTCGTCGGGCCCTTTTTCTTTTCTCCTTCGCACCGGGACACCGATGGCCCACCGCTATCTCAGGTTTCGCCAGCACCTGGCCCAGCACGCGCTGGCGCAGTTCGCCGCCAGCGTGAAAAGCACGGCCGAAATCGTGCTGCTGGTGTCCGGCCCCCTGCTGCTGGGCCTGTTCGCCATGCTGGCCCTGCCGCCGATGGCCGCCGCCACCCTTCCCTGGTTTCAAGCCGTGCCGCTGCTGCTGCTCCACGGCCTGCTGATGAGCATGCCGATGCTGTTGTTGCGCAAGCGCGTGCTGCCGCAGGACGTGGTGCAGTGGCTGCACGCGCTGCCGGTGCCGCCGCGCCTGCAGCTGGCCGCCGACGCGCTGGTGGCCGGCATGCTGGCCGGGCCGCTGGCGCTGGCCTACCTGGTGTCGGCCGCGATCTGGCTGATCCATGGCCCGGCCTGGCTGGCGCCGCTGTCCGGCGTGGGCGCCACCGTGTTCTCGCTGCTGGTGACCTGGGCCGCCTCGACCGCCATCCTGGGCTTGCGCGCGCGCCTGGACGCGCCCAAGGCGCGCTGGCAGCACCATCTCAGGCCGGCGCCGGCCAGCTATGCGGCGCGCGGCCTGCGCCCGCTGACGCTGTTGCTGTGGCATCGCCTGTACTGGCTGCCTTTCTGGCGCGCCGAGAACGTGGTGGGCTGGCAGCAAAGCGTGCTGCTGTGCGCGGCCGTGGCCTGCGCGCTGGGCTGGATGTGGGTGCCGGCGGCGCGCGGCGCGCTCGACCTGTGCGCCAATACGCTGCTGCTGGTGCTCACCGACCGCGGCGACAAGGCGGTGCGCGAACAGGCGGAGCTGCTGCGTCCCGTGATGGCCCCCTGGCCACTGCAGGCGCGCCTGCTGGGCTCGAGCGCGCGCACGTTCGCGCTGGCGCCCGGGCTGCTGGTGCTGGCCGTGCTGTTCGCGGCCGGACTGGCGGGCGGCGCCTGGTCGCACACGGCGGGGCGCCTGTACCTGGTGCTGGCGTGCGCAGTGCAGCTGCTTCTGGTGACGCTGCCGTTCAATCCGCGCGGCCGGGTCGGACTGGTGATGGCGGCAATCGTTATGTTGACTGCAGTCGGGAGTGAAGTATGGAATTGATGATCGAGGCAGTGAGTTTCGGGTTCGAGACGCGCGGTGTTTTCCACCAGTTTTCGGCCACCTTGGGCGCGGGCATCACCTGGCTGCGCGGCGCCAACGGCAAGGGCAAGACCACACTGCTCAAGCTGGCCGGCGGTGCGCTGGCACCCGGTGGCGGGCGCATCGTGTTCGATGGCGTCGACTGCGCCGCGCAGCCGCTTGCGTACCGGCGCACCAGCTTCTACTGCGGTGGCGAAACGCCCGAACTGCCCTGGCTGACGGTGCAGGAGCTGCTGGACCTGCATGTGGCGCTGTATCCTGGCACCGAGCTGGCGCGCCTGAACCGCCACCTGGCCGGCTTCGACATCGCGCAGACGCTGCCGCAGGCAGTGGCCACGCTCTCGCTGGGACAGCACAAGAAGCTGCAATTGGCGCTGGCGCTGGCCTTGCCGGTGCGCCTGCTGCTGGTCGACGAGCCGTTCAACGGCCTCGATGCGGCGGCGATGCGCTATCTGCGCGAACAGCTCGAACAGCGCGCGGCGGCGCGCGACACCTGCATCGTGCTCACCAGCCATCTCGATCCGCAACTGCCGCTGGCGCGCACGCTCGATCTCGACGCGCACTAATTGCGGATCACGCTGCACCGCTCCGCCATTCAGGCGGCCTGGCGCGTATCCTCGCCGCACACGACGCGGTTGCGGCCCGCGCTCTTGGCCATGTACAGCGCATGGTCGGCGCGCGCCATGGCCGCCTTGATATGCTCATCCGGATCGACCAGCACCACGCCCACGCTGACGGTCATCGTGTAATCCTTGCCGCCGACCGCAAGCACCGCGCCGGCCACTGACAGGCGCAGCCGTTCCGCGGCCTGCAGTGCGCCATCGAGGTCGGTCCCCGGCAGCACCAGCGCGAACTCCTCGCCGCCGAGGCGCCCCATGATGTCGTGATCGCGCAGCGCCTCCTGCGCCGTGGCGGCGAACAGGCACAGGGCCTCGTCGCCAGTGGCATGGCCGAAGCGGTCGTTGAGGCGCTTGAAATGGTCGATGTCGAGCATCATCAGCGCGATCGGCTTGCGCAGGCGCGCAGCGAGCATGCGCGCGCTTGCCGTGCGCTCGAAGAAGGCGCGCCGGTTGACCAGTCCGGTGAGACTGTCGATGGTGGCCAGCAGCTCGAGCTTGCGATCGTCGCGTTCCTTGCACAACAACAGGAAGCCGAAGCCGTTGACGATCATCACCACATAGCCGGCTACAAAGGTGAAACTTTGCACCGCGCCCGGCGAGAACACGGTCAGGCTGCCATGCGTGATACCGGTGTAGGCGCGCAGGCACATGGCCAGCGCGAACACCAGGTCATTGAAGCAGATGATGCCCAGCAGGGCCGATTCGCGCGCCCCGGCGCGCAGCACCACCACCGCGCGCGCTGCCGTGAAGGCGGCGATCAGCAGCGACATCAGCACCGTCAGGTCGTTGCCCGACATGCCGCCCAGGCGCGCCGTCTGGTAAGCCAGCAGCGCCAGCACGGCGGCCGGCATGAGCATGCGCCGCCAGCGGCGCACGCCGAACAGGGTGCAATAGGCCGCCAGCTCGAGCGCGACGCCGGAAACGAGCAAGACGTTCGAGACCAGTTCAATATAGGGGCCGGGCAAATCATTGCGCATCCAGCCCAGCAACTGGGCACAGCCGAGCACCAGCTTGGCCCACTTCCACACCTGCATGGCCGGATTGTTGGCCGCGCCGCGGGCATAGCCAGCGATCAGCATCGCAAAGCCGATGTTCCCCAGCGCAAGCGCCAGCATGAAGGTCTTGATATCGATCACTGCCGTATCCCGTGGCTGCCTATTTGCATGCCAAAATAGTAACATGTGTTACTGACGGGAACTATATTACACTGGATTTTTGGCAGTAGGGGGAGATTGAAAATTAATTTTGAAGGGTGGCGACTGGCCGCGCGGACGCGCGCGGCCAGCGGTTCAGGGCAGGTTGACCGGGGTCGGCAGGTTGACCAGCTTGCCGTCGCCCTGCTGCCCTTCAAGGTCGCGGCCCCAGCCCCACAGCGTGCCGTCCGCCTGCAGCGCGAAGC
>JAZJYV010000038.1:0-3492 GCA_040390195.1 Pseudomonadota bacterium | reverse complement strand
ATGCCGGACTGGGTGGTGACCTGGTTCTGCTCGGGAAACTCCAGCTGGTCGGTGGCGTCGATCTCGGCTTCCAGCTTCAGCGTCTCCACCGGCGGCCCCTTCAGGCGCAACACCTCGGAGCGGTCGCCACCGTCACTGACCGCCTGCACCTGCAGCGAGCGGGTCAGCGAGTCGGGGTTGTACTGCAGCGCGATGCTGTGCCGGCGGCCGGCCGACAGCGCGGTCCAGGTATTGACCAGGTTGACCTTGGTCGGGGTGGAGGTGTCGAAGCCGGTGCCGTTGCCCAGCTGGCCGTCGCTGTTCGAGCCCCACGACCACAGGGTGCCGTCGCTGCGAATTGCCAGCGTGTGGCTGGCGCCGCCGGAGATGACGGCCCAGTTGCTGTCGCTGCCGACCTGCACCGGCGCGGTGGCGTCGGCCTGGGTGTCGTTGCCGAGCTGGCCGGCACCGTTGCTGCCCCAGGCATACAGGGCGCCGTCGGCGCGGATCGCCAGCGAATGGGCGCCGCCGGCGCCGACCGCGACCCAGTTGCTGGTGCCGATCTGGACCGGTGCGGTCTGGTTGATGATGCCGCCGTTGCCGACCTGGCCGTTCAGGTTGCCGCCCCAGGCCCACAGCGTACCGTCGGCGCGGCGCGCCACCGTATGGGTGTCGCCGACGGCGATGTCTTTCCAGTTGGTGGCGGCGCCGATCTTGGTCGGCACCAGCTTGTCGACGATGGTCCCGTCGCCCAGCTGGCCGCTGAAATTGCGGCCCCAGGTCCACAGCGTGCCATCGGCCCTGAGCGCCACCGAATGGGCCTTGCCGGCCGCGATCGCGACCCAGTTCGAGGCGCTGCCGATCTTGACCGGCGCCACCCGGTCGATGCTGCTGCCGTCGCCCAGCTGGCCGTTCTGGTTGAAGCCCCAGGCCCACAGGCTGCCGTCGGAACGCAGCGCGAGGGTATGGAATTCGCCGGCCGCGACGCTGGTCCAGTTGGTGGCGGTGCCGACCACGGTGGGCACGCGCTTGTCGGCGGCGCTGCCGTCGCCCAGCTGGCCGGAGCGGTTCAAGCCCCAGGCCCAGAGGGTGCCGTCGGCCTTGCGCGCCAGCGTGTGGCTGCCGCCGGCGGCAACGGCCATGTACGGCGCCTTGACGGTCAGCTTGGTGCTGCCGGCGATCGTGCCGACGGTGGCGGTGACGGTTTCGGCGCCGATGGCGACACCGGTCGCCAGGCCGGACGTGAACACGATCGACACTTTCGAGCTGGCGGCCGACCAGGTCACGCCGGTGGTGATCGGGGTGACCTTGCCGTCCGAATAAGTGCCGGTGGCTGTGAACTGCTGGCTCACGCCGATCGCCACGATCGCATTGGCGGGCGTGACCGCGATCGACAGCAGGGTCGGGCCGGTGCTGGCGGGCGTGGTGGAGGCGGCAGAACCGCCGCCACCGCAGTTGGCGAGCAAGGGGAGCAGGATAAACAGGAGGGCGCGGGCAAGGAAGGTCGTCATGGCGGATCCATAGAGGCTATACCCCCAGTGTACGCGCCGCCACGGTCCCTTGATCGCATGAACAAGTGCGCGTTTCGCGCTCTATTGAGTCGTTGTGCGGAAAAGCGCTGCGCGTTAAGGCAAACCGGGGGGCAGACCCCAGGCGGGTCAACCGGGGTCTGACCCCGGTTTGCCTTAACGCGCTGCGCTTATTTTCGTCCGGGGCGGGCTTTGACGGCGGCCGCCGGCTTTGCCTTGCTCTTGATCGTGGCCAGGATCGACGGGCGCACCTTCGACTCGGGCGCGATGAACGGCACAGGCGCAACCGCGCGCTCGGTCTGGCGGCGCGGCGCGGCGGCGAATTTGTCGAGCGTGCCGGCGCCCGAGGTCTGGCGCTTGCGCTCGCCGGCGGCCAGGCCGCCGTCTTCTGACGCTTGCCAGCTTGGCACCAGGTGCTTGTCGCCGTTGCCGATCAAATCGCCGCGGCCCATCTTGACCAGCGTCTCGCGCAGGATCGGCCAGTTGGCCGGGTCCTGATAGCGCAGGAAGGCCTTGTGCGAGCGCCGCACCTTGCCGCTGCGCGCCGTCTCGACGACCTCGGAATCGGCCGTGACCTTGTGCAGCGGATTCTTGCGCGTGTGGTACATGGTGGTGGCCATGGCCATCGGCGTGGGCATGAACGTCTGCACCTGGTCGAGCTTGAAGTTGTTCTTCTTCAGCCACAGCGCCAGGTTCAACATGTCTTCGTCGGTGGTGCCCGGGTGGGCCGCGATGAAATAGGGGATCAGGTATTGCTTCTTGCCCGCCTCGAGAGAGAAGCGGTCGAACATTTCCTTGAATTCGTCGTAGGCGCCGATCCCCGGCTTCATCATCTTCGACAAGGTGCCTTCTTCGGTGTGCTCGGGCGCGATCTTGAGCAGGCCGCCCACGTGGTGGGTCACCAGTTCCTTGACGTACTCGGGCGAGCGCACCGCGAGGTCGTAGCGCAGGCCGGAACTGATCAACACTTTCTTGATGCCGGGGATCGCGCGCGCCTTGCGGTACAGGGAAATCAGCTTGCTGTGGTCGGTGCCCAGGTTGACGCAAATGGTCGGGTAGACGCACGACAGGCGGCGACACGACTCTTCGATCTTCTTGTCCTTGCAGGCGAGCCGGTACATGTTCGCGGTCGGCCCGCCCATGTCGGAGATGGTGCCGGTGAAGCCCTTGGTCTTGTCGCGAATGTGCTCGATCTCGCGCAGGATCGACGGCTCCGAGCGGCTCTGGATGATGCGTCCCTCGTGCTCGGTGATCGAGCAGAAAGTGCAGCCGCCAAAGCAGCCGCGCATGATGTTGACCGAGAAGCGGATCATGTCCCAGGCCGGGATCTTGGCCTTGCCGTAGCTCGGGTGCGGCGCGCGCGCATAGTTCATGTCATAGACGCCGTCCATCTCGTCCATCGCCAGCGGCAGCGGCGGCGGATTGAGCCAGACGTCGCGCTCGCCGTGCGCCTGCACCATCGCGCGCGCATTGCCGGGGTTCGATTCAAGGTGGAACACGCGCGAAGCGTGGGCGTACATCACCGGATCGTCCTTGACTACGTCATAGGCGGGCAGGCGCACTACGGTCTTGTCGTGCTTCTCCTTGGCCAGCGCGAGGCGCTCTTCGCGGCTCATGATGCGGATCGGCTTGATCACTTCGGGCGCGGCGACCGCGTTGTCGGTGGCGCAGGCCTTCTTGTCTTCCTGGGCCATCGCGTACGGGTCCGGGTGGGCGTCAACCTTGCCGGGCACGTCGACACGGGTCGAATTGGCCACCGACCAGTCCTGGCCCGGCAGCCAGCACGGCGCCACCATGAAGGCGGTGCCGCGCAGGTCGCGGATATCCTTGATGTTCTCGCCCGCGGCCAGGCGGTGGGTCAGGTCGACCAGAGCGCGTTCGGCATTCCCGAACAGCAGCATGTCGGCCTTCGAATCGGGCAGCACCGAGCGGCGCACCTTGTCCGACCAGTAGTCGAAGTGGGCGATGCGGCGCAGCGACGCCT
>JAZJYV010000037.1:0-91651 GCA_040390195.1 Pseudomonadota bacterium | reverse complement strand
TGCCGATCTTGTCGCGCATCATGGCCTTCATGTAATGGGCGATGCGCGAGACGGCGAAGATGTACTGCAGCTGCGAGGACAGCACTGCATTCGCGTTGGCCGCGTCGTTGGCGTACTTCCTGGCCTTCTGCGCCGACTGGGCGCCGAAGAAGGCCGCGTACGCCGTGTTCTTGCAATGGACCAGGGAGATGAAGCCGAGCTCGGACAATTCCTTTTCGCGCCGGTCGGTGATGGCCAGCTCGGTCGGGCATTTGAGGGCCACCTCGCCCTCGTCGGTCTTGAAGGTGTGGGTTGGCAAATCCTCCACCAGGCCGCCGCCCTCCACCCCGCGAATCGCCGCGCACCAGCCGAAATTCTCGAAAGCGCAGGTCAGCTTGCTGGCGAAGGCGTAGGCCGCGTTGCACCACAGGTATTTGTGGTGGTCGCTGCCGTCGACCTCTTCGACGAAATTGAAGCCTTCCGTGCTGCTGCCGTCGGCCGGGTTGAACGGCAGCCGTCCCAGGAAGCGCGGCAGCGTCAAGCCCACATAGCGCGCATCGTCGGACTCGCGAAAGGCCTTCCATTTGGCATATTCCACCGTGTCGAACACCTTGGCCAGGTCGCGCGGCTTGCCAAGGTCGCTATAGGTGTCGATGCCGAACAGCTCGGGCGAGGCGGCCGTGATGAACGGCGCGTGGCTGGCGGCGGCGACATGCGACATCTGCTGGACGAAATACATGTCCTCCGGCTGGCGCGAAATTTCGAAGTCGCCGATCAGGGTGCCGTAGGGCGCCCCGCCGAAGGTGCCGAACTCCTCCTCGTAGACTTTCTTGAAGATCGCACTCTGGTCGAATTCGAGCGCCGACTGAAAGTCCTTGACCAGTTCTTGCTTGCTGGCGTTGAGCATGCGGACCTGCTGGCCCGAGCCCGCCGCGGAATTCCTGACCAGGTAGTGCAAGCCGGTCCAGCTGCGTTCCAGCTTCTGGAACTCGGGCGCGTGCATGACGGCGCTGAGCTGCGCCGAGATCATGCGGTCCAGTTCGGCCACGCGCGCGTCCAGCGTGGCCGACAGATTGTTCGACATCACCAGCGTGCCCTCCATGACCTGGCTCACCAGTTCGGAGATCAGGTCGCGCGCCCGTTCGTGCTCGCTGCTCGACTTGGCGACCCGGCTCTGCTCGACGATCTGGTCGAGCAGGCCGGTGTCAAGTTCGACACGGCTGCTGCGCGCAGTTTCCAGAATGGCTGCCATCTCAGTTCTCCTTGCTGCTCTTGCGCAGCTTGCCCAGCGCTGCCGTGTTGCCGAGCACTTCGCTGAGGATGTCCTCGAGCTTGTCGTTGCCGGCAAGCTTGTTGCGCAGGTCGGCCAGCCTGGAGCGCGCCTCGAGCATGCCCTTGAGCGGCGCGACCTGCTGCACCACGGCCTCGGGCCGGAAGTCGGCCATCTCGCGAAACTGCAGCTCGACCGCGAATTCGCCGCCCTCCCCACTCAACTGGTTCGGGACGCGAAACGCGGCCACCGGCGCCACCGCGCCGAGCACTTCGTCGAAATTGCCGCTGTCGACGTTGACAAAATTGCGGTCCTTCAAGCGCTTCCTGCCCACCGAGGGGTCGTTGCCGAAGTCCCCAAGCACGCCCACCACGAAGGGCAGTTCCTTGTTTTCGATGGCGTCGCCGAGCTCCACGTCGTAGGTCATTTGCACGCGGGGCGGACGCACTTTTTGCAGTCGCTTCTGCACACTGTCACTGTTGGCCATATGCACTCCAGGGTTGCGGATGGTGGGGAAAGGATTATTTGATGGCGCTGAAGGGATCGCTGTTCGAGGCCGGCTTGCTGGCAGCGTTCCCGGGCGTGGGCTTTTTTGGCGGCGCCGGGTGGCCCGCGCCCTTGTTCGCGCCGGGCACCAGCACCTCCTCGCCCAGGCTGCTGCGCATCAGCCGGGCGAGGTCTTGCGCCTCGGTGCGCACGTTGCCGGACAAATTGTTTTTCTGGGCCAGGTCGCCCAGCGCCTTGCTGGCCACGCGCAGCCCGCTGACGGCGACGATGCTGTGTGCCAGCATGTCGTCGGGATCGCGCTCGATCGCTTCGAGCGCGTTGACAATGGCTTCGCCGTAGTTTTTGCTGTCAAAGCGCAGCTGGGCCATGCGCAACCAGGGACGTTTGTCGGCGGGGAATTCGCTCGAGGCCGCCTTCATGATCATCCAGGCCTGCTCGCTCTGCCCCAGTTTCAGGGCCTTGTCGGCCTCGGCCATGGCGCTGGCGATCGAGCTCGATTTGCTCGCCGCCAGGCTCGCGCTGGCAAAGGGGGGCGTGCCGGCGCAGGCACTTAGTAGCGCGAGCGCGACGAGGCTGGGAAGCAGGTGTGTCAAGCGCATGCTGGCTCTCCGATGGCTAAGTCCAGAGAACATTATTGGACAGCAATTTCTGCGGAGATTGACTTTGATCAAATGCGGTGCATATGGATTGCCTCGAAGAATTCCGAACGGCCCCGGCACATGTCGCGCGAAACTTCGGTCCAAGCCGGCCGCAGCACAAGCTCCTGCGCTTTGTCAATGACGGCCCCGCCATTTCGCTCAAGCTACACATTTCCAGCAAGCCCGACGCATGAGGTGCACATGAACATGTCGAGAATCAGGGCGGAGACGCCATGAACCGCAGCGAGCGCCGCGCCCCGGCCCAAGTGAGCCTGCGCGGCGCCACCGGCGCCGGCCCGAAGACCCTGGTCGACCTGATGTACGAAGGCTTCTACGCGCTTTACCTGCTCAAGAGCGGCTGCGAACCCCATGCGGCGTTCTCCGACCACATGGCGCGCTTTCTCGGGGACGTGGATCGCAAGGCCAAGGCCGCCGGCATCGATATCGACGACATCCAGGCCGCCAAATACGCATTCTGCGCGGCCACCGACGAGGTCATCCTGCGCTCGCACTACAAGATCCGCACCGAATGGGAAACCCGGCCGCTGCAATTGCGCATCTTCGGCGACCAGTTGGCCGGCGAACACTTCTACGAACGGCTCGAACAGCGGCGCGCACGCGGTGCCGCCCACCTGCCGTCGCTGGAAGTGTTCCACATGTGCCTGCTGCTCGGCTTCAAAGGGCGCTTTTCGACCGACAACGACGAGCGCCTGGACTACCTGAGCGCGCGCCTAGGCGACGAGATCGCCCGCATGCGCGGCAAGTCGCGCGGCTTTGCGCCGCACGCCGAACGCCCCGACCAGGTCGCCAACCGGCTGCGCAGCGACCTGTCGATGTGGGTCTTGCTGGCCGTGTTCGGCGTGGCCGGCTTGGGTGCCTACCTGGGTTTTCGCACCGTGCTGGGACACTCGACCGACGGCGCGCTGGCCGCCTACAACGACCTGGTCAAACTGCCGCCTCGCGCGGCCAGCGTGACCATCACCCTGCCTTGACGCTGGCAGCTAGCGCAGCACCTTGAACTCGATGCGCCGGTTGCGCGCGCGGCCCTCGGCGCTGCGGTTGTCGGCCAGCGGCCGGTCCGGCCCCTCCCCCGACACGGTGATCGCGTCCGGCGCGACGCCCCTCGCTGTCACGTACTGGCGGACCGCTTCGGCGCGCGCCTGGCTCAATGACAGGTTGCTGGCGCGCGAACCGGCATTGTCAGTGTGCCCGATCAATTCCACTTTCTTGTCCTTGAGCCCCCGCAATGCCACGCTCATCTGGTCGAGGATCGCCTTGCCCGAGTCGGTCAGCGTGGCCTTGCCCGACTCGAATTCGATGGTGCGCCTGGCCAGCGCGGCGTCGAGTACCCCCTGCTCCGAAGCGAGCACGCGCAATTCATTGTTGAGCGTGTAGCCGGGATTGAGGCTGGCGGCGAGCTCGCTGGCGACCTGCTGGCGCTGGGCCTCGTTGGCCACGTCGCCGCGCACGGTCACGCTGGTGCCGTCGACCTTCAGCTGGCCGCGGCTGATCAGCTTCAGGCTCGGTCCGACCAGCCGGCCCAGGCAGGCGTTCCAGTTCGGCGGTGTGGAGACGGGGCCGATGGTGAGCTGGTCGACCACGCGATCAAAGCCGTACACTGCGCGCAGGCGGGCCAGCAAGCCGGCCTTGCTCGCCTCATCGGCCAGGGTGCCGGTCACGACCACCGGCTCCCCGTCGGGCGCGCCGGCGGCGCTACCCAGGCACAAGCAAGCTGCCGTCAGCACGGCGATCTGTTTCATGCTGGCGCTCCAATAAACATCCAGAATGCCGCCACCGCGCAGCGCGCACCGCGCTCGCGCGGCAACGGCAAGACCAGGCGTTTCGCGGGGCCGCAGCGGCCACTGTGCCGCACCTTGATGAAATCGCTGTGGGTGCGCAGTTTGCCGAAATAGCCGAGACGGCGCGGCGCGGCCAAGGCAGGGATCATGGGCTTCCCGCTTTCTCGACCGTGGCGCCGCTGTCGACGCGCCCGACGATGGTGTCCGGCAGACTGAGACCGGCGAAACCGCGCGCGGCCGCGCCGCTGTCAGCGGCCGTGTCGGCGCTGCTGACGATTTTCAGATCGACCGCCACCGTCACGTTGGCGGCGCTCCAGCGCAATTCGAACACCCCGCCCTCCTTGCGCTTGCGGGTGGCGGCGTCGATCATGCGCTTGAGGCCGAACTGGCCGGCCTCGTTGAACAATTCGACCTCGCGCCCGTCGACGGTGACGGCCGTGATGCGCGCCCCAGGCACGCCCTGCGGGCTGGGATGGACCATATTGGTCCAGGCCGGCGCCGTGTTGCGGTAACGCAGCCGCTGGCCGTCAATCTCGATCGTGTATTCGGAGGTGCCAGCGGCCGCAGACGGCTGCAGCTGGAACACTGTCTGCGGACCCGCCGGCGCCGCCACGCCGTGCACGCTGAGCGGTGCGATCCAGCCGGGGAAGCCGGCCACCGCCCGCGGCGACAGCGTCACGCCCAGGCCGGCCCAGGTGCGCGCGGCCAGCACGTCGCCGCGCCGCACCACCAGCGGCCCCATGGCAGCGGTGACGAACCTGGCCAGCGCGCCATCGGGCCCGAACAGCTGGCCGATCTCGGCCTGGCTGGCCTCGATCCTGGCGCTTTGGGTGAACGGGTATTTGCCGGCCAGCCCCTTCCGGAACGGCTCGACGACCTGGGCTTGCCAGGTCTTGTTGATCTCCGATTCGCTCGGCAGCACGATCACGGCGAAGGTTTGCACCAGCGGGCGCACCAGCAAGGGCCGCAGGGCCAGCTTCTGGCTGTCGCTCATGCCGGTCAACATCTGCTCGTCGACATACTTGAGCGCATCGGCCAGCTCGGAGCCGCTGCCCTCGAGCGTCTGCCGCATCAATTGCATGGCGCCGGGACCGGGGTCGCCCTGGTTCTTGAGCTGGTTCAGCCGGCCGCGCAGGCGCGACAGGCAATCGAGATAGCCGCTCATGAGCGAAGCGTCCTTCTCGCGCAGCCCGACCAGGCGCGCCACGCCGGCGAATTCGCGGGCGATCGGGCCCATCGCGGGCGCGTCGGCGGCGCCGTGCGGCATGCCCGCCGCCGCCAGCGCGCGCGCCTCGCCTGGCGCGCGCCGCAGCACCACCTCCACGAACCAGGCCCGAAACCCCTTGCCCACCTGCGCCAGCACGGCGCGCTGCGCCGGCTTGTCCCATGAGGTTTCCTGGTCGATGGCCTGCAACAACTTGGCGATCGGCGAAGTCTGCGGGTCGCCCAGCCGGTTCATCGCTTGCACGCTCGCTTCGAAGCCACCCAGTTCGCTGACCGTGACGCCTTGGACGAACTTGAGCCACTCTTTCGTGTATTCGGCCTGGTAAAGATCGGCCAGGCCCTTCTGGATCTGCTCGGGACTGCCTTCGAGCGTGAGGTCGTCGCGCGTCTCGGTCTTGAGCACCCAGTCGGCGCTGCGCAATTCCTTATTGGCGGCGTCGCGGAACGCGCCCTGCACGAACTGGTCCCAGGCGGCGCGGGTGAAGGCGCCGGAGACAGCGTGGCTGCCGCCGATCAGCGCGCGGTCCTGCTCGCCGACGATGCGCGCCACCGTCACGGCCGGAAAGCGGGTCGCGGCGCGCGCCTTGATGTCGGCGTAAATGCGGTCGCGCGCGGGCGTGCCGCGCACCACGCGGCGCAGGTTCTCGCGCGCGCTGTCGAGCAGACCCAGCTTGGGGGTAATCTGGGGCCAGGCCGGGTCAAGGACCTGGTCAAGGTGAAAGCTGATCAGGCGCTCGGCGCAGCGGATCATTTGCTCCTGCGGCATGTTGCCCCGGTTGGCCGCGAGCCAGCCGCGCCAGTAGCGCGTCATCTGGTCGTTCAGGTGGCCCGGTTCGGCGCGCGATTTGTCGCCCAGCATGAGGTAAGCCTTGAGCGCGTTGTAGCCGTCGGCCACATTGGCCGGCGAGGCGTCCTGGTAGGGTTGGTCGGGCTTGGGCGCGGCCGCCGGTGCCGCCGGGTCGAGCTGGGCCGCATTGGCGTTCATCTCGGCCAGCAGCGCCTCGAGCCCGGCCGCCACCGGCAGCACCATCACTTCGCGCACCCCGGCGAAGTATTCGTCACGCAGCTTGCGCTCGAGCTTGGCGCCCTGGTACAGGCCGAACGAGAGGGCCAGCGGCGCACTGCTGCGGTAGTGCTCGAGCTGGACGATGCGGTCTTGCAAGATGTCGAGCGCCTCCAGGCGTGACTGCAGGTCGATCCGCTTGTCCTGCAGTCGCAGTACCTTGTCGAGGTCGGCCTGCACATTGGCCACCAGCTGGCGGTTGCCCATGAACGACCAGCTCCAGCCACCCAGCGCGCACCCGAGCAGCACGCTGGCGGCCAGGAAGACACCCAGCTTGAACCGCCACTTGGCCGCGCTGGTAAAGCGCGACACCAGGTCCTTGTCGGCGAAGATCACCTTGCGAAACAGCTCGTGCAGGAAGTAGCCGCCCTGCAGCTCCCTGTCGCCTACCTCGGGCTCGTGAAATTCCAGGCCGAAGCGGCTCGCCACACGCTGCGAGGACAGGTCGCGCACCTCACCCTCCTGCAACGCGCAGGTGAAATAGAAGCCGCGCAACACCGGCCGGAACTGGTAGCTGTTCTCGTCGAACAGGGTGCCCAGGAAGGTCCGCAAGGCGCTCTTGGTGTTGGCGAATTCGAGCGGGAAGGTGAGCACGCCGGGACGCATCCCGGTGCTGCGCTTGCCCGCCATATTGGCCAGGCTCATCTCCATCAGGCCGTCATGCAGCTCGTCGAAATGGCGGTCGAACAAGGCCACCACGTCCTGGGGCGTACGGCGCCGGTTGTAGCGGATGGTGGCGCCCCACACGCGCTCGCGCTCGGCGCGCTCGGCGTCGTGGAAGAAATCGCCAAAGCCGGCGATCCGGTCGACCTTGGTGAAAATGAGATACACCGGTGCGAACACGGCAAGTCGTTCGGTCAGTTCCTGCACCCGCGTGCGCAGGTTCTGGGCCAGCTCGACCGAAGCCTGGGTGTCGCCGCGCGTCAATTCGTCGACGCTGACGGCGATCAAGATGCCGTTGATCGGCGCGCGCGGGCGGTGCTTGCGCAGCAGCGCCAGGAAGCCGAACCATTCCTCGCGGTCGCCCTCCTGCACCGAATAGCGGCCCGCCGTGTCGAGCACGATGCCGTCGGTGGTGAAGAACCAGTCGCAATGGCGGGTCCCGCCCACCCCGTGCCCGGCCTTGCTGGCCCCGAGCGGAAACTGCAGGCCCGAGCGGCCGATGGCACTGCTCTTGCCGGCCGCTCGATTGCCGATGATCATGTACCACGGCAGTTCGTACAGCGCCGCTGCGCCGCTGGCCTGGCCCAGCTTCGAACTCTTGATGGTGGCAATGGCGTCGATCAAGTCCTTCTGTAACACGCCCCGTTCGGCCTCGGCGTCCCGGGCCTGGCTGGCCGCCTCGAGCTTTGCCTGCAGCATGCCGTCGCTGAGCTGGCGCGCGCCGGCCCGGCGCCACTGGCGCCGCAGCAGCCAGCCGGCGCCCCCGGCCAGCAGCAGTGCCAGCGCCACCAGCACGATCCACATGAGGGACAGTTCGAGTGCCTCGGCACCGAGCACCAGCAGCGCGCCCAGCGCCACCAGGCCGATGACCGCCAGTATCCGGTAGTCGCTAAAAAACTGCCAGGATCGGCGCATGATTGGCTGGCCTCTTTAATTTTTGGAAATCAAAATCCGGCAGGCAATCTTGGCAGCAATCCCCGGCCGCCCGCTTGCGCTGGCACAAAGGGTGCGCCGCTTTTTTCCCGATCTATTTCTGGATCACGCCGCGCAGGCGCAGCTCGGTATGGCCGAAGTCCATCATGGCCCACTGTCCGCCCCAGCTCAGGCCCAGCGATCCGGCCACTTCGCCGTACAGGCGATAGCCGCGCATGGCCCACGGGTCCTTCTCCGAGATCACCAGGCGGCCGTCGCGCCAGAATGCACAATCGGCCGCCAGGCCGTACTGGTGGTAGCTCTGCAAGGCGCGCGCATTGCTGACATGGCCGCCCAGGCCGGCCAGCATGTCCTGGCGCGCGGGGCTGCGGTAGCCTTCGAGCAGGGTCATCTCGTAGCCGTGCTGCTCCTTCATGATCTTGAAAGCCAGCAGCAGGCGCTGGGCAAAGTCGGTGTGCAACAAACCCCAGTTTCGGCTGGCGTCACCCAGCATGGGGCGCACCAGCGCCACTTCGCGGGTGCTGAACGCCAGCGGCGGCAGGGGCGCCGGCGCCACCAGCTGCTCCCCGGCAAGCAGTGCGGCGACCTGGGCGTTCGGTGCCAGTTCGCCCGCCTCGTAGCCGGGCAGCATGGCTGGATTGCTCATCGAAATCGCCAACAGGAGCGGCAGCAGCAGCAGGACGGAGGCGCCAGCCAGCAGCAGGCGGTGGCGGCGCGCGGCCTTGAGCTGGCGCGCACCGAAGCGGCACAAGGCGCGGCCCGCCGCGCCGAACTGCGGAGTTGCCAAGCAGGGCAGGCGCAAGGTGCGCGGATCGAGGCGCGCGACCATCGAGGTCACAAAATCGCGTCCGCTTGGAAAAAAAAACAGCCAAATCGCACTGCAAGCCAGACAAAAATACAGAAATACGACAAGGATCATCATCGAATTCTCCAGATTGTCTTTAATCAGAATGCGGCAGTTCCCCAATCTTAGGAGTTATACCGTGTGCCCTTCAGATCAAGATCAACACGGCTCGACAAGGCCGAACCTGATGTCCTCCTCGCGCGGCGCCAGCGCCAGCGATGACAACATCCTCGAGCAGCTCGAGCGCGGCGCAACCGGCGGCATGGCGCCGCGCACCCGCATCGCCTGGCTGATGGCCAGTGGATCGCTGATATTGATCCTGATCGCCACGCTGGCCTGGCTGGCCTGGCAGAACGCCCACACGGTGCGTGTGCTGCCACTCGCCGAAAAACCGGCCGCACCGCCGCGACCGGACAGTTTTCAGATCGCGCGCGCCGAGACGCCAGCGCCAGGCACGGCGGCCGTGATCCGCGACCAGCCAGCCGAACGCACGGTCACACGCGCCGCACCGACGCCCTTGCCGCCGCTGGTGATGCTGCCGCGCGCCACGCCGGCCGTGCCGACAGCGGCGAAGGCGCAGCCGGCACCGGCCAGGCCAGTGGCGCCCATCGCGCGGCCGGCCCCGCCGCCGCGCACGGTGCACGCCACAGCGACGGCAAAAAAGGCCAGGCCGGCGCCGGCAGAACGCCCGGAAGCGCCCGCCGTCGACAGCGACGTGGCCTTGATTTCGGCGCTGGTGGCCAGCCGCCACAGCGCCGAGCGCGCACAAAAGGAGGCGGCCGCCAAATCCCAGCCTTGAAACGGGTGGCGTGGCGCCACGGTTCGGATATACTGTACAAATCAACAGTGTTCCGACCACCCCCGACATGGTCAACGTCCTCGACAACCCGTTTTACTATCTCGACAATTTCCAGCGTGTGCTCGACTGGATCGCCACGCGCTACGACGACCTGCTGGTCGACGAGGAGCGCCGCTTCATCGCCACCTTCGGCGATGTGCCGCGGCCGGCGCGCGCCCTGTTCGTGCGCATGGTCATGCGCAAGGGAACACTGTTTCGTGCCAGTAAGCTGAACTACGCGGAAATCGGCTGCACGCTCGATGCGGCCCAGCAATTGCTGCCCACCGGCTGGATCGTCAACGATCCGGAACTCTCGCTCGACGCCTTGTTCGAGCTGCTCTCCAAGCCCGAGCTGGCCACCGTGTTCGGCCTGTCGCAGCACCAGAAAGGCGCGCGCAAGGCCGAGCAGCTGGCCGCCCTGCGCGCCGATTTCACCGATCAGCGTCACTTTTCGTCCTGGTTTCGCGACGCGCCCGATGCCCTGTTCGAGATCGTCGTCAAGCCGCTGTGCGACCGCCTGCGCCTGATCTTCTTTGGCAACCTGCGCCAGGACTGGACTGAATTCGTGCTCTCCGAGCTGGGCACCTACCGTTACGAAGCGGTCGATTTTTCGCCCTCCTCGCGCGGCTTCCGCCAGCGCAGCGACGTCGAGCACTACCTTGAGCTGCACCGCTGCAGGGAGCGCGTGGACGCGGGCGAGGCGCCGGCCGGGGTCTTGCGCGACCTGCCGGCAGCGAAGAACGACAATGCCTGGCTGGCGAGCCGGCGCGAGCGGCTGTTGTTCCAGATCGGCCAGCAATTCGAGAAACGGCAAGCCTGGAGCGAGGCCCACCAGGTCTATGCGCGCTGCACCCTGCCCGGCGCGCGCGCACGGGCCATCCGCATGCTCGAAAAAGACGCCCGCTTCGACGCCGCCCTGGCCCTGCTTGAACTGGCGCAGGCGGCGCCCGAGAACGAAGCTGAATCCATGCAGCTGCAACGCATGGCGCCGCGCCTGCTGCGCAGGAGCGGCCGGGCCAGCCGGCCGGCCGCGCCGCAGCCGCCGCAGCACCGCTTCGAGCTGGTGCTGCCCCTGCCGCAGCACGATTGGTGGGTCGAGGGCGTGGTGCGCGACCACCTCGCGCGCGCCGACGCGCCGGTCCACTATGTCGAAAATGCCCTGATCAACGGCCTGTTCGGCTTGCTCTGCTGGGACGCCGTGTTCGCCGCCGTTCCGGGCGCCTTCTTCCACCCGTTTCATCACGGCCCGGCCGACCTGCACAGCGCCGATTTCGTGGTGCGCCGCGCTGGCGCGTTTGGCCGACGGCTCGCCGAACTCGACAGCGACACCTATCGGGCCACGATCCTGCACAACTTCCACGCCAAATGGGGCGTGCAGTCGCCGTTCCTGGCATGGGATGCGCTGGGCGAGGCGCTGGTCGGGCAAGCGCTCGACTGCATTCCCGCAGCCCACCTGAAAAAATGGTTCGAGCGCATCCTGCAAGACATCAAGGGCAACCGCAGCGGTTTTCCCGACCTGATCCAGTTCTGGCCGGCAGAACGTCGCTACCAGATGATCGAGGTCAAGGGGCCGGGCGACCGCCTTCAAGACAGCCAGCTGCGCTGGATCGCCTTTTGCGCTGAACAGGGCATGCCGGTCTCGGTGTGCTACCTGCAATGGGAAACAGCACCGGCATGAGCTACACGATAGCCGTGCGCGCCCTGTGCGAGTTCGGTGCCAAGACGGGCGACCTGGACCTGCGCTTCACGCCCGCGCCCAGCGCGCAGGAAGGCATCGCCGGGCATGGCGTGGTTTGTGCGCGGCGCGGTTCCGGATACCAGGCCGAACTCAGCCTGGAGGGCCGCCACGGCCCCTTGCTGGTGCGCGGACGCGCAGACGGCTACGATCGCGCCCTGCACCTCCTGGAGGAAATCAAGACCTTCCGCGGCGAGCTGGCGCGCATGCCGGAGAACCAGCGCCAGCTGCACTGGGCACAGCTGCGCGTCTACGGTCACCTGCTGTGCCAGCAGCTCGGCCTGGAACGGGTCGCGCTGGCGCTGGTGTATTTCGACATCGCGACGCAACAGGAGACCGTCTTGCGTGCCACCGAGCCGGCCGCGGCGCTGGCGGCGCAGTTCGCCAGCCTGTGCGAGCGCTTTCTCGACTGGGCAGCGCAGGAAGCGGCGCACCGCGCGGCGCGCGATGCGGCGCTGTCCGAACTGGCCTTCCCCCATCCGGAATTCCGGCCCGGCCAGCGGCAACTGGCGGCGAACGTGTACCAGGCCAGCCGCGGTGCGCGCTGCGTCATGCTGCAGGCACCGACCGGCATCGGCAAGACCATTGGCACCCTGTTTCCCGCATTGAAGGCGGCCGCGCGGCACGACATCGACAAGGTTTTTTTCCTAACCGCCAAGACGCCGGGCCGCCAGCTCGCCCTCGATGCGCTGCAGGCGATTCGGCGCGCAGCGCGCGTCATTCCGCTGCGGGTGCTGGAGCTGACGGCGCGCGAGAAGGCCTGCGAACACCCCGACAAAGCCTGCCACGGCGAATCCTGCCCCTTGGCCAGGGGCTTCTTTGATCGCCTGCCCGCGGCCCGCCGCGCCGCCGTCCAAGCGCCGCTGCTTGATCGCGCCGCACTGCGCGAAGTGGCGCTGGCGCACGCAGTGTGCCCGTACCACCTGGGCAGCGAAATGGCCCGCTGGAGCGACGTCATCGTTGGCGACTACAATTATTACTTCGATCTCGGCGCCATGCTGCACACACTGACGCTGGCCAACCAGTGGCGCGTGAGCGTGCTGGTCGATGAGGCGCACAATTTGGTGGCGCGGGCCCGCAGCATGTATTCGGCCGAGCTGCAAGGCGGCGCCCTGCGTGCCGCGCGGGCGCTGGCGCCGCACCGGGTCAAGAAAGAGCTGGCCCGGGTGACGCGCGCCTGGGGCGCCTTGGAGCGCGGCTCCGGGGCGCAATACGAGACGCTCGAAGCGCCGCCGCAGCTGCTGCTGGAGGCATTGCAGCAAGCCTGCGCCGGCATCGGTGATCAGCTGGCCGAACACCCCGGGCCGCTCGAGCCGGCGCTCCAGCGCTTCTATTTCGACGCGCTGCACTTTTGCAAATTGGCCGAGTCGTTTGGTGCGCATTCGCTGATCGACATCCAGCGCGGCGACGGTACGACACTGTGCATCCGCAATATCGAGCCAGCCCACTTCCTCAAGCCACGCTTTGCGGCGGCCCATTCCAGCGCTTTGTTCTCGGCCACGCTCAGTCCCTGGAACTATTACAGCGACGCGCTCGGCCTGCCGCCGACGGCGGCCTGGATCGAGATCGAATCGCCATTCGACGCGACGCAACTGGAAGTGCGCGTGGCCAGCCGGATCTCGACCCGTTTCGCCAACCGCGCGCGTTCGGTGGCGCCGATTGTCGACTTGATGGCACGCCAATTCCACACGCGGCCCGGCAACTACCTGGCGTTTTTCAGCAGCTTCGACTATCTCGAACAAGTGGCGGCGGGATTTGCCGAGCATCACTCGTCGATCGCCCACTGGCTGCAGGCGCGCCGCATGAGCGAGGCCGACCGCGGGCACTTCCTGGCGCGCTTCACGCCCGAGGGCTGCGGCATCGGTTTCGCGGTGTTGGGCGGCGCTTTCGCCGAAGGCATCGACTTGCCGGGCGAGCGCCTGATCGGCGCCTTCATCGCCACGCTTGGCCTGCCCCAGCTCAATCCGGTCAATGAGCAGATCCGCCAGCGCATGCAGGCGTCGTTCGGCGCCGGCTACGACTACACGTATCTGTATCCGGGCCTGCAAAAGGTGGTGCAGGCGGCGGGCCGCGTGATCCGCAGCAGCAGCGACCGCGGCGTGGTGCACCTGATCGACGAGCGCTACGCACGCCCGGAAGTGCGGGCGCTGCTGCCGCGCTGGTGGACGATTTCGTCCGAAAAATCGTAAACCTACTTGCGCATACATCGAAGAATGAACGCATCGTTCCCGCGCAGGCGGGAACGACTGGCAGGGCGACGCGTCAGCGCATCAACTCCCTGACCTTCTGATAGCCGCTGCGGCTGATCGGCAGGCGCCGATCGTCCTTGAGGACCGCGTTGTGGCTGTCCTTGCCGCTCGGTTCGATGCGGCTGATGCAGGCAATGTTCAGGATATACGAGCGGTGAATGCGCACGAACGTGGCCGGATCGAGCTGGCTCTCGAGCTCGGCCAGGCGCTGGTTCTTCAGGTACGATTTCCCCTCCGCGCTGATCTGCACATAGTCGTCCTGTGCCTCGATGAAGTCGATCTTCCCGGCCGCGATGACATGCACCCTGGCCCCGTCGCGGATCAACACGCGTTCGAGCGGCTTGTTGCGCTGCGCCGCCGCGGCCACCAGCGCCTCGACTGCCACTGGATTGCCGATGCTGGTACGCGCGTGCGCCAGCGCCTCGTCCAGCCGGCGCTGGCTGAATGGCTTGAGCAGGTAGTCAACCGCGTGGATCTCGAAGGCCTTGAGCGCGTATTGGTCGAACGCAGTCACGAAAATGTAGCGCGCCTTGCGCCCGGCCAGTTCGACCACTTCAAAGCCGTTCAGCTTGGGCATCTGGATGTCGAGGAACACCAGCTCGGGTTCCTGTTCGGTGATGGCCTTGACCGCATCGAAACCGTTGGCGCACTCGGCCACGATGTCGATATCGGGATGGTGGCGCAGGAATTCACGCAGCACGCTGCGTGCCAGTTCTTCATCATCGACGATCATCACACGCATGTCACAGGCTCCCTGTTGTTTCGGCAGGCAGCGTCAGCTCCACCCGGAATAGCTTGCCATTGCGCGCCCAGTTGACGCTGGCCTCGTGGCCATAGGCGGTGGCCAGCCGTTGGCGCACATTGGCCAGGCCGATGCCATTGCCCTTGGCAGAGGGCAAGTCACTGTCTACATCATTCTCCACCACCAGGCGCAACATCGATCCGCTGCGCAGCGCCACCACCTTGATCGCGCCACCCTCGGTCAGGTGGCCGATGCCGTGCTTGACCGCATTCTCGACCAGCGGCTGCAGGATCATCGGTGGCAGCATGCAGGCGCGCGCGTCGTCGGCGATCTCCTGCTCGAAGCGCAGCCGATCGCCGAAGCGCACCTTCTCGATCGCCAGGAAGTGCTGCACCAGCCGCGTCTCGGCGTCGAGCGTGACTTTTTGATGCGCCTCCAGACCCAGGCTGTGGCGGAAGAAATCGGCCAGTGCGAGCGTCATCTCGCGCGCCCGCGCCGGGTCGATCGAGGTCAGCGCGCTGATCGAATTGAGGCTGTTGAACAGGAAGTGGGGATCGATCTGGGTGCGCAGCATGCGCAGCTCGGCGTCCTGCGCCATCAGCCTCGATTCGAGCTCACGCCGCTCGGCCAGGCGCGCGCGCTGGAATTCGATGGCCAGGTAATGCGCCACCGCCGACAGGCAATACAGCACCACGCCCAGGCCGAATATCATCGCCCTGAGCGGCTGTGCGATCTCGATGCCGGCCCAGTCGGGCGCCAGGGACTGCCACATCCCGTTCCAGCCCAGGCCGATCGAGGTCCACAGGGCGCCCGAGAACAGGGCCGCGACGCCAAACACCGTCACGATCGAAGTCGCGCTCTTGTCGGCCAGCGGATAGGCGCGACACAGGTAGTAACAGGAGAAGCCGGTGGCGAAGGCATACACCAGCGTGAGCGGAATGGCGAACAGCAGGCTGTTGGTCCACGCGCCGGCACCGGCACCGTGCACCATCCCCGCCAGCACCAACCCGAGCAGCAGCCAGACCAGCAGGTAGAGTGCGGCGCCGCGGCGGGTGGAGAACGGCCCTGGCATCAGTTGCGAACTTCCACGCCGCCCATGATGGCATATCCCTTGATGACCAGGCGCTTGGCGCTGTCCGGCGGGGCGCTGGTCTTCTCATCGAAGCCGCCCATGATCGGCGTGCCATGCAGGACCACGGTCCAGTCGGTGGGCACCTTGACCGTGATGCCGCCCAGCGCGGCGAACACGTTGATCACGGCCTCGCCTTCGAACGAAGCGTTGCGCATGTCGAGCACGCAGCCCCCCATGATGGCCGTCACTTCGCCGCCGCGAAATTGCTGGCTCATCACACGCCGCTCGAACCCGCCCAGGATGGCCGTCACGTCGATCACCGCGTCGCTGCTGTCGTCGGTCCTGGCGTTCGGCGTGAGGAAACGCCGGCCGGTCAGGGCGCGGTAGACCACCGAGCCGCCAAGCAGGATCAGCAGCAGCGGCCACATGGTGTGCCAGCTGAAATACAGGTAGCCCATGCGGCTGAGCGTCATCAGCACCCCGGCCGCCACCAGGCCGGCGCCGAGCAGGTAGCCGTTGCCGCTGCGTGAATCGCACAGCTTGGCCGTGCCGATCACGATCATGACCATCGGCCAGAAGTGGAAGGCGTTGTGGAAATCGAAGATGCCCATGTTATCGAGCAGAAACAGCGTGCCCATGGCGATCACGACGATGCCCAGGATTACCTGGCCCGGCATGCCCTTGTTGCTCATTTCATTTTTCATGGCCGGACTCCGTATTCGATGCAAAGCGGGTGTGGATAAACGGCTCGAGGATCATGGTCACGCCCCAGGCGATGATCAGGAACGGCCAACTGTTGGCGAACGTCAAGCCATACAGGCCTTCGAAGGTGGCGAACAGCCACAGGCCGATGAAGACCGACCACAAGCCGCTGGTGAAATGCCTGGCGCTCGGATAACCGATCATTTTGTTGACACCGAGCACGACCAATACCAGCGGCCAATAGTGCCACATCCCGTCGATGTCGAACATGTCGATACGGTCGAGGAACACGGCCAGGCCAAAGCCGATCAGCAGCAAGCCCCACATCAGCTGTTTGCGCCAATGGTATGAATGGATTGTTTTCACATTACCCCCTGTAGAAAGAACAGGGCCAGAATATCGAACGCGGGCCGCCAGCGACAGCGCTTTTCGGTGAATGGCAGCTGGCGTCCGGCGAATGGCGAACCATTCGGCCAATGGCGGAAAATCAGCTGCCGAAGGCGATCGAAGCGGACATCGCCAGCATGGTGCTGCCGGTCAAGGCGTCGATGCAGCGCCAGGCGACGGGCCGCGCGAACAGGCGCGACAGCCGTGTCGCACCATAGCCGAGGGCGCAAAACCAGATCACCGAGACGGCGACCGCGCCCAGCGCGAAGCTGGCGCGCTGGTCCGGGGCGAAGCTGCCGCCGACGGCGCCGATCAGCACCACCGTGTCGAGGTAGACATGGGGATTGAGCAGCGACATGGCACACACGGTCAGCAGCGCCTGGGTGCGGCTGACCGGCAAGGCCGAAGAGGCCAATTCCAGGCGTGCGCCAGCCAGCACGGCGCGCCAGCTGCGCAGGCCGTACCACAGCAGGAAGGCGGCGCCACCCCAGCGCGCCAGCGCCAGCAGCACTGGGGAAGACTGCACCACCACGCCCATGCCGGCCACGCCCAGTCCGATCAGCACGCCATCGATCAGGATGCACACGAGCACCGTCAGCCCCACATGCTGGCGCCGCAAGCCGCAGCGCAGCACGTGGGAATTCTGGGCACCGATTGCCATGATGAGACCGGCACACAGGCCCAGTCCGCTGAAAAATGCTGTCGTCGAAAACATGGCGCTGCCTGTCCAAGGAAGATCAGGGGACATTTTCGCCGTTTGCCGCCATTAAATGAAACAAATTTAATTTTTCTACATATAATTAAGAAAATCTAATTTCAGGGGGCGGCATGCTGGACACGCGCAAAGGGGAAGCCTTGCTGGCGGTGATCGACGGCGGGAGCTTCGAGCAGGCCGCGACACTGCTGCATTTGACGCCATCGGCCGTTTCGCAACGGGTCAGCGCGATGGAGGCGGAGCTGGGGATGCCGCTGATCATCCGCGGCAAGCCGGCGCGCGCCACTCCTGCCGGCCAGCGCCTGGTGCAATACCTGCGCCGCAGCCGCCTGCTCGAAGACGAGTTCATGGCCGACAGCGAAGACGGCCCCATGTTGCGCGTGGCGCTGGCGGTCAACAACGACACGCTGGCCACCTGGCTGCTGCCGGGCCTGGCAAGCTTCCTAGCGGCCGAGCGCATCCTGCTCGACATCGCGCTCGACGACCAGGACCACACCACCACCTTGCTAGCGCAGGGCCAGGCGCTGGCCGGGGTATCGAGCGAGGCGACGCCGATGCGCGGCTGCCAGGTGGCGGCGCTGGGCGTGATGCGCTACCGCCTGCTGGCCACACCGGCGTTCGCGCAGCGCTGGTTCGGCGCCGGCTTGACGCGCGAGGCGGCGCGCCTGGCACCGTTGATGGTGTTCGATCGCAAGGATGGCTTGCAGGCCGGCTTCCTGCTGCGCGAGCTGGGCCTGCCCGCTGGCAGCTATCCCTGCCAGTACGTGCCGGCCAGCGCCGCCTTCCTGCAGGCGATCCGGCTCGGGCTCGGCTACGGCATGGTGCCCGAACTGCAATTCGAACAGCTCGTCGCGAGCGGCCAATTGCTGGACCTGGCGCCGGACAAGCCGACCGACGTGGCCCTGTACTGGCATGCCTGGCGCGTGCAGTCACCCAAGCTGGAGCGCCTGAGCGCCCAGGTGATCGCGGCGGCTCGGCGCGCCTTGCTGCAGCCATGATGGCCGCTTGCGAAGCTACTTGGCAATCAACACCAAGGTGCCGCGTCCGCACACGCCGTAGACGGTGAACTCGCCGCCCACCGCATCCTCGGCGCCCGGCGCGCGCACCTGCCCGGCGCCCTCGGCCCAGGTGCAGGTATCGGTGACCCGGAACCAGCTCTTGCCCGTGCCCGGCCATGGCAGCGTAAAATTGACCTGCGCGCTCCAGGCATTGTGGGCGACATACAGCGCCGCCGCTGTGTCGCCCAGCTCGCTGCCGTCGAGGCGCCACGCCAGCGCATGGTTGTTGGCGTCGTTAAAGTAAGTCGTATCGGCCACATTGCCATCCGGCTTGAACCAGCGCAGCTGCTCCATCACGTTGCCGTTGTTGTCCACGCTCGAATAAAAATTGGCCGGACGCAGGGCCGCATGCGCCTTGCGAAACGCGATCATGCCCTTGGCAAACGCCTGGAAATTATTCTGGTCCGTGTTCCAGCTCCAGTTCAGCCAATTCCCGCTCGAATCAAGATTGTAGGGATTGTTGTTGCAGCCGATGCTGCGCAGCGCCTCGTCCCCGCCCACCAGCATCGGCACGCCGCCCGACAACAGCATCAGGGCCAGGCCGTTGCGCGCGGCCTTGCGCTGGTCGGCCGCGATGGCGCCCTGGTCCCAGCTGTTGTTATTGTCTTCGCCGCCGTCGCTCGGCCCCATCGGCCAGGCCTGGCCATTGTTCTTGCTGTTGCAGCTGTACAGGTCCTTGAGCGTGAAGCCGTCGTGCGCGGTCAGCAAGTCGACCGAGTGCCAGGGCTTGCGGCCATCGTCGCCATACAGGTCGCTTGATCCGGCCAGGCGGCTGGCCAGCTGCCCCGGCGTCACGAGCGCCGAGCCGAGCTTGTTTTGTAGCTGGCGCACGGTGTCGCGGTAGCTGCCGTTCCACTCGGCCCAGCCGGCCGGAAAGCCGCCCACCTGGTAGGAATTGCCGCCGATGGCCCACGGCTCGGCGATCAGGTCGACGCCGCTGCCGCCGCCGGCCGGACGGGGCGGCAATTCGGCCACGATGCGGTTAAGCGCGTTGGCGCTGTCGGCCTTGTTGAAGTTATAGCAGCCATGCTCGCAGCTGTTGCCCAGCACCGAAGCGAGGTCGAAGCGGTAGCCGTCCACACCGAGCGTGTCGCGCCAGTAGGCGAGCGAGTCGACGATCAGGTTCTGGGCGACGGGGTTGTGGGTGTTGTAGTTGCCGCCCACGCCGGTGTTGTCCCAGGATGCCTGGAAGTCGCTCGTGAGCGAATAGTAGGTCGGGTTGTCCAGCCCGCGCATGCCGTAGATGTTGTAGGTGGTCTTGTCGGCCGGATTCCATGCACCGCCCTCGCCCGTATGGTTGTAGACGACGTCGATCAGGACCTTGATGCCGACGTCGTGGAAGGCCTTGACCATGGCCTTGAATTCCCTGGTCGGACCACCCGCCGTCTGGTCGTAGGCATAACGCCGATCGGGCGCGAAATAGCCCAGCGTCATGTAGCCCCAGTAGTTGTCGCCGATGTCCGAATTCGGATCGGCGTCGTTGGTGGCATTCTCGGTTTCCTGGACCGGCAGGAATTCGACCGCCGTCACGCCCAGCCCGGCCAGGTAGGCCGCCTTCAGCCCCGCGCCCTGGTAGGTTCCGCGGTAGGCGGCGGTGACGCTGGCGTCATTCATGGTCAAGCCGCGCACCTGGACTTCGTACACGATGTCGTCCTTGAAGGCGCGCGTCGGCTTGCTGCCGATCGATTGCGCATCGGGCGCCAGCACGATGCTTTTTGGCGCCACCGAACCGGTGTCGAGATTGCGATACAAGGCACCGCTGGCGTACACCGTGCCGTTGTTCATGGTCACCGTCGTCGGGTCATGGCTCAACTCGCGCGCATATGGATCCGTCAACAGCTTGTTCGGGTTGAAGCGGTTGCCGCTGGCGTCGACGTCACTAATAAAGCCGGTCGCGCTGCCCTTGATCCAGGCGGCGTTGTAGGGCCAGTTCGGCCCCCAGGCGCGATAGCCATAGTAGACCGTGCCAGTGACCCCATAACCGTTCAAGGTGGTGACCGGGATGGTCAGGCTCCACACCCCGCCAGTGCCGAGCGTCATCACGCGGCGCGCTTTTTCCTGGGTACCGCTGGCACTGCTGTAGAGGAACAGTTCGATGCGCGTGGCGCGGCTGGAATAGATCTTGAACGTCACGTTGGCCTGGCCGGCATCGTAGGCGGCGCCCAACTGGCTGGCGTTGATGGCAGCCTGGACGGGCGCGGCGCCGAACAGGGAACAAGCGAACAGAACGGTGAAAAGGAGGCGATGGAAGGGCACGGCGGGAGCTCCTGTTTTTTGGTTTTTCAGCGCGAAACCATCCCTCGCCCAGCCTGGGCGATGAAAAACTTGTCGGGGTGCGTCTCGTTCGGTTGCCCCGTAATCGGAGTCATGATTTTACGGCACAGGTAATGTACTTTAACTACCAACTCTCAAGCTGGAATGACGCCAGCCTGGCTAAATATTGAGGCAATTCTGCGCCGATGAATTTTTAATGTCAATAAGTGAAATGAAATACCGTAGTTTCACTACACAATAAAAAACCCGCCAGGTTTTCCTTGGCGGGCTGGTCGGACGGGGAAGGCGCTTCAGCTGCGCCCGCCAAGCAATTTACAGTCCGGCGCCATCAGGTTCCAACCGAGCTGGCGCCGAATTTCTTCTGGCGTCGGCGGCGGCCCCACTGCGCGCGTACGGCGCTCGAGGTATTGGCGCACCAGCTGCTTGCTTGGGTGGTTGGATGTGAGCATGATGGTCTCCCTGTGTCTGGTGCCGGTCTTTGAGGCGACCGGCTCACCTGTCGAGGAAGCTGCCTTTGCTGGCAAGGCCAGCGCGTGCTTCTTCGTACACCCCGATCGTAGGCGAGGACGGGCTGCCCATCTGTTCGGTTGCGCACATGCCGATAATTATCTGTCATGTCGACATTCTTGAACGAAGCGGGCGCGGACCGCGATTCCATTTCCATAACATTTAGGCATGAGCGGCCGTCGAAAAGTCAGTGGCACGGATCCCCGAAAGCGCTGAGTATTCTGTGGTTGGCATTGGATCGGTATTAAATCGGTCTGATACCGATTAAAACAATCAAAACAGATACTCTTTGGGGGATGCCGTAGCCATGAAATTTCACACCAAACCACTCGTCCAGGCTGTCTCGCTCGCGCTGCTGAGCCTGAGCGTGCCGACCATCAGTTCGGCCCAGCAGGCCGACACCCAGGCCAAGGATGACGCCATCGTGCCGTCGGTCCAGGTGACCGGCATTCGCGCCTCCTTGCAAGCCTCGATCGCCAGCAAGAAAAATGCCGACACCAACGTCGAAGTGTTGACCGCCGACGACGTCGGCAAGATGCCCGACAAGAACATCGCGGATGCCCTGTCGCGCCTGACGGGCGTGAACGTCCAGTACGGCGGCGGCGGCGCCTTCGACGAAGCCGAGCGCCTGGCCATCCGCGGCACCCCGCCGAGCCTGAACCTGATCACCATGAATTCGCACGCCCTGAGCTCGGGCGACTGGCACGTCGGTGACCAGGGCGGCGGGCGCAGCGTCGGCTTCGGCCTGATGCCATCCCAGGTGCTGGGCCGCGCCGTCGTCTACAAGACCGGCCAGGCCGACCTGACCGAGGGCGGCCTGGCCGGCACGGTCGACATCCAGACCCGCAACCCGCTCGACTTCAAGCAAAAGCTGACCGGCGAGCTGACGGCCGGTATGGTCTACGCCCAGCTGGCGAAGAAGACCGACCCCCAGCTCAGCGGCCTGGTCAACTGGAAGAACGAGGACAACACCCTGGGCATCTTGCTGCAAGCGTACAAGGAGGACCGCCACCTGCGGCGCGACGGCCAGGAAGGCTTCGGCTATACCACCATCTCGGACGCGGCCGCCGCACTGGCTGGCGACGCGAGCCTGAGCGGCAAGCGCCTGCCATCGTTCTTCAACACCGCAGAATTCGAAGGCGAGCGCCTGCGCTCGGGCGGCTTCGCGGCGATCCAGTTCAAGCCGAGCAAGGACCTGGAGCTGACGGCCACCGGCTTTTCCTCCAAGCTCAAAGCCAACAACTACAACAGCAGCGGCTACGGCTACATGGGCGCACAGCTGGCCAGCGGCGCCAAGCTGACCAACTACACCGTCTCGGGCGACGTCATCACCTCCGGCACCATCGTCAACCCGGTCGGCAAGACCGGGATCCAGGCCTTCGAGTTTGACCACATCGTGCGCGACGGCGCCGAATCGTCGAGCAAATTCTATGACCTCGACGCCAAGTTCCGGGTCAGCCCTGCCCTCAATTTCAAGGGCAAGATCGGCTACACCAAGGGCGTGGGCGTGACCCAGTCGCAGCCGACGGCGCAGTACGGCATCTACGACAAGACCACCACCTTCAAGATGAATGGTCCCGACACGGCGGCCGACTGGAGCGTGCTGGGCACCAATTTGAACAATCTGTACAACGGCGACTACAAGCTGTCGACCGCCGGCGCTGCGTATGCCAAATCGGTCGACGACCAGAGCTATGTCAACCTCGATGGCGAATTCAAGCTGGGCGCGGGCGGCTTTAGCGTGCTCAAGTTCGGCGTCCGCCTGAACAACGCCGAGCGCGACTTCCAGTCGATCGCCGGGCGCTTCAACAACCTCGACGCGCTCACCACCGGCTGCCCGGCCGGCAGCCCGGCCGGCACCTTGTGCAATATGCCAAGCTCGCAGTGGGCGGTGCCGACGACCTCGAACGGCGACTTTGGCCCGAACCTGGGCGGCAACTTCCCGCGCGACCTGTTCCGCTACAACATCGACAGCCTGTCCGCCTGGGGCAAGGCGAACATGAACTGGGATCCGGTCCTGAACTACAACCCGACCAGCAGCTTCAATGTGCAGGAAAAGACCAAGGCCGTGTACCTGATGCAGGAGTTCGACTTCGCCGACGTCTCCGGCAATGTGGGCGTGCGCGCGGTGCGTACGGCCGAGCATTCGCTGTCGCACCAGTTCGTGCCGACGGCCCTGTGCGCCTCCTACGCGCCGCCGGCGGCGCCGATTCCCTGCTCGGTGCCCGGCTCGGTCAACACCCGCCGCGGCCAGGCTTTCATCAGCCAGATCGTCGAACACAGCTATGACGACTTCCTGCCCAGCCTGAACGTGCGCTGGGCCGCCACGAGCGACCTGATCACGCGTTTCAGCGTGGCCAAGACGCTGGCGCGCGCCGACTTCAGCCAGCTGGCCGGCTCAACCAGCCTGGACGACAAACTGCTCACCGGCAGTGGCGGCAACCCGAACCTGAAGCCGATCACCTCGGTGAACCTGGACGCCTCGGTCGCCTACTACATGAGCCCGCGCTCCTACGTCTCGTTCGACCTGTTCAACCAGGACATCAAGAACTACGTCAAGGCTGGCCAGTCGAACGTGCAGTTGTACAACGTCACCTTCAACCGCTACGACACCTACAACCTGACTTCCCGCTACGGCGTGGACGCCAAGTTGCGGGGCGCCGAACTGGCGGCCGAACTGCCGATCGGCATGGGCTTTGGTGTGGTGTCGAACGCGACCTACGTGTCGGCCAAGGACGCCGACGGCGTGCGCATGCTGGGCACCTCGGACTGGACCTATAACCTGCGCGGCTACTACGAGACCGACAAGGTCACCGCCTCGCTGGCCTGGAACTACCGCACCGCCTACCCGACCTCGTTCATTGGCAATGGCTCGGGCGTGAACGTGCCGGCGGCGGGCATCGCCAGCGGCGTGCGCACCGGCCAGATCTACTATGCAGCCCAGGGCAGCCTGTCGCTGTCGGCCAGCTACAAGATCAACGAGAACTGGAGCATCAACCTCGACGGCAACAACCTGCTCAATCCGATTCGCCACACCTACTACATTTCGGACAATGCAGTCTCAAACTTTTATGAGAACGGCCGCCAGTTCTTCCTGACCCTGCGCGCCAAGATCTAAAATGCCTTAGCCTTGCAAGGGGATCCTGCCAGCCGTGACAGGGTCCCCTTTTTTTTCACCTCATTGTCGGATGCCGCCCATGCGTTTCCTGTCCCCCTTGCTGCTGTGCGCCCTCCTCGCCGGCTGCGCCTCGGCCCCGACCAGCGCACCGTCCGCGCTTGCCGTCCCCCTTGAAAAACAGATTTACCAAATGTCGCCCCAGGAAGTGCACCGCTACATCGCCGACCTGCACGCCCGTGAACCCGACCTGCGCAAGCGCATCGCGGCCATCGGGCGCCGCAATATCGGCCAGCCCTATCTGCTGAACCTGCTGGGCGAATATCCCTACGAACTGCACGACAATCTGCCCATGTTCAGCCTCGATCACAGCGACTGCGTGGTGTTCGCCGAGCACACCTATGCGATGGCGCTGTCAGCTTCGTGGGAGGAATTTTTCTGGATGCTGCAACGCATCCGCTACAAGGATGGCGTGGTCGGGGTGGCCAGCCGCAATCACTACACCGAGCTCGACTGGGATATCAACAACCGCTGGTTGGTGACCGATAT
The DNA here is from genome assembly GCA_040390195.1 of Pseudomonadota bacterium. Lineage (GTDB taxonomy): Bacteria > Pseudomonadota > Gammaproteobacteria > Burkholderiales > Burkholderiaceae_D > Telluria_A. Next base: position 66,788 of record JAZJYV010000037.1, on the reverse strand, counting down.
CAGCGCCCAGCTGGCCGGCCCGGACGGCCCGGCTTATGGGCTGACGGTGGACCGCGCGCGCTTCCTGAAGACGCGCCATGGCACCGAACGCAGCATACCGGTGCAGAGCAGCCGCGAAGCCTATGTGCCGAAACTGCGCGTGGCCGCCATTCTTGACCAGCTGCAGGACGGCGACTTCGTCAACGTCATCTCGAGCCGCGACGGCAGTTTCTGGGCCTCGCACGTGGGGCTGGTGGTGACGGCGCCGAACGGCGAACGGCATTTCCTGAATTCGGCCGAACCCCAAGTGCGCGAAGAGTCGTTCGAGGCCTTCTTCGCCCGCGCGGCCGCGCGCGAAGAACGCAATGCACGCGAGGGCAAGAACGGCCAGGTCCTGGTCGGCTTCAAATTCCTGCGACTAAACGAGAACATCGTCGTGCCACCCGCCGCAGCCCAGCCGCGTCCCGGCGCCTGAGCGGTATTGGCGCAATTCATACCAGGGTCGGGTTTCTGATTAATTACCCGACCTCCTTTTAAAAAATGCCAACGGCCTGACGAATTGATTGGAATCAACGCGCACGACTTTTCACTATGATCTCATGTTCTTTATCGGTGCATAAACAGGCATTCGCCTGAAGGCAATTGATTTTATGCAGGTTTAACCGACACCATGGAGACGGAATAATGTGCGGAATCAGCGGGATCATCAACAAGAACGGTGCGCCGGTTTCCCGCGATGAATTGTTGGCGATGAATGACCTCGCCTCCCACAGGGGGCCGGATGGCGGCGGCTTATTCTTGCTAGACAATCTTGGATTCGGGCACAGGCGACTGGCGATACTCGATCTTTCTTCCAGTGGACGCCAGCCCATGATTTACAAGGGCAGTTACGTCCTCACCTATAATGGCGAAATCTACAATTACCTGGAATTAAAAAAGCAGTTGCGCCAATATGGATATGTTTTTACTTCTGAAACCGACACCGAAGTCATTTTGGCCGCCTACGACAAATGGGGAAGCGATTGTGTTTCCAGGTTCAATGGCATGTGGTCTTTTTCCCTGTTCGACATTGCCAATGACTTGATCTTTTGCAGCCGTGATCGTTTCGGAATCAAACCTTTCTATTACTCAAACTCGGATCAGCGTTTCGTGTTCGGGTCTGAAATCAAGCAGGTCTTGCTGGGAGCGAAAATCGACCCGGTGGCGAATCTGCCGGCGGTCCGCGACTTCCTGGTCGAAGGCTATCATGGCCATACCAACGATTCCTTTTTCCAGCAGGTGCACAGCTTGAAGGCGGGTCATAACCTGCTCTATTCGCTCAAGTCAAAACGCTTCCTGGAGAGCCGCTATTATGACCTGAGTGTCCGGTTCGGGCTTCCAGAAATGAAGGCGGCAGAAGCCACCGAACTGCTGCTGAAAGACTTCAAGCGCGCGATCGGCTATCAATTGAGGGCCGACGTCAAAGTGGGGGTTTGCCTGAGCGGCGGCCTGGACAGTTCCTGCATCGCCGGACTATCAGCCAGCCTCTACAATGCCGCCACCAGGGATCGGATGCAAGCGATCCACGCGAAATCATCGGAGGCAAACACCGACGAAAGCTGTTTCGCCCAGCAGATGGCGAAATTCTCCCACATTGACCTGACCATCGTCCAACCGGCGAAGGAAGACTTTACGCGCGCAATGGATGAAGTGGTTTATTGCCAAGAGGAACCCTTTGCGACGCCGTCCATTTTTATGCAATATTTTGCATACCAGGCGGCAAAGCAAGCGGGCTGCAAGGTGATGCTGGACGGCCAGGGCTGCGACGAAATACTGCTCGGCTATGAGCGTTATTATGCGGCGCATTTGTGGTCGATGCCGATCCTGTCGGCGCTCAAGGAAGTATTTGCGATCGGAACGAATTCACGCCTGTCGCTGGGCCAGATCGTCGGCAATCTCCTGTATTTTTCGATTTCAGGGATCCGGATCAAGCGCCTGAAACGGCGTGCCGGCTATTTGAAGGACGAGCATACGACATATTTTCCAAACATAAAGAAATTAACGGCAGGCATCCGTGACATTCACCAAATGCAAAAAATGGAAATTGAATCATTTCAATTGCCGCACCTCTTGCGTTACCTTGATCGAAATTCGATGCGGCATTCAATCGAGGCAAGGGTGCCTTTCCTGGACCATGAATTGGTCGACACCTGTTTCGGCATCAATAGCAAGCTGAAAATCCGCTGCGGATGGACCAAACATGTGCTCAGGAATGCAATGCATGGCTTAATTCCGGAAAACATACTTTGGAGAAAAAACAAATTCGGCTTTGAGGCACCAGTGACCACCTGGATCGAACATGCCTGGAAGGATATGGCGCAGGCGATTGCCAAGTCGCGCTTGCTCGACAGCATGTGTTTGAATCGTCTCGATTTCAACAAGATTGATCGGGACATGTTTTGGAGGCTGTATTGTGTTGCAAGGTGGGAAGCAGTTTTTCACGTGCAATTGGGCGATGTATTCACACCGGCTCCCTTCAACGAGGGAAGCTCGGGCCGCGACGGACTGGCCTGCCCCGTGCCCCAAATGAGCGACTGAAGCAATCCAGCCCTGCCGCGGCAACGGCCACTGCTGTCTCAAAATTTTCCGATTACCCATTGCTCGCCCTGGTGGCAAGGTCGGCTCGCGTCCTCAATTAAACCTTGATCCCATTAATTATTTAGTCGGTTCACCGGTTGAGAATCCTCAATTCGATCCACCGCCAGCTGTTTGATAATCAATGCACGCCTTGAAACAAGTTACATTGTTTTTTCCACACAGCATTGAATTTTCATTTATCGCGGCCATCATTCATGTCGACATTCAATACAGGCATCATCAGTCAATTCTGTGCCGACCTGGTATCAATGAATCGCACCGCGAAGATCGCCCTGATGGTCGCGGTCGACCTGGTCGCCCTGCCCTTTTGCTTCCTGATTGCCATGATCTTGCGCCTGGGCGACGCCAATCAGGTGCTGCACTACAGCGCACTGTCCTATCTGGTGGTGGCGCTGGTGACCATTGCGGCCCTGTCCCTGTCGGACCTGTACCGCGCCGTGATCCGTTTCATCGACCAGCGCCTGCTGGCGGCAACCGGGCTGGCGCTGGGCCTGGCGGTGCTGGGGGTCTACCTGGTGCTGTTTGTCATGCACGAAGAGCAATTTCCCCGCAGCGCGCTGGCCATTTACTGGTTCATCGTGTTTTCCTACATCGTCACCTCGCGCATCACGATGCGCAACTTCCTGCGCAACAACATCAGCAAGCGCCCCGCCACCAGCCATGCAGTCGCCATCTACGGCGCCGGCGAGGTCGGTGCCCAACTGGCGCTGACCATGCGCACGAGCAACGAATACCGGCCCGTCTGCTTCTTCGACGACAAGCACATCCTGAACGAACGCAGCATCGCCGGCATGCGCGTGTTCCACACCGACCGGCTGGTCGAAATGGTCAATGCCCTCAACATCCAGTCGATCGTGATCGCGATCCCGTCGGTGTCGCCGGCGCGCCTGCGCGAGATCCTGCGCCGCATGTCCGAGGCGGGCGTGACGACCAAGATCCTCAGCCGCCTGCTCGACCTGGCCGACGACAAGCTGCCCAAGGAGGCGATCCGCGAGCTCAAGTTCGAAGACTTGCTGGGGCGCCCCCCGGTGCCTCCGCGCAGCGAGCTGTTCGCCCGCTGCGTGCGCGGCAAAACGGTGCTGGTGACCGGCGCCGGCGGCTCCATCGGCAGCGAATTGTGCCGCCAGATCGTCACCCTGGCACCGGCCCGCCTGCACCTGCTTGACCATTCCGAGTTCGCGCTCTACACGATCAAGCAAGAGTTGCTGGCGCGCTTTCCTGCCCTGAACGTCGCCGCCCACCTGGGCTCGGTATGCAGCTCGGCGCTGGTCGAGCGCGTGCTGCAGGAAGACCAGATCGACACCATCTATCACACGGCCGCCTACAAACATGTGCCGCTGGTGGAAGACAATCTGGTCGAAGGCTTGCGCAACAACGTGCTCGGCTCGCAAGTCATCGCGGCGGCGGCCGGCAAATTCAAGGTGCGCACCTGCGTGCTCATTTCCAGCGACAAGGCTGTGCGCCCGAGCAATATCATGGGCGCCAGCAAGCGCATCGCCGAGCTCATCTTCCAGGCGGCGGCCTTCCAGTTCGCCGCCGACACGACGTTTAGCATGGTGCGATTTGGCAACGTGCTCGGTTCCTCGGGCTCGGTGATCCCCCTGTTCCAGCGCCAGATCGCCCAAGGCGGGCCGCTGACCGTCACCCATCCGGACGTGGCGCGCTACTTCATGCTCATCTCCGAAGCGACCCAGCTGGTGATCCAGGCCGGCGCCATGGCCACGGGCGGCGACGTGTTCGTGCTCGACATGGGCGAGCCGGTGCGCATCGTCGACCTGGCGCGCACCCTGATCATGATGTCCGGACTGACTGAGAAGACGGCCCAGCATCCGGGCGGCGACATTGCCATCGACTATGTTGGCCTGTTCCCCGGCGAGAAGCTGAACGAGGAGTTGCTGACCGATGGAAAAGTATTTCCCAGCGAGCATCCGCGCATCATGCGCATGAAGGAAGACGCCCTGCAATGCGGCATCCTGGACACCTATATCGCCTGCCTGATGATGGCATGCGACACCAATGACCGGGCGATGATCGAATCGATGGTCAAAGCCATCGTGACCGAATATACGCCGCAAGCGCATCCGAAGCCGCCGCCCGCGGAGGCCTTGCCACGTCCCGCCTTAATCAAGAAGTTCGTTTCCTATCGTATTTAATCGAGGAGTCCAGCCATGCGTGACCAACACCCCGCCAGTCTATTGCCGCAACTGCTGGCCAAATTTGCCGGGCGCAGCGCCGTCATCGGCATCGTCGGGCTCGGCTACGTGGGACTGCCGCTGAGCCTGCGCTACGCGGCGGCTGGCTTCAAGGTGCTGGGCATCGACATCGACCCGGCCAAGGTGGCGCAGCTCAACGCGGGCAGCAGCTACATCGCGCACATCGCCCCCGAGCAGATCGCCCAGGCGCGCGCGCGCGGCATGGACGCCACCTGCGACTTCGCGCGCGCTAGCGAAGCGGACGCCCTGATCATCTGCGTGCCGACCCCGCTCAACGCCTACCGCGAGCCGGACCTGAGCTTCGTGCTTGGCACCACCGACGCCCTGCTGCCGCATCTGCGCGCCGGCCAGTTGGTCTCGCTCGAGAGCACCACTTACCCCGGCACCACCGAGGAGGAGCTGCGCCCGCGCCTGGCCGGTTGCGGCTTCACCATCGGGGTCGACCTGTTCCTGGTGTTCTCGCCCGAGCGCGAAGACCCCGGCAACCCCGATTTCGAGACGCGCACCATCCCGAAGGTGTGCGGCGGCTCGACCCCGGCCTGCCTGCAGGCCGGCATGGCGCTGTACCAGGGCGCGATCGACCGTGTGGTGCCGGTCAGTTCGACCCGCGCCGCCGAGCTGACCAAGCTGCTCGAGAACATCCACCGCGCCGTCAACATCGGCCTGGTCAACGAGATGAAGATCATCGCCGACAAGATGGAGATCGACATCCACGAGGTGATCCGGGCCGCCGCCACCAAGCCGTTCGGCTTCACCGCCTACTATCCGGGACCGGGGCTGGGCGGCCACTGCATTCCGATCGACCCCTTCTACCTGACCTGGAAGGCGCGCCAGTTCGGCCTGCACACCCGCTTCATCGAGCTGGCCGGAGAGATCAACAGCGACATGCCGCACTGGGTGGTGGGCAAACTGGTCGACGCCCTCAACGAGCGCACCCAGGCGGTCAAGGGCAGCCGCATCCTGGTGCTGGGCATCGCCTACAAGAAGGACGTCGAGGACATGCGCGAGTCGCCCTCGGTCGAGCTGATGGAGATCCTGCGCGCCAAGGGCGCCCTGGTCGACTACTCCGACCCCCATGTGCCGCAGTTCCCGGCCATGCGCGAGCACCGCTTCGAGCTGCGCAGCGTGGCGCTCACGGCCGAGGCCATCGCCTCCTATGACGTGCTGCTGCTGGCCACCAGCCACAGCGCGTTCGACTATGCGCTGCTGCAGCAGCATGCGCGCCTGATCATCGATACGCGCGGTGTGTATGCCGAGCGCCTGCCCAACGTCGTGCAAGCCTGAGGTACCATCATGCGCAACTTTTCACCCGTCATCACCAACCGCAAGATCCGCTTCGCCCTGGTCGGCTGCGGCCGCATCGCCACCAACCATTTCAACGCCATCGTCCAGCACGAGCAACGCTGCGAACTGGTCGGCGTGTGCGACATCGACCCGCGCGCGCTGGAAAAAGCGGCGGCCAGCACCGGCGCGCGGCCCTACGCCACGCTCACCGACATGCTGGCCCAATGCGACGCCGACGCCGTCATCGTGGCCACCCCGTCCGGCCTTCATCCGGAGCAGTCGTGCCAGATCGCACGCGCCGGGCGCCACGTGATCACCGAAAAACCGATGGCCACGCGCTGGGAGGATGGCAAGCGCATGGTGGCCGCCTGCGATGCGGCCGGGGTGCGCATGTTCGTGGTCAAGCAGAACCGCCGCAACGCCACCTTGCAGTTGCTCAAGAGCGCGGTTGAGAAGAAGCGCTTCGGCCGCCTCTACATGGTCAACCTGAACGTGTTCTGGACCCGCCCGGCCGACTACTACAGCAGCGCCAAATGGCGCGGCACCTGGGAATACGACGGCGGCGCCTTCATGAACCAGGCCAGCCACTATGTCGACCTGATCGACTGGATCGTTGGGCCGGTCGAGAGCCTGCAAGCCTACACGGCCACGCTGGCACGCGACATCGAGGTCGAGGACACGGGCGTGCTCAGCCTGCGCTGGCGCAACGGTGCGCTCGGCTCGATGAACGTGACGATGCTGACCTATCCACGCAACCTCGAAGGCTCGATCACCTTGCTCGGCGAGACGGGCACGGTGCGCATCGGCGGGGTGGCCGTCAACGAGGTGCAGCAATGGGACTTCGCCAGTTCCGACCCGGACGACGAAAAGGTGCGCGAGGCCAGCTACCAGACCACGTCGGTGTATGGCTTCGGCCACCCGCTGTACTACGACAACGTGATCAAGGTCTTGCGCGGCGAGGCCGAGCCCGAGACCGACGGGCGCGAGGGGCTCAAGTCGCTCGAGGTGCTGATCGCCGCCTACATGTCGGCGCGCGACGGCCGGCGCGTGGCGCTGCCGCTGGAGTACTGAGCGTGGACGCCCAGATCCACGCCAGCGCCATCGTCGACGCCGGTGCCCGCCTCGGCCAGGACACCCGGGTCTGGCATTTCGCCCACGTGTGCGCCGGCGCGCGCGTGGGCGTGGCCTGCTCGCTCGGCCAGAACGTGTTCGTCGGCAACGACGTCCTGATCGGCGACCGCGTCAAGATCCAGAACAACGTGTCCGTGTATGACGCCGTGACCATCGAGGACGAGGTGTTCTGCGGCCCCAGCATGGTGTTTACCAACGTCTACAATCCGCGCGCGGCGCTGGCGCGCAAGGACCAGTACCGGCGCACCCTTGTGCGGCGCGGCGCCACGCTGGGCGCGAACGCCACCGTGGTGTGCGGGGTGACGATCGGCGAATACGCCTTCGTCGCGGCCGGCGCCGTGGTCAACCGCGACGTGCCCGATTTCGCGCTGATGGCCGGTGTGCCGGCGCGCCAGATCGGCTGGATGAGCCGCCACGGCGAGCGCCTGCCGCTGCGCGTGCACGGTTCCGGCGAGGCCACCTGTCCACACACGGGCGACGTTTACCTGGCGCTGGACGGCATCTGCATGCTGCTGCCGGCCGCGCCCCAACCCTGAGAAAGCGCATCATGGAATTCATTGACCTCAAGACCCAGTACCAGAAGTCGCGTGAACGCATCAATGCCCGGATCCAGGCCGTGCTCGAGCATGGCCAGTACATCATGGGCCCTGAAGTGGCCGAGTGCGAGGCCGCACTGGCCGCCCACAGTGGCGCGCGCCACTGCATCACGGTCGCCTCCGGCACCGAGGCGCTGATCATCGCGCTGATGGCGCTGGGCATCAAGCCGGGCGACGAAGTGATCACCACGCCGTTCTCATTCATCGCCACCGCCGAGGCCATCGTGCTGCTCGGCGCCACGCCCGTGTTTGCCGACATCGAGCCTGGCAGCTGCAACATCGACCCGGGCCAGATCGAGGCGCGCATCACGGCGCGCACCCGCGCCATCCTGCCCGTGTCGCTGTTCGGCCAGACGGCCGACATGGACGAAATCAACGCCATCGCGCGCCACCACCATCTGCCGGTGGTCGAAGACGCGGCCCAGAGTTTCGGCGCCAGCTACCACGGCAAGAAGAGCTGCAACCTGTCGACCATTGGCTGCACCAGCTTCTTCCCCAGCAAGCCCCTGGGCTGCTACGGCGACGGCGGCGCGCTGTTTACCAACGACGACGCGCTGGCACAGGCGATGCGCGAGATCCGCGTGCACGGCCAGTCGCGCCGCTACGTGCATACCCGCATCGGGGTGGGTGGGCGCATGGACACGCTGCAGTGCGCCATCATCCTAGCCAAGCTCGAGCGCTTCGACTGGGAGCTCGAACAGCGCGCGGTGAACGCCATGCGCTACGACGCCCTGCTGTCGGGCCGGGTCGGACTGACTTCGCGCATGCGCGACCGCAGCAATGTGTTCGCCCAGTACACGGTGCTGCTCGACGAGCGCGACCGGGTGCAGGCGATGCTGCACGCGGCGTCCATCCCGACCGCCGTACACTACCCGATCCCGATGCATTTGCAGCCGGCCTATGCCCACCTGTGCGACGAGGAAATCTGTCCGGTCGCACTGCGCATGGCCGGCCGAGTGTTGAGCCTGCCAATGGGTCCCCATCTCACCCAGGCCGACATCGAACAAGTGGCCGCGGCATTGCTGCGTGCCATCGGGCAGGCGGAGCCGATTCGCAGCCCCCTGCTGATGTCGCCAACGTAGTTGCTACCGTCCCTTCCATCGGCCGGCGCCCGCACAGTGCAAGCGGCGCCGGCGCCCGCACCACCTTCCCTGATCCTTTGACAGCAGCCCTTCCTGTAGCGACGCGAACAGGGCAGTACTGCTGTTGAGCCGCCTCCCCCGCCTTTCTCCCGCCCCGCCCGCCACCTGGCCGCAGTTGCCTGCGCCCCAGCTGCGCATCGTTCCTTCCTCAAAATATTCCTTTGTGCATTTGCTACGCGCAGGAAATTTATTTTCAAAAAAATTGAACTAAATCATTTTCCTTGGCTCAAAGCTTGCTCATTCACATGTTGTGGTAAGGAACCCCCCGATGAAAAAACCAGTCATTTTCACCTCCCATCTGCGCGCCACTTCTGTGCTGTGCTGCAGCGCTGCAGTCTTGTTGAGCGCCTGTGGCGGCGGCACGTCAAACAACAACGACGACGGACAAAACCGCAGCGCTGTCGCCGCGTCGTCCAACAGCGCCACGGCTGAGCCGCGCGCCGCCGCACTGGAGGCACCGGAAGCGGCCACCCTGGAAGCCCAGCCCACGATCGATGCCAGTGTCGCCGACCTGAACGGCGTGGACACGAACCCGCTGACCGCCGCCGAGGGGACAGCTGAAAACGAAACACGCTTGCTGGCGCTGTCGGTCAGCAGCGTCAGCGCCACCACCTCGACTTACAATCTGTACGTGTCGACGAGCGGATCGGATTCCAATTCGGGCAGCCAGTCGGCGCCGCTGCGCACGATCACCCGTGCCGCCAGCCTGGCCAAGCCGTCCACGACGGTGCACGTGGCCGCCGGTACCTACCGGGAAAATGTCAGCACCAAGGTAGCGGGCACCTCGAGCGCGCGGATCCGCTATGTGTCCGACACCAAATGGGGCGCCAAGGTCATCGGCAGCGGCACCGAAGCGATGTGGACCAACAACGGCAACTACACCGACATCGCCGGCTTCGACATCAGCGGCAGCGGCCGCCTGGGCATCCTGAACTACGCGTCGTATGCCCTCATGTCGGGCAACCATGTGCACAACCTCACCATTTCCGGGGGATGCACTGGCAGCGGCGGCGCGGGCATTGTCAACGCCAACTACAGCAGCTCCGACGACGACATCATCGGCAACGTGGTCCACGACATCGGCACCCCGGGCGCCTGCAATGGCGTGCAGGGCATCTATTCGTCGAACCTGCGTGGCCACATCTTCAACAACATCGTCTACCGCGTCTCCGCATGGGGCATCCACCTGTGGCATGCCGCCAACAATGTGATGATCGCCAACAACACGGTGTTTGCGAACGGCTCGAGCAGCATGGGCGGGGGCATTGAAATCGGCAGCGGCGACAGCCCTGGCGGCATCGTCCTCGATTACACCAAGGTCATCAACAACATCGTCTACGCCAATCCCGGCGCATCGATTACGGAATACTGCTATTCCGGCGTCAACTGCATCGGCAGCAACAATACGATCGCCAACAATTTGGTGTATGGCAACGGACGCGGCATCTCGTTGAAAGTGGGCAGCGCCACCGGCACCATCGCGGCCAATCCGCAGTTCGTCGGCTACCTGCCCACAGGGTCGGGCAACTATCGCCTGCAGAGCACTTCACCGGCAGTGAACAAGGGCATCTCCACATCTGCGCCCACCGTCGATATCGATAACGTAGCGCGGCCACGCGGTGTGGCGCTCGATATTGGCGCCTACGAGAGCTATTGAGGCTGCCTTGATGCGTGAGGCCGCCTAGTTCGCCCAGAGCACCACACGCGTCGTTCAGGACGGTATCTCCAGGAAAAGGCACGCAGTGAATTGCGTGCCTTTTTTTCGCCCTCTTTGTTTCGAGCAAGAAATTTCCTTTATTCATTTGATACGCGCAAGAAATTTATTTGTAAAAACGTTGAACTAAATCAGTTTCCTTCGCTCAAACCTTGCTCATTCACATGTTGTGGTAAGGAACCCTCTGATGAAAAAACCAGTCACTTTCACCTCCCATCTGCGCGTCACTTCATTGCTGTGTTGCAGCGCTGCAGTGTTGCTGAGCGCTTGCGGCGGTACGTCCAATAACAGCGATGCCGGGCAAAACCCGACCGCCGCCGCGTCCTCCGGCAGCACCACGGCAGAGCGCCCAGCACCGGCACTTGCGACCCCGCAGGCAGCGACCTCGGATGCGCAAGCCACCGTCGCCGATCTGAGCGGCATGGACGCGAACCCACTGGCTGCGGAAGGTACCTCGCCCGATTCCGCACCGCTCGATGGCGCGACGCGCTTGCTGGCGATGTCGGTCAGCAAAGTCAGCGCCACCAGCTCAAGCTACAATCTGTACGTGTCGACGACCGGATCCGATTCCAATTCGGGCAGCCAGTCGGCACCGCTGCGCACGATCACCCGTGCCGCCAGCCTGGGCAAACCGTCCACGACGGTGCACGTGGCCGCCGGCACCTACCGGGAAAACGTCAGCACCAAGGTCTCGGGCACCTCGAGCGCGCGGATCCGCTACGTGTCCGACACCAAATGGGGCGCCAAGGTCGTCGGCAGCGGCACCGAAGCGATGTGGACCAACAATGGCAACTATACCGACATCGTCGGTTTCGACATCAGCGGCAGCGGCCGCATAGGCATCTTGAACTATGGTTCGAACGACATCATGATTGGCAACCATGTGCACAACCTCACCATTTCCGGGGGATGCACCGGCAACGGTGGCGCGGGCATCGTCAACGCCAATTACAGCAGCTTCGACGATGACATCATCGGCAATGTGGTCCACGACATCGGCACCCCGGGCGCCTGCAATGGCGTGCAGGGCATCTATTCGTCGAACCTGCGCGGCCACATCACCAACAACATCGTCTATCGCGTCTCCGCATGGGGCATCCACCTGTGGCATGCCGCCAACAACGTAATGATCGCCAACAACACCGTGTTTGCGAACGGCTCGAGCAGCATGGGCGGCGGCATTGAAATCGGCAGCGGCGACAGCCCTGGCGGCATCGTCCTCGATTACACCAAGGTCATCAACAACATCGTCTACGCCAATCCCGGCGCATCGATTACGGAATACTGCTATTCCGGCGTCAACTGCATCGGCAGCAACAATACGATCGCCAACAATCTGGTGTATGGCAACGGAAGCGCTATCTCGCTGAAAGTGGGCAGCGCCACCGGCACCATCGCGGCCAATCCACTATTCGTCAGCTACCAGCCGACGGGAGCGGGCGACTATCACCTGACCAGTTCTTCGCCGGCCATCGACAAGGGCATCACGGTTGGAGCACCGACGGTCGATATGGACAATGTCGCTCGCCCACAAGGCGCGGCCACGGACATTGGAGCGTATGAATTCGTCGGTACCCCGACAACTCCGGCTCCGGCTCCCGCTCCAGCTCCAGCTCCGGCTCCGGCTCCAGCACCTGCTCCGGCTCCTAGCCCGACGCCCGTGACGACCTACAATTATTATGTGTCGCCGACCGGGTCCGACTCCAACTCGGGCAGCCAGTCGGCACCGCTGCGCACGATCACGCGTGCCGCCAGCCTGGCCAAACCGTCCACGACGGTGCACGTGGCCGCAGGCACCTATAATGAAAACGTCAGCACCAGCGTGTCCGGTACGGCGAGTGCGCGCATTTATTATGTGTCCGACACCAAATGGGGCGCCAAGGTCATCGGCAGCGGCACCCTGGCGATGTGGACCAACAACGGCAACTATACGAATATTGTCGGCTTCGACATCAGCGGCAGCGGCCGCCTGGGCATCCTGAACTATGCGTCGTTTGCTGTCATGTCGGGCAACCATGTGCACAACCTCACCATTTCGGGAGGTTGCAACGGCGACGGCGGCGCCGGCATCGTCAACGCCAATTACAGCAGCTCCGACGATGACATCATCGGCAACGTGGTCCATGACATCGGTACCCCGGGCGGCTGCAATGGCGTTCAGGGCATCTATTCGTCGAACTTGCGTGGCCACATCTTCAACAACATCGTCTATCGCGTCTCTGCGTGGGGCATCCACCTGTGGCATGCCGCCAACAATGTGGTGATCGCCAACAACACCGTGTTTGCGAACGGCTCGAGCAGCATGGGCGGGGGCATTGAAATCGGCAGCGGCGACAGCCCTGGCGGCATCGTCCTCGATTACACCAAGGTCATCAACAACATCGTTTTCAACAACCCTGGCTCATCGATCAAGGAATACTGCTATTCCGGCGTCAACTGCATCGGTAACAACAATACGATCGCCAACAATCTGGTGTATGGCAATGGAAGCGGCGTCTCCCTGCAAGTGGGCAGTGCGACCGGGACCATTGCGGCCGACCCGCAGTTCGCCAGCTATATGCCGACCGGTTCGGGCGACTATCGCCTGAAAAGCACCTCGCCCGCCATCGACAGGGGCATGAGCGCCGGTGCACCAACGGTCGACATCGACAACGTCGCACGTCCGCTCGGGACCGCTTACGACATCGGCGCCTTCGAAAGCTTCTAACCGTTGAGCATGTCACGGCGCCAGGGCCATACCGGTCTTGGTGCTGCGGGCCGCTATTGGGCCTGGCGAAAGCCCGCGCATGTTTCATGCGCGGGCCTTCGCGCAAGCGGCGCAGGGGCGCGATGCGCCACTCCCGTGATCGCAAACAGGATGAAAATCCAGATCGGCGCCTCGTAAAAAAACATCTTCTCGTTCAAGGGAACCAGCATCAGGACGAACGAAAGAATGAAGCCATTGACGGTCAGCGAACGCAGCATGAGCACCATCAGTGCCAGCGTGACGATCACGCCGCCACGGGTCACCAGATTGAACACCACACCGATATCCTGATAGAAACAGCGAACACAAGGGTCTATCGCGTAACCGAGCCCCAGGAATCTGTCCTCCATGCCGGTTGCCAGATAGACGTCGATTCCCTCGATGCGATGCGACATGCTGCCGTCGTCATGTTCCAGGAACCGGCTCTCCAGATGGGATACGATGCCCGAAAAATAGAGATAGATGCCAATCGAGAGCATCAGGATGAGGATGTAGTGCCATCGTATCTGCGACTTCCAGACGAGCGCGATCAGCGCAAGCAACACTGGAACAAAATAGAACGAAGACCCTGAATTCGTGAGAAGAATTGAGAGAATGCACAAAAATGAGACCAGCAGCGATTTCTTGCTGGCCCCACCAGCCAAGATCATGATGGCCAACAAGCAGGCCATGTAATTCGCATACGTTCCCGGTTCGACCTGCAATCCGGAAAAACGCGCGACGTTCAAATAATCCTCGACAAAGCGGCTGGGCGAGCCAAAGATCAGTTTGTGGAAATCGTAAATATCCTGCGACAACACATAAAACAGCAGTGCCTGGACTGAAATGAGCGCGATATTTACAAAGAGCAAGCAATATACCGCAGCAATGAATTCGGACCTCCAGTTCAAGCTGGCTTCATAGATCATGACCGCCAGCATGACGTTGATGAATATCAGAATATTGAACTGAATCGGGGCCGGCCGTATCAGCAGCCCGTGGAAAAGAATGGTCGCCAGTGCCACCAGGACCAGCACCGACGGGATTTTCAGCCGTATTTTTCCAATGACGACCAAGGGAAAAAGCAAGGCTGCCGCGACGCCGGCCGAAAAATACTTCGGAAACATGGTTTGCGACGCGCCCTCGAACGGGGTAAACATCAAGAAGAGCGATGCGAAAAAAATCATCACAACCAGGCCGAACCGCATCCGTTCCGAAAATGGATCGTTCATATTGCCCGCCTCGCCGGGCCGTCAAGCAGGCCAATCAATTGGCTGCCAAAGGTCCGGTAATTAGTCTTCGCATCGAATTCTTTTTGCCAATATGAGCGGGCATTGATTCGGCGGGCCTGGCCAAAATTTCTGTCTTTGAAGCGCATCAAGGCGGCGGCGATCGTTGGAATATCGGCATGGTCGGAGATCAGCACGCCGTTTTCCGAGTTGACGATTTCACCGCTGCCGCCAACGTTGGTGGCGATCATCGGAATCCCAACCGAGCTCGCTTCCATCAAGCTGACGGGAATGCCCTCGCAGTCGCTGACATTGACGATCACATCGAAGCTCTCGCTTCGGTACAGACTCATCAACTCCGGCTGCGTCAGGTATCCCGTGAAGACAATTTCAGCCCGTTCGGTCAGGGTGCTGAGCGTGCAGTGTCGCAATTGATCGAACAATTTGCCATCTCCGATATGCGTCCACTTGATTTCAAGTTCAGGGTTCATATCGAGCAGCAACTTGATTGCCGCCACAATCAAATGCAAGCGCTTCCCTTCAACCACAAAGGAGCAAGAGACAATCGACAACTGGTCCGTGCGCGGCAGTGCATTTAGGTAGTCTGGATCATCTACCCCCAGCCGGGCCAGATGAAACTTGTTCGCCAGGCCGGGATACCTTCCCTCGAGGTAGGATTTTCCATGCGCCGAAATGCAATAAATTTCATCCAGGCCCGCAACCACTTCATTTCTCAGGCCAGCATATCCACCATCTTTCCGGTCCTCGTACAGGTCCCCTCCATGGGCGCGCGAGACGATTTTCAAATCCGGGCGATATTTCTTGCGAAACGCAATGGCGCCCATGATCTCCGGGACCATCCAATAAAAATAGATCAAGCCAAATTCCTTCTTCTTGCATTCGAATTGATCGTGCAGAAAATCTTCGAACAGCTTGGCCCGGTACAGCGTCCTGCCCAATTCCTTCATGTTTTCCAGCTTGTGGCCGCGCCGAAAGATGCCGACGAGCTCGGGAAACCACTGGTAAGTCCACAGCGCCTTCAAAAACGAGTAGGCGACGTGATATACCCTGAGACTGCCCCAACGTTTCTTTGTGTAATCCAAGTTCAGGTTTTCCGTTTGGTATCCTTCCCGAATGTCGCTGGCGTGCCAGCAAGGTGCCAGCTCGATCGAATCGAAATACCCGGATATACCCCTTAATTCACCATCCACGAACGACTCGCCGTGGCCGAACGGAAAAGATGAAGTCACCATCAGCACATTCCGCGAATTCATGAGCCGGCTCCAACTTTGCGCTCATTCGGGGAATACACGGGCTTCAATTTGTCCGCCATGATTTTTTGGTACACCATGGCCGTGTACAGCGTCGTGATCGTAAAGGCGATTGTCGATGCCAGCGCCGCGCCGTTTGCGCCAAACCGTGGAATCGCGAGCAGGTCGCCCGAAACATTCATCAACAGGCAAAGCAGGGCGGACCGCACGTTCACCATCTGGTAACCCATGCCGGCCAGGGAATTCGAGATGATGCTCATGTAGCTCCAGATAACGATTCCAGGCAACAGGATCAAGAAGGGCATGACGCTGCCTTTATAATCGGCCCCGAATATCCAGGGGATTGCGAATGGCGACAGCGCCGCCGCCAGGACGGCGCCGGCGAAGGTGATCTGGACCACCGAACGCGCGATCTTGCTTACCATTTTCTGCAATTCCACAGGCGATTTGCTGTAGGCGGCGGACTCGGGAAAGACAATCATCGATGCGGCGCTGGAGATGAGCCAGAGCACCTCCGCCAATTGGACCGACAGCGCATATTTACCCGTCGCGGCGGCGCCCAGCAGATAGCTGACAAGGTACAGGGCGACCCGGTAGTGCATGAAAGTAATCACATTGCTGATGTGGGCGCGCAAGCCAAAGCGCAGGGAGTCGGCGAAGCGGTGCGCCTCGCCCCCGACCGGCCTGGCGAATTTCATGACCTTGGTTTCGCTCAGGAACCAGAGCGACATTTGACTCAAGATATAGCAAAGCAAGACTGATTCGACGGTCAAGCCCCCGTTCAATCGCAGGAAAATAACGGAAACGCAAAACACCAGCGGCTGCACGAGCAAGGTCTTGTTGTAGGCCAGGTAGTCGCGGCGGCCCTGGATCAGGGAGGAGGTCCAGGATGCCAGCAACATCATCGGAAACAGGGCACTGGCACGCAATGCCGTGCTCTTTTCTATTCCCGGCAAGTACTTGCCAATATTTTGCTCGCTGACAAGGCCAAGCAGGATGACGGTCGCCCCCCACAGTGCCGCGGCGAGCAGCCAGTTCATCGACCGCATCCGGAGGTGATTGCCCGAGCCGCTGCTCAGGTGATAGATATGGCTGGCGCCAAGGCCAAGGTTCAAGAAGGCATACAGTGTTTGCGGCAACAGCAGAACCGTTGCCAGCAGTCCATTTTGAACGGGACCCAACTGGCGCGTGATGATCCAGACAGCAACAAAATACATGCCACTGGCCAGCACCTGGCGCACGACGGTCGATCCGATCGCTGCCGTCAGGTTTAACCTGGCGTCCAGGCTTGTTCCCGGCCAAATTGAGGTGAGTAAAAATTTCATGCGGGTCTTCATCAACGCTTTCCTGTTGCGATGCACGGCGTGCGCAGTCGTGGTCCTGTTTTGGCCAAGGTCATCAGTCCATAGTAGGTTTCACAGAATTTCCCGATCTGATCATCCTCAATATGCAGCCCTCGTTTTTCGGCTCGCGCCATTAGGGGAACCCTGAAGTTCACGGGTTTTCGAACTTTCTTGAGTCCGGTCCGAGAAAACGCAAAGTGGGTCGGTGCCTCTGCGGCGTAGGATGGATTGCGGTGCGAACTGTTTGATCGGCGTGCCGCCCGCCCGGTGAATTGTTTTTGGAGGACAAATCATGCGTGAATGCCTTAGCCTGATCATCTTGCTCGCGCATGCCGGTCACGCCGTCGCCAGCGCCAGTTTGCCTGTGCAGCAGGCCACGCCCACGGCCCATCATCTGTATGTCGCAACCACGGGCGCCGATACGAACCCCGGCAGCCAGCTGGCGCCCTTCCGTACCATTCAGCACGCCGCCGACACTGCCCTGCCCTCGACCACGGTGCACGTGGCACCTGGCATCTATCCGGAAAACATCAACACCAAAAGGGCCGGCAGCGCGCCCGCTCGAATTCGCTACTTATCCGACAAGAAATGGGGTGCCCAGCTGATCGGTAGCGGAACCGAAGCGACATGGACCAACGCCGGCGACTATACGGACATCGTCGATTTCGACATCAGCGGCAGCGGACGGCTGGGCATTTTGAATTACGCCTCCCATACCCGCATGGTGGGCAACCATGTGCACCACCTGATGGTGTCCGGCGGGTGTACCGGCAGTGGCGGCGCGGGCATCAACAATGCAAATTTCAACAGTTCCGACGATGACATCGAGGGCAATGTGGTCCACGACATTGGCGTGCCTGGCAAGTGCAGCGGCGTGCAGGGAATCTACTCGTCCAATCTGCGCGGCAGCATCAGCAACAATATCGTCTACCGGGTTTCGGCGTGGGGCATCCACCTGTGGCACGCGGCGAACCAGGTGCTCATTTCCAATAACACGATCTTTGCGAATGGCAGCGCGACGATGGGCGGCGGCATCATCATGGGCACTGGAGACAGTCCCGGCAGTCCGGTACTGAGCAATACCAGCGTCATCAATAACATCGTGTACAAGAATCCCGCGGCCTCCATCGTGCAATTTTGCTACCCGGGCCAACAGTGTATTGGCAAGGGCAATTGCATCGCCAACAACCTGGTGTTCGCCAATGGCGGCCCGATCGCACTGCGCAACGGTGCCGCCTTGAACACCATCGAGGCCGATCCGCAATTTGTCGATTACCAGGAAAACGGCAAGGGCAATTACCACCTCAGGAAAACATCGCCGGCGATCAAACAAGGCAGGCCTGTCCTCGCCCCCGCGACCGATATCGACCATATGACGCGTCCGCGGCACATGGCGCCCGA
Source organism: Pseudomonadota bacterium (assembly GCA_040390195.1). Lineage (GTDB taxonomy): Bacteria > Pseudomonadota > Gammaproteobacteria > Burkholderiales > Burkholderiaceae_D > Telluria_A. Next base: position 48,123 of record JAZJYV010000037.1, on the reverse strand, counting down.
TATCGGTGCATATGAAACGCATTAGACAAAAGTCAAGACGCATGGCGCGGGTGGAAAAAATGGATGGCGAGCGGATTGAGCTCGCGCAAACCAATTCCCGGCGAGGAAAGGCACTATTTAAGCGTCCATCTAGCGCATGTTCCTGAATTTGAAAAATGCATCTTGCGGCCAGTTTCCACGCAGATTTTATATTCGACACCAAGATGGTCCCAGGTTCAAGGGCCGCTTGAAAGCTTGAAAGTTACAATGCCGCGCGTCGCCCACCTCACCTCGGTCCATCCCCGCTACGACACCCGGATCTTCGTCAAACAATGCCGCAGCCTGGCTGCGCACGGCCATGAGGTGACCCTGGTCGTGGCCGATGCCGCCGGTGACGCCGTCGAGGATGGCGTGCGCATCATCGATGTCGGCCGCAAGCCGGGCCGGCTCGAACGCATGCTGCACACCACCCAGCGCGTGCTCGGGCAGGCGCTGGCGCTGGATGCGGACATCTACCACCTGCACGATCCAGAACTGATCCCGGCCGGCCTGCGCCTGAAGCGGGCGGGCAAGAAGGTGATCTTCGATTCCCACGAAGACGTCGCCGCGCAACTGCTTGGCAAGCCCTACCTCAATCCCGTGTCGCGGCGCCTGCTGGCCGGTGGCTACGCCGCCTACGAGCGGCACGCCTGTGCCCGCTTCGACGGCGTGATCGCCGCCACGCCCACCATTCGCGACAAGTTCTTGCGGATCAATCCCGTGACCGTGGACATCAACAATTTCCCCGTGCTGGGCGAATTCACCCAAGCCCTGCCCTGGAACGACAAGCAGCAGCAAGTGTGCTATGTCGGCAGCGTCGCCGCGGCGCGCGGCATCCGCGAACTGGTGCGTGCCTGCGATTTGCTCGAGTCGCCGGCCAGGCTGGTGCTCGGCGGCCTGTTTTCCGAGCCGGCACTGGAAGCGGAAGTGCGCGCCTATCCGGGCTGGCAGCGGGTGCACCAGCTTGGCCAACTCGACCGCGTCGCCGTCGGGCGCGTCATGAGCCAGGCCATGGCCGGCCTGGTGACGCTGCACCCGCTGAAGAACTATCTCGACGCGCTGCCGGTCAAGATGTTCGAGTACATGGCCGCCGGCATCCCCATCATCGCCTCCGACATCCCGCTCTGGCGCGACATCGTCGAAGGCAATGCCTGCGGTGTGTGCGTCGACCCGCGCGATCCGGCCGCCATTGCGGCGGCCATCGACCGGCTCGTGCTCAATCCCGAACTGGCCAGGCGCATGGGCGCGAACGGCCGCCAGCTGGTCACCGACAAATACAACTGGCTCCTCGAGTCGGCCAAGTTACTCGCCTTTTACGATCACCTGTGAATGCCATGTCTACCCTTCGCCAACAGATCGCCACCGTGTTGCAGGTGCTCAGGCTGCCGACCGCGCGCCTGCATTTCCACACCCGCATCGACCCGGAACAAATTGCCAGGACCTACCGCTATTTCACCAAACCCCACCCCCGCTACAAGCTCATACGCAACAAGACCCTCGGCGCCGCCTTGCTCGACTTGCGCCAGTTCGACCAGTCCGCTTCCTACCTCTCCCACATCCTCGCCCGCCATGGCGGCGCCTACCATGCCAAGCGCGCCCGCGCGCGCGGCTATGTATTTGCCGAAATCGAGCGCAATGACCATGTCGAGGCGATCCACGCGATCAATACCTCGGTCGAGATGCGCCAGGGCCGGCCGATGGACCAGAACTACCAGGAAAAATGCCTGCACTTCGACCGGCTCGACAACTTCCGCTACTACGGCATCCTGAACCCCCAGGGGCTCCTGGTCGCCTATGCCAACCTGGGCAACTACGGCAATTTCGCCGCCTTCTCCCAGCTCATCGGGCTGCGCAACAACGACGGCATCATGCATTTGCTGGTGATCGAGATCGTCAGCCGACTGATCGAGGATGGCGCGGTCCAATTCCTCATGTACGACACTTTTTTTGGCGCCCAGCCAGGCCTGCAAGCGTTCAAACGCATGCTCGGCTTCCAACCTTACCGTGCCCACTACAGCCTGCAATGAAAACCGTGCTCCAGCGAATCTACAGCGATTATCTGATGCCTTCGCGCCTGCATCGGTATGAGGCCCTGCTGGACCAGGCCCAGACCGACGGCTATGCCCAGTTGTCGCTGCGCGCCTTCCTCCAGGCGCCGACCGGGCCCGTGCTGGTCCATCGCCACGACATCGACAGCGACCTGCGCACGGCGCGCAAGATGTTCGCCATCGAGACCCGCTACGGCGTCAGGGCCAGCTATTATTTCCGGCTCTCGACGCTCGATCCGGGCTTCATGCGCGACATCGAAGCCTACGGCAGCGAGGCCAGCTATCACTTCGAAGAAGTGGCCGACTATGCCAAACAGAACCGCATCCGCAATGCGGCCGAGCTGCGCCTGCGCTTTCCGGAAATACGCCTGCGCTTTTTCGACAACTTCCAGCGCATCGAAGCGATGGTGGCGAGCAAGCTGACCACCGTGGCCAGCCACGGCGACTTTGCCAATCGCCGCTTGAAGGTGATCAACCATGAAATTCTGCGCGAGCCTGCGTTTCGCGCCCGCTGCGGCATACGCTGCGAGGCCTACGACCCCGAAGTGCTCGCCCAGTTCGACCTGTACATCAGCGACAAACCCTTTCCCCGCTACTTCCACCCGGTCTCGCCATTCGACGCCCTGGGACGCTACCAGCGCATCTGCCTGCTGACCCACCCGGTGCAGTGGGAAACCAACTGGGCCGAGAGCACGCGCTGCAATGTGCGCCGGCTGTATGAAGAAATGGCATGGCAAGCATGAATATCCTGCTCATCAATCACTACGCCGGCTCGCTCCAGCACGGCATGGAGTACCGGCCCTACTACCTGGCGCGCGAGTGGGTCCGGCTTGGGCACCGGGTCCGGGTGCTCGCCTCGTCCAGCTCGCACATCCGGGCCCGCGCACCGGAGTTGAACGGCAGGTCGCGGCTGGACGAAACCATTGACGGCATCGACTACACCTGGTTCGACACGCCCGCCTATTCGGGCAACGGGCTGGCCCGGATCCGCAATATGGGCGCCTTCCTGCTGCACTTGTTCCGCGCGGCGCGCAAGCTGGCGCTGAGCTTTGCGCCGGACGTGGTCATCGCCTCGAGCACCTACCCGCTCGACATTTTTCCGGCGCACCGGATCGCGCGCCTCGCCGGCGCCCGCCTGCTCTACGAGGTGCACGACCTGTGGCCGCTGTCGCCGATCGAACTGGGCGGGCACTCGCGCTGGCATCCCTTCATCCTGCTGTTGCAGGCAGCGGAAAACCACGCCTGCCGCCATGCCGATGCCATCGTCTCGATCCTGCCCAAGGTGCGGCCCCATCTCGAGGCGCACGGCATGGCGCCCCACAAACTGCACATCATCCCCAACGGCGCCGACCCTGCCGAGTGGCTGGCCGGCGCTCCCGACCTGGCCACCGAGCTGGGCGCGCAGCTGGCCGCGCTGCGCAGCCAGGGCAAATTCATCGTCGGCTACAGCGGCACCCACGGCCTGGCCAATGCACTCGATACCCTGCTTGGCGCGGCGCGCCTGATGCGCGGCGCGCCGGTGGTGTTCGTGCTGGTCGGCGACGGTCCCGAAAAGGGCCACTTGCGGCGCCAGGCACGCTATCTCGACCTGGACAACGTGCTGTTCTGCGCCCCGGTCGAAAAGCGCCAGATCCCGGCCTTGCTCGGCTGTTTCGACCTCGCCTACATCGGTTGGCAGCACCAGCCCCTGTATCGCTTCGGCATCTCGCCCAACAAATTGATCGACTACATGATGGCGGCCTTGCCCATCCTGCACGCCGTCGATGCCGGCAACGACCCCGTGGCCGACGCCGACTGCGGCCTCACCGTGGCGCCCGGCGATCCGCGCTCCGTGGCGCGCGGGGTCGAGGCCCTGCTGGCGCTGGCCCCGGCCGAGCGCGTGGCCATGGGGCTGCGCGGCAAGCACTATGCGCTCTCGAATCTGAGCTACCCGGTCCTCGGGCGGCGTTTCCTACGCGCCTGCGTCGACCAGGCCGACTTGCAGGAGCATCACCATGGCTGAACATGAGCACACTGAATTGGGCGCCGACACCTTCATGCCGTTCGCCCTGCCCGATATCGGCGAGGAGGAAATCGCCGAAGTCGTCGCCTGCCTGCGATCGGGCTGGGTCACCACCGGTCCGAAGACACAACAATTCGAACGGGAATTCGGTGCCTACCTCGGCGGCGGGGTCGAGGCCATCGCCGTCAACTCGGCCACCGCCGGCTTGCACCTGGCGCTCGAAGCGCTGGGCGTGGGTCCCGGCGACGAGGTCATCGTGCCGACCATGACCTTCACCGCCACCGCGGAAGTGGTGCGCTACCTCGGCGCGCAGCCCGTGTTCGTGGACGTCGAACCGCACACCCTGAACCTCGACCCGCGCGCGGTGGCGGCGGCGATCGGGCCGCGCACGCGTGTCATCCTGCCGGTCCATTTTGCCGGCCTGGCCTGCGACATGACGGCGATCCTGGCGCTGGCCGCGCAGCACGGCCTGTTGGTGGTGGAAGACGCCGCCCATGCCTTCCCCAGCCAGTACCAGGGCCAGCTGGTGGGTACGCTGGGCAGCAGCATCACCGTGTTCAGTTTCTATGCGAATAAAACCATGACGACGGGCGAAGGGGGCATGGTCGTCACGCGCGATGCGGCACTGGCCGCCCGGATCAAGCTGATGCGCCTGCACGGCATCAACCGCGATGCCTTCCAGCGCTACGTCTCGCGCACCCCGGCCTGGTTCTACGAGGTGGTCGCGGCCGGCTACAAGTACAATCTGACCGACATCGCCTCGGCCCTCGGGGTCCAGCAATTGCGCAAGATCGGGCGCTTCCTGGCGCGCCGCCAGGAGCTGGCGCGCGCCTATACGGCGGGGTTGGCAGGCTTGCCGCTGCGCTTGCCCGCGCAGGCCGGGCCGGGCGACGTCCACGCCTGGCACCTGTTCGTGGTGCAGCTGGCGCCGCAGGCGCGTCTCGGGCGCGACGCCTTGATCGAGCAGCTGTCCGAACGCGGCATCGGCACCAGCGTCCATTTCATCCCCTTGCACCGCCAGCCTTATTGGCGTGACAGCTGCCAGCTCAGTGGCGCGCAATTCCCGGTCGCCGAAGCCAGTTTCCAGACGATGCTCAGTTTGCCGCTCTACACGCGCATGAGCGACGCCGACGTGCAGCGCGTGATCCGCACCGTGCGCGAGCTGCTGTCATGAGCAAGCGCCTGTTCGACCTGGCGGCGGCCGCGCTGGGCCTGGCGGTGCTGGCGCCGCTGCTGCTGGCGATTGCTTGCTGGATCAAACTCGATTCGCCGGGACCGGTACTGTTTCGCCAGCAGCGGGTGGGACGCCATGGGATCTTGTTTACGATCTTCAAGTTTCGCACCATGCGCGCGGACGCGGAGCCGGCCCGCCAACTGACCGTGGGCCAGGACGAGCGCATCACGCGCGCCGGCACCTGCTTGCGCCACCACAAGCTCGACGAATTGCCGCAGCTGTGGAACGTGCTTGAAGGCAGCATGAGCCTGGTCGGGCCGCGCCCCGAGGTGCCGCGCTACGTGGCCAGCTATCCGCCCGCCTTGCGCTCGGTGGTGCTGTCGGTGGCCCCCGGCATCACCGACTGGGCGTCGATTCACTTCAAGGAGGAAAACGCGATCCTCGGCCGCGCCAGCGATCCGGAACGGGCCTACCTGGACACCATCCTGCCCATCAAACTGGAGTATTACGTGCGCTATGTGCGCGAACGCAGTTTCCGCACCGACCTGCGCATCATCGTCCACACCCTGGCCGCGCTGTTGCGCTCCCCGTCATGAGTGCGCTGACCTCGCTCGTCCACCTGGGCGACCTGACGCTGACGGTGCCGGCGGCGATCGGGATCAGCGCCTGGTTCGCCGCCACGCGCGCCTGGCGCATGGCGCTCTGGTGGAGCGGGCTATTCATGCTGGGCATCGGCCTGGTCGGCGCCAGCAAGATCGCCTTCCTGGTCTGGGGCTTGGGTATCGCCCCGGTTGGCTACAAGGCGGCCAGCGGGCATGCGGCCGGCGCCATGGCCGTGCTGCCCGTGCTGTTCTATTTGCTGCTGCAAGGCCTGCCGCGCGCGCGCCAACTGGCCGGATCGATCGGTGTGGCGCTTGGCCTGCTGGTGGCCCTGGCGCTGGTGCTCGAGAACGAACACACGCTGGCCGAAGCGCTGGCCGGCTGCGCGCTCGGCGCCACGGCCAGCCTGGGCATCCTGCACCTGACGCGCGACAGCCACCTGCAGCGGCCTGCCTCGGCCTGGCTGTGCTTTGCGACTGCCGCCCTGGGCGCTGCCATCCTGACCAGGTCGGCGCCCACGGCCTACTGGATGATCCGGCTTGCCCAGCTCGTGTCCGGAAATACGCGGTTCTACTGGTTCGACAGCGGCTAAGACGCAGCGCAAGCGCTTTCCGTCCGGCCGTTTCCGCGCCCCTGTCCCGGCGCCCCTTCGACCCACTGACTGGCCTCCATGACAATCATCCACGTCCTCGATCGCAGCGCCCTCGGCACCGATCAGTATCACTGCCTGGCTATCTCCTGGCTACGCGGCCTGGCCGCGCTGCAAGTGGCCGCGGCCCACCTGCGCGCCGAGCTCTACCCCGGCCTGCGCACCCTGGCCGATCCGCCGCCGCTGTTCCAAGGGCTGGCCTTCGGCACCGGCTTTGCGCACCAGGCCGTGGTGCTGTTCTTCCTCGTCAGCGGCTGGCTGGTCGGCGGCAGCCTGCTCAACAAGCTCGGCCAGCCCCAGGCCTACCTGTCCTATGCGATCGACCGCGTCACCCGGCTCTGGACCGTGCTGATCCCCACTTTCCTGCTGATGCTCGCCGTTGGCGTTGGCCTGGGCGAGCTCAGGCCGATGACACTGGACTATACGGCCTCGAACCCGTATTCGCTCATCCCCTTCGTCGGCAACCTGATTGGCTTGCAGACGGTGACGCTGCCTTCCTTTGGCGGAAATTTCCCCCTGTGGAGCCTTGCCAATGAAAGCTGGTATTACTTCATGTTCCCCCTGCTTCTGCTCACTTTCCGTCCAAGAAACGAAGCACAGCGCGCGCTGGCCATCGTCCTGCTGTCGCTCGTATCAGCCTTGCTGCCGGCACGGATCCTGCTGTTTTTCGTGTTGTGGCTGATGGGCGCCGCCTGCTCGCGCCTGCGCCTCGATTGCGGGCGCGCCGCGCGCTCGGCGCTGGGCCTGCTGCTGCTCACCCTCTCGCTCTACTTCCGGGTTCGCGGCAGCAATGCCGACTTGAGCCCTGAAACGTTCCTGCAAGATGTCGTCCTGGCCTGCGTCCTGCTGTTGCTCCTGGCCAGCATGCAAGTCAAGATCACGCACACGGGACCGCGCTTCACGCGCTTCGCCGCCGCAGGCAAGTTCCTGTCCGAATTTTCATTCACCCTGTATGTCATTCACATGCCGCTGATCGGCCTGCTGCGCCGATTCGGGCGCAGCCGCCTGAGTCCGCAGAGCACGGGCGACCTGCTGCTCTACCTGCTCATGCTGTTCGCCGTCGTCGGCGGCGCCTACCTGGCCTACCGCCTGTTCGAAGTCCATACGCCGGCGGTGCGCCAGCGCATCCGCGAGATCGTCCTGGGCCCGCGCGCGCCGGCGCCCATCCTCAACAACTAAGTCGCTGCACGCGCTCAAGCGCCAAAGGCAATCTGGCCCTGGCGCGTCGGGCGCGCCTGGATTCCCAGGCGCGTGGCCATGTCATTGAACAGCACGCCCTGGGGCGAAATCCCCGCATGGTTCAGGCGCTTGATCGACTCGTTGATTTCATGCTCGCCCGTCACCCCGGCCCGTGCCAGGATGAACACGGCGCCGGCGTGGGCACCGACGATGAGGGCGTCGGCCACTTCCATCAGCGGCGGGACGTCGATCAGGACCAGGTCGTAATGGCTGCTGATCGTTTCCAGCAGATTGCCAAAATTCAAGTGCAACAGGAACTCGGCCCGGTTCGGCGGCAGCGCACCGGTGGGAATGAAATCGAGATGGTCGAGGACATCGCGGTGCACGATCTGGTCGACGGCCATGGCGCCCAGGATCACTTCCGACAAGCCCCGGTCGCGGCTGGCGCCGAAGTAGCGGTGCAGCTGGCCATGGCGCAGGTCGGCATCGATCAGCAGCACCCGTTTGCCGCTGGCGGCCATGACGGCGGCGAAATTGGCCACGACAAAGGACTTGCCCAGCTTGCGGGTCGGCCCGGCCAGCATCACGATGTTGTTCTTGAAGTGCGGCATGGCGAACACGAGCGCCGCACGGAAGCTGCGCAAGCTTTCCACGGCCGGGTCTTCCGGCATGCTTTGCGCCAGCAGCGGCAACCTGGCATCACCGCCCCGCACCTTGCGCAGCATGCGGTCCTGATGGGCACTGTGCGGGATCGTCGCATACACCACGCGCGCGCCCAGCATGTGCTCGATCTTGCGGGGATCGTCGATGCTTCCGTTCATCGCCTTGCGCGCAAATGCCAGCGCCACGCCAAGGAACAAGCCGCTGACCGCGGACAGCATCACGATCAGCGGACGGTTTGGCTTGAGCGCGCGCTCGGGCGCCATGGGCGCGTCGATCATCCGCACATTGCTCACCCGCCCGACGGAAATGAGGCGCAGTTGCAGGGCCGTGTTCGACAGCGCCGTGTACAGATCGGTATTGACCTTGATCTCACGCACCAGGCGCGCCTCATCCTGCTCAAGCGCGGGCAGGGTCTTGATGCGGCTGGCCACGCTGGCGATCTCGGACTCGACTTCCTTGCTCTGGCGGTTGACGGCCATCACGATCGGGTGGTCCTCCGTATAGCGGGTCAGCAATTCGGCCTTCTTTTGGATCAGCTCGTTGTGGCGGGCCCGCGCGGCGGACGCTTGTTGCAGGCTCATGCGCGCTTCCTCGTGCATGTCGATGGTGCCGTTGGTGAAGCGGAAATGGTTGTATTTTTCCTCCGACTCGTCCAGTTGGCGCTTCAGAACCGGCAATTGCTGGTTCAGGAAAGCCAGCGATTTTTCCGCTTCCTCGGTCTTGCGCGCCAGGTTCTGGCGCATGTACTGGAGCCCGATCTCGCCCAGCAGCCGGTTGATGCGCACCGAGTCGGCCCCCTGCAGCTTGACCTCGATGATCCCGGACTGCTTGCCCTGCTCGCTGATCACCATGCCGCCCTGGATCTGCTCGATGGTGGCCAGGCGCGACATGCGGCGCAGATCGAACTGGGCGTTCGCGCGCGCATCGAGGCGGCTCACGCGCAACACCAGCTCGCCCTCGCGCAGGGCCACCTTCAAGGTTTGCCCGACCGTGCCGCCGAACACGCCCGGCTGGCCGCCGCCGCTGAGCTGGTAGCGCCCGGCGCCCAGCGCGGTGAGCGTGAAGTGGCGCCCGAGCCAGCTCTCGGGCACGTCGAACTGGGGCACCTCGGCGCGCTCGCCGCCCCAGACATAGCCGCCGTGGCCGAACACGCCCGGCTCGGACAGGCGCGCCTGGTCATTGGCAAACCAGAAACCGATGACGGGAAAGTACTTGGGCCGCACTTCGATGAACAGTTGCAAATTGTCGACCGCGCGCGCCACGACCATGCGCGAGCGCAGCAATTCCATTTCGGCGATCGCGGCCTTCTTGGTCTCGAACAGGGCCGACGCCTCGGACAGGATGTTCTTCGACGCGTTCGGGCTCTCCTCCTCGACGTGGATCATCAGGTTCGCTTCATAGACGGGCGGCGCCACGACGGCATACAGCAGGGCCACGAAGGTGCACAGCAAGGTCACCATTCCGATCAGCCAGCGGCTCTCGACCAGCACGTTGAGGTAGGCGCGCAGGTCCGCTTCCTGAGCCGGGCCGCGCGGCTCCGGCGCGCGCAGGTCGAGCAGGGGCGGCAACTGGGACGGATAGGGGGCCAGCGAACGATGTTTGCCTGTCGTGTTCATGGCGATCCCCCGATCAGGGCCGCACCACGCCGACCGCCGAGGTCAACGCGCTGGGAAACAGCAAACTGATGCCCCGATGCCAGTTGGCCATCGGGGAGGCGGCCACATAGACCAGGTCCTTCGGCGCCAGTTCGAACGCCTCGGCCATGGCCAGCGCGCTGGTGTCGCGCGCGTCGAGCTGGTAGACGTGGATCCCGTCCTCCTTCTTGCGCACGATGTAGACCTGGCGCGCGTCGCCGGTGGTGGGGCTGATGCCGCCGGACTCCCCGAGCGCCTCGTTGAGCGTCAGGCGGCCGTTGTGCATGGTCAGCGACTTGGGCGCGACCACCTCGCCCGAGACGAAGACCTTGCTCTCGTCGCGCGAGTGGACCTGGATCAGGTCGCCATGCGCGAGCAGCAGGTGGCTTGGGTTGATGCCCTTTTGCACCAGCTCGCGCAGGTCGATGGCGTAGCGCCTGGGGCCGCGCTCGAGCGCGATGCGGCTCTGGTCGGCGCTGGGCAGCAGGCCGCCGGCGCGGCTGAGCGCCTCCGTCAGCGTCATGGGGATGTCGTTGATCGCCTGCAGGCCGGGCGCCTTGACCTCGCCGTCGACATAGATGCGCTTGCTGCGGTAGGCTTGCACGCGCAAGGTCACGTTGGGGTTGGCGAAGTAGCGCGCCAGGCGCTTGGCGAGCAGGCTGCGCGCCTGCTCTTCGGTCAGGCCCTCGAGCCTGAGCACGCCGGCGTAGGGAAATTGCACGTGGCCGTCGTGGTCGACGACAAAGCCGGCCGGTGCCGCGCCGGCAATGCCCGGGTCGGCCCCCGGCACCGGCGCGCCGGCGCCGGGACTGGCCAGTTCCGGGTGATCCCAGACCACGATGGCGACGATGTCGCCGGGGCCGATCTGGTACGGGGACGGCTTTTTCACCACCAGCGCGCTCAGGTCGTCGGTCACGCGGCGCGTGCGCTGGAGCTGCTCGGCGGCGATCAATTGATCGGTGATCAGTTCGGCCGCCGGCCCGGACGCGGCCGAACCGGCCTGGCCCGGACCGGGCATGCCGGTGCGCAAAGTCGAGGCACAGCCGGCCAGCAGCAGCGCCAGCACGGCCGCCGCCGCTGCCCAATATGGTCTTGGTCGAAGTTCCATTTTGCCACCCCTCATCACTTGTCCAAAGCCAGAGTAAGTGAGGGTGCCAGGCGCGGCCTTGTTGCACATCAAACTGTCAGTGCAGTTCCTCCAGCAGCGTCAGGGTTTCGTCGAAGCGCCAGACGCGGCGAATTTCGATCACGTCGTAGCGCCCGGCGATGTTGGGCGGGAACGGCGAATAGCGCGCGTTCAGGCGCACGATGCGGCGCACCGCATCGTCGGTGTCGCTGCGTCCGCTGCTGCGCACGATCGTCACGTCTTCCACACTGCCGTCGCTGCGCAGCGCCACGCTCACCAGCGGATCGATCCGGACCCGGTCCTTGAGAGCGGAAGTGTAGTTCAAGCCGCCGTTGCGCTCGACTTTCTGGCGGAAGCTCTCGACGTACATGCGCAGCGGCACGTCGCGCTCGGCGACGCCGACCACCACCCGGCGCCGCCCCCCGTCGGACGCCTCGCGCCGGCGCGGCGGCGGCATGCCGCTCAGGATGTCGAGCCCCTTGAGCGCCGCGCGCGCGCGCTCGGCCAGGGTGCTGCCGCCTGGCCGCGCAGGCGCACCGGCGCCCCCCGCGGCGGCGCCGGCGCCGGCCTCGCTGCCGCCCGCGCCGCGCTCGGCGCTGCGCGCGCGCTCGGCCTCGGCGCGCTGACCGGCCTGCTGCTCGGCCAGCTGGCGGGCTTGCTGTTCGGCCTGCCGTTGGGCCAGTTGTTCGGCCTGCTGGCGCTGCGCCGCTTCGGCTTGCTGGCGCGCCAGTTGCTCGGCCTTCAGGCGGGCTTGCTCCTCGGCCTGCTGGCGCGCCAGCAGCTCAGCTTTTTGCTGGGCTTGCGCCTGCTGCAAGCGCAGTTGCTGCTCGAGCTTGAGCCTGGCCTGCAGCTCGTCTTGCTGTTGGGCCAGCTGCTGGGCCTTCTGGCGCCCCAGCTCCTCGGCCGCCTCGCGCTTGCGCTGGGCCGCCTCGTCTTGCTTGCGCGCCTCCAACGCGGCCAGCCGCTCGGCGCTTTGCTGCTGCTCGCGCCGCGCCAGCTCGGCGCGCAGCGTTTCCTGCTGTTCGGCGCGCTGGGCGAATTCCTCGGCCGCCTGGCGCTGCTGGTGGGCCTGGGCCGCCGCCGCTTCCTGGTTCAGGCGCTGCAGCTCGTCCTCGCGCCGCTGCAAGGCTTGCTGCGCCAGGCGCTCCTCGCGGTGGCGCTGCTCGGCCAGCGCAACCGCTTCCGCCTCGGCCTGGGCGCTGCTGGCGGCCGTGCCCGTGTCGCTGCCCTGCTGGGCTTCCTTGGGATCGAGGCTGCGCAACTGGGCCTCTTCCGGGCGTGCCAGCGGCACCACGAAATCGTCGCGGCCACCGCCATCCTGGGCGATCACCCGGGTCGCCGGGGCCGGGGTGTCGCGCGCCGGCAGCGGCGTACTCACCCGGCGCGCCTGGCGCGGCGGCCCCTTGGCCGGCGCCTGCGGCGCACGCGGGGCCGGCGCCAGCAAAGTCAAGCCCTGCACCGGCGCGCGCGCCGGCGCCGCCGCCGGGGTCGGCGATTCGAGGGCCGGTTCGGGCGGCGCCGGCGGCGCGCGCAGCGCCACGCTGGCCGCCAGCCGGACCTGGACCGGCGCGCGGCTGCCCGGCAAACCCAACCCGGGAATGCCGAACTGCAGCATCAGCAGCGCGAGGTGCAGCATCAGCGAGGCCCCGATGCCGCAGGCCAGGCGCCGATTCATCAGCGCCGTCGACGGTGCGCGCCGCGCCCCGGCCAGGAAACTCATGCCTGCCCTGGCATCACCGGGCGCGCCGCCCGACGCCGCGCGCGCCATGCCGGTCACGCATCTGCATCTCCAACCACGCGCTGGTGTGGGCTCCTGCCAAAGCCATGCCTGTCTCCTGATGAAGCGTTGAAAGCGGACACGAGCGCCGCTACAACGATTCTAAGGGAAAAGACACGCTGCCAGAAGACTAAAGCGGTGACGCAACAGCGACAATTTGTTGCAAGAATTCAACAAGGATGTGCTAGGCTCTCGGCTCGCCCCCCACCGGAACCGCCATGATCGACCTGCACCGCCTCGCCCTCGCCTGCCTGCTGACGCTGCCGTTGGCCGCCGCCGCCCAAACCGACCCGGCCCTGCGCCACGCCCACGCCCTGCTGGCCGGCACGCCCCTGGTCGACGGGCACAATGACCTGCCGATGGTGATCGCCGAAGACCAGAAGGCCCCGCGCGACATCGATGCCTATGACCTGAACCACCGGACGGCGCACGACACCGACCTCGCGCGCATGCGCCAGGGCCACCTGAGCGTGCAATTCTGGTCCGCCTACGTGCCGGGCGAACTGCCCGGCGGCTGGGCCACCATGGGCATCGAGCAGGTGGAATTGACGCGCCGCATGATCGCCAAATACCCGGCGGCGCTGGCCCCGGCCGCCAGCAGCGCCGACATCGCGCGCGCCTTCAAGGCGCACAAGGTGGCCTCGCTGATCGGCCTCGAAGGCGGACATGCGATCGAAAACAGCCTGGGCGTGCTGCGCGCCTACTACCTGCTCGGCGTGCGCTACATGACCCTCACCCACAACGTCAGCCTGGCCTGGGCCGACGCGGCGATGGATGCGCCGCTCCACCACGGCCTCACCCCGTTCGGCAAGGAAGTGGTGCGCGAGATGAACCGGCTGGGCATGCTGGTCGACCTCAGCCACGTGAGCGCCGAGGTGATGCGCGACGCGCTCGACACCAGCGAGGCGCCGCTGATCTTCTCGCACTCCTCGGCGCGCGCGCTGACCGACCATCCGCGCAATGTGCCCGACGCCATCCTGGCGCGCATGCCCAGGAACGGCGGCGTGGTGATGGTCACCTATGTGCCCTCCTTCGTCTCGCCGGCGGCCAGCGCGTGGGCCAGGGGCCGCCAGGCGCAAGTGAAGGCGGCCGGCAGCGACGCGGCTGCCATCGCGCGCGCCGAGCAAGCCTACGAACAGGCCCAGGGACCGGCGCCGAAGGCCACGCTGGCCCAGGTGGCCGACCATATCGAATACGTGGCGCGCATCGCCGGCAAAGACCATGTGGGGCTGGCGGGCGACTTCGGCGGCGCACCCATGCCGTTGGGCCTGGAAGACGTGTCGACCTACCCCGCCCTGTTCGCCGAGCTGATCCGGCGCGGCTGGAGCGACACCGACCTCAGGAAACTGGCCGGCCAGAACCTGATCCGCACCTTGTCCGAAGCGGAAGCGGTGGCAGCGCGCCTGCAGAAAATCCGCAAGCCATCGACAGCCACCTTGCAGCAACTGGACGGCAAGCCGTCCTGAGTCCACTAGTGCGGCTGGGCGCGCAGCAGTTCGCCCAGCGCGTCCGGCGCCAGCGGTTTGCTGTAGAAAAATCCCTGCATCTCGTCGCAGCCGCACTCGCGCAGATAGTCCAGCTGGGCCGCCGTCTCGACGCCCTCGGCGATGATCTCGAAGTTCAGGCTGTGGCCCAGGGCGATGATCGAACGCACGATCGCCGCGCCGTTCGGGTCGCCCAGCATGTCCCGTACGAAGGACTGGTCGATCTTCAGGAAGTCGAGTGGAAAGTGGCGCAGGTAGCTCAAGCTCGAATAGCCGGTGCCGAAATCGTCGATCGACAACTTGATCCCGTGCCGCTTGAGCTGCACCAGCGTCGCGACGGCCTCGTCGACGCTCTCCATCATCAAGCTCTCCGTGATTTCCAGCTCGAGGAAGGCGGCCGGCATGCCAGACTGTGCCAGCATGGCCGTCACTTCACTGGCGAAAGCGGGCTGCCTGAACTGCCTGGCTGACACGTTCACCGCCACATGCAGGGGGGTGAGGCCGGCGCCGCACCAGGCCAGGTGCTGGCGGCAAGCCTCGCGCAACACCCAGTTGCCGATCTCGACGATGATCCCCGTCTCCTCGGCGATACCGATGAAGCGGGCCGGCGCGACCAGGCCCAGCGTTGGATGCAGCCAGCGCACCAAGGCTTCGACGCCAGTCACGCGCCCGCTGTGCAGGTTCACGCGCGGCTGGTAGTGCAACAGGAATTCCCCGCGCGCGACGGCGTTGCGCAAATGCTTCTCGATCAGGGTGCGTTCGCTGATCTTGGCGTCCATCTCGGCGGTGTAGAATTTTTGCTGGTTGCGCCCGCTCTCCTTGGCCCGGTACATCGCCAGGTCCGCATGCTTGAGCAACTCCTGCGCCGTGGCGCCATCCTTGGGATAGACGCTCACCCCGATGCTGCAGGTCAGCGCCAGGTCATGGTCGTCGATGCGCAGCGGCGCCGACACCGTCGCCAGCAGGGTTTGCACCATGGCCGGGCTCAACTGCGGTTCCTGCAGGTCCAGCAGCAGCAACATGAATTCGTCGCCGCCCAGCCGCGCCACCGTGTCGCTGGCACGCACCCGCTGCAGCAGGCGCGTGGCCACGCTTTGCAGCAAGCGGTCGCCGATCGCATGGCCGAGCGTGTCGTTGACCAGCTTGAAATTGTCAAGGTCGATGAACACGACCCAGAACGTCAGGCGGTAGCGCGCCGCCTGCGCGATCGCATGCTCGAGCCGGTCGAGGAACAGGTTGCGGTTCGGCAGGCCGGTCAAGGCATCGTAATTGGCCTGGTGTTCCAGTTCGGCCTGGTAAGCCCGGGTCGCGCTGATGTCGTTGATCACGCCCACCCAGTGGCTGACCTTGCCACCGGCCTCGCGCACCGGGGCGATCCGCAATTCGTTCCAGAACAGGCTGCCGTCCTTGCGGTAGTTGCGCAGCACCACCGTGGCCGGGCACTGCTGGCGCAGCGCGGCGCGCATTTCCTCGAGCGGCGCCTGGTCGCAGTCTTCCCCTTGCAGCAGGCGGCAGTCACGCCCCAGGATCTCGTGGGCGGCATAGCCCGTCACGCGCGAAAACGCCGGGTTCACGTATTCGACCAGGTTGCCGCCGGCCGCGTCGATGCTGGTGATCATGATCGGGTTGACGCTCGACTCGACCGCGCTGCTTTGCAAGCGCAGCGCCTGCTCGGCGCGCTTCTTGGCCGTCACGTCCTCGATCGTGCCCAGCACGCCGATGATGTTGCCGTCCTGGTCGTGCAGGGGCAGCTTGTTGATGACAAAGGCATGCGCGGTGCCGTCGCGTTCAATCAATTCGTCTTCGAAGCCCATCATCGGCACGCCGGTGCGCATGATCTCCAGGTCTTCGTCGGCGATCCGTTTGGCGTTGTGGGCCCAGGGAAAATCCTGGTCCAGCTTGCCGACCACCTCGTCATTGCTGGCCAGCCCGGCGGCACGCGCGAACACCTTGTTGCAGCCGGCATAGCGGTGCTCAAGGTCTTTCCAGAAGATCTGGTGCGGCAGCGTGTCGATCAGGCGGCGCTGCATCTGCTCCGAGTTGTACAGGGCCCGCTCGACGCGCAAGATGTCGCTGACGTCGTTGGCGAACACGAAGCGGCAGGCGCGCCCCTTGCAAGTGAGCGAGTGCGAGGTGATCTGCACATCGAACAGGGTCCCGTCCTTGCGCCGGTGCACCCAGATGCCGGAATGGGCATGCCCGGTGGTCGGCGTCAGGCGCAAATTGTCGGTCAGGCGTGACTGTTCTTCGGCCGGGCGGATGTCGCGGATCGTCATGGCCTGGAATTCCGCTTCGCTGTAGCCGTACTTGACCGTGGCCGCCAGGTTGACAATCAAAAATCGCAGGCTGCGCAGATCATAGATCCACATCGGCTGCGGATGCTCGCGGAACAGGTTGGCGAACGCACGCTCGCTCGCATAGTCCAGCGAGTCGTCCGGACGGGCCGAATCGGCGCTAAGGTCGGATGGTGTCATTGTCTGCCAGTGTAGGCAGCAGTGGGCATTTGGTGCAATGTAACAGTTTGGCGATTTCCATTTGTAACTGAGCGCGGGCGCCGTTCAAGGCGCGCTGTCTTTTTGCAGGCGACGCAATTGGGCTGCCTGGTAGCTGCCGATGGCATCATTGAACAGGCAGCGTATCAAGGGATCGTCGACAAGGTCGGCCGTCTCGAGGTCCGCTTCGGTGGCAGCGTCGAAGACGGTGTCGTTGATCCGCATATACATCGAGGTAAGCGACTCGCCCAGTTCCAGCGCGCCATACAGGGTGGAGATCGGGATTTCGGTGGTCCAGGACAGCGCCGCCCCGGCCTGCGCCAGCGGCGCGATGGTATCGCCTTCGAGCCGATAGTAAAAATGCCTGCCGGCGCCGGCATGGTCGAATACCGACAGGCGCCACACGCGTGCGCGCTCGAAATAGCTGCCTGGTTCGAGTTCCATTTCCCGGTATTTCTCCAGCAAACCGGCATGACAGTAGTCGATCGCCCTTGCCGTCCGGACGGCGCCGAGCGGCGCAAAGTGGCGCGCGATGTCGGCGGTCTGCGGCGGTGGTATGCCGGGCTGGTAGTGGTAATCGACATCTTGCTCTCCCACCGGCACGACCCAGGCCAAGGGCGCCGCCGGCTGCAAGGCCTGCGCATCCAGGCGAACCGCGACCGAGGGATTGAGCCTGTGCACCCGCGTGCCTGGCAGCGCCGCTTCCACTTCTTGCTGGAACTGACGATAGCTGATGGGGAAAAACGCCTGGTTGTACCAGGACCAGGACTCCTGCAGAAACTGGCAAGCGCTCGGCACCACGAAACGGGGGTTGAGCACCTTGAGTTGATCGATCCAGTCATCGGGCAGCCGCGCCGGCGCGGGGGCGGCACGCGACGGCGCCAGCACCTCGATTTCGCGCATGGTCTGGAATGGCCAGAGCACCATGTCCCAGGGCGCATCGTGCGCCAGCCCGGCCAGCGTCCCGGGATCCATCCACCCATCGACAACGTTGAGCACGTTCAGTCCAGCCGCCTTTATCTGGAACATTGAATCGACGTCCGAATCGAGCGCTTCGCGGGGAATGACTTCAAATGGCCCGACGCCGACGCTCCGGTTCAGGCGCAAGGGCTGCACATTCCGGAACCCCAGTTGCCTGAGCATGGCGAACAATTCTTCAAACAGGCAGTAGAGGTAGATCGGCGTGTCGCGGTCCAGCAGGTCCAGGCTTTCGAGGGAACAGTGGTCGTCGTGGAAATGTGAAATGAAGACAGCGGAAAATTTCAATTCGCGGATCCGAGCGAGATCGAAGCGGACATCGGGGAAGGCGTGGCAGTTCCGGCTGAATGGGTTTTCGAAGATCGGATCAAATGCAATCTGCGTCCCGTCGCACTCGAACACATAACCTGCGTGCAAGATCCTGGAGATGGTCAAAGTCATGGGTTTTGCCTGGCGCCGGTTTCTCAAAAATGAAATTGTCGCACGCCGCAGGGAACCCGGCCCCGTGCCAGCCTGTCCGCGTTGCCGGGAACAGGCTGGCAATGTGCCTACAAGGTACGCCAGATATCGTCGTTGATCGAGCCGGCAATGAAGTTATTGGCACCGGCCGCCACGATGGCCGCAAATTTCTGGTCAGCGACGAGCTTGAGCTGCACCTCTTCCAGGGCGGCCAGGGTGGGGTAACTGCCCAGCCAGGAAATCCGGTGCGGATTGCCCGCGACAGGCATCTGCACGGTCAATTTGATGTCATACGTCCTGGCGAAATGCTCGTTAATTTCCTTGGCGAAATGAATGGCCTCGCCCAATTTTCCGGGGACAATACAGGCAGTGCGTACAAAGTTGATCATTCTTCTTCTCCTTTTTTGCGCTTGGTGCCGACCCGACACCAGGGTCCCAACATCGCCGCCGACCATGCCCTGCCGCGCGAACAGTGAGAGCTTGTCAAATTGGACGACTTATCGAAAGTACTCGCTTTTGGAAGGGGGCGGGATTGAATTTTTATATCAATCAATACGCTATCGATTGACCGCCACCGTTTGCGCGCTTGGCGTTGCTATTGGGCATGAATACGCCATCTGGCCGATTGCTTGAACCTTAGGGCACTGGCCGTCCTCTAACGTTCTGTGCTTGACGTGGAGGAGCGAGATCATGACGGCAATTGTGCGGATAGACGACGAAGTCATCGGCACCGACGATTTCATCAGGACCTTGAAACTGAGCGGGCAGTTCGAGGGATTGATTGAGCAACTCGTGCGCGACAAGCTCACTGTTCGGGCCGCCAAAAAAGCGGGGCTGGTCCTGTTGCCCGATGAAGTGCAGGAACGGGCCGACCAATTCCGCAGGATCTTGAACCTGCACCGCGCCGCCGACATGAACCACTACCTCGACAGCCTCGGCGTGAGCCTGGACGAATTCGAAGAATTCATCAGCGACGCCCTGTACCAGGAAAAGATGATGGCGCAAGTGCTCAGCGACGAGGCCGTCGCGCATTACTTCAAGCTCAACTCGCCCAAATTCGACAGCGTCGAGATCAGCAGCATCGTGCTCGACACCGAAGGCAAGGCCAAGGAAATGATGTCGGTGCTGATCGACGACCCCGGCAGCTTCGCCGAGATGGCCAGGGAGCACTCCGTGGGCGACGCGCGCGAACGGGGCGGCCTGATCGGCAAAGTGCTGCGCGGCGCGCTCAAGCCGGACATCGAATCGCGGGTCTTCAACGCCGCCCCCGGCGACCTGCTGGGGCCGTTTCCCGCTCCCGACCGGGGCTTCCATGAAATCTTCACGGTCAACGCCAAACACCCTGCCACGCTCGATGCCGACACCGCCACCGAAGTGCGCCGCCTGTTGCGCGAAGACTGGCTCGTGGCACGCGCCAGGGAGCACGTCATCGAAGCCTGCGCCCCGCGTTGATGCCGGCGGCGGCCCGGCGCGCCAACGCAGAGGAAATCCCAGATGGACGCATTGCCAAAGCAGCAGACGCCCGCCGAGTTCCTGGCGTCGGTGGAGCTCCTGTCCCCGTTTACCCATGAGGAACTGGAGCGCCTGGCGGAAGCGGCCCAGCCGCACTTCTACGCCTTTGGCGACACCGTCTGCCAGGCTGGCGAGCCGGCCGAGGGCCTGTTCGTGATCAAGTCCGGTTCGGTGCGCGTCTTCAGCGAGGAGCACGGCAAGGAAACGAGCATGGGCGTGCGCAAGGCCGGCGAGGTGCTCGCCGAGCTTGCCATGTTGCGCGACTATCACCATGAGCTGTCGGCGCGCGCCTCGGTCAAGAGCGAGCTGCTGTTTATTCCGCGCAAAGCGATCGAACCGGTGATCGCGCGCAACCCGGTCGCGCTCGACTTCGTCACCAACTACGTGGCCATCAGCTCGGCGGGCGGCCTGGTGGCCCGTCTGTTCGACCTGCGCGGCAAGGTGAGCAAAGCCGAGCTGGAGGAATTCGTGCGCAGCGTCGGCGTCAAGCGCATCAGTGCGGGCAAGGACATTCTGGTGCAGGACACGCGCGACGACCGCCGCCTGTATGTGGTCCGCCAGGGCCAGGTGCGCGTGAGCTACCGCGACGCCGACAGCGAGTATGTGCTCGCCACGTTGGGCCCCGGCGAAGTCTTCGGCGAGAAAGCCTGCCTGATGCGCCAGGAACAGGCAGCCTCGGTCAGCGCCAGCACCGACGTCACGCTGTTGGTCATCCCAGAAAAAACCGCTCATTTCATCCTCGAGCGCAACGTCAAGTTGCATGAAGTGATGGAAGAGCGCATCCGGTTTATCGAGCGCGAACTGCATCGCCAGAAACGCCTGGCCGAACGGCGCAGGCGCCCGGTCGTGCTCGATCTTCACTCGCAGCCTGAATCGGGCGAGAAGATCATCAAGCGCTTCGCCCTGATCGAGCAAGCCGAAGAGATGGATTGCGGCGCCGCCTGCCTGGCGATGCTGTGCCGCCACTATGGCCTCGGACTCACCGTCGGCAAGCTGCGCGAGATGGCCAACGTCACCACCCAGGGCGCGACGCTCGACAGCCTGGCGCGCGCCGGGGAATCGCTCGGCTTCAGCGCGCGCGGCGTCCAGTGCACCTTCGATGCCCTGCACGGCTTCGAACTGCCCTTC
Source organism: Pseudomonadota bacterium (assembly GCA_040390195.1). Lineage (GTDB taxonomy): Bacteria > Pseudomonadota > Gammaproteobacteria > Burkholderiales > Burkholderiaceae_D > Telluria_A. The sequence goes on along the minus strand of JAZJYV010000037.1, from coordinate 27,200 downwards.
ATCGTGCACTGGGAAGGCTACCATTACGTGATCGTGTATGGCGTCTCCGCGCGCCAGGTCTGGGTGGCCGACCCGGCCGTCGGATTCAAGAAGATGAGCGTCGAGGAGTTCGAGCGCGGCTGGAGCGGCACCTGCCTGGTGTTTACGCCGGGCCAGGACCTGCAGCAGCGCACGGCGGTGCGCTCGCCATGGCTGCGCTTCATCAGCTACCTGGCGCCCTACAAGGCCATCTTGCTGCACCTGTTCCTGGCCACCTTCGTGATCCAGATGCTGGGCATCGTGCCGCCCATGATCATCCAGAACATTCTCGACGGCGTTGTCGTGCACCACAACGTCAGCCTGCTGCACCTCTTGATCGCCGGCCTGGTCATCTCCACCGTGTTCAGCCAGATCATGTCGACGCTGCGCGCCTGCCTCGCCAACTACATGGTGCGCAACCTGGACTTCTCGATGATGGCCCAGTTTTTCAAACACACCATGTCGCTGCCATATTCCTTTTTCGCCAAGCGCAAGACCGGCGACATTCTCGCACGCTTCCAGGAAAACCAGACCATCCGCGCCTTTCTCACCGAGTCTACCGTCACCACGGTGCTCAATGTGCTGATGGTGTTCATCTACTTCACCATCCTGTTCCTGTACAACGTCAGGCTGACCTTGCTGCTGATCGCTTTCGTTGTTCCCATCCTGGCCCTCACCGTGCTGGTTACGCCCAGGATCAAGGCCTACGCGCGCGACGTGTTCACGGCATCGACCGATGCCCATTCCTTCCTGATGGAAGCGCTGGGCGGCATCGAAACCATCAAGGGCATGGGCAGCGAGCGGCCGGTGCGCCTCAAATGGGAAAAGAAGTACGTCAAGGCGCTGGAAGTGCAATACCGGTCCCAATCGTTCAACATCCTGGTCGGGCTGGCCAGCCAGCTGCTCAATGCCGCCACCACCATCGTGATCCTGTGGGCGGGCGCCGACCTGGTGCTGGCGCGCGAACTGTCGATCGGCCAGTTGATCGCCTTCAATGCGCTGATGGGCAGTGTGCTGGCGCCCTTGATGGGCCTGGTCGGCCTGTGGAGCCGGCTGGCCGACGCCACCGTGGCCATGGAACGGCTGGGCGACGTGCTCGACATCGAACCCGAGCAAAAGCCATCCGAACTGGCTTCGCGCGTGGTGCTGCCCGACCTGCGGGGCGATATTCGGCTCGACGGCTTGTATTTCCGCTATGGCGACACCGACACGCCCTACGTGCTCGAGAATATCAGCCTCGACATCAAGCCGGGCGAGCTGATCGCCATCGTGGGGCGCAGCGGTTCGGGCAAGACCACGCTGGCGAAACTGCTGGTCGGCTTCTATCCGCCCACCGACGGCAAGATCATGGTCGACGGCTACGACATGAGCGTGATCGACAAGGACTACTACCGGGCCCAGGTCGGCTATGTCATGCAGAGCAATCTGCTGTTCTCGGGCACCATCGCAGAGAACATCGCCAGCGGCGATGACAGTCCGGACCGGCGCCGGATCGAGGAAGTGGCGAAGATGGCGGACGCGCACGCCTTCATCAGCAAGATGCCTCTCGGCTACGAGCAAGTGGTGGGCGAACGGGGCATCGGCCTGTCCGGCGGCCAGGTGCAACGCCTGTGCATTGCGCGCGCCCTGTACCACGACCCGCGCCTGCTGGTGTTCGACGAAGCCACGTCGGCGCTCGACACCCAGTCCGAGAGCAACATCATCGGCAATATGCAAGCCATCCTGGCCGGACGCACGGCCGTCATCATTGCCCATCGCCTCAGCACCATCATGCGGGCAGACAAGATCGTGGTGCTGTACGAAGGCGCCATCGTCGAGCAGGGACGGCACGAGGAATTGCTGGAACGGCGCGGCATGTATTACGAACTGGTGCAAAAGCAATTGGGTGCGTCATGAAACTCTACAATCCCGGTGTCGAACGGGGCTCCACGATGTCGTACGCGGGCCTGCTCGAAAAGATCGAGATCCTGCGCTCGACCTTGCGCTGGTCGGCAACCTTGACGCGGCCGGACATCGACAAGCTGCTGCGCCAGGCCAATACGCTGCGCGACGAGGTCATGCAGTTGTCGCACACCGAGCGTTTCGTCAACGCGGTCAGCGCCGCGCCGCCGGCCGGACTGGCGCCCGGCCAGCGGCGCCAGGCTTTGCTGGCACGCAGCTTCGTCTTCGAGGGCACCTTCGGCGACAATCCCAAGTTGCTCGATGCGCTCGAAATTGCCGAGAAGGCGGCGCCGACCGACCTGCCGGTGCTGGTCGACGGCGAGAGCGGCACCGGCAAGGAATTGATGGCCAAGGTGATTCACGCCAACGGCGCGCGCGCCGACAAACCCTACATCTCGGTCAACTGCGGCGCCATTCCCGACAGCTTGCTCGAGTCCGAACTGTTCGGCCACAAGAAAGGCGCCTTCACCGGCGCAGCCAATGACCGCAAAGGCAAGTTCGAGAGCGCGCACCGCGGCACCATCTTCCTCGACGAGATCGGCGAACTGCCCTTGCCGGGACAGGTCAAGTTATTGCGCGTGCTGCAGTCACACGAAATCCAGCGCGTGGGCTCGGACGAGACCATCTCGGTGGACGCGCGCATCGTGGCCGCCACCAACAAGAACCTGCGCCGCCTAATCGCCCAGGGCACGTTTCGCGAAGACCTGTTTTACCGGCTCAGCGTGATTCACCTGACCTTGCCCCCGCTGCGCGAGCGCAAGGACGAAATCCCGCTGCTGCTCTCCTATTACGCGGACGAGGCGGCGGAGGCGCTCAAGCGGCGTCCGGTGCAGCTGGGCAGCCGCCTGCGAAACTTCCTGCTGGCCTATTCCTATCCCGGCAATATACGAGAGCTGCGCAATCTGGTGTACCGGATTTCCTGCCTGGCCGGCGAAAGCGCGGACCTGGCCCACCTGCCGGAAGACATCCGGCCCGCCACATCCGGCGTCGCCGCGGCGCCGGCCGCGCCCACGCTGTCGCTGGGCGACGCCAAGCGGATCGCCAGCGATGAGGCCGAACGGGCTTGCCTGGAGCGCGGCTTGCAGGAGGTCGGCGGCACGGTCGCGGAACTGGCGCGGCGCTGGGAGATGAACCGCTCGCACTTGCAGATCCTGCTCAAGAAGCATGGACTGCACTCGAAAGACTTTCGCCGGCTTACAACGCCGGATTGAGCATGGTCTTGTCGGCGTCCACGTCGTCGGCCCGCACCACCACCACCGAGATGTTGTCGCGCCCCCCGTTGGCAAGCGCAGCTGCGATCAGGGTGTCGGCGGCCCGCTGGCAGTCGCCGGTCTGCAAGGCCGCCGCGATACCCGCTTCGTCCACGGGATTGCTCAAGCCATCGCTGCAAATCAAGAACAGGTCGCCATCGCGCACCGCCAGCCTGACCTGGTCCAGCTCGAGCGTGTCGGCGGCGCCGGCGGCGCGCGTAATCAGGTTCGACGCCACGCCCGGCGCCTGGCCGGCGGCCTTGAGTTCTTCGGCCTGGCTGTGGTCACGCGTGAGCTGTTGCAGGCGCGCCTTGCGATACAGGTAGACGCGGCTGTCGCCGGCCCACAGGCACGCGGCTTGGGCGCCGCGCACCAGCAGCACGGCCACCGTGCTGCCCATCACCGGCACCCTGCGCAAGGCCGCCTCGGTGCGCAGGCGGTCGTTCGCAGCATTCAATTGTTCGCAGGTGAGGGCAAGTGCCCGCTCCAAGTCAGCTGGCTGCGGCAGCGACTCAAGCGCGTCGGTCACCATCTTGCTCGCCACATGGCCGAAAGCGTGGCCACCCATGCCATCGGCCACCGCCCACAGGCCGCGCGCCGCCTGTTCGAGGACGGCGTCCTCGTTGCGGCTACGCATCAGCCCAACGTCCGAGCGCGCGGCCGACGTCCACCGAAACACCGGATCGCAGCTCATGGCATGAACCGGTTGTTCACGCTGCGTTCGTCGACTGCGACATTGACGTTCGAATTGGCCCCTGTATTGAGGACCGAAACCGTCTGGAACTGGTTGATCATCTGATCGGCGAAATTGTTGATCTGATAGAAGTTGATGACGGGGAACTGACCACCCTGGTCCTCAAGGAAAGGACGGATCCAGCCAAACACCCAGGGGGCGCCTCCCCCGCCACGGATCGAGGCCATCGCCTTGCGGTCCAGCGCGCGGTCCGCCGGAAGATCATCGATCGAAATGCTTGCCATGATGGGTCTCCATGCAAGTGGCATTCAGGAGGCCAGCGCGGCCTCCCCGGATTAAAAAAATTTCGGCAGCACCGCGCTGTTGGTGGCCTTTTGCAGCACATCGAGATTGATGTTCGGCCCGACAAAACCGGCACCGATCACCCCGTTGTCATTGAGGGTGTTGACTTGAATTTCCTGGACCTGAGCGATCCTCTGGTTCAGGTTCAGGTTCACTTTCACGTCCGGCCCGAAGGCAAAGCCGCCGCGCACAGCCGACATGGCTTCGCCGTCGAGTTCCTTGCTGCTGCGTATATCGTGGATCAGAATGGTGGACATCATATTTCTCCTTTGGTTCGATAGTTTGATGGAGGCCGCCAGGGCCCCCATCCGCTTCGTTCAATTAGCCGACAACGACGTTGTTCTGGCCAAATTGATTGGTGGTGTTTTTGACCTTCAAACCGTCCAGGAAGGCCGAGCCGTTGGCGGTGGCGTCCACCACGTTTTGCAACTGCGCAATGTCCTGGGTGGCGTGGATCGAGGAGTCCGATACGGGGGCGAAGGTCAGCGCGCCGAAAGCATATTTCGGCATGCCCAGCTTCATGCCGCCACGTACGGCAGCCATGGTGCAGCGGTCGAGTTGTTCGGTGCGGGCCAGGTCTTTGATGGTCAGGGTTTTCATGTTCATGCTCCTAATAAGGTTGGTTGGAAAGTGAGGCAGTCGATTGCGCTCGATGGACATACAGCAGCAACCGTGCCAGCATGCGCCTTAGCGGAAAAATCTCTATAAGCCATTGAATTTATTATGTATTTCATGTCGATATCAATGTTGTTCGCAACAGTCCGGCATGGTGACTGATTGGTGCCACCCAACAGATTGGGGCCTCCTGTCTGGTGCGCCAAAACAGGCGTGCCGCCACATGGGCGCAAAAAAAAGCGCCGTCCAGCGAATACTGGACGGCGCGTGAGGACGGCTTCAGATTAGCGCGACGGCGGCCTTGGCGGCGCCTTCTGCATGGGGTAGCTGACAATTCGTTTGCCAGCGGGGCGTACCAGTACGCCAGACGAACGACGGCGCGCGCCGCCAATAATCGCCAGCATTGCCTGGCGATCGAGTTCGACGTTTTCCGGTAAATCCCTGATGACGATGATGGCCATGATGTCTCCTTGAAAATCGTGTTAACGGGACCAGCCCAGCCATGCAGGAATGGCTGGGCTGAATCGGTGCAACGAGCGGTCTATACCTTCGGCACGACAGCATGAGTCGCCGCCCATTGCGCGGCGGCCAGTTCCAGGTTCGGCCCGACGAGACCGGCGCCAATCACGCCGTTGTCGTTGAGAACATTTACGCCGATTTTCTGGAACTGCCCGATTTGCTGGTCGAGCGTCACATTGACATTGATGTCCGGACCGAACGCGCTGCCACCGCGGACCTCCGACATCGCCTGGCGGTCCAGCGCCGCGCTGTGCGCCAAATCTTGAATCAAAATGGATGACATGGCTTTTCTCCTGAAGTTCAACGCGATCACTTGCCGACGATGATGTTGTTCTGGCCAAACTGGCTGGTCTCATTCTTGACGTGCAGGCCGTCCAGGAAGGCCGAACCGTTGGCGGTGGCGTCCACCACGTTTTGCAACTGCGCAATGTCCTGGGTGGCGTGGATCGAGGAGTCCGATACGGGGGCGAAGGTCAGCGCGCCGAAAGCATATTTCGGCATGCCCAGCTTCATGCCGCCACGTACGGCAGCCATGGTGCAGCGGTCGAGTTGTTCGGTGCGGGCCAGGTCTTTGATGGTCAGGGTTTTCATGTTCATGCTCCTAATAAGGTTGGTTGGAAAGTGAGGCAGTCTTGTGCACTCACAGGACATACAGCAGTAAGCGTGCCAGTTGGCTCGCCAGAGGGTGCGCCCCTTTTTTGGCCTCCAATGTGTTGGGGCGCCCCGCACTATTCCAGCCACCCTGTTTTACCGGAAACAACAGCTGCGCGTAGGGCCGTTCGTTACGGTTCATCGGCTTCACCATCACGATTTTCGTGATACGCTCTAAACGGTAAGTTGGGATTTAATCAAGTGGAAACCAGATGGAAAATCTGACTCACGCGATTCGACAGCTACGCAGCGGCGCCTTGGCGCGCACGCAATTTCTTGCTCAGCTCGACCGTGTGTTGGAGAGCAGCGCCGACAATGCCGCGCGCCTGCGCGAAATTCTGAGCGAAGAAAATGCCACCGCCCCGCTGCCCCCGGACCTGTACCTGGAGGTGCAACGCCGCATCGAGCGCCTGGTGGGGTCGCGCCTGCGCTTGAGCGCCGAAGACACCTATGTGCAGACCCGGCCGAACGCGCCAGCGCCCGCCACCTTATCCGCCGCCGGGCCAGGGCCGGAAAGCGACGCCGCGCCCGAGCGCATGAAGGGCGTGGGCGACACGCTCAATGGCCGCTTCGTGCTGGAGGAATGCATCGGTTTCGGCGGCATGGGCACGGTGTACAAAGCGCTCGACCTGCGCAAGCTGGAAGCGTCCGACCGCAAGCCCTACATCGCGATCAAGGTCTTGAATGTCCAGTTCCGGGGCCATCCGAAATCGCTGGTGGCCCTGCAACGGGAAGCGCGCAAGGCGCAGGCGCTGGCGCATCCGAATATCGTTTCGGTCTATGATTTCGACCGCGACGGCGCCATGGTGTACATCACGATGGAGTACCTGTCCGGCAGGCCGCTCAGCCGGGTGCTGCGCGCGTCCGACTTCCACGGCATGCCCTTTGCCGACGCCCTACGTATCGTCGACGGCATGGGCAAGGCGCTCGCTTACGCCCACGAACACGGCTTTGTCCATTGCGACTTCAAGCCGGCCAATGTCATCGTCACCGACAGTGGCGCTGTGAAGGTGATCGATTTTGGCATCGCGCGGGTGTTTCAAAAAGCGGAAGAGGAAGTCGACGTCACGGTGTTCGATCCGGGCAGCCTGGGCGCGTTGACGCCGGCCTACGCCAGCCCGGAGATGCTCGAACAGCGCGAGCCGGACCCGCGCGACGACATCTATGCGCTGGCCTGCATCACCTACGAACTGCTGACGGGACGCCACCCCTTCGACCGCATGTCCGCGACCCAGGCGCGCGCCGCCGGCATGCAGCCGCTGCGCCCCGCCAGCCTGGACCGCGCTCAATGGCGTGGCCTGAAGTCCGCATTGTCGCTCGAGCGCGCCACGCGCACGCCGAGCGTGGCGCGTTTCCTGGAACAGATCGGTCCGAAGCACGGCGCCGGGCGCGGCGTGGCGCTGGCCGCCGCCGGCCTGCTGGCCAGCGCGCTCGCTGCCGCTGCCATCGTCACCCTGTGGCCAAGCATGCGCGCCACACAGGCGCCGCCGACGGCGCCGCCTGTCGCGGCGGCCGATCCGCTGGCGGCGGCAACGGCGGCACTGGCCGCGCTACCCTGCTCGGCCCTGTTCGCGTCGATGCGAGACCAGGCGCTTCAAGTGGAAGGTTTGGTGTCGGCCGGCGTGGGCGAGACCCGCCTGAAAGAGATCCTGGCCGACGCAATGGGCAGCACCCCGCTGCGGCTCGACGTACAAACGGTCAGCAACGACAAGTGCGCTTTGATCACTGTCTTCGCGCCTTACTGGACAGCGCATCGGCGTGCCGGCGGTGGACTTGCGCTGCGCCTGATGTCGCCCCATGCAGGCCCAGGCAACAACATGGTCGAAGGCGATGCCCTGACGGTTGAACTGACGACCCCCGGCGCCGAATCCTATGTCGCACTCGACTACTACATGGCCGACGGCAGCGTGGCCCACCTGCTGCCGAACCTGCGGGCGCGCGAGAACCTGGCCCCGCCCCACCACACTGCGCTCATCGGGGACCTGGGCAACTGGGTGATCGGGAAACCGTTCGGCACCGAACTGCTCGTGCTCCTGACCACGCCGATGCCCTTGTTCGCCAGCGTGCATCCGGAAACCGAGCCTGGCGCCGACTACCTGCGCGCCGTGCAGGCGCAGCTTGCGCAGATCGCCGCCAAGAGCGGCCCCGGCAAAATCGGGGTCGAATTCACCCAGATCACCACCCGGGCGCGCCAACGCTGAACGCTACTTGAGGCTGCGTGCGACCCGGAAGCCGTTCTGCGAATTGCGTACGCTGGCGTCGTACTTGAAGCGCGTCGACGACACCATGTAGCTGGCGCCTTCGCGCCATGAACCACCGCGGATCACGCGCACGCTGCAATTGGCCTGGTCCCACGGATGGCCATCAGCCGGTGCATCCTTGAACGAGTTGTGCCAACAATCGGCCACCCATTCCCATACGCTGCCGTTCATGTCATACAAGCCAAACGGATTGGGCGCCGTGCTGCCCACATCAGCGGGGCCTTCGGCGCGCCAGCTCGGCCCACATTCCTTGCAGTTGGCTTTACCAGGCACCATTTGCTCGCCCCACCAGTAGCGGCTACTGGTGCCGCCGCGGGCCGCATATTCCCACTCGGCCTCGGTGGGCAGCCGATATGCCTTGGCGCTGACTTTGCTGAGCCACTTGAGGTACTGCCCGGCATCGTCCCAGCTCAGGTCGCGCGCCGGTCCCTTGGCGTTGGCATTGACTGCGTCTGAAAGGTGCGCGCAGGCGCCAGCCTCGACACAGACATTCCACTGCGCGACGGTGACTTCGTATTTGCCAATTGCGAACGGCGCGCCCAGCACGACGTGGTGCGCCGGCTTTTCGCTCGGGTCGCTCGTGTTGCTGCCCATGCTGAATGTCCCTGATGGCAAGGAAACGAGCACTGGGCAGCCCTGGCAATCCTTGATTTCTCCAACACCGGCGCTGCCCGACGCCGCGACACTGGCGGCAAGTGCGGCCGAGGCGGGCGTTTGGTGGGGCGCGCTGGCGGCGGGCGGGGCTGCTGCCTTGCTTGCAGCGGCTGCCGGTGGCGGTGCGCTGCCGGGCGCCGTCGCACGGAGTTGTTCGATGCGCGCACGCGCCAGGGTGGCGAAACGGCCTTTGGGATATGCCTGCAAATACGCCTCGTAATCGCTGACGTGATTGCTGTTCTTGATGGATTCCCAAAACGTCAGCTCGAATTGTTCGGCACTGTTTTTCGGCAGAACACCCGCCTGCACCACAGTGATCCAGACCGGCCCGGCGAGCCCGAGAAGTGCACCCACGATCAAGAGCCTCTGCCGCATGACTTCCTCCCTTGCGCCTGCCGCTTACGAAAAGAGCTACACTGATTTTCATTATACTGACGGCCTCGCCCGCAGTGCGCCAGCTTGATTTTGGCCACTAAACAACCCGAAAAAAGGTGCCGATCATGCGCAATTTCTTGCTGCTTGCCGCATTTGCCAGTACGGTCCTGCTCTGTGCTCCGGCATCTGCGGCGACGCGCACACCGTCCAAAGAGAATGCCCAGGTGTATTTCATCTGGCCCAGCGACGGCGCCGTCATCACCAACGGAAAATTTTGGGTGCGCATGGGCTTGCGCAACATGGGCGTGGCGCCCAAAGGTGCAACCGTCGCCAACACTGGCCACCATCACCTGCTGATCGACACCGAATTGCCATCGATGGACGAGCCCATTCCAAACGACCGCAACCATCTGCATTTCGGCGCTGGCGAAACCGAGGCCCGGGTGGAACTTGCGCCAGGCAAGCACACACTGCAATTGCTGCTGGGCGATCAGGATCACCTTCCGCACCAGCCTCCCGTCTATTCGAAAAAAATCACGGTCATCGTGCGCTGATCGACCCCGCACTTGAATGGAGCTCCCCATGCGCAGCCTCTTGCTTGCCGCGGCCCTGATGGCCACCCTGTCGATCCCGAACGCGTTTGCCGGCAGCACGCCTGCGCCGCCCGATGCGTATTGCTATATTGGTTGGCCCAACGACGGCCAGGTGATCGCCTCGGGCAAGCCGTTTCGAATCTGGTTTGGCCTGCGCCATATGGGCGTCGCCCCCAAAGGTGTGCCGTTTCCCAATTCAGGCCACCACCACTTGCTGATCGACACCGACCTACCGCCGCCCGACCAGGAAATTCCGTCGGACCGCAACCACCTCCACTTCGGTGCCGGCGAAACGGAGACCATGCTCGAACTGCCTCCGGGGAAGCACACCCTTCAGCTGTTGATGGGCGACGAACATCACGTCCCGCACATGCCGCCGGTCACCTCGAAAAAAATCACCATTACGGTCAAGTAAGGTAGCGAAAGAAATTCTGGGACGATGTGGAACAAGCGGCGCGCGCGGCAGTCTTATTAGAAAGTGCGTTACGACGGGTCGCCATGGAACACGCCTCCACATTCTCTTCATCCCAGGGGGCCGTGATGGCCTATCTCGAGCTGACCGGCAGCGCAGCTGTCAAGTCGGCCGTGATACCGCTGCATGATGAGGCGGTGATCGGCCGCGATCCGCAAGACGCGCTCAGTTCGGATCGCTACGTCTGCATTCCCGACCACACCATCAGCCGCCGCCATGCGCGCATCCGGCGCCGGGGCGCCACTTACTTCATTGAAGACCTGCATTCCCGCAATGGCACCTTTGTGCTCGGCCAGCGGCTGGCGCCCGGCGCCTGGCATCCGCTGCGCGACGGCGAAGAGGTCGCGCTGTCCTCGGCACAACTGGTGTTTCACTCGCTGGTGATGCCCGAGCGGGCCACCCTTCCGGCCGTCATCACCAAGGCCGTCGACGCCACCCAGTTCACGCAATCGATTGCCATGCCCGAGGGAGGTGATCGCAGCGAGCTCGAGAAATCGGTACAGAAACTGCACGCCATGGCGCAAGTGAGCATCGCGCTTGGCGCGGTGACCGACCGCGCCACCCTGATCGAAAAAATCATGGACTTCATCTTCGATCTGTTTCCGCTGGCCGAGCGCGCCTTCATCCTGCTCAAGGCCAATGCGCGCGATGCCCCCACGCCGGTGGCAGTGCGGCGCCGCGACGGCACCATCGAAGATCCGCAGCAAGTGCGCATCTCGCAGACCATCGTCGACGAGGTGCTCAACAAGAAGCGTGCGATCCTCTCAATCGACACCTTGGCCGACCGCCATTTCGCGGCCCACGAATCGATCGTCGCGCAGGCGATCCGCAGCGTCATGTGCGTGCCCTTGATCCTGGGTGAGGAAGTACTGGGCATGATCCAGGTGGACACGTCGTCCGATCCGGTTGCGTTCAAGGAAGCGGACCTCGAAGTGTTGAGCGGGGTGTGCGCCGAAACGGCGGTCGCGCTCAAGAATTTCCAGCTGTATTCCGATATCGAACGCCTGCTCGACGGTTTTGTGCGCGCATCGGTGCAAGCGATCGAAGAGCGCGACCCCGTCACGGCAGGGCATTCCTTCCGGGTGGCGGCCTATGCCGACAAGCTCGCCACGGCCCTCGAGTACGCCGCCGAACCTGAGCTGCGGCGCGCTGCCTTCAGCCGCGAACAATTGCGCGAAATCCGTTTCGCCGCCCTGCTCCACGATTTCGGCAAGGTGGGGGTGCGCGAGCACATCCTGCGCAAGGAGAAAAAGCTGCATCACGCCGATCTGCGCCTGCTCGAGCTGCGCTTTCGCTACGTGCGCGCCTGTCTGGAACAGCAGGCTTACCGGGCACTGGTACAGGCCCAACTGCAGCGCGAATCGAGCATGGCCGAGTTTCGCCGGGAACGCGACCGGGTCGAGGCCGAACTGCGCGTCGAACACGCGCGCCTGGATCAATTCCTGGCCGCAATCCGGCGCGCCAACGAACCGGCCATTTCGGCCGGTGCCGAGCCCGTGGCGCTCGACGCGGTGTGCCAGTACGCATGCCGCGACGCGGACGGCGCGGCCCTGCACTTGCTCGAGGACGGAGAGCTGGCCGCGCTGAACGTTGCACAAGGTTGCCTGACGGGCGAAGAACGGCGCCAGATCCAGGCCCACGTTGCCGACTCTTACTCCTTCCTCATTCTCATTCCCTGGACGCGCGACTTGGCCGGGGTGCCGGCCATCGCCCACGGGCACCACGAGAAGCTGGACGGCTCGGGCTACCCGATGGGCTTGCGCGGCGGGCAAATCAGCTTGCAGACGCGCATCCTGACCATTTGCGACATCTACGACGCGCTCACGGCCGGGGACCGGCCCTACAAACAGGCAGTGCCGGTGGAACGGGCGCTCGAGCTGATGGCGGCCGAATGCAGCGCCGGCCACCTCGATGCGAGGCTGTTCCAGTTGTTTGTCGACAGCAGGGGATGGGACACGCCATGCAAGGCCTGAACACGCTCCTGGCCGGCTGTGCGGCGCTGCTGCTGTGCGCCTGCGCCGATGTCAGCATGGCGCCCTACCAGCAGCCCGACACCCCGGCCAAGGCGGCGTGGTCGCGCCAGGATGGCTTGCCGGTGCCGGCGGCCCAGATGATCACCGTCGACTGGTGGCGGGAATTTCGCGACCCCGAGCTCGACCAGCTGGTGGGCCGGGCGATCACCGGCAACTTCGACCTGAAGATCCTGGCGGCTCGCATCCGGGTCGCTGGCGCCGAGGTGGGCGAGGCGCGCGCCGGTGCCCTGCCCAGTCTCGATGCGGGCGCCGGCGCCAGTTTCGAAAAAAGCACAGGCCAGAAATTTACCAAACAATTTAACCTGGGCACCCAGGTTAATTGGGACATCGATGTGTGGGGCAAGGTCGAGAAAGGGGTGCAAGCCCAGAAGGCCGAGTTTGCCGCGACCGAGGCCGACTGGCGCGCCGGCTATCTGACACTGGCCTCGGATGTGTCGACCACCTATTTCCAGATCCTGCAGTTCGACGAGCAAATCGACCAGCAGCAAAAAAGCCTGGAGAAGAACAGGCAGATTCTCGCCAGCTACGAAGCCATGGTCCAGGTCGGCGTAGTGCCGCAAACCCGGCTCATGCAGCAGCGCGCCGAAATCAATCGGCTCACCAACGACCTGCTCGAGCTGCGCCGCCTGCGCGCCGTGGCCGGCAATGCGCTTGCGACCCTGATCGGCGTGCCGGCCGGCGAGTTCAAGGTGACGGACGGTCAGCTTCAGCGGCGCGTGCAACTGCCTGCCGTGCCGGAGGGCTTGCCATCCCAGTTGCTCAAGCGCCGGCCCGACATCGTGGCGGCCGAATACCGCGTCTTGGTGGCCTACAACCTGATCGGACAGGCCAAGCTGGCGCAACTGCCGTCGATCAGCCTGACCGGCCGCGGCGGCAGTTCAAGCTTCGCCCTGACCGACCTGCTGCGCTCGTTTACCTTTGGCCTTCTACCGAGCATCAACTTTCCCGTGCTCGACCCGAGCGTAAAAGCCCACATCAAGACCAGTCAGGCACAAGCCCAGCTCGCCGAGCAGCAATACCGGCGCACCGTTATCGGCGCTTTCGAAGAAGTCGAAAATGCGCTCGTCAATCTTGACACACACCGCAAGCAGCGCGAGCAATTGCAGCAGCAGGTCGACCAGCTGGTGCAGGTTGCGGCCCAGGTCGATGCCCAGTTAAAAGAGGGTCTGCTGTCCCAGCTCGAGGTGTTCGAAACCGAGCGTTCACTGCTGGCGGCGCAGCTGGCTTTGCTGGCGAACCACCAGCAGATCCTGTCGGACACGGTGACGCTGTACAAGGCGCTCGGTGGCGGCTGGCCGCCGGTGGAGGTGCGCAACGTCGCGCGCTATTCAGGATCGCGGCCATGGCGCACGCAGCCCTGATCGCCAGGACCCGCGCACCTGAAGGACAGCCGCTCATGATCGTGCTCCAGCCGGTGTCGCATCCACAGCTGGCACCGATCCAGATCGACGAGACCCTGTTCGCCGTCGGGCGCGCGGAAGCCCCGTTTGATGCCTATCCGCCCGAGATCGTCGCCGACCTGTCGCGCCGGCACGCCAGGATTTTTTGCGAGAGCGGCAGCGTCTACCTGGCAGACCTGGACAGCAAGAATGGAACGACGGTCAATGGCGTCGCCGTCCGGCAGGCGATCACCCGCCTTGGCAATGGCGACCAGATCGGCTTCGGGCCGCTGCTACGCTACCGTGTGCAGTTCCAGGAAAGCACACAGCAGCCCGCGCCCGCCGCAAGGCTGGTTAGCCTGACCTTGAGCCCGCAGGATGCCACGCTGGACTTGCAGCCCATCGTCATCAGCCGCTTTCCTTTCCTGATCGGGAAAACCGACGACGCGTTCGCACGCTACAAGGACAAGTATCCGCACCAGGTGAACTATTTGTCGCGCCGTCACGCGCATATCTTCCTCAAGGGCGGGCTACCGTTCGTCGAGGACCTGGGCAGCACCAACCGCAGTTTCGTCGGCGGCGAGCGTCTCGAGGAGCGCGCGGTGGCCTTGCACGAAGGCGAGGAACTCGCGTTCGGCGGCCACCATTTCGCATACCGGGTCAGCATGCAGTGGGAACGTGCAATTCCCGATCCGACCGTCACCCACCTCGGGCTGGCGCCGGCGCCGGCGCCGGCTGCCGCGCCGGACGACGCCGACAAGACCACCTTTGTGGCGGCGGCCGATTCCTTTCTCGACATCTTCTGCGTGGACCAGGCGCCCGCTGCGCAGGCCGATCCGGTCCCGGCGGCGCACCAGCCCGACACTGGAGGCACGCCGGCCGGCTTCCTGTCGCAGCTGATGGCCGCCCTGGGTGCCGGCGGCGCCACGCTGCCGCGCGTGTTGGGCTGGGGAGCTGGCGCCCTGGCACTGGCCGGCGTCCTGGCGTGGCTACTGTTTCGCCTGGACGCGCCGGAGCGCAATGCCCAGCACTTGCTCGACAGTGGCGACTACGCACGCGCCGCGGCGGTGGCTGCCGAAGCGCTGGCACGCGATCCAGGCGATGCACGGCTGAAGGCCTTGGGCGTGGAGGCGCTGCTCAAGGCCAAGGTGCCAAGCTGGGCGATGTTGATCAACACGCGGCAGTTCGATTCCGCCGCCGCGCTGGTGGCCGACATGAAGCGGCTGGGCCGGCATAATCCCGAACTCCAGCCCTTGCTGACGGAACTCGACTGGATCGGCAAGCTCGAACGCTTCGTGAACGCGCGCGGAGGCGCCGATGCGGCCGGCGGCAACGCTGCCGACGCTGCCACCATCGCGCGCATGCTCAAGCAATGGGAAGACGACAGCCAGGCGCACCAGCGCGCCTTTTCCACCATTTCATCGTTCGTGCCGGGGTTTCGGGACACTTATGCCGAAGCGCTGAGCCACTTGCGCAAGCTCGCCCTGTCAGGAGGCCGCGCCGACCATGAGCAAACACCGCCCCCTCCAAGCCTTGACTGAGGCACTGGAAGATCACAGCGCGGAAGGGATTTCCATCCTGACTGCCGAACCGTGGCGCTACACGCGGGCCCTGGTCTATTCCATGGTGGCGTTGGTTGTGGCGGCGCTGGTGTGGTCCTTCTTCGGCCACGCCGACGTACTCGTGACCGCGTCTGGCACCCTGGCACCGGCGTCCGACGTGCGCCGGCTGTATGCGCCGATCGACGGTGAACTGGCCAATATCTACATCGCCGAGGGCCAACCGGTAACGAAAAATGACGTCGTCGCGCGCCTGTACGCCAGGGGTGCCATCGAAGCGGCCAAGAACGCCCTGGAAGCGCGCCTCAAGCTGGAAGACGCCGAGCGTGAATGGAAGGAATTTCCCGAAAAAAAAGCATTGATGGAAAGGCGCGCAGCCACGCTCAAGGAAGCGAGCGACGTGGAACAGCGCCAGCATCAGCGCCGGGTTTCCGAAGGCACCAGCAAACTGGCCGAAGGTCAGCGCGCGCAATTGCAGGAGGCGCGTACCAACGTCGACGATGCGCTGCGCGCGCGCGACGCCGCCAGGGATGAAGCGGACAAATACGCGCGCCTGTTTGCTGGCGCGGGCGGCGGTGGCGTGTCGCAACTGCAGGTCGAGAACAAGAAGAACGCGCTGCTGGCGGCCGAAAATGCGCTGCGCGTTGCCCAATCGCGCCTGAGCGAGCTCGGTGCGCGCCAAAGCATGGAATATGGCCAAGCCAAGGCGCAACTGGAAACCAGCGGCCAGGAACTGGCCAAGCTGCGCCTGCAATCGGAATCGGCCGAGCGCGAAGTCGCGAACGCCGAAGATAAATTACGCTTGCAAGTGCAGACGGCGCGCCTGGTGGCGGACGCTGCGGCGCGGATAAAATTCGAGAACATCGACAAAGATAACTTCCTGTTGATCGTCGCGCCAGTGGACGGTGTGATCACCGACGTCACCTCAACCCAGCCGGGTGACAAGATCCAGGCAAATAGCCCGCTGGGCGGCATCGCCCCCAAGAATGCGCGGCCCATCCTCAAGATCGAAATCGCCGAGCATGACCGCGCCTTCCTGCGCGAGGGGCTGACGGTGCAGCTCAAGTTCAATGCTTTCCCGTATCAGCGCTACGGATTGATCCAGGGAACGCTGCAGTTCATTTCGCCGGCCACGAAATTGTCGACGCAATCGAAGCAGCCCGTGTACGAAGGGCGAGTCACGCTGGAGCAAGATCACTACACGATCGGGAACACGGTGTATCCGCTGCGCTATGGTATGACGGCGACGGCTGAAATTGTGGTGCGTGAACGGCGTCTGATCGATCTGGCGCTCGATCCCTTCCGTGATATTGGCGGCTAGCGCAGTGTGTTTGGCCGTGCCAAACAACAGCCGCCAAACTGTTGGATGGCGCCACTCACTGGCACCGCTAGCCTGCCGCCATCAGCATTTTTCCACTAAAAAATACTGAATAAATTCAATGACTTACTGAGCATTCGTCGCTCCGATGTGCGCTGGCACGGTTGCTGCTGTATGTCCATCGAGCGCAATCGACTGCCTCACTTTCCAACCAACCTTATTAGGAGCATGAACATGAAAACCCTGACCATCAAAGACCTGGCCCGCACCGAACAACTCGACCGCTGCACCATGGCTGCCGTACGTGGCGGCATGAAGCTGGGCATGCCGAAATATGCTTTCGGCGCGCTGACCTTCGCCCCCGTATCGGACTCCTCGATCCACGCCACCCAGGACCTGGCGCAGTTGCAAAACGTGGTGGACGCCACCGCCAACGGCTCGGCCTTCCTGGATGGCCTGAAGGTCAAAAACACCACCGACCAATCCGGCCAGAACAACATCGTTGTCGGCCACTAAGCAAGACACTTTTTAATTAGGAGAACCAACATGAAAACCCTGACGATCAAAGACCTGGCCCGCGCCGAACAACTCGACCGCGATGCGATGGCTGCCGTACGTGGCGGCATGAAGCTACCCTACTTGTTCGGCAACGTGAACATCGCCGGCAAGTTTGACTCATCCATCCACGCCACCCAGGACGTAGCGCAAGAACAGAATGTGTTCAACGAAACGGCGGACGGCTCGGCCTTTCTGTCCGATCTGCGCGTCAAGAACCAGACCAGCCAGTTCGGCCAAAACAACATCATGGTCGCCAAGTAGATCAAGCAGTCGTTCCCGCGGAGGCGGGAACCCATACCGCGCTGACCACGAACGCGGTATGGAATCCCGCCTCCGATTACCGATCGACAGTCACCCTGCCCCTGCCGCACATCGCTCCAGCCATGCGACAAACAAGGGCACAGCCGGATGCCCGATCCTCTTCTCGGACCACACCGCGTGATAAATATTGCCGGTCTCCCAGGGCACGATCGGAAATGGCTGCACCAGCTCGCTGTCGCGCAAGTAGGATTGGACCATCTCCGGCTCCACCAGGGCAACGCCCAGTCCCTGGATAGCGGCCTGAATCGCCAGGCTACCCTGGCTGAAATATAGACCGTCCTCAATATCCCAGTCCGGCGTGATTGGGGCTCCCTGAAGCGCAAATTGAATCCAGGATCGCCACCAGCCCGCGCCATTTTGCTCATGCAGCAAGCGCGCACGACGCAGATCCATCGGCTGCGGCAGTTCCACGGCAAGTTGCGGTGCGCACACAGGAATAAACACCTGCTTGAAGAGCGGAACCTTACGGTAGTGTGGCGGCAATCGATGCGCATAACGGATCGCCAGATCGACCGGCTCGCTATCAAGATCCACCAACTTTCTGCTGGCCTCCACATCGATGCCGAAGCCGGGATTTTCGTCGGCAAATTCATGCAGGCGCGGCATGAGCCAGCGCGTGGTCCAGGTCGGCGGGCCGCTGATTTTCAGCGACCGTCGGATGGGACTGATAACCTCGATCGCGGCCTGAATTTCGGCCTGCGCGCGGCGCGTCGCCTCGGCCAGGCAAACGCCTGCCAGGGTCAGGCTGACCTGCCGCGGCTGACGCACAAACAATTGCACGTCCAGCTCCCGCTCCAGCATCGCTATGGCCTGGCTGACTGCGCCGCTCGTCACCGACAGTTCCTGCGCGGCACGCAAGAAGCTCAAATGCCGGGCCGCTGCCTCGAATACGCGCAGACGGTTGAGCGACGGTAATTTAAACATGCTTCCTTCCAAGACATTCCTTCACATGAATTAGAAAAACTAAATTGTCACACAAAATTAATGATTTGAATTTAATGTCATGATTCGCAATAATCGGCTGATATTAAACCAATCAAAAAGGGGAATACTTTGGTAATCAAGGCGATATCGGTAACGGCAACTGCAGTGGCACTGGCGGCACTGACGTATTTCATGGGATTCTTGCAGGACTGGACCTGGAAGGATATCGACTCGGGTCTCGGACCGATCGCAGGCGGCACGGCGACCAATCTGTTGGTCCTGGCCGCATATGGCTTCATACACAGCCTGCTGGCGCGACCCGCAATCAAGCGCCAGCTGTACGCCAGTGTCTCGCACCGGGCCGAGCGCAGTGTCTACAACCTGCTTGCCGGCGTTCTGCTGGCGGCGGTGATGTGGCTGTGGACGCCGGATGCGGCGACCTTGTGGCAAGTGAGAGAAATCCCGGCGCGTCTGATCCAGGGCTTGTTCGTCGCGGCAGCCCTCACTCTGGTCGCGTCAATCGCATGCATCGATATGCTGCATTTCTTCGGCTTGCGGCAAGCGTTCGGCATGCGCGAGCCGGCCGGCGGTTTGTCGCGGCGCGGCCCCTACAGCGTCGTACGCCATCCAATCCAGAGCAGCTTGATCGTCATGCTGTGGGCGACACCGCACATGACCGTCGGTCATCTGACGCTGGCGATCGCCTTGAGTGCCTACAGCATCATCGCCACGCTGAAACTGGAGGAACGCGACCTCGACGCATCGCTAGGCATCGAGTATGAGCATTATCGCCTTGAGGTCCCGGCGCTGGTGCCGCGTTTGTGGAAACGGCGTGGTGGCGCAGAGAATCGTGCAAGCTAAGTGCAGTTAAAGCCTGTTCTCGCCTGCCTGGCGGCGGGCGACCACGGTGCTGAACCCGCGTCGATGCAGAGCTACGGCACCTGGACGTCGTGCTTGCGTCCGAGGCGTGTTAATTCGCCGCGCTCGACCAGCTCATTGAACGCTTGGTTGTAACGCAGGCGCATGGCGTCGAACAGTACCTTACGCGGAAACGCCAGGTAGCCATTTTGCACATCAACGATGGGCGCGAGTTCCGTGACCGAATTTGTCAGCCGCAGCGCGGCGAGCACGGGCTCGATGTTGCGTCGGTTCGCCGCCAACAAGTCGACGTGCCCATGCACCAGCATCAACACGCCGTTCTCCGGTTTAGGCGCATTGCTAACCCGCAGTTGGCGCCGCGCATGATCGAACGCGCTACCGTAGACCCAACCGCTGACTGCGGCGATATGGATGCCCTTGAGGCTGTCGAAGTTGCCGGTCCACGCAATGGGGTTGCCGCTGCGCGCGAAGAACACCATCCGATCCTGGTAGAACGGACGGTCGAGAAAGGAGAATCTCTCCTCGCGCTCGGGCGTCTTGTAGGGACCGATCAGAATGTCGGCCTGGCCCAGTTCGACCATCGCCTGGGCACGTGGCCAAGGATAGATTTCAAAACGGACAGTATCCTTTGTCTGCGCTGCCAGTGCTCGTATGACGTCCACACCCAGGCCGACAAATTCGCCGCTTGGCGTGCGTTCGAACACCTTGCTGAATTCGGCACCCACGGCCAATAGCTCAACCGGGTATGCCGGGCCTGAGAGGCAAGCGCAGAGTATCAGGCTTGATGCGAAATATTGTACAGGTCCTCGGGACGCGACTGTTTGTCTCCCAGATGGTGCCTTAGCAACACGCTCATCAGCTAGCGCATCGAATCCGTCGTTTAACTCCGAACATGGATTTCGTTTCGTCATGTCGAGCAGTCGTGGACCACTTAATTATCGGGATGAAATTTCCGCTCTACTCAAGACTGAAGCAGCGCGGACGCGCAAGCAACGGCGCACGCTAAAGCTGATTCATGAGGATCTAAGGGAATTGTAAGCTGCGTGACCTACAAATCGATGATCCTGCGTAGCAACCCAGGCGAGACACGCCATTGTTCACTGTCACACAGGAGTGAGTATGACTTGGTGTTGATGCGCGTGATGGTTCCCACGCGTTCGCGCAGATGCTTGTTGGTGAAGCTGGCGGTGTCGCCGAGCTTGAACGAGGCCGCATCGACGGCTCGAGGGGCCATGGTCGGTGCCTGCGCGGCGCGCTGGGATGGATCGGCAACGATGGCAATGTAAGGCAGCTTCCAGTTTGTAAGCGTGGCCTGGTCCTGAACGGTTGCGTTGGTCGCGTGTAGTTGCAGCACGCGACCGTGTAGCCCTGTGCCGAACTGAAGTCAATTGCAAGTATCCTCTTGAACTCACCGATTTGGGTCAGGGGTTTCAGGGAGACCCTCGACGCGACGGACCATGTCCACCAAGACCACCCCAATGGCATCGGGCCCCAAGCCAGGAACAGATCGTCGAGCACCAGTAGGTTCGGCGTCGAGCAGCGTGCGCAACTGCCGCCGCTGCTCGCTGGCGCCGCCCAGCGCGAACCGCCCGAACGCGCCGTCGGTCTCCAGGTAACGCACCTTGTGGCCCTGCAGTGTGGCTTGGTAGGCGACCGCATTGGTCACATGGATTTTGCCGGTGCCGGGCTTGCTGATGATAAGCGGGTTGTGCCCCTCGGCGACGAACTTGAAGGTGTGCAGCTGGAAGCAGTCGGCGCGCAGCAGCTTCGGGTTGACGCGCCAGTCGAAGTCGGCCAGCGTGATGCGCTCATTGAGACCGCTGTGGTGGTACGTCCAAGTTGCACAATGGGAGATCACTCCACGCCATGGCATTGGGGCTGACGACCAGCAATTCCTTAAAGACCTGGTTAATGGTCTTGAGTATGTCCATCGGACTTGGTTGCCGACGGAGTAGCACCGAAAAGTTCTGAGATTTGAAATTCAAATCGCCCGAGTCAATGCGCGAAAACGATTGCCAAACTGGCTGACGCGGTACAGAACACCTAGTTCGGTCATTTTGGCAAATTCGGGTACATATCGGGTACACAATTGGAAATCCCGGAATTCACGAGTGAAATGCAACACAGAAATTAGTGTAAGTAATTGATTTTATTGGCCTGCCCAACAGGAATCGAACCTGTGACCCTCAGCTTAGAAGACCGAGCAGTTATCAATTCCCATGGTTTCCCATGGGTTTAGAAAATTGGCTTCTCATAGGGGAAATCGATAAATCCCCTTTCTTTATCGCACGGACGAATGCAGATAAATTCCCTTTGTTTGCTATAATTTGCCTACATGGTGCCTACATGAGGTGAGCAAGTGGCAAGGGTGAATTTCACGGCTGAGCGGGTTGCGGCGTTTCTGCCAGCCCCTGACAAGCAGCAATCCATACTCTGGGATGCCAAGACCCCCGGACTCGGGTTGCGCGTCACTACTGGCGGCGCACGTTCCTATATTTTCGAGACACGCCTTCATGGCAAGACCGTCCGCATCACAATTGGCGACACTCGCACCTGGACCGTAACCAAAGCCCAGGCTGAGGCCACCAGATACAAAGCACAGACCGACCAAGGGATTGACCCGCGACAGGTCAAAGTTGCGCAGCGTGCGCAAGCGGAGGCGGCATCCGTCGAAGCAAAACGACAGGACATAAAATTTGGCGATGTGTGGCCCGTATATCTTGCCGCCCGCAAATCCAGATGGGGCGAACAGCATTATCAAAATCATGTCAATCTTGCTGCAATTGGCGGCCAAGAGAAAAAACGCGGCAAGGGTGAGACAGTTGCCGGACCACTTGCACCGCTTCGGCCGCTCCTTCTATCCGAACTCACGCCGTCCAAAGTGGCGGAATGGCTCGAAAAAGAAGCAAAAGCACGACCAACGAACGCGGCACAGAGCTATAGGATTTTGCGCGCGTTCATCCGGTGGGCTGACAGCCAGCCCGAGTACCGCGACATTGTGCCCGCACAAGCATACAGCGCCAGCAACGTGCGCGATGCGTTGCCAAAGAGCCGAGCCAAAGAAGGTGACAGCCTTCAGCGCGAGCAGTTGCCGGGCTGGTTCGCCGCCGTGCGCAAGATACCGAACGAAGTCATCAGCTATTACTTGCAAGGGTTGTTATTGACTGGTGCCCGCCGTGAAGAACTGGCCGCGCTACGCTGGGAGGAAGTTGATTTTCAATGGCGAAGCATCACAATCCGCGACAAGGTGGAAGGCACGCGCACAATCCCGCTGACACCCTATTTCGCCAGCCTGCTCTCAAACCTCAAGCGAATCAACGACACGCCGCCAACCGTGCGACAAATGCGACGACTGGACGCTGTTGGCAAGGTTTGGGTGCCATCACCGTGGGTGTTCAGCAGCAGCACCGCCGCCAGCGGTCGATTGACGGAACCACGCATTGCCCACACACAGGCGCTGGAAGTAGCTGGCATTCCCCATGTATCCCTGCATGGTCTGCGCCGTTCTTTCGGCACGCTTTGCGAATGGGTTGAGGTTCCAAGCGGTGTTTCCGCGCAAATCATGGGCCACAAGCCGAGCGCCCTAGCCGAAAAGCACTACCGCCGCCGCCCTCTCGACCTGCTGCGCAAATGGCACGACCAGATAGAAGCATGGATACTTACGGAGGCCCGCATTGCGTTCGCGCCGGCATCAACGGAACTGAAAGCAGTAACCGCAGCCTAGTTCAAATCGCCAGCCTACCTTTAGCGGGGGAAAAGACGGCTCCTTCACCGTCCTGACTGGTGACCCATTCATTGAAGGCGCTTGAAGGAGCGCAATGAGCAATCTGAACTTGTCCGCGCCACTGTCCGTCTATTCGCTATCGGACGCTGCGAAAATTCTCAACACGACCGCGTCCTCACTTTTGCAGTGCGTGGCATTCCAGCAGCCGCCATTTGATGGCCTGCGTCCTTGTGTTCATATCGTGGATGAGGTCTTGAACGATGGAGGTGAGTACAGGGGACGTTTTAGTGCCTTCTGTTTATTGGAAACAATCGAAATCGCTGGCATCCTTGCGAACGGGCGGGTTGAGATTCGTTCCTCCGAACTACTTGCGCGAAACAAGGGAATCGTAACGGGAACGTTGGACGATGAAATGCTGCACCGTCAGCCGGTCGAGGGCGGCGGTTTTTGCTATGAATACCATCCGAAAAGCGACTTCGTGGTCATTTCGAAAGACCGCATTGTCTTCGATGGCCCGCATTTGATTGAATTTCAGAATAGGATGATGCAAACGAGCGCGCACGGTGAACCGACAATAAT
Organism: Pseudomonadota bacterium; assembly: GCA_040390195.1. GTDB lineage: Bacteria > Pseudomonadota > Gammaproteobacteria > Burkholderiales > Burkholderiaceae_D > Telluria_A. The sequence continues at coordinate 3,541 of JAZJYV010000037.1, read as the reverse complement.
CGAGTCGTTCATTACAGCGCTTGAACCGTACATCGACAATGCCTACGACGAGTTGCCGTGTGAACCGCGCTCGCACGTGGACGCAGCGTTTCACCAGCGCCCTGACTATTGGGATGCCTACACGCGAAAACAGCGCGAACGTCAAATCAACGAATACGACCTGAAGACCAATCCACAGCGACGCATTGAATACGTCGCTGGGTGGTGGGACGCGACGATGGATGCAAGCGCGTGGTGGTCGGCTGAATCAATCTTGCCTGTCAATGCCGCCATGCTACTGTCACGATACAATCCAAACACGGAAAGCATTGAAGCCGCTGAGACAAACTCAAGCGACGAAATGGGACCGGATGATTTCCGGAGGCTAAGGAATATATTTGAAGGCGCACTTGATGGATGCAGGACGCTGCGAGAATGGACGACCTACGCACGCGAACGCGGCCTGAAAATTCACTCTTGGATTGACACTTGGGAATCGTGGGTTGCCGAAGTGGACACCAGAAATGCACTGAAAACATCAATTGACGATGTTGAAGCCCGAACGGACGTTTTGATCGAAGCGCAAGCGGCTGGCACCGATGAAATCAATGAATTCGGATATACCGTTGGGGGCGCGGCTCTGGCGGTCAGCAGAAAATATGCGATTCCCGTTGACATGGTGAGGAACAGAATAGCTGAGGCAGCAGAACGGGGCGAGTTGCGAGTCCGCGACCCTGCTGGATTTCCTTATACGCCGCGTATTCGACGTCACTTTTTTGAACGCATCAGCATTGCGGACTTAAACGCTTGGTTTGAAAGTATTGACGTGGAATATCGCCTTGATGGCGCAAGCGCAGCCCAATCAAATGCGCCAGATGCTCCAACCGAACTGGAAGGGGCGACCGTAACATCGGCCCGCGCCCAACCAAGGAACATTTGGGATGAGAAAAAGAACAAGGAATTGATTGAAAGGAGTCGGGAGGCAGGAATGACTCAAAAGAAATTATCGGAAATTTACGGTGTGAGCCGTCAGTTCATCGGACGCAAGTTAAACGAGGCTAAACCCAAGAAGGCAAACGTTTTTTCACCTTTTGCCATGGGTGTGGCGAAGAAATAGGTTGCCTTGCTTGGTTGCATAAATCGGCTGGGAACCCTTATAGAATAATGCGATTCTGGTTGCGGCAACCAGAGGACGTGGTTGCTGTGCGTAGATTCCTCTGTCATCAAACTCCACGAAAGGGAAATGATGACACCCACTACCACCACCCCGGCAATCCCGCCAGCGCTGGCCGCAGTTGCTCAGGGCCGCGACCACATAAAAACGAATGAGTTCGCCCACGCGATGTGCCGGGCAACTCAGACAGTCCGCAAGAATCATTGCCTCACTGGAGAATGCTTTGGCATCCGGCCAATCAAGCGCGGAAAGCTGCTGCTGTGGCCCGTCGCGGCCATCGCACAGATTCTGAACGGGGGCCAATAATGGACAAGAGCCAATCCCCACTGTTTGCAGAATTGGCCCTTGGCGCTGACACCCAAGATTCTACCGTACAAACGACTCGAAAATTTGCCGGCACTGACAATCCACGACACCTTCGTGTAATTCATGCGATGATGATTCGCCCGCGTAAGCGCGAGGAAGTCGACATCATTGCAGGTGCGTCAAACGGGCCGGAATTGGTGGCAGAGCTGCGTCGCCGTGGACTGCACGCGCAGTGCCACCGAACGCCAGGCATTGACCGTGATGGTTTCCCAATCAAGTTTGGCGTCTACGAGTTTGACGACGACGACCGCCATGCGGTAACTGCGTGGATGCGCAAGCGCGATGCCAAGGCAAGTTCATGAAGCGCGTCGTGGTCACGCTTGTGCGCGTTCTGGCGGCGCTGCCGCCTGACCTTGTGATGGCTGGCGCCCTGCTGGCGCTGGTTGTATGGAGCGCCACATGGGCATAGACCGTAGCAATCGCCCGAAACGCGACACGGGCCGCGACGGCGGCGGCTTTATCGCGCTGCCTTGGTCCGTGCTTGATTGTCCCGCCTACGCTCTCCTGTCGCATCCTGCACGCGGGCTATTGTTTGAGTTCGCCCGCCAATTCGTTAGCGACAACAACGGGCGTCTTCTCGCATCGAGCGCGTACCTGGCGAAACGTGGATGGAAAAGCGCCGACGTAATCACGCGCGCTAAACGCGAGCTACTTGACGGCGGCTTCATATTCGAAACGGTGATGGGACATCGACCCAACAAGGCAAGCTGGTACGCCATTACGTGGCGTGCGCTGGATAAGTTATCAGGCTATGACCCTGGTGCATCTGCCGCCTTTGAACGTAGCGCTTACCGCAAGAATCCCGCCAGGAAAATTACACCCCTTATTCCGCCTGGCGGTGTAGAGAGGCGTCCTATAGCACCGTCTGGCGGCGTAGAGAGCAGTCCGCCTACACCGTCTGGCGGTGCTATCAGCCCTGTTCTTGATGTCCTCTCTACACCGTCTCACGGAAACCATCTAGAGATGCCATCTGCATTTGTAGAACCAGCATCGGAACAAGCAGAAAATGATGTTGACAAGTCCGCTATCGAACCGACCGGCGCCAGCGAGCATCCGGAAGCGAGTGCGCCAAGCATAAACCCCGTATCGGTGTTCTCGGAAATTAACGCCGAGCCGGTACGTTCCGCGCACGCGCGCGAGGCCAGAACTATCGACGCCGTTGCCGTGCCGCTTGAACAAACGCAAGTGACAGGATACGACGACCGCGAACCTGAAACAATTGGTCGTGATGGACGACCGATTAATTCTATTTCCGAGGATGACGACTATGTGCGCGAACGCGATGACGACCGTCCTGCCGAGAAATGGAATGGCGACGCCGGGGAATGGATAGACGCGCCAACGTCCGCCAAGCCATCAAACAAGGCAAAGGCGGTCGCATCCGTGCTGGGTGCGCTGGCGGACATCGGGAAACAGAAACGTGCGCCACAGCGCCAGCAAATGCGCCGGATGCTGCGATGCTGATGCATCGGTGCGTAATGCCGAATCGAATCGCCGTTCGGCAAAATGGATATGTGCAACTTGACTTATGATTTCGGCGAACTGTGGAGCGTGAACGATGGGCGGTTTTGGAAGTGGAAGGTGGCAGAGCGGGAAAAGCACGACCAGCGATTGCCGGTCGCTCGACGTGCGCAGGTTGCAGCGCGATGGCCTGCTGACGCCGGAGCAGTCGTTCGGTTGGAACTGGACGCGTAACGGCGACACGATGGCATCGATTCAAATTAAGACCGAACCGGCACGGGTGACGCTGAACTATCGGCACCGACGTACAGGCGACTGGAAGCAGCTAAATTATCCTGTCTATCTTGATTGGACCGGCTGCAACCTTGGCGGGCGGCGTCCGTGGTTCCTGTGCCCTGGCACTTCGTGTGGCCGACGTGTCGCCCTGCTTTACATCAGCGGTAACGGAATATTCGCTTGTCGCCATTGCTGTAATCTCGCCTACGAGAGCCAGCGCGAGGGCAGCGGCGACCCAATCCACCCAAGTTAGCGGTAAATGTGCAGATTAGTAATTTATTTTCA
>JAZJYV010000036.1:0-34959 GCA_040390195.1 Pseudomonadota bacterium | reverse complement strand
CACTCTATCAATAACGTGCAGGCGACTTCCAGCATTCGGATCAGTATTGGATTCGCACGTAAGCTGGTGTCAAATCGGCGCATCCCGCAAGCATAACTATCGTTATAGTCAACGAGGCGAACAAAATTTTCACTACCCCTGCGGGTGAGCCAGCTTTCTTCCAGTGGACTTGCATCGTCAAATCGCTCTCCAAAGACTGCGAAGCCAAGACCGTAATTCGACAGCATTGATTTATAACTATGTACGACAAGTGCGTCCGGGCGTACCTCGACGACATCCAGCGGCATCGCGCCAACCGTCTGTGTGGCGTCAATCACGAAGGCGGCACCCACCTCGCGGCAACGCGCGCCGATTCGCTCGAGATCGAATAGTGTGCCATCCGTCCAGTGCGCCTGCTCAACCGCGACTAGCACGGTGTTTTTATCGATGGCATGAATCAGGTCCTCATTCCATCGGAAAGCGCGGCTCGTTTCCGGCCTAAAGCATGACCACGGCGCTACCGGCGCCGGCACCGTGCGCATTTCAACACCTGCCGCTCGCCATTTGCGCCACGGGTAAACATTGCTGGGAAACATATCCCCCAATAGCACCACATTTTGACCAGGCCTGGGGTGTAGGTTTTTTGCGACCACCGCCATCGCATACGCAACCGTCGGCACGAAGGCCACACGCTCGATGTCAGCGTTGACGAGAGTTGCGCATAGCGCTCGTGTCCGTTCGGCCGGTTCGAAAAAATCGCGCGAAGTCATACCAATTGGAGATGCGCGCGCGGTGAGCGCCTCAAAACCCGCTCGTTGCACCGCCACCGGTAATGGCCCCATGAATGCGCTATTCAAATAACATTCCGCGGCAGGCAGCGTGAATAACGAACGTTGGCAGGTCAGTGATGGTTGTAACATTGTTGCTGTGCGCTCAAAGGTTATTAGCACTTCCAGTGCTGTTCAGAATAATCACTTGCAATTAGAAATTGACTTCCTAAATTGTACTCACTATTCAAGAAAAAATCAACTTCAGTTTCCGAAACATTCCTATCTAGGCCTAGAAGTCTGCACGGCAGTCGGCGTTTGACTTGACGTAGCTGACACAGTCGCGACCGATATTGCAGCTGTTTTCGGTCTCGTGCGCAAACGCGCAGCAAATTGGCCTGGGTGAGTTCACAAGCCTGCCTCCCAGCCAAATCGTGCCACGCCTGGTCGATCCAGAAATATACTTTGCTTCAGAATCGCCCTTTTATCGAGTGTTGAAGACTGAATAGCAGTTGGTCCATCGCAGTGCCCCGAACATCCTGCGCAGGTCCGCTACAAGCTGCGCGCGCTGCTGGCATCAGCCCGAGGGCAGTTGTACCGCTGGGAGAACACGTATCTGCCAACGCAGGTAAATGATCTTTATTTTTACTTGTAGTTGTTCATGGATATCTTCAGCCGGGAAGTTGTAGGCTGGCAGATTTACGATGCAGAAAGCAGCGAACTTGCAGGGTAAGCGGGAATTTCACCCCACCTTCCAATCTTGAGCGAAGAATTCCAGAATTGCGGCTTCATCATCAACGGGAGCCAATGCAATGCGAAATGAAGCGCTACAACAAGTCTGGGAAGTAGTTTACAAGAGCAGGCAAAGTCTGGTCTGGCAATACGGCCATGGTGCGAGCGGGAAGGCTTCAAGGAGTCCAACTTCCACTACTGGCGCAGGCGCTTGGCGGCAGCGGCAACAACGGAGCTGATCGCATTGCCAATGGCGCTCGACCGGTCAGAACCGGCGCTGGAACTGCGCACGCCGCATGGCTACGTTGTGCGGCTGACGAGCCGAGACCAGGTTGCCTGGCTTGGCGGCGTGCTTGAACTGCTGCGCTGATGTGGGGAACACCGCAAGGCACGGTGTATTTGGCCACCGGCCACCATGACATGCGCAAGTCGATCAACGGCCTGGCCCTGGTGGTGGCCGACACGCTGGGGCTCGATCCGGTCGGCGCGCACTGGTTTGTGTTTTGCAACCGTGGCCGCGACAGGATCAAGATCCTGCACTGGGATACGAACGGCTTCTGGCTGCATTGCCGTTGTCTCGAACAGGGGAAATTCCATTGGCCCAAGAGCGGTGACGACGCGCTCGCGCTGGCGGTCACGGCGCGCCAACTGCGCTGGCTGATCGATGGCTTGAACTGGCAGAACGCCATCGCCCATCAGCCGATGGCGCCACGCGCCATGTATTGAAATAATTTCAAAAACATGCAAATGACGTAAACCCAAAATGAAAATTGTTTTGGTAAAGTCTCGGGCATGCAACCACCTGACCTCCTTGCCAACCTACATCCAGAACTGCGCGACTATGTCCGCGCGCTGGAGATGCGGGCGGCCGAACTTGAGGTGCAAGCCACTGCGCTGGAAGTAAAGACAACGGAGCACGAGGCCATTACCGCAGCCTTGCAAGCACGTATCGGCTTTCTGGAAGAGCAGTTCCGGCTGGCGCAACTGAAGCGCTTTGCACCGTCGAGCGAAAAATACGGCGCCCAAGGTTGCCTGTTTAATGAAGCGGAGCAGGATGTAGCCACGCTCGCGCCGGAAGCGGACGACGAAGCCGAGCAAGGCCCGAAAACCGCGCCGAAAAAGCGTGGCCGCAAACCTTTGCCGGCACACCTGCCACGCAAGCGCGTCGAACACGATCTGCCGGAGTCAGAGAAAGTCTGTCAGTGCTGCCATGGCGCGCTGCACCGCATGGGCGAGGAAACGAGCGAGCAGCTCGACATCATCCCGACCACCGTACAAGTGCTGCAGCATGTGCGCTTCAAATACGCTTGCCGCCAGTGCGACCGGCACGGCGAAGCAAGCAAGATCGTCACCAGCCCGATGCCGGCGCAACCGATCCCCGGCAGCATCGCCAGCCCCGCCACGGTGGCCACGGTGCTGACGGCCAAGTACGCCGACGGCATGCCGATGTATCGCATGCACGACGCCTTGCTGCGCAGCGAGGTGGACGTGGCGCGCACCACGCTGTCGCAATGGGCCATCAAGTCTGGTTTGCTGTTCGCGCCGCTCTATGAAGCGATGCGTCAGGTTCTGCTGGCGTGTCCGGTCATTCACGGCGATGAAACTCGGGTTCAGGTGCTTAAGGAAAATGGGCGCAGCGCGCAGAGCCAGTCCTACATGTGGGTCTATCGTACGGCTCTGGGCAGTGAACAGCCGGTCGTGCTGTTTGATTACCAGCCGGGGCGCGGGCATGAACACCCAGAACGCTTCCTGGCTGGCTTCGACGGCACCGTGATGACCGATGGCTATGCAGCCTGGCGCATGCTCAAGGGCCGCGCGCACTTGGGCGGCATGGCGCACGTGCGGCGTCGCTTTGACGAGGCGCTCAAAGTGCAAAAGACGCCTACTGGCAGGGCCAAGGAGGCGCTGGTCTTGATTGGCAAGCTGTATTACATTGAAAAAATTGCACAAGGCAAGCCGCCCGACGACATGACGGTTGTTGAGCACAGTTACCGATTGCGGCAGGTGCTCGGTCGTCCCATTCTGGACAACCTGCACGCATGGCTGCTGCGGCATCAGGGCGCGGTCGTGCCCAATTCGCTGATTGGCAAGGCCATCCACTACGCGCTTGGCCAATGGCGCTATTTATACGGATATATCGATGACGGACGCTTCCCGATCGACAATAACTTGATCGAGCGCGACATCCGGCCGTTTACGATCGGCCGCAAGGCATGGCTGTTCTCCAATTCGGTCGCCGGCGCCGATGCCAGCGCGATCATCTATAGCTTAATGCTCACTTGCCGTGCCTGCGACGTCGAGCCGTATACCTATTTGCTCCATATCCTGACTGAGCTGCCACGCCGACGGCCAGGCGATGACGTGACGGACCTGTTGCCGTTCAACTTCAAGCCGCTGTATGTGGCCCGCTAGCCAGCCCTGTAGATTGGTGGCGCCTGCGGTGGGGTAGATTTCCCGCTTACCTTGCAGGCGAGGTCGTGCGTGATTTTTGCCAGCGGAAGAACATTGCCCCGGACCAGGTCGTCCTGCATTCGGGCAATGGAAACCCGATGAAGGGCTGGACCATGCTGGCCAAGTTGCACGCGCTTGGTGTCATGCAATCGTTCAGCCGACCGTCAGTGAGCAACGACAACCCGTCCTCAGAGTCGCTGTTCAAGGCGTTGATACCGGCCGGCCTACCCACGCAGCGTCGGCGCCAGCCAATTGGAGGCACGGCAGTGGGTCAGGCGCTTCGTGAATTGGTACAACCACGAGTACCATCAAAGCTTAATTCAGTTCGTGACACCAGTACAGCGCCACGCAGGCCAGGATGCCCCGCTGCTGCGAAATCGGGGCGCTGTGGACCGAGCGGCAAGAGCTGCGCCCCGCACCGCTGAAGCGGTGAAACACGTAACTGGGTGCGGTTTCCGTCGTCCATCTCAATCCAGATTTGACGAGCAGCAATGCAGCGAAGTTGAAGGCAAACGAACTGTTCAAAAAACAGCACAACGATCAACCTGGGCGACAACCAGCTTAACAGCCACTGCACTCTATATCGAAGCTTCGAGCAACTGACTTATCCAAATCCAAATCCGGCATCGCAAAATGGCAATGTCTTGATGCGTCTTCCTGTTGCTGCGAACAACGCGTTAGCTACCGCTGGTGCGATCGGTCCAACCGCCTCCTCACCGGCTCCGCCGGGTTTCTCTGAACTGTTCAGAATGACGACCTGAACAGGTGGCATGTCCGCCATGTGGATCAAGGGGTAATCGTGAAAGTTCGATTGCTCGACTGCTCCGTCCCGTATCGTGATCTTGCCATTGAATGCGGCTGACAACCCAAATGCCACGCTACCCTCTATTTGGGCTCGAATATTGCGAGGGTTAACGGCAGTACCACAATCGATAGCCGTTGTGATTCGATGAATTCTAACTTCACTACGTCCATCCACGGACAATTCGACAACATGAGCAACAACGCTGCCATTAGCCCGCGCCAACGCTACCCCACGATAGCGCCCACGCATCGCCGGTCTTTCCCAGCCGGAGTGACGCGCGACTACATCAAGGACGTGCCGCTCGCGCCCACCGTCGAGAAGTAGACTGCGTCGATATTCAACCGGGTCTTTTTGTGCGTAGTACGCGAGCTCGTCAATAAAGCATTCGTATGCGAAAGCGTTTTGCGAGAGTGCGACCGAACGCCAGTAGCCAACTGGAACGCCGATATCAATCGTCTTCGCCGCAAGCAGCACTACCGGAATCTGGTAATAGTCGGGAGGTGCGCCTATTGCAGTTCGGTCTACGGGTAAAGCCCTCTGTCTGGACGCACCGCCGCCAGAATAATACAACAAGGACTCGCATGCGATATCGAAGCGCAACGCGACCGGTAAGCCGCCCGCATCAAGCCCCGCTATAAGTTTTATCGCTGCAGCGGGTCGATAAAAGTCGTGCTGCATGTCTTCCTCGCGACTCCAGATCATCTTGACAGGAACATCAAAATGTCGAGCAATGCGCACGGCCTGGAGAACAAAATCGGTCTCAATCCGCCGACCAAATCCCCCACCAGAGAGTGTCGTATGAATAGTCACGTTCAATGGCGACAGTCCAAGTTCTTTTGCGGTTGCTTCTAGAGCCGCAGATTGGTTTTGGGTTGGCAACCACAATACCGCGCTGCCCGCGCTGACGTGTGCCGTGGCATTCATCGGTTCCATTGTCGCGTGACTGAGAAACGGAACTGCATAGGTGCTCTCAATGGCGTGGTCAGCTTCACTCATTGCTTTGAAATACACCGCTGTCACCTCCTCGACAGTCGATCCCTTTGGGGGCGCGACGACCCCCCCCCCACTTACGCCGTCTAGTAGAGCCTGCGAATAGGCGGACGACGAGTCGTGACTTGAATCACTGTCATCCCAGTTTGGTTTCAAGGCCGCAAGGCCCTTCCTGGCAATCCAATAGGTGTCCGCGACCACCGCCACCGCGTCGGGCATCTTCACCACACGCTGGATACCGCGAATCGACAGAGCTGGAGCAGGATCGACATCGATTAGCTTACCACCGAATCTAGGGGACTGGATGATTGCGGCAATCAACATGCCAGGAAGCTGAACGTCGATTCCGTAACAAGCGCTACCGTCCACTTTGGATGGAATGTCAAGACGCGCAATATCCTTGCCGATAAAGCGCCAGTGCCTCATTGACATTAAAGGCGTATTCGCCGCAGCCGGTACTGGCAACTTGGCAGCAGCAGACGCTAGTTGCCCATATGTTATCCGTCGATTGCTTGCACGGTGCACCACCACGCCAGTCTCGGTATCGCATTCGATTGGCGCGACGCCCCACCTGTGTGCAGCGGCAGATATCAACATGTTCCGCGCCTGCGCACCGGCAAGTCGCAATCCATCAAACTGGCCTCTCACACCGCCACTACCGTATGTGGCGTACTCGCCCCATTGCTCGTTGAAGTATTCCGATGCGATCGGCGCCATTTCGATGCGAACTGTGCGCCAGTCAAGATCAAGTTCGTTTGCGAGTATCTGCGCCAAGGCGGTGCCAGTGCCTTGGCCGATCTCGCTTGTATTCGAGAGCAATGTAACCACGCCATTTTGGGCAATGCGAACCCACCTACTGAGGTTCCCAGTGATCGTACCGACCAAAGAGGAAGTTGTTGTCGCCACCGCATCAACTGGAGTACCAATCGCAATCAGTAAGCCGCCGGCGGCCATACTCCTCATATAGTTACGCCGATTCCTGCTTTTCAATAATTCTGTCACGCATCGACCCCCACCGGTATACCCGCCGAACGTTTGATCGCGCGCCGGACGCTAAGATAAGTTCCGCAGCGGCACAAGTTCGTCATCGCCTTGTCGATATCGGCATCTGTAGGCAATGGATTTGCTGCGAGTAACGCCGCGGCTGCCATCAACATGCCGGATTGGCAATAGCCGCATTGCGGTACTTGTTCTGCGATCCAAGCTTTTTGCAATCGGTGCGAACGATCCGACGATAGCGACTCAATTGTGGCTATTCTTAATGTACCGACCGAGTTAACAGGAACAGTGCAACTTCGAACTGCCTTGCCGTCAAGATGCACTGTGCAGGCGCCGCAAAGACCAACACCGCAGCCAAATTTGGTACCCGTCAGCCCGAGGCTGTCGCGCAGCACCCACAGCAATGGCGTCTCCGCGTCGACATCAACGGTGCGTCTGGCTCCATTTACGACAAGGGTCCGCTTCATTGTGCCTCCATTGTTTAACGCGCTTGGTGATTTTGTCATATATCATTTGGCTTAAGCGGACCGTCGGGGTAGGCGAGTCCGCTTGAACGAAGTGTTAGTCATGGTGGTTAAACTGCGCCTACGTTAAAGAGCTCCCGCAGTCCCTCATAGCGATCGCAACTCAACTGGTCCCCCGGTTGCCCAAAAAATCGCCCATCGTGAGCTGCACGCCTTGGTTGCGCAAGATGCCGTAGGCGGTGGTTACGTGATAGAAGAAATGAGGGATAGCGAACGCGAGCAGAAACTGGCCGCCGCTGGAACGCGTCGAGCCGCGGCGGTGCTCGATTACAATTGTTCGATCGAGGCCGACTTCAAGGTCGCTTGGCGTGACCTCTTGGAGATATGCAATCGTCGCATCGAGGCGACGATGCAGATCCGCAAAGCTCTTTGCATCATTCGCGGCCGGCACCGGGTGCGCACCCAGCAACCGCGCGGTCGCCAAGTTGGCTCCCTCCGCAGCCCAGTGGACATGAGCGGCGAGCATGTACATGTGCAGGTCATACACCGCGTCACTCGCAACGCCGTGCATCGCAGCGGCGAGTTGCGCGTCCAGCAATGCGGCTTCACCACTGCCTCTGGCCGCAGCATGGTCTTCGGCCTTCGTTAACTGAATTTTCAAGTTGGTCAGTCCGCGGACGAACACGCCCGCAGATAGATCATAGGCATTCAATGACATTATGCACCCTTCTTCATTGCGTTGACGACGTAAAGGCGAGCGTTTTCGAGTTGCAGAAATTTGACGTATGGCCTAACGACGCCCAAACCAAGCTACATATGCCACCCGATCCATGCCGATCAGCGCGGATGGACAAATGAAGACTTTGCACTAGCGTCAACGTGCCGTTCGATGTTGCCTGACCGAGAACCATGCCGCCGGGCCGTCCTATTTTGTGGTCTCGATGGCGCAGCCCCGAAACATTTCGGCACGCCATTGATCTCATCCAACCTGTTCGTCATAGGCCCCGTCACGAGTTCGTTAAGCAATTCGGAGGAATTTTGGACAAAGTGGGGTCTAGCCGTTCAGCGCACGCGGGTGTCTGTCGCCAACCAGTTCAGCTCCCAGTTCTTTCCTCCATCGGCCGAGAAATATTGTTCGAAGCGGTAGGTGTCAGACGTGACTGGCAGAATCAGGAAGCGAACCCAGATGACGCGGCCCCTGAGCGTGTCCTGCCCAAAGAATTCGCCGAATCCATCTCGGAAGACTCCCGTCATCGGCGTAGTCAGTTGACCATCGGCGATGTTGGCGAAATTGAGCGTCCACTGTCCCGTCTGAGGCTGGTATAGCCGCAAGGACACGCCCTCGATGCGGCCGACCGGTCCGCTGACCGCCAGCTCGATCAGGTTGGCGCGACCGGCGAGCATCATGTGCACTACCGAAGTTCCCTTGTACTCGACCCAGACCGGAGGCTTGCCGCTCAACGGCTCACGCAGGCGCTTCAAATGGGTATTCCAGATGCCCGCCTCGAAATCGAAATCGCGGGAGCCGTCGCGCTCGGCACCTAGGGCTTGCAGCGCCAAGCAACAGGCTGCAAGGATACAAAGTTGTTTAAACATAATGGAGCCCCCTTTTGACTGATGGAATATGGCGATAAACGGAACGTCCCAGAAAAACCAGGCCCGGTCGGCGATGGTCAATGACCTAGGTCCAGAGCGAACTCTTGGTCGTAGTCTTGTTCCTAAAACCCAACCTTTCAGAGCGTATTGCGAAACAAGGCATTTACTAAAGCTACTGTCTGAAGATCCGAATCCGCGTCATGATGCGTTGAGCGACTTATTTTATGCGGGTCAGATAAGCCTTGAATACTGCGGCCCAGGTGCGGCCTCCATTTTGTGAGAAGGAGATTTCGTATCGATGAGAACTGGCCGTGACGTCCGACCAAACGCCGCGCACGAGAACATTGCGGCCATTACGTTTCTTAGTCGCGTAAAATTCGCCACGGCCGTCTTTGAATTCGCCGATCTCAGGCACCCCCACTTCAGCGCTTTCGCTGTCGACGTAAGACTGACTCCATTGCCCGGATTTCGAGTTGTAGAGAAAGAGCGTGGCCCCCTTCCAATGGCCGCTCGGGTCATCGACCTCGAGCTCCTCTATCCAGCCGCCCCCTCCAAAAATCGGCGTTGCGGTCTTCATACCATCAGACGTGACAGTTTGGGTTCCACCATTAAACGGATCGAGCACACGGGTAATGTGCGTATGCCAGACTCCGCGGGCGAAATCGAAGTCATGAGATCCATCACGCGTCGGCTGCGCATGCACCGGAAAAATGGAGCAAAGTAGAACGACGCCGGCACATGCCAATGCCCCTCGCACCTGTAACAGTTTCATAATCGTCTCCACATTGCTTAGGTGAATCACTATAGGGGCTGCTCAACAGGGCGAGTAGTGCCACTGGATGAAATTTATGGTGGACCACTCCATAAGACGCGAACAGTTACGTCCAGTCCAAAGGACGCGACCGGCCAGGCCAAGGTTGCGCATGTGCTCAGGCTCTTTGCGCATCACGGCGCCTTCCTGATAATGGGTGATGGCGAACCTGGCGTAAGAGTGATTCGGAAAGGACTGCCCCCCCGAGATACGACTCGCCGCCGAAGCATTACGGGAAATGAACTTTGGCTGCGACTGTAGTCGGCGCGGTGCTCCTCCCACAGCAGCATCAATGTCATGCCTTTGCGGCGCAGTTCATGGTGCACGCGGCCATAGTCGGGTTGAACATAGTCTCGCGCCTTTTGGGAGCCGACCAGCAGGCGCCGCTCCAGCGCCGCCTCGCCCATGCCTTGTACTACGGACCAGTCCAAACCCGCCGGAGCTGCCAGGCCCGCGTAAAATGACGGCGCACCTCGAGGATGCGCTGCGGATCGGCAAGCATCTGGTTGAGGGCCAGGCTCAATTCATACAAGTCGAGGCTGGGTGCGTTGCGAAGGGAGTCAAGAAGGCGGGAGTCAATGCCACAAGTCTACCGTGTTTCGCCCATTTGTAGTTCGCCAGCGGCAGTAGTTCGGCGACCTGTTTGACCGTATGCGATGGCAGCCGAGCCAGCATGTCCCCGAGCCACAGGTAGGGGTTGAGGCCGTTCAGTTTTGTGTTGCCGATCAACGAGTACATCCGTGCACGCACCGCCGACGTACGAAGTGCGTGCGTCCGGCCTGGAATTATGGACGAGGTTGACCTTGGCGTAATGATTGGTACCGCCCGTGCAAATGAATTGATCGCTCGAGTTTCCGCCCTGCCCCAACGGGCAATTGCCGCCCCACCGAACCGTCGCCGGTTTGCTCTCGCCCGTAATTTTGTCTTCGCTGTAGCCGAAGCTGATGTAATTGCCGCTGCCGTCAGTGCGGCGGCTCAGGCACCAACGGTGCGCCAGCATTTCCGGCGCCGCGCGGGCGATGATATCGGCGTCAACGTCAACGGCGTCGACGAAGCTGTCGGCGGGTCGCCGTAATATAGGATCTGCCTGTCCTGCGTCTCGACCTTGAAGGTGCGTTTGCTGCCAATCATCACTGTTGTGACGCGCGTGAAACTCTCCACTTCGGTGCGATATTCGGGCGTACCGGACCAATTGGCTGTGTTGCTGGTATCGCCGTTGACCAGAACCAGAACCAGACGCTGGCCATCCAGGCACAAGCGGTCCACCGGCTGATCGGAATAGAGTCCGAAAACACCTGACGTGCCGACAGAGGCAATGAAGCGCACAACGTCGGCAGTGCTACACGCTGCCGTGGCCCGTCGCTAGCAAACCACACTTCGCACTGGCCGCCGGCTTCTTCGCCGTCGCCGCTGCCGCTTCAGCACGTGCCGAATCCCAGCTCCGCGCCTCGTCCTTGAGGATCATCCCCTCCAGCAGTTCGCTCACGGTCTGCTTCTCGGAGTCCGTGAATTGCCTGACCGCCTCGAACTGCAGCGACAGGTCGTTGCTGGGGCCTTGCTCCTGGATGTCGAACACCAGATCGTCGAGAGGCACATGCAGCACCTTGGCCAGCCGGATCAGGGCGTCTAAGGTCGGCTGCGCCGTCCCCGCCTCGTAGCGACGTATCTGGTTGACATGCAGTTCGGCGACGTCGGTCAGCCCTTGCTGCGTTACGGTTACGGTCTGATTCGACGATCGCGGCCAATTCCCCCGACTGTTCTACGTCGATGCCGCCAGTCAAAAAAGATGACATTATCGCTATGATGTTGATCAAACTGTCACTGTGCAACGACGAAACTGTGCCAATGGAAAAGCAATCTAACCAGTTTGATCTCATCGCCGCGCCGGCACCGATCGAATCGATCCGCCTTCCCGCAGAGCTCGATGGCCGCCACGGCACCAACCGTGCGACGAGCGCGCGCGCCCAAATCACTGCCGACAACGACGTTGATGCGATCAAGGCTTGGCTGGCGCGTTTCGTCGGCACGAAAACTACCTTTGACAACTACCGTAAAGAGGCAGAGCGGCTTCTGCTGTGGTGCACGATCGAGCGAGGTAAGGCGCTCTCATCGATCAGCCATGAGGACTGGCTCTGCTATAAGGAATTTCTCAGCAATCCACAGCCAGCCTTTCGGTGGGTCTCAGCCGAAGGAAGAAAATTCCCACGGTCCGACACGTGTTGGCGACCGTTCGCTGGGCCGTTGGCGCCTGCAAGCCGACGCCAGGCGGCAGTTATTCTAAACGCATTGTTTTCTTGGCTAGTCAACGCCGGCTATCTCGCCGGCAATCCTCTCGCGCTGTCGCGCGAGCGAAAAAAACGCGGCGCTGCCCGTCTGACGCGATACTTGGAAGATGACATATGGACTGAAGTCAAGGCTATGATCGATGCCCTTCCACGCGAAACGCCGCGCGAACGCGAGCATTATTTCAGGTTGCGCTGGCTGTTCACCCTGCTCTATATTTGTGGCCTACGAATATCCGAAGTGATCGGTACGTCGATGGGTGCGTTTTTTCACCGGCGGGACAAAGTTGGTGATGACCGCTGGTGGCTTGAAGTGCTGGGCAAAGGCGATAAATTGCGCATCGTACCAGCCACATCAGAGCTGATGGTCGAACTTGGCCGTTACCGTCGCGAGCTTGGCATGGCGCCCTACCCTGCGCAAAATGAGACGGCACCGTTGCTGCTCCCGATTGGCGGCAAACAACGAAAGCTCTCGCGTGGTGGAGTGCACACGATCGTTAAACAGGTTTTTGAGAGGACGGCGAACCGATTCCGCGAGCGCGGTCCGGATTTTGAATCAGATGCCCTCCGCGTCCTACAAGCCTCCGCACACTGGCTACGCCACACGGCCGGGTCGCATATGACAAATAGCGCTGTGGATTTACGCCATGTCCGTGACAACCTTGGTCACGAATCAATTAGTACGACGAATACATACCTGCACTCACCCGACGACGTCCGGCACACGGAGACGGAGGCGAAACATCGGATCGGCTGGTAAATTCAACAAAGAATTGATCTGTCACTCCATCTGCGATCACAAGCATCGTTTGCCTGAAAAGTTGCACGAACATGAGCGCTTGCCGCAGATCAATAGAGTAGCCACACAATCTCTCCAAATAATATTTCGCAATAATAATGTCATAAAAAATTAGTATCCCGCCATAATTTCACATAATTGCCCTTCAACTCTGCAACGTCGGGCATATGACGGCCCGACTTGGCCAGGCGAGGCGAACTAGCGGCTCAACCACCAAGCCGCGAAGGCTGCCAAATCAGCGTGCTGCGAATGCGACCATGCGATGCCATCGCCTGCGTTTGGGGAGCCGTTTGGTTCGCGCAAGACGAGCGCAGCGTGGATATCTTTTGGGATTCCCTGAAGGTAAGGAAGGAAATCGTCGACAAACGCCACTGGCTTGAGCAGTTTCAGCGCGGCCACCTTGGGGCTAACGCCGTTGGCGGAATTTTCCGTGGCAAGAACGCGTTTGATCGGAAAGCCACAGCTGCGAAGATTTTGCAAACGCGCCGTTTCGAATTGCACGTCGATCGCAGATACACACACCAATTCATAGCCAGCAGCCGCCAAGTCACGGCAGGCATCCACAGCACCGGTGATTGCGGGAATCGTAGACCAGAAATGATGGTTGAAATGGGTGCGGAAGCGCTGCAGCTCGTCACCCGTCAGCTTCCGCACGCCCCAGCGGTCAATAGGCCAGTAGGCAAGCGGGTCGCGCATAGCCGGCATCACTCCAAAGGCCTGGGACCAAGCCAGGGCGTACGCATGGTGATAGTCGAGCAAGACGCCATCGGCATCCAGGGCGATGATTGGTTTCATAGGAAATGCCAAGCGGCGACGGGCCAACGTAAAAACTGATCGTACCAGAAGTGAGTGCGGTCATCGCGTAGGCGTGCCGTCTGCTAATGAAAACGCAGGCATGGCGACATCGGCCGACCATCTTCTTGCGCTTCCTATGCTTCAGGCAGACCAGGGTTCATGGCACGAAAGAGGTGCTCGCGCATTATCGTTCAAAGTAAATCGTAAACTGCACCTGAGGCACCCACACCAAGTCGCCGCATTGCAATGTGGGGCGGTTTCCAGCCCTTCGTATTGCCGAATCGGAAAGGATGTGCACCGTTAGATCAATGCTGAAACGATTTGCGAATATTGCGGTACAAAACATCTAAATTCCGTTACGATGATCAAATTTAACGCTTCAGACAATAGAAATTTCGTCTCAAATGTCCTTTCCCCACCTATCCGAAGTACTCAAGATTCTGGACGGCGCGCTACGATCCAATGCGACGATGTCGACCAACTATGCCAGTCTACTGGCTGACAAGCTCGAACGGGATGGTGAACGCGAAATCGCAATACGCATCCGCGAGCGCCTAGCTCGTGCACCGACGGCCGTGGCACACGCCCAGGACGCCGCGGGCTTGATCGGTGGTTTGCCGGTCGATAGCGAAAGCCGACTCGACACGCTCGACATCAGCACGCCGCCCAAGGGCAGCGTCCACCTCTGCCTGCCAGGCGGCACCGCCAAACGGGTCGATGAATTTCTCCAGTCCGTCAAGCACTATGATCGCTTGCGCAACGCGAGCGCGGCCATGCCGCTTCGCATGCTCCTTTACGGCGCGCCCGGCACCGGCAAGACCCAATCGGCTCGCTGGATCGCCAGCGAACTCGGTTTGCCACTCCTGACGGCACGCTGCGACACCCTGGTCAGCAGCCTGCTTGGCCAAACGAGCAAGAATCTTCGGCGCATCTTCGATTATGTCGAGCAGCGCCCGTGTGTACTCTTTCTCGACGAATTCGATGCGCTCGCCTCAGCTCGTGGAAACGAGCGCGACATCGGGGAACTGCAGCGCGTGGTCATCGCGCTGCTGCAGAACATCGACGCGCTTTCCGACAATACGGTCCTGTTGGCCGCGTCGAACCACGAGAAGCTGCTCGATCCCGCCGTTTGGCGACGCTTTCCTTTTCAACTCCCGCTTCCTTTGCCCGACGCGGCGTTGCGACTGGAGATGTGGGAAGGCATGCTGGGCAGCTACGCGCCAGATACGCTCGACTGGAATACCTTGACAGCGAAGTCGACAGGCGCCTCGGGCGCCTTGATCGAACAGGTCAGCCTAGATGCGAAACGCCACGCCGTACTCGATGGCAGGGCCTTAATCGACGATGGGGAGCTCTTTCGCCGCCTGTCCTTGTCGCTCGCACTGATCCAAGGACATTCGCCCGCCAGCCTGAGCGACGAAATTGTCTGGTTGCGCCAATGGGATGCGAAGATATTTTCCCTACGAGAACTTGCGCGTTTATATAATGTATCAACAAGGCAAATAAACCACTTTGTCCAGGGGGCGCATGGCAACGCAGGCAAACCGGCCCGATAGAGGGGCGCCTAAGACCACTAATCCGATCGCGCACGTCTCGTACGAGCGGCGCGACCTGGTAGGCATGGATCCACCTGCTGGCGGGGGCGGCAAGGAATTGGTCCCGGTCACGGCAGAGCTCCGCCAGGCGCTCGCGAAGTCTATGGTCGATGCTGCCGACCTTATCGCCGCCGAGGCGCGCTTCAATCCGGACGTGCCCGGCGTGATGGTGATGCGTATGCGCGACGTGGCAGTTGCCAAGTCGCATCGCCCGCTCACCCTGATCGCCGAAGCAAACATGCCGCAGGCGGGGCACGGCGAGATCAACGAAATGCTGGTCGCGGTCAACCCGGTCAGCATCGGCCAACTGGAGCATGTAATTCAAGCGCGCACGACGAAGGCGATTCGCGCCAATCTGTCGGCCGTCGAGGGTTTCGACGCGTGGGACATCAACCGCCGCCTGCCGAAGACCGCCCGCAACCAGCCTTTGGACCGGGTGCTGGCTTCATTTCGCTTGTTCGCCGCGCGCCTGATGGTGCGTCTTTTTTCGCACGACTCGGCTGCGACGACCAGTCTGGTGGTAGAACGTTTCGAGCAGCTCTTGCGCGCACACGACATCGCAGTCGTCCGGCTACCGCAGCGCACCGGACCGCCGCTTTTCCTGTTGGCGATGAACGATGCGATGAGCGTCGCCGCTTTCTCGGCCATCGTGCACTTCCAGGGCGTACGACACGCGAGACCCGAGCCGCGCATCCTGCCCGTGGCTGCCATTATGCCCGCCGTTGTAGGGCCCTCATTCGCCGGAGCGCCGCCCGGACCCGGCCTTCCGGTGGTCGCCGTGTTCGACTCCGGCGTCCATCCCGGCAGTACCCACTTGCAGCCCTGGATCGCAAGCCGGGACACCTATATCCTGCCGCCCGACACAGATTTTGTGCACGGAACCGCCGTCGCTTCGCTTGTGGTCGACAGCCGGGGCCTGAATGGCCAGCACGCCTACTTCCCGACGGCGGCTGCCTGCCGCATCCACGATGTTTGCGCGCTCGAATCAGGGCCCTCCGGTGCCCAGCAGGGTGACCTGATCATTCGTCTTCGGGAGGCTATCGCAAAATACCCCGATGTGAAAGTATTGAATCTCTCGCTTGGCGGGGCCGAGGTCGGCGACGACGAGTTCTCCGAATTCGGCCGGGAGCTCGATGCATTGTCGGACGCGCATGGCGTGCTGTTCGTGGTCGCCGCCGGCAATTACCAGGGCGAGCCGCGGCGCGGTTGGCCAGCGCCGGCTGTAGTCCTTGGCGACCGGATTTCGACGCCGGCCGACTCGGTACGAGCTTTGACGGTGGGCGCGATCACCCACCTCGAGAGCGCGACGAGCCTGGTGCGCATCGACGAACCGGCGCCGTATTCCCGGCGTGGCCCGGGTCCCGTCTTCACACCGAAGCCGGATCTCGTGCATGTGGGCGGTAACGCCGACGCGCTCCTCCAGACTGTGGGTATTGGCGTCAACGTGCTCACCGGCGCCGGCACGGTCAGCACCGGTTGCGGCACCAGCTATGCGTCGCCGATCGCGGCCGGCCTAGCCGCGCGCACCTGGCATATGTTGTCGATCCCCGGCCGCGCGAATCCGCTGACGGTATCGCCCGTCATGGTGAAGGCGCTCATGATCCACAGCGCCCAACTCGGCACGCCCGAGCGCGCCGCACTGGAGCGTCGCTATTATGGGGCTGGCATGCCGGGAGATCCAACCGGTGTCCTTTACGATTCGGATTCGAGTTTCACGATGCTGTTCGAACTCGATATCGTCGACTCGATGAAGTGGCGGAAAGCGCCATTTCCGATTCCGCCGTCGCTGATCCACGAGGGAAAGCTCAAGGCCGAAGTGCTCATCACGGCCGTCTACGCGCCGCCAGTGGATCCGTCGAAGGGCGCGGAATACGTGCGCTTCAACGTAGACGTGGGCTTCGGGCGATTGTCGACCAACGCCAATGGCAACCTCGCCTTCCAAGGTTGCGTTCCGGCTGAAGGCGAGCTCGGCACAACCGGCTTTGAGGAAGCGCAGGTGGAGCACGGCGGGAAATGGTCGCCAGTGAAGACCTACCGGCGCGGCTTCCCGAAAGGAGCGGCTGGCAATGTTTGGGCATTGCAGGCGACGCTGCTGCGTCGCGCATTCGAGCCGCCCCTGGCGCAGCCCCTGCGCGTGGTCATCGCCGTAACACTCCGGTCCCTCGAAGGAAATCCAAATGTTTACCAGGAAGGGCGTCGGCTGCTGGCGGCGACAAACTGGCTGAACCAGGATATCGCGGCGCGAATCGTCGTGCCTGTGCGGGCATAGGTCGCGCGCCCAACGATGACCGGTTCGTTCGCCCTCAAGAATTTGAAAGGCCTGCACGGCAACGAGGAGCGCTTGCGCGCGCTCGGGCTTGCTGCCGTGACGCGGATCCGGCGCTGACCGAACATCTCGAATTGATTGGCGAGGCGATGGATCTGGTGATCATCCTTGACCGTGGCTTTTCTGGTCCCAGCAGCCAGCAACAGGTGGCACAGTTGCTGGGTATTCGCATGTTCAATTCTGCGGCTACAGCGTTGAAACTGGCATTGACGGGCTACAACCAAGCGGGCTTCTCGCGCGTTCGCGATTTGCTGGAAACGACGCATTTGCTGGACTACTTTCTGCATGCCCCTTCGGCGGTTGCGCTCTCGTAGGCCGGTGGCGCCGCAGCGAAAAAGAAATTCCAGCCGCAGGCGGTGCGCAATACGCTCGACAAGCGCGCCCCCTTCACGAAGGGACAGCGCGCCAAGGTTTACCAGCGATGCTGCGTCTACGCCTCGCACCCTACCTATGCCGGCGTTCTCTTGGTCGCGCCGAAAGCGAGCGGGCTGGCGACCTTCGGTCCTTTCCTCGACGAACCGACACTGGGCCATCTTCTGGTCGACCTGGCCAAGTTCGTCCTGCATGGAACGCTTGCTATTGGCCGCCACTTCGACGATTGCGCCGCTCCGGAGATCATTAACACGATCGCCCTTTTTCATACGCTGGTACAGGTGTGGAGCACCAGGCACCTAACGAACCTGTCCGCTCCATGATGGCGGGCCGAGTTTGAGCAGCGACCAGCAGACCGTTTAAACGTCTCGACCATTACCACGGTTCCTGCTGTTTTGAGCACTGCTGTCGCGAAGAGGTTCACCGGAGAGACGATTTGCCGAAAATCTTGCAGAATGTGACCACGGCAAAGCATGACTATCGAATCCCATCGCCTATCGATTCTTAGTGACGAGGAAATCCAGGAACTATATGGATTGCCACAGTTCACCGATGAAGATCGGCGACTTGAAGATGTCCATATAATTTGGCTTTCCGCAGGCAAGCGCAAGGATCCAAACTGCAGTGCAAATGATTCTTTTGGAAGATTGGAGTCGGCGCGCAAAAAACTATGATGCCCGTTTGATTTCTTTCAATGTCGAATTCGATTGTTGAAACGCCAGGGAGCGTCGGCACCTGTTCCGAACCGAATGCTGGGGCGAACTCAGCAAACAATTCACGCGCTCTAACCTGGTCGGGTCCAAGGACGTCAATATCGGCGAGGTCTATCGCTCGGCGTGACCAGGCCGACAGCACCGCCAAGGCAGCATGAAAACTGGCGATAACGAACCCGGCCCATGCATTTATGTCGGCTGTGCCGTTCTGTGGCCAATACATCACTTCCAAGCGCAAAAAAATATCATTTCCGTCCGATAAGTAGTCTTCCATTCGGAAGCGCCAAAAAAGCACGGCAAGCTTTGTAAGGCAAACACGTTTTCGGGGGCGAAACCTGAAAAGATGGTCAACATAATCCTGCCACGGCTGCCGCCTCACATCCGGCCGGACGCTGATCAATCGTCCATAACGTCTTTCCACTTGGCGACGAATCGACTTGTAGACTTGCTGTTTTTCTCGAATTTCGTCATCGCTGAAACGAATCTTGTCAAATCTAACGGGTTGCACCACATTCAGTTCACGCGGAACTCGTCGTCCAAAAATTAAGGAAATGTTGACTTGATTCCGGCCAAATACGTCATTGTCGAGATTTGGATGAACGATACTGGATAGTACATGCACCGTTGCTTTTCGGCGTTCAACGGATGATTTAAAATAGCGCAACGGAAGTCCCCAGTCGTCCCAACGGTTCCAGCGCCGGCCCTCTGTTGATATCTGCTTTAGCCAGTCTGCAATTGGTGCCAATGCTTGCTCGACGACCTTGCGTAGCTCCTTGTTTTGCCAGCGCTTCGGATCAAAACCTCCTTCACCGAGAAAATTCTCACAATGAGGGCAATGAAATGGCAATAGAAAAGTTTCCTTATAGACCGCGTGCGGCGGCGATGCAAAACCACATTTCCGGCAGATTGTTAGTAACTGGGAGTCATGGATTGGACATCGTTGCAGCGCATCGATTTGATAAATCCCGGAATGAAACCCAGAGCCTAAGCAGTGCTCGCAGTATCGTATGTGAGTGTCGGATGCGATCTTAAAAGTCCAATCGCCCGCTAAGGTGTACAGAGATGCATGCGCGCACTTTGCTTTCAAATCGCCGGTACGATCAATGTGTTTTGTTGATGGCCAATCGAGATCAAGCAATGAACGCCCTTTTCGGTTGGCGCCAAACGCCTGCAGCGTTTTTTTACCAAATACGTCTCGACAAATATCGCCAGCTGAGGCTCCGTTTGCCCATGCAAATTTTAAGAGCAACGAAAGACTGCCTTCGAATGGTTGCTCCCATGAGTTCAACCATGCATAGACCGCGCGATCGCTCATTTTGCATTCTCCTTCTGGCCGGTCATCGTTCCGTTGAGGGATCCCGAATTTCAGTTGGTGCTTGAACGTTCCTCCAAAGGGATTGCGCCACCCGCGCAGTTTAGTGAAGCGGGCCACTTCACCGTGTACTGCAGCACGATGTGCATGTGCTACGTGGTGTAGGTGACACCCAGCGAGTCCTTAAATCCGGATTGGGCAACCGCCACTTTCCAGGTACCAGCCTCGCCGCGAAACCCAGGATGGTCATATTCAAGGTTCGCCATAAAAAACCGACGAATGCTGTCGGCTACCCACTGCATGCCGATCTGGTTCAGGCCTCCGCTTGCTTGGGCTGCCAACTTGTACTGGCCCCATAGATTTTCAACCTCCTGCTGCAATCGCCATCCGCTTGCGTATGCCTGCCCCATAAGGAACTGACTATAGCTATTTCCGCTGCCTTCCGGGTACTCGGACACCTCAGGGTCGTCGTAAAAGGACATAATGATGGCCAAGTCTTCAGGCGTAAATACGCCGCGGAATTCATATTGCTGAATCATAAAGCGCCCCACCAAATCGATTCGCCCCGACTGGATCAAGGCGGTCCGTAAAGAGGCCAGCTCAGGCGTCCCGAAGAGTATGCCGATCAACAGCACTTTATGTTCCAACGCTATTTCGTTCGCCAGGTCGCGCAGAGTTGTCAGTTCTGGCTCGTGCCAGTTCTGGGCTTCATCAATTAACAGCATGACGATGTCGCTATGACCTGTTTGCGCCTGCATCCCCAGGAAGGTACGCAGCCTCGCCCTGCGCACTCCGACCGTGCCTACCGCCGCCATGAAGTGTTTGCAGGCAGTCAGCAGTTCGCAAATAAATGTGCCTTCCGAAAAGCGCGCATGCCATGCCGCACTGACCGTAAATATCGGCATGCCGGGGAATGACTGCGCCAATTGATCAGCGAGGACCGAAATCCCTTCCGTCTTTCCGAACCGCGGGTGGCCGTAGAAGGAGCAACCTGGAGCTCGTTGGAATGCCGTGTTGGCAAGCACATCGTAGGCTGAGCGGATTGACGGTGTTGGCAGACGAATTTTGCTGCGCAGTACCGGGTGACCGGCAAGCTGATCCGGGGTCCGAGCACTCCCTCCATTGGCTACTGTCGCGCGTTTCATGACGATTCCTTCCGTTTAGCGAACAAGCGTTTTCCATTTAGGTGACTGTACTAAAACTATTAACGGTTGGGCAGGTGACTCAGCGGCGACCGGGGACAGGGAAGTTTCGGGCTTTGGCGACGGCGGGGCGGCCGGTGCATGTGCAGTAGTCAGGCCCGTTTCCGCCCTCGCCCTTGCCAGACGCGTCGCGGAACGGGAGACCTTAAGCGGCCTTCTTGTAGCATCCTTTGCGGTTTCCGTTTCCAGGTGCTGTAATAGCACGACGAACGGATTGTCGTTGTATCTGATCTCTATCTGCCCAGAGTCTCGTAGGGCATTGATTTCTTTTCGCATCTCCCTCGTATGCTTTGTTCGGCCCCAAGCTCCCTGCGCCGTAAGAACGCCTAACTCCTCGCCAGATTCATGAAACGCGCGCACCGTACACATGTCTGATGCGCGAATGTGCATGCGCATCTTTCTTCCGATGAGGGCGAATGCGCTGCTAAGAATGGGGCTGGTGTAATGGACCCGATCAATCTCGATATACGGCCGGCGCCCGTTGTCAGGATCGCCGCGAACCGTCCTGATTTCCACCTGAATACCGAGGTCTGGAAGTGTCGCAGTAGGAGGAGGAAGCCGACGAGGTAGGAGGCCCAGCGACTTTATTGACACATAATCTCGCAAAAGGCTTAGCGGTGAACGATTGCCTAATGCTTCGTTGGGTTTAGCATTGTAGTCCGCAACCACAACGTCAATTACATCAAGCAACTCTTCCCAACCAATGCCAAGTTCAACTGCGCATTTTACTGGATTGTCTTTTCGGGGATCTGTCGGTCCCGATCCTGTTGTCGAGGGAAGGCGCTGAAAACCCAACGTTTCGAGCGTCTTCATCACCCGCTCCAACGCAGCACGATGTTCCCAGTGCCCTATTGCACCGTAATTGATACCGCAGCCAAGCCTGCGCCTGGCGCGCTCGGAAATCGCATGCGAATAGTGAACTGCGGCATTGTCGACCATCATGGCGACCCATGCGCGTCCGGAGAGTTCGGGTATAACGCCTGATGGCAAGCCAGAATCTCGCGCATAAGTCATACCCGGTACGATTAGTTTGCGCGGCTGCCAAGTCGACATCGCAGAAATTATCGCTTGCTCGATTGTGGCTGCCGAACATTCGGAGCGTATTCCAACACTATAGCCAAGAATTGCCCGTGAATTATCATCGAGTACAGGAGTGATCCAGAGACGCTCGATGGCGACGCGTTGCGGCCCTTTCGGACCATTAATGCGTACAGTGCCGATGCAATCTATTTTGTGTGGGTCAATGCCAACCAGATCATAGGGAGCGTAAGCGATCAAGCCTGATGGACGCCCCCTCCCCACAGAGAGGTGCGACTTGGCGGTTTTGCCAAACCGCGCCGATGTCGCAGCTTCGATCTGGCTTACTATGAGTTGTTGGGCATATCGTTCTATTGAACGCCGGCCCCGGGATTTACTGTTTAGCGGGTACATATTCCCCAATATGCCCGCCTGCTCGCAAAGAATGACAAAAGCAGCATGCAAATCTTTCATTGAAATTCGAGACTCGTCAATATGTGCTTTTCCTGAACACTTTAAGAACAAGTTGCTGATCTTATCTTTGATCTCGGGATGCTGTTCCATGAACATTTGGAACGCGCCTGCTGTCGATCCTTTGGACGCCATTCCGGGCGCGATGTCTGCAACGCGTTGATAATCTTTAGTACGAAGATTCTGAATCAATGCAGCCCATCCGTACGGACGACCATCGGCAGCTGAGGACACACACCGGTTTAGCTGTCGAATAAGATTTGTGCGCGTGATCCCAACCTGTGCGCTTGAAGTCTTCATGGTCCCGGTACGAAGATAAGCTTCAATCGCCTCCCGGTACTTAATGAATCGTTCACGCTTCTCTTCGTCCAATGCATCAATATCAACCGAGCGCCACGACGACGTATCCGCTAGTTCTGCCGGCAATGTACTGAAGGTCCACAGCTTCATTGGACGCTCCCTTTGCTGATGACAGTCTCCGGCGATAGGATTTCTTTATCAGTGTCCGCTACATAAGTGCCAAGGCGCACAGCCTGAAACACCGCAGCTGCATATAAGGGAAACGCAGCCTCGCCCCAGGCTTTCTCGACATCGACAAGTTTGAATGTTTGGTGAGACCGAAATGTAGACGCGATCTCGTCGATGTACCAATCCAGCCCATGTTCTCGCGCCGCAGATAGCCAGGCGACCATACGCCGCCAGTTGGCCAACTGAACGACATTGCGACGAATCTCAATCTCTGTCCATACTTCGTATCGAATCCCTTCCGCAGCAGCCGCCTGTATTAACCGTGCGGTCTCCTTCGGATCGTTGCCACGTTTCCTTACGTCATGAGAATATCGAACTTGTCTATAGCCAACCTCACCACTCTTATAGGTAATGGCGGCTGTCACTGGTAGCTCTATACGGCTTTCCGCCAGCAAGATGGTGCGATTGACCGGGGCGTAATCGCATTGTGCGATGTCCGGATCGAATTCAGCGTGGAAGAAGTGATCCCATTCAAGATCGCTGCGCAGCACCCAGTCGCGCAAGGTGCGCGGACTATAAACGTACCAGAGGCTATTTAAGGTCGCCCCCCGCTGCCCATAGGCAGCTGCCAGTTTCCCGCGAAACTGGGTACCAAGCCTTGAACCAGCTGATCGAGACCCCGCCATGGATCGCTCCGACTAAGGAAGGAAGATGAGTCAACTCAAGCACCAATTCAGCATAGGTCGCGAGCATGGCTTTTCAAGTAGTAGTGTGACGATTTCTATGAGTTTGAAAAGGATCAACTTGCTGGAGCAAGGAAGATAGATCGTTAAAGCTCAAGTTGCTGTCGCATGACACATAAAGATTAACTTGCAGTTGACGTGGCGCGACAGCAAGTTTGGTCATATCATGATGTGCTTAGAAGAAGGCTTGAGGATTTTCAGTGCTCAGAATGCTGTCGGCCTACTGCGCTATCCTCCTCTCGCGGACAAAGGTGCGGCTCGCCGCTCATCCACCTTACCCTGCCAATTAAGTCGGGCCTTCGATGCGCCGGATCTCGGCTAAGTTGAGCGCTATTCAGGCGATGCTGAGTGTAATTGTGGTGCGAACGATATTCCGACAATCAGGCCCTCCGGCGATAGCAGGCGTGCCACGGTTTGACCCCATGGTTCAAGTCGCGCTTCGTGCAGTAGCGGATATCCGCGATCCTGCAATTCGATTGCTGCCAAGGCGACGGCCCCTTCATCAGCGACCTCAAACTCGATTGACGCCTGCGGTACGGGGTGTTCGGCTGGCCAGTCCTGGCGGCCGAAACACGCTTGCGCAGCTTGGCTCAGCGGCCATACGCCAAAGTGCTTGCTGCCCGCTATCTTCTCACTGTGATAGTACTCACCACCTGGCTGGCTTTCCAACGGCAGGCCTATCGCGTCAATATACAGGCGCCTGCTTACCTCCGGGAAAGCAGCAATGACAGCCATGCTTGCAATGAATTCGATTTTCATGCCACTCTCCGTTCAAACAAACGGCCTAAACCTGCAAAGCCTCTACCGCACGCGGTCCCAATACCAAACGTAGCCGATAAACTATTCCCCCGACATGACAAAACCCAAACGCCCCAATCCCTGGCGCTGCTGGGAGTCCCTGAGCTGTCTTGCAATGAAATCCGTCACCAGATGGCAACGGACTGTCACGAATTGCACCTTTCTCCGAGGTCCGCCACACACTTCCATGCGGTATGATCTGACAAGACTGCGTGTCTTGCTGCCCCTTCATGGAAACCATACATATGCCCACCCTGGTCCGCGCCGCAGTTCTCACAAACTATCTGGAAGTGGCCCAGCATCTTGGTCTCAACACCCAGCTTGAATTAGCCGCCGTCGGTTTGAGCAAGAACTCCTTGCTCGACCCCGATCAGAGCATCCCAGTCCAAAGTGCTGTGCGCCTTCTTGAAAACTCTGCAGCAAACAGCGGCTGCCAGACCCTGGGCTTGCGGATGGCCGAATCGCGCCAATTCTCCGACTTGGGCGCCGTCAGTCTGCTGCTCACCCACCAGCCAACACTGCGCAACGCCTTGCAGGTCATGGTGCAGTACCGCCACCTACTGAACCGGGCACTGGCGATCTTCATCGAGGAAGCCGGTGACCTTGTGATCATTCGGGAAGAAGTTGTTACTGATACGCCCATGCCATCGCGCCAGGCGAGCGAATTGGCACTGGGTGTAATGGCACGGCTTTGCGCCAGCCTGCTTGGCACGCACTGGCGCCCCGTCAGCGTCAATTTCACCCACGACGCGCCAGATGACTTGCGTCTGCATCGACGCCTATTCGGCTGTCACATCCAATTTGGCGCGGAGTTCAACGGCATCGCCTGTCCGGCCACTTCCTTCGATACGGCCAATCCCACTGCCGACCCGGCGATGGCGCGCTATGCTCAACGCTTCGTCGATTCCTTGCAGGACCAGGACCAACCATCGCTTGTATATGAGGTACGCAAGGCAATTTACTTGCTATTGCCAATGGGGCGGGCCACGATCGAACAGATTGCGCAAGCCTTGGGCATGAACGTGCGCACGCTGCAGCGACGCCTGGAGGATGACAATGCCAATTTCAGCGACTTGATCAACGAAGTGCGGCGCGACCTGGTACAGCGCTACATGAACAACCCGGCCTACTCCCTCGCACGTATCGGCGACCTGCTCGGCTATTCCCTGCGCAGCAGTTTCACGCGTTGGTTCACCACCCAATTCGACGCCACCCCGGCAGCCTGGCGCGGTGCACATGGAAAGCCTTACCAGGCCTAGACGCAGGCCATCCTGATGTCATGAGTTGAAAATTCGTTGGCACATTCGTAGGGTGGAACCCCAAGGGGTCGAGCGCGTTCCACCATTGCCCGCGTCAACCTGGTGCACGCAATGGTGGAATGCGCCGCGCTTTTCCACCCTACTTTCTGCCCGCGATTTTCTGACTCGGGACATTAGGTGGCCCAACGCAGCAGGAACATCACCAGGGCAGCAAGGAAAACCGTCTCGCCCACCATCAGGGCCACTGGTTTGAAGCCGACAGTCGCCAGTTCCTTGAGCTGGGTCTTCATGCCAAGCGCGCTGATGGCAATCACCAGCGCCCAGCGCGACACGTCATTGCCCAGATCCTGAAGCGCTTGCGGCACGATGCCAGTGCTGTTGACACAGGCGAGCACAATGAAACCGACCGCGAAACCGGGCAACAAGGGTGGCCGCTTGCCAATGGCACCGCCACCCTGAGCGCGCGTGACCATGGTGGCGCACAAGATGACGGGCAAGAGCATCGCCACCCGCATCAACTTGACGACCGTGGCGGCGTCTCCCGTTTCGCGCGACATGCTGTAACCGGCGCCGACCACCTGAGCGACATCATGGATCGTGCCTCCCAGGAAAACGCCCGACTGCAATGGCGTGAGCGCAAACCACTTGGCGAGCATCGGATAGGCAATCATCGCCACGGTCGACAGCGCCGACACCACGATCACGGTAAATAAGGTGGCCTTTTCCTTCTGGGGATGGGCAGGCAAGGCGGCGGCCAGGGCCAAGGCCGCCGACGCGCCGCAGATGGCGGTGGCGCCGCCAGTTAGCAATCCAAACAGCCGGTTAAAGCCCAGCATCTTGGCCACCAAGACCGACAGACCGATCGTCAGCGTGACCACCAGGATCACCATCAACACCGGCTTCCAGCCCAAGGCGGCCATCTGGGCCAGTGTCAGGCGCAATCCGAGCAGTGCCACGCCAAGGCGCAAGACGCTGCGCGCCGTGAACTCGATGCCTGGTTTGCACTGGCCTTCGACCGAGAGGAAATTGAGCGCCATGCCCAGCAGCAGGGCAAACAGCATGACCGGCGCCTTGTAGTGCTCGGACAGAAAGCTGGCCGCTGCCGCCACCATCGCACTGATGGCGAAACCGGGGGCGAGGTTGCGGGCCTGTTGATCGAATCGGGAAAAAACGGCAGTTGTCATGGCTGGCAATCCGGGTCTGGCAAGTTCAGGAAAACCCGGCCCTGCTCGACCTCGATGGGATATGTGGTGACCCGCAATTGGGTCGAATTAAGTAAATAGCCGCTGGCCAGGTCAAAACGCAGGCCGTGCGCCAGGCACTGGATGGTGCGCCCCACCAGCTTGCCGCCGCACAGCGATGCGCCTTGGTGCGGGCAACTGTCTTCGATCGCGTGAAAGCTTCCGGCAACCTCGAACAAGGCCAGGCAATGGCCATCGATGCGCAGCAAGGCACGCCCTCCTTCGGGCGGCAATTGGGCCGTGCTCAGTTCCACGCGCCGGCTCATGCGGCCTCGCCAAGCACCAATGCCGTTTGCATGGCCGCCAACAGCACCGCCGGTCCTTGGGCGCCGCTGATGCTCAAGCCGTTGGAAAACGAATAGCTGGGCACGCTACTGCCTCCGCCGCGCGAGGCAAACGGCACCGCCGCACCTTGCAAACTAGTGAGCAAAGGCCTGGTCGCGACCCCCGCAGCAAGTGCATGGGTCAACAGTATGTCAGGATCTGCCAGGTCCTCGCCACGCTCGAAATAGGCCACCATTAAGCTCTCGAGCAAGCGGTCGCGCTGGGCCGCGCTGCCGTGCTGTTGCACGTGTTGCAGCAAGCGATGGGCGTCGGCGGTGTTCGAGATGCGCTCGATGCGGTCATAGTCGACGCGCGCGCCGGCCGCCTCGGCTGCCGTGCTCACCTGGTGTTGGCGCTGGCGCACCGCCTGCTCGCTGCCGAGCCGTTGCAAATAGAAAGACCGGAACGGCAAGCCGCCGCCGGGCGTGTGCGGCAGCAACTGCCTGCCCTGCCATTCGATGTGCACGCGCACCCCGGGCAGGCTGGCATGCAACTGGAGCAATGCTTGCTGCAGGTGCCGCAAGCCAATCAGGCACCAGGGACAAATGAAATCGAAGCCGATGGTGATGCGGACCACGCCCGCGCTCATGCCGGGCTCCCCTGCACGCCGAGCAGCGTGCCGGCCTGGGCGACATCGTGTTCGTAATGGTGGCGCGCATACCAGAACACCGCGGCGGCGGCCAGGCTCAACAGGGGCACCAGTTGGAACGCGACGTCCAGACCGAAGCGGTCGGCCGCCATGCCGGTCAACAAAGGGCCTGGCGCCAGGCCGAGCAAGTTGTTGGCCAGCGTGAGCGTGGCAAAGGCCGTGCCATGCACCGAGCGGTGCGTCAGGTTGGCCACCATCGCCCCGGACGGGCCAGTTGTCCCGGCGGCGAGAAACATGCCAAGCCCGATCAGCGCCAGTTGCAACGGTCCGGGCGCCAGGGCGAAGGCCAGCGACAGCAAGGCGCAACTGGCCAGGCAATAGGCAATCGCCAGCAGGATCTTGCGTGGCGGCGAAGCGCGGCACAGGCGGTCGCTGAGCATGCCGCACATGATCATCCCGGCGCCGCTGGCCAGCACCACCAGCGCCGCGCTCTGGCCGGCGCGCGCCGCATCCATCGCGTAGTAGCGGTTCATATAGCTGGGCATCCAGACGATGAAGGCGCCGCCGACGAACAATTGCAGTCCGCTGCCCACATAGGCTGCCCGCACCGAGCGGCAGCCGAACAGGCTGGCCAGCGGGGCGCGCAGCCGCGTCCCCTTCCCGCCCGCTTCGTCCGGCGCCAGTCGCGCCTGTTTCACCAGCAGCGGATAGAGCAGCGCCAACACCAGCCCAAACAGGGCCATGCCGGCAAACGACCAGCGCCAACCGAGCTTGGCCGCAATGCTGCCGCCCAGCGCCATGCCGAGCACGGAACCGAACATGCCGCCGGCCATGAACGCGCCAGTCAGCGTGGCGCGCAGGCGCTTGGGGAATACCGACAGCACCACGGCGATGCCGACACTGCCATACGCGGCCTCCCCTACGCCCACCAGGAAGCGCGCGAGGAACATTTGCTGGAAATTGTCTGCCAGGCCGCAGCCAAGCGTGGCCAGGCTCCACAGGATGGCCATCAGGGTCAGGCTCTTGACGCGCCCCCAGCGGTCGGCCATCAGCGACAAGGGAAACGTGAGCAGCCCCACCATCAGCGCGACAATCCCGCTGAGCAGGCCAAGGCGCGAATCGCTGAGCAGCCACTCGCTTTTCAGCAGCGGAAACACGGCGTTGAGCACCTGGCGTGACATGTAGTCGGAAATGAGCAGGCCAAACGTCAGTGCGAACACCAGCCAGGCGTAGGGCCAGGAGACGGCGGGATCGGCGCCGTCTGCGCTGTCCGGAATAGGTGAAATAGCCATGGTAAGCGGCAGGTGCCTCAGGTAATGACGAAAGAAAAATAGGAGGCACGTCCAGGCGCTGCCCCCGAATGCCGGCATGCTGCGCTCGAGCGCGCCGCACCGGCGCGAAGCTCAGGTCCGCAGCGGCACGTTCTTCTGTCCCGGACGCCGGTTCGGCGCCATGCCGTTCATGCGCAGCGTCTGCTCGGCATCGTCATACTGCACGCCGATGCGGTAGATCGCACGCGCTTCCTGGCCGCTGGCGATGTCGCGCCCTAGTTCGCGCGCGACCCGCACCAGTTGCTCGATCTGCTGCACCGACGTCATGCGCTTGCCGTGCTGGTCGATGAGCGTGTCCTCGATCCCGCAGCGCGGGTGCAAGCCCATGGCCATGGCCATCATGTTAAACGGAAGCACGTTCTTGAGCAGGGACTCGGCCGTCACGCAGGCGCCGTCCGGCGCGCGCCGGATGAAATCGAGGAAGTTGAACGGGTTCGGTCCATCGAAGCCGCCACCGATGCCGATCCAGGTCAGGTTCAGCGGGCCGCGATAGGCGCCGCGCCGCACCAGCCGGTCCAGCGTCTCTAGCGCGTGCATGCCGGTGAGCTGGAAATGGGGCTGGATGTTGGCAGCATGCAGGCGGCGCAGATGCTCTTCGACCCAGGCCGGGCCGGCCGGCACCGTCATCTCGCTGTAGGCGGCATGCATCATCGGCGAGGCCAGCGAGGTGCCTTCCAGGTATTCCGGATACAGCAATTCCATGATGTTCATCTGGACGGTGTTGATCGCCACGGTCACCTGGTCCGGCTTGGGCGTCAACTCGGCCAGCATGTGGCGCGTGTCGTCGCTAAGCCACTTCGCGGCCGTGCCGTCGTCTTCCGGCGCGAACGAGATCGAGCCGCCCACCTGGATGATCATGTCCGGCACCCGCGCCCTCACCCCGGCGATCAGCTCGTTGAACTTGGAGAGCCGCTTCGAGCCCTTGCCATCGAGTTCGCGCACATGCAGGTGCAGCACCGTGGCGCCGGCCTCATAGCAATCGACCGCTTTCTGGATCTGCTCCTCCATGGTCACCGGTATATCTTGCGGAAAGTCTTCGGGGGCCCATTCAGGGCCGTACGGCGCAACCGTGATGACCACCTTGTCCTGGTTTTCCGGGTGCAGGGAATCGTCGAGAAATTGCATGGGGTGCTCCTTGATCTGGGTGTGTTTGGGTCAGTAGGGGATGTCGCCGATGATGCCTGCGCGCTCCATCTTGCGATGGCAGGGCGGGTAATCCATCACCGCATAGTGCTGGGTCGAACGGTTGTCCCAGATGGCCACGCTGTTTGGCTGCCAGCGCCAGCGCACCTGGTACTCGGGAATGGCGGCCTGGCTGATCAGGTAACTGAGCAGCTGGCCGGCGCCGGGGTTGGCATCCTGGCCAAAACGCACCCGCTCGGCGGTGTGGTAGTTCGTGAAATGGGTGGTGAAGCCATTCACAAACAGGATCTTCTCGCCCGTCTCCGGGTGCGTGCGCACCACCGGATGCTCGGCGTCCGGGAATTGCGCGTGCAGCGCCAGGCGCCGTTCGATCGGCAAGGCAGCGCCAAAACTGGCCTCGATGCTGTGGCGCGCACGCAGGTTTGCGATCCTGACCTTGACGTCTTCAGGCAGCATCTCGTAGGCCAGCGCCATATTGGCCCACATCGTGTCGCCGCCCACCGAGGGCGCCTCGACGCAGCGCAGCACGCAGCCGAATGGCGGCGCGACACGCCAGGTGGCATCGGTATGCCAGGCGTTTTCGTAGCGATCGTTCTTCTGTTCCGGGCTCTTGTAGATGCGCACCAGGCCCGGATATTCGGGATCGCTGCCAGCTACCGGATGGCTTTCCAGCTCGCCAAAGCGGCGCGCGAATGCCACATGCTCGGCACGCGTGAAATCCTGGTCGCGCAGGAACAGCACGCGGTGCTGCAGCAGTTGGGCGCGCAATTCGGCGAACAGGGCGTCATCGCTGATCGCGTCGGCCAGGTTCACGCCCTGCACTTCGGCGCCGATCGCGCATGTCAGTTGGTGTACTCGCATGGCTAGCTCCTCAAATAACGAAAATCGATGAACCGGTGGTCTTGCGCGCTTCCAGGTCGCGGTGCGCCTGGACCGCATCCTCGAGCGCATAGTGCTGGTTGATCTCGATCTTGATCCGGCCGCTACCGACATGCTCGAACAGCTCGCCGGACAGTTCGGCCTTCTCTACGGGATCGGCCACATAGTCGGCCAGCGCCGGGCGCGTCAGGAACAGGGAACCCTTCATCGCCAGCAGCATCGGATCAAATGGCGCTACCGGACCGGAGGCGGTGCCCACGCACACCATCAGGCCGCGCCGGCGAAGCGAGTCGAGCGAAGCCATGAAGGTGCTCTTGCCGACACTGTCGAACACCACGTCGACCCCTTTGCCGTCGGTGAAAGCGCGAACGGCAGACGCGACGTCCTGCTCGCTGTAATTGATCACGTGGTCACAACCATGGGCCAGTGCCAGTTCGGCCTTGGCGGGGGTCGAGACAGTGCCGATCACGTTCAGGCCGAGCAGCTTGGCCCATTGCGACACGATCAGTCCGACCCCGCCGGCTGCCGCATGCAGCAAGATGGTGTCGCCGGCACGGAACGGATGGATGCGGCGCATCAGGTAGGCCGCCGTCAGTCCACGCATGGTCATTGCCGCCGCCGTCTCGAAGGCGATGGTTTCAGGCAGCTTGATCAAGGGCGCCGCCGCCATCACGCGCTCGCTGCAATAAGCGCCGAGCGTGTTCATGAAACCGGTGTAGGTGACACGGTCACCCAGCTTCAGGTGGCTCACATCGGCACCGACTTCGACCACGACACCGGATGCTTCCACACCGAGGCTATTGGGCAGGGCAATCGGATAAGTGCCATTGCGAAAATAGGTATCGGCGTAATTGAGTCCGACAGCGACGTGACGTACACGCACTTCGCCGACGCCTGGCGCGTTCACTTCGACCTCGTCCAGGTACATCACCTCGGGTCCGCCGCAGCTGTTGAAGCGCACTATTCTAGCCATCTTGAATTCTCCTCAGTCTTGTTGTTTGCCCAGTGTGATTCCAGTATAGCGGCCCGCGCAGGCAGGAAATCCGCATCTCGCGTCAGCGATTTCTCATTTGACGACAGGGGCTGCCCGCGAGTGCAGCTGTGCGATCAGCTCGAGCGCCTGCGGCCAGGGACCGAAGCCCGATGCCGGATTCATGTGCCCGACTGCCCCGAGCTCGAGCAGCTCACTGCCCCAGGCGCTGGCCATTGCGCGCACCGCATCCGGGCTGGCCAGATGGTCGTTGCTGCTGGCGACGACAAGGCTGGGAAATGGCAGGCGTTGGCAGGGAAGCGGCGACCAGCCTTGCATCCGCAGCGTTTCTGGACGCGGGTATTTTTCGGGCCAGGGCGCCGCCAGGTCGGGCGGCGTAACCAGCAGCGCGGCAACCACGTTGGACCGGTGCTTGAGCGCCCAATGCGCCACCATTAGCACACCGGCGCTGTGCGCCACCAGGATCACGGGGCCTTCGATGGCCGCTACGGCCGCATCGAGTGCGCCAACCCTGGCTGCGCAATTGAGGCCGTTGACCTCCATTGGCGGAACCGAGCGGGCGCCTGGAATGTCGGCCTCGAGCAGGCTTTGCCAGTGCTCCGGCATCGCGTCGCGCAATCCGGGCACCATCAGGATCGTTGCGCTTGTGAACAAGTCGAAAACTTGATCTGTCGTTTCCGCGCAGGCGGAAACCGATACCGTGCGTCTCATTTGGCGGCCCATGGATTCCCTCCCGCGCCGGGACGGCGAATTTGGTTCGGCAGCAGGTGCTCGCGGAACTGCTCGCGCAAACGCATTTTTTGCAACTTGCCGGTGGCCGTGTGCGGCAGCTGCTCGACAAACACCACATCGTCCGGCAGCGACCACTTGGCCACGTTGGCCGCCATGTGCTCGAGCAGCGCATTGCCTGTGAGCGCGTGGCCAGCCTTGAGCACCACGATCAGCAACGGGCGCTCTTGCCAGATCGGGTGGGCCACGCCGATCACGGCGGCCTCGTCCACGCTCGGATGGCCTTGTGCGGCATGTTCGAGTTCGATGGACGAAATCCATTCGCCGCCCGACTTGATCACGTCCTTGGAGCGGTCGGTGATCTGCATGTAGCCGTCGGCATCGATGGTGGCCACGTCGCCGGTGTCGAAATAGCCATCAGCGTCGAGCAGGTTTCCGCCCTCGCCACCGTAGTATGAGGCGGCGATCCATGGGCCGCGTACCATCAGGTGGCCGAAGGCCTTTCCGTCATGCGGCAGGCAGCACCCCTGTTCGTCCGTGATCTTCAGACTGACACCAAAGACTGCCCTGCCCTGCTTGGCCTGCAGCCGATGGCGCTGCCCGGCCGGCAATTGGCGGTGCTCGGGCAGCAGCCGGCACACGGTCCCCAGTGGCGACATCTCGGTCATGCCCCAGGCATGGATGACTGTCGCGCCGAAGCGCTGCTCGAACTGTTCGATCATCGACAGCGGCGCCGCCGCGCCACCGATCACGCAGCGCTCGAGACACAGCTCCCTCAGCGGGTCGCATTGCGCGCCTTCGATGTGGCGGAACAATCCCATCCACACCGTCGGCACGCCCAATGCCAGCGTGACCCGTTCGTCGCGCATCAACTCGTAGACGCTCTTGCCATCGAGTGCGGCGCCGGGAAACACCAACTTTGCACCGCACAACGCGCCCGCATAGGGCATACCCCAGGCGTTCACGTGGAACATGGGCACCACCACCAACGTGCTGTCGGCGCCGCTCAGGCCCAGCCCATCGACGCCGCACACGGCCATTGCGTGCAGCACGCTCGAACGGTGCGAATACAGCACGCCATTCGGATTGCCGGTCGTGCCCGAGGTATAGCACAAGGAGGCGGCCGAGTTCTCATCGAATTCCGGCCAGGCGAATTCGTCGCAGGCAGCATCGGCCAGCTCCTCGTAGCACAGCAGGTTGGGGATCGCCAACGGGGGCATGTTGGCGCGGTCGGTCATGGCGACGAAACCCTTGACCGTTTTCATCATTGGTGCCAGTTTCTCGATGATGCCGGCAAAGCCAATATCGAAAAACAGGTACTGGTCATCGGCGTGAGTGACGATGTACTCGATCTGTTCTGCAAACAGGCGCGGATTGATGGTGTGCAGCACGGCACCCATGCCTGAAACAGCATAGTACAGCTCCATGTGCCGGTAGCCGTTCCAGGCCAGCGCGGCGACCCGCTCGCCCGGCTTCACGCCCAGCGTGGTCAGGGCGTTGGCCATGCGCTTGGCGCAGCGCTGGACCTGGCCGTAGCTGCTGCGGTGCACCTGGCCATCGGCGCTGCGCGAGACGATCTCGCGATCCGGGTGATTGCGGGCCGCATGGTCGATCAGCGACGAAATGAGCAGTGACTGGTGTTGCATTAATCCGAGCATGGGTGTCTCCGTATGGTGATTGGTTCGGCATGGCTGCAAGGACGCTCCTGCAGACGGCAACGCGCGGTGCAGCGGTGCTGGCCGGCTCCGGGTACGCCATGCAGGAGTCGATGCACTGTGGCACCATACCAGCGGCCGCCGTGCGGGCCGGGCAGGCCAAGCTTGTTGAATTCGGACGCGATTGCGCTAAACGAACGTCCCGCCGTACGCAGCTTCGTGACGGCCTGCGCAATATCGATTGGCAGCAGCATGGGCGTGTCACGCCTTCCTGAGCAGGAAGTGCGACAGGGCCGGAATCAGTACCAGCGCGCCCACCATGTTGAGCGTG
>JAZJYV010000035.1:0-138778 GCA_040390195.1 Pseudomonadota bacterium | reverse complement strand
GCTGGGTGCGAATCTGCAGCGCGCCACGCTCGGCCGCCAGGGAACTGCGCTGGGCGTCCGTCACGTCCAGGTAGGTCGACACGCCGCGCTCGTAACGCGCCTGCGCCACCAGCAGGGCACGCGCGGCCCCCTGCTGCGCCTGGGCTTGGACCTCGCCCTGCAACTGGCGCTGCTGAACGTCCGAGAGCGCGTCCTCGACTTCGCGCAGCGCCGTCAGCAGCCGCCCTTCGTGGTTGGCCAGCGCTTCGTCATAGCGCGCCTTGGCCAGCGCCAGGTTGGCCCGGTTGCGCCCGCCGTCGAACAGGGGCAGCGACAGCGCCAGCGGGCCGACCGAGAACTGGCGCGCACTGCCGCCAGCCAGGTCGCGCAAGCCTTCCGACGCATAGCCGAAATTGCCGGTCAAGGACAGTGAGGGATAGAACGCGCCTTCGGCCACGCCAACCTGGGCATGCGCAGCGCGCAGGCCGGCCACGCTGGCGGCCAGGTCGGGCCGCTGGGCCAGCAGGCTGGCCGGCAGGCCGACCGGAATGGCCGGCGGCAGTGGCAAGCCGGCCTTGTCCAGCGCAGCGATCAGCGGCGTCGAGGGCGACACGCCAACCAGCGTCGCCAGACCGTGTTCGATGGCGTTGCGCTGGCGCTGCACCTCGTGCAGGTCGGCCTCGGCGTTGGCGCGTTCGATGCGCGCACGCGAGACATCGAGCTCGTTCGACAGGCCGCCATTAAAACGCGCCTCGATCAGCTGCTCGGACTCGCGGCGCGTCGCCAGCGCACCCTTGAGGATGTCCGTTTCCGCGTCCAGCCCGCGCAACTGCCAGTAGCTGCTCGCCACCTGCGCCGACAGCAGCAGCAGCACGCCGTCGCGGTCATCCTGGGCCGCCAGTGCCTGGGCGTCGGCCGCCTCGACCACGCGCTTGACGCGGCCCCACAAGTCAAGTTCGTAGGACAGCTGCGCACCCACCGCATAGTTGTTGCCTTCGATCGAGCGCCCGCCCAGCGCCAGCGCCTGCGAGGTCTTGGCCGAGGTGCGCGAATTGGCCAGCGAGCTGCCAACGCTGACCGATGGCGCCTGCGCTGCGCGGAACACGCCGAGCTGGGCCTGGGCCTGCAGCAGGCGAAAGGCGCTTGCCCTGACTCCCGGATTGTCCTGCAGCGCGCGCCGTTCGAGTGCGTCCAGTTGCACGTCGCCGAACACGCTCCACCAGGTGGCCGGCAAGCGCGCCGCGTCGGTCCTGGCCGCGTCCTGGTGGCGATAGGCCGCAGCCGGCGTCGATACCGGTTCCACAAAGTTGGAGCCGACCGTGGCGCAACCGGCCAGCATGGCGGCACCAGCCGCCAGGATCAAAGATTTGAACATGATTTTTCCGCCTGATATGTTGGTCAATGTGCGCCGGCACCGGCGCCCGATGGGGCCTTGAGTTTCTCGGAGAACCACAGCACGCCGATGCAGCCGAGCAGGACCAAGCCCATGATCACGAAGCCGTCGTTATAGGCCATCACGTAGGACTCGCGCCGCACGATCCGGTCCAGCGCCGCGATGGCCTGGTTGGCTGCGCTGGCCGGGTCGATGCCCTTGCCGACGAAGGCGGCGGTCAACTGGTCGAGCCGGGCCTGGGTCGCGCCGGCGAAGGCCGACACCGACTCGCCCAGGCGCGCCGAATGGAAGTGCTCGCGGTTCGTCAGCGCCGTGGCCAGCAGCGCAATGCCAACCGAGCCGCCCAGGTTGCGTGTCATGTTGAACAGGCTCGAGGCCGACGACACGTCGCGCGGGGCGATGCCCTTCATCGCGAAATTGGACAAGGTCAGCATGATGAAAGGCTGGCCCATGGCGCGCACGATCTGCGACCAGAACAGCTGGTCGTAGCCGGTGCTCGCGTCCATGTAGGCGTTCATCAGACAAGAGCCGCCGAACAGCGCCAGGCCAATCGAGCACAGGATGCGGTTGTCCACGCGCGAAGACAGCGCTGCGGCCACCGGCATGATCATCAGCTGCGGCAGGCCGGCCCACATGATCACTTCGCCGATCTGCATCGGCGTGTAGCCGGCGATCTGGCCCAGGTACAGCGGCAGCAGGAACGAGGAGCCGTACAAACCCATGCCAACCACCGCCGACAGGGCAGTGGCCACCAGGAAGTGGCGCTCGCCGTATAGGCGCAGGTTGACGAACGGCTCGGCGCGCGTGAAGCTGGTCGTGATCCAGCCCAGGATGCCCACCAGCGCCAGGGCGGCGAAGGCGATGATGAAGTTCGAGTCGAACCAGTCCTTCGAATTGCCCTCTTCCAGGAAAATGGTCAGGCTGCCCAGGCCGAGCGCCATGAAGCCGATCCCGATCCAGTCCGCCTCGGCCAGCAGCCTGAGCTGGCGTGCCTGCCGGTCCAGGCCAAACCACAGGCCGCCCATCAGCAGCAGGCCGGGCACCCAGTTGATGTAGAAAATCGAGGGCCAGCCGTACAACTCGGACAGGTAGCCGCCCAGAGTCGGGCCCATCGACGGCGCCAGCGTGGCCGTCAAGCCAAAAATGGCCATGCCGACCGCCTGCTTCGAGCGCGGCAAGGTCGTCATCACCAGCGTCATCGCCATCGGGATCAGGGCGCCGCCAGTCAGGCCCTGCAGCATGCGAAACACGATCATGCTGGGCAGGTTCCAGGCCGCGCCGCACAGCGTCGAACAAGCCAGGAACAGGGCCGTGGTGCCGATCATGTAGCCGCGCATGCCGAACACGCGCATCAGCAGCGCCGTCATCGGGATGACGATGATTTCAGCGCACAGGTAGGCGGTGGAAATCCACGAGCCCTCTTCCTGGGTCGCCGAGAGCGTGCCGAGGATGTCGCGCAGGGATGAATTGGTGATCTGGATGTCGAGCACGGCCATGAAGGCGCCGAGCATGCCGGCAGCGACGGCGAGCCAGGTGCGCAGGCTGACGTGCTCGCCGACCACGGGCGGCACCGTTGCGGAACTCATGCTGCCGCCTTAGTGAACGGCCGCGACGGTTTTCGCCTGGGCCGGCTCGCGCAGCTCGACCTCGGCCAGCGCCGACATGCCCGGCACCAGGCGCCCGCCCAGCTTTTGGATGTCTTCGGCGCGCAAGGTGATCTTGACCGGCACGCGCTGCACGATCTTGGTGAAATTACCGGTCGCGTTATCGGCCGGCAGCAGCGCGAACTGGTTGCCCGAGGCTGGCGAGAAGCTGTCGACGCGGCCCACCAGCGGCTGCTTGGGCATGGCATCGATCACGATGCGCACGGTCTGCCCGGGCACCAGCTCGGCCAGCTGGGTTTCCTTGAAATTGGCGGTGACCCAGACGTCGTCCTGTACCACGGCGGCCAGCAACTGGCCCGGCTGCACGCGCGCGCCCACTTCCACGCTGCGCTTGCCGATGCGTCCGGCCACTGGCGCCAGGATGCGGTTGTAGGCCAACTGCTGCCGGGCGTCTTTCAACTGGGTCTGCAAGACCTTGATCTGGGCCTTGATCACGTCGCGCGCCGAAGCGGCGGCCAGGATCTGGGCCTGGGCAGCCAGCACGCCATCGTGGCGCGCCGCCAGGTCGGCGGTGGCGCCGGCGCGCGCGGCATTGGCGGCGTCGAGTTCGGCCTTCGAGACCGCCTTCATCTGGCTGTTGTACAGCTGGCCGTAGCGCTCGGCGTCCTGCCTGGCGCGCAGCAGCTGGGCTTCGGACTGGGCCACCTGGGCTTGCGCGCCGCTGGCCTGGGCCCGCACCTGGGCCACTTGGGCGTCAGCCTGCACCACCTGCTGTTCGGCCGACGCGATCTGGGCTTCGATCTGCTCGACCTTCACATGCTGGTCGGCCGGATCGAGTTCGGCGATCGGGTCGCCCGCCTTGACCTGCTGGTTGTCGTCGACCAGCACGCGGGTGACGACGCCGGCGATGCGCGAGGAGACGGGGTGCACATGGCCTGACACATAGGCATTTTCCGTTTCCACGAAATTGACGCTGCGGTACCACATGCGGCCACCGGCACCCAGCGCCAGCAGGGCAATCACGGCAACCACGCCCAGCACCTTGCGGTTCGGCGGCACGGCGGCAGGCGCAGATGGCGCAGGGGAAACGGCGGCCAGCGGGATGTGCTCGGCCTTGCTTTGCGAATTTGCCATGCGACTGCTCCGAAATGAAATGGGGTGATCGCATTATTCGACAAAAAAATGCCGAAGTCAAGAAATGAAACGATTGCATTTCATTTTATTCTGGTTTAGGATGTCGCCATGACCAAGAACCTGCATGAATTCATCGCGCCCTGCAGCAAGTCGGCCGGGCGCCCCAAGGCCAGCGACCTCGAAGCGCGCACCCACGACCTGCTGTACGCGGCCGGCACACTGTTTCTCAAGCACGGCTACAGCAAGGTGAGCCTGGAAATGATCGCGCGCGAAGCGCACGTGGCGGTGCGCACCATTTACGTGAAGTTCGGTGGCAAGGCCGGCCTGCTCAACGCAGTGCTCGAGTTCAAGCGCGACAAGTTCTTCAAGATCAAGGACATGGAGAGCAGCACGCTGCCGTTCAAGGAAGTGGTGCGCGACTTTGCCGTGCATTTCCACGACCTCATTTCGGCCCCGGAAGCGATCAGCATGCAGCGCATGGTGGTGGCCGAAGCGCCCACCAACCAGGAGCTGGCGCACACCTTCTACGAAGCCGGCCCGAAGCGCACGCGCGACATGCTGGCCAATTATTTTGCGCGCCCCGAAATCCGGGTGCAGCTGCGCACCGACGCGGACCCGCAGATGCTGGCGGTGCACTTGCTCAATTGTGTGATGGGCGACCAGTTCCGCCGCTTCCTGTTCGAAGCGCCGCAACTGACGCGCGAACAGGTCGAGGCGGCGCTCGACCTGCGCTTGTCGATGTTCTACGACGGCGTGCTGCGCAAGAGCTGATTCGAGCCGTCGAGAACCGGGGGGGGGCCCAAGGGACCGTGACTATGTTGATTTCTCGCCAAAATCGTCGTTCCCGCGCAGGCGGGAACGACGAATCAGGTTTTCGATTTATTCACACCTTGTACTAGCGCTTGCGCACTGGCGGCAAGTCGGTGCACACGCCTTCGTACACTTCGGCTGCCATGCCGATCGATTCACCGAGCGTCGGGTGCGGGTGGATCGTCTTGCCGATATCGACGCCGTCAGCGCCCATTTCGATGGCCAGCGCGATCTCGCCGATCATGTCGCCCGCATGCGTGCCGACGATACCGCCACCGACGATCCGGTGGGTCTCGGCATCGAACAGCAGCTTGGTAAAGCCTTCGTCGCGGCCATTGGCGACCGCGCGTCCGCTCGCGGCCCACGGGAAGTGGCCCTTCTCAAGCTTGATGCCCTTGGCCTTCGCTTCGTCTTCGGTGATGCCAACCCACGCCACCTCGGGGTCGGTGTAGGCCACCGATGGAATCACCTTGGCGTCGAAGAAGGCCTTCTCGCCGTGCGCCGCCTCGGCCGCCACGTGCGCCTCGTGCACCGCCTTGTGCGCCAACATCGGCTGCCCCACCAGATCGCCGATGGCGAAGATGTGGGGCACGTTGGTGCGCATCTGGCCGTCAACCGGAATGAAGCCGCGCTCGGTCACCACCACGCCTGCCTTGTCGGCGGCAACCAGCTTGCCGTTCGGGCTGCGGCCAACGGCCACCAGCACCATGTCGTAGAGCTGCGGCTCGGGCGCCGCGGCACCCGCTTCGGCTGCCTCGAAACTGACTTTGATACCCTCTGGCAGGGCCTCGACTGCGACCGTCCGGGTCTTGGTCATGATCTTGTCGAAGCGCTTTTCGTTGAACTTCTGCCAGACCTTGACCATATCGCGGTCGGCGCCCTGCATCAGGCCATCGAGCATCTCAACGACATCGATGCGCGCGCCCAGCGTCGAATATACGTGCGCCATTTCGAGACCGATGATGCCGCCGCCAATGACCAGCATCCGCTTCGGAATGGCGCGCAGCTCCAGCGCGCCGGTCGAGTCGACGATGCGCGGATCCTGCGGCACGAACGGCAGCTTCACCACTGACGAACCGGCGGCGATGATCGCCTTCTTGAAGCCAATCACCTTCTTGCTGCCATCCGGCGCGGTCACTTCGATGTGGTTCGGCGAGAGGAACTGGCCCACGCCCTGCACTACGCTGACCTTGCGCGCCTTGGCCATCCCGGCCAGGCCGGTGGTCATCTTGCCGATGACCTTTTCCTTGTAGCCGCGCAGCGCGTCGATGTCCACTTCCGGCTTGCCGAACGTGACGCCGTGTTTGGACATGGACGCCGTCTCGTCGATCACGGCAGCCACATGCAGCAGCGCCTTGGACGGAATGCAGCCCACATTCAGGCACACGCCACCGAGCGTGGCGTAGCGCTCGACGAGCACCGTGCTCATGCCCAGGTCGGCCGAGCGGAAGGCGGCCGAATAGCCGCCGGGGCCGGCGCCGAGCACCATCATGTCGCATTCGACATCGACCGTGCCGGCGTAAGCGGAACTTGCAGG
This sequence comes from Pseudomonadota bacterium, assembly GCA_040390195.1. GTDB lineage: Bacteria > Pseudomonadota > Gammaproteobacteria > Burkholderiales > Burkholderiaceae_D > Telluria_A. The sequence continues at coordinate 132,321 of JAZJYV010000035.1, read as the reverse complement.
CGCCGCGACCGAGACCGCTGGCGCAGGTGCAGCTGCGGGCGCAGCGGCGGCCGGCATTGCGGCGGTGCCGGCGGCGCCCGCCTCCAGCACCAGCAGCAGCGAGCCCTCGGCCACCTTGTCGCCCACCTTGACCTTGAGTTCCTTGATCACGCCTGCGTGGGTCGATGGAATCTCCATGCTGGCCTTGTCCGATTCAACCGTGACAAGTGATTGGTCGACCTTGATCGTGTCGCCCACCTTGACCATCAGTTCGATCACTTCCACTTCCTTGAAGTCGCCGATATTCGGGACCTTGACGTCAATTGTGCTCATCGCTGGTCCCCGATCACAGCAAGGTTTTACGCAGATCGGCCATGACATCGGCCAGATATGCGGTGAAGCGTGCGGCCATTGCGCCATCGATCACGCGGTGGTCGTACGAAAGCGACAGCGGCAGCATCAGGCGCGGCTGGAATGCAGCGCCATCCCACACCGGCTTCATGGACGACTTGGACAGGCCAAGGATCGCCACTTCCGGTGCGTTGATGATCGGCGTGAAGGCGGTGCCGCCGATCCCGCCGAGCGACGAGATGGTAAACGTCGCGCCCTGCATGTCGGCCGGCTTGAGCTTGCCGTCACGCGCCTGGCCCGACAGTTCACCCATTTCCGTGGCGATCTGCGAGATCGACTTCTTGTCGGCGTCCTTGATCACCGGCACCACCAGGCCATTCGGCGTGTCGGCCGCGAAGCCGATGTTGTAGTACTGCTTGAGGATCAGGTTGGCGCCGGTGCCATCGATCGACGCGTTGAAGGCCGGGTATTTCTTGAGCGCGGCGACGCTGGCCTTGATCACGAAAGCGAGCATGGTCAGCTTGACGGTCGACTTGGCTTTCGCCAGCGCCGCGTTCGAATCGACGCGGAACTGCTCCAGGTCGGTCACGTCGGACTCGTCGAACTGCGTCACGTGCGGGATCATCACCCAGTTGCGGTGCAGGTTCGGGCCGCTGATTTTCTTGATGCGCGACAGGGGCAGCAATTCGGTCGGACCGAATTTGCTGAAGTCGAGCGACGGCCATGGCAAAAGGTCGAGCCCGACACCGCTGCCGCCGGCCGCTGGCTTGGCGTCGCTTGCGCCGCCAGCCATGATGCCTTTGACGAAGTTCTGGACATCTTCCTGCGTGATGCGCCCTTTCGGACCGCTGCCGCCAACGCGCGCCAGGGCCACGCCCAGTTCGCGCGCGAACTTGCGGATCGACGGCGAGGCGTGGGCCAGTGCGGAGCCAAGCGCCGGCGCCGGAGCGGCTGCGGCCGGCGCCGGAGCCGGGGCTGGCGCCAACGCCAGCACGGGCGCGGCGGCCGGGGCCGGCGCGGCCGCTGGCGCGGCAGGCGCCGCTGCCGGCGCATCGCCTTCGCTTTCGAGGATCAGCAGCAGCGAACCCTCGGCCACCTTGTCGCCAACCTTGATCCTCAGTTCCTTGACCACACCGGCATGGCTCGATGGAATCTCCATGCTGGCCTTGTCCGACTCGACCGTGATCAGCGACTGGTCGACCTTGACCGTGTCGCCCGGCTTGACCATCAATTCGATCACTTCCACTTCCTTGAAGTCGCCGATGTCGGGGACTTTAACTTCCACAATGCTCATAGCGTTTGCTCCGTTCTTGTTTGTCGTATGAGCCAAAATTACTGGGTCACCGGATTAGGCTTGTTCGGATCGATGCCGTACTTGGCAATCGCCTGGGCTACCACCGACGCCGACAGGGCGCCCTCGTCGGCCAGCGACTTGAGCGCGGCGACGGTGATGTAGTAGCGGTTCACTTCGAAGAACTCGCGCAGCTTGACGCGGCTGTCCGAGCGGCCGAAACCATCGGTGCCGAGCACCTTGTAGCTGCGGCCCTTCGGCATGAACGCGCGAATCTGCTCGGCGAACAAACGCATGTAGTCGGTGGTGGCGATGATCGGACCGGTGGTCTTCTCCATCAGCGCCGTCACGTACGGCAGGCGCTGCGCATCGCCAGGGTGGACCATGTTCCAGCGTTCGGCGTCCTGGCCGTCACGGGCGATCAGGGTCAGCGATGGCGCGGACCAGATGTCGGCCGCGATGCCCCAGTCATTTTGCAGCAACTCGGCGGCGAAGATCGACTCGCGCAAGATGGTGCCCGAACCGATCAGCTGTACGCGGTGCTTGGACTTGGCGTCGCCTTCCTTGAGGCGGTACATGCCCTTGAGGATGCCTTCCTCGGTGCCGGGGGTGAAGCCGGGCTGCTCGTAGTTCTCATTCATCAGCGTGATGTAGTAGAACACGTCTTCCTGTTCGGCCACCATGCGGCGCAGGCCGTCATGTACGATCACCGCCACTTCATGGGCGAAGGTCGGGTCGTACGGCAGGCAGTTCGGGATGGTCGCCGCCATGACGTGGCTGTGGCCGTCCTCGTGCTGCAAGCCTTCGCCGTTGAGCGTGGTGCGTCCCGCCGTGCCACCCATCAGGAAGCCGCGCGCGCGCATGTCGCCCGCCGCCCATGCCAGGTCGCCGATGCGCTGCATGCCGAACATCGAGTAGAAGGTGTAGAACGGGATCATGATCCGGTTGTTGGTCGAGTACGAAGTCGCCGCGGCGATCCACGAGCTCATGCCGCCCGCTTCGTTGATGCCTTCCTGCAGAATCTGGCCGGCCTTGTCTTCGCGGTAGTACATCACCTGGTCCTTGTCGACCGGCTCGTACAACTGGCCTTGCTGGTTGAAGATGCCGATCTGGCGGAACAGGCCTTCCATGCCGAAAGTACGCGACTCGTCGACCAGGATCGGCACGATGCGCTGGCCCAGGTTCGGATCGCGCAAGAGCGTCGAGATGATGCGCACGAAACTCTGGGTGGTCGAAATTTCGCGACCTTCCGCAGTGGCATCGAGCACGTTCTGGAACGCCGACAGCGCCGGCACCGGCAGCGTCTCGGCCGCTTGCGGACGGCGCTGCGGCAGGTAGCCGCCCAGCGCTTCGCGGCGCTTTTGCAGGTAGACCATTTCCGGCGCGTCGTCGGCCGGCTTGTAGAACGGGATCTCGGCGAGCTTGTCGTCCGGGATCGGGATCCCGAAACGGTCGCGCATTTCGCGGATCGCCTCGTCGTCGAGCTTCTTGGTCTGGTGCGCCGTGTTGCGCGCCTCGCCGGACTTGCCCATGCCGAAGCCCTTGACGGTTTTCACCAGCAGCACGGTCGGCGTGCCCTTGTTCTCTTGCGCGATCTTGAACGCGGCGTAGATCTTGTGCGGATCGTGGCCGCCGCGGGTCAGGCGCCAGATGTCGTCGTCGGTCATGTTGGCGACCATCTCCAGCAGCTTGGGGTGCTTGCCGAAGAAGTGCTTGCGCACGTAGGCGCCGTCCTTGGCCTTGTAGTTCTGGTATTCGCCGTCGACCGTTTCCATCATCACGCGTTGCAGGATGCCTTCCTTGTCCTTGGCCAGCAACTCATCCCAGCCCGGACCCCAGATCACCTTGACCACGTTCCAGCCGGCGCCGCGGAAGTCCGCTTCGAGTTCCTGGATGATCTTGCCATTGCCGCGCACCGGGCCATCGAGGCGCTGCAGATTGCAGTTCACGACCATCACCAGGTTGTCGAGGCGTTCGCGCGCGGCCATGCCGATCGCGCCCATCGATTCCGGCTCGTCCATCTCGCCATCGCCGCAAAATACCCACACCTTGCGGTTGGAGGTGTCGGCGATCGAGCGCGCGTGCAGGTACTTGAGGAAGCGCGCCTGGTAGATCGCCATCAGCGGGCCCAGGCCCATCGACACGGTCGGGAACTGCCAGAACGTGGGCATCAGTTTCGGGTGCGGATAGGACGACAGGCCCTTGCCGTCGACTTCGCGCCGGAAGTTCAGCAACTGCTCTTCCGACAGGCGCCCTTCGAGGTAGGCGCGGGCATAGATGCCGGGCGAGGAGTGGCCCTGGATGTACAGCAGGTCGCCGCCATGGTCGGCCGACGGGGCGCGCCAGAAGTGGTTGAAGCCGATGCCGAGCATGTTCGCCAGCGAGGCGAAGCTGGAGATGTGGCCGCCCAGGTCGCCGTCGACGCGGTTGGCCTTGACCACCATCGCCATCGCGTTCCAGCGCATCCACGAGCGCAGGCGCTCTTCGAATTCGAGGTTGCCCGGGCAGTGTTGCTCCAGGTGGGCGGGAATGGTGTTGACGTAGGCGGTGTTGCTCGAGAACGGGATGTGGGCGCCGCGCCGGCGGGCCAGGTCGACCATGCGCTCCATCAGGTAGTGGGCGCGGTCAGGGCCTTCGTTTTCGATGACGGCTTCGAGTGCTTCGAGCCATTCCTTCGTTTCCAATGAATCGGGATCATTGGCGGTTAGTGCCGTCAATTGGTCGAGTTGAGCTGACATTGATACGTCTCCTTATGTGATGCCCTACCCGATCCCAGATCGCTGCCGGACAATTTTGCTGATTATTTACCAATACCCTAAGTTAGTGGGAACATTCTAACATCACTTTTACGATTTTTCAAATAGCGATATTCAATATCATAATGTGAAATTCAAAGCGCGCCAGGCCGGCCTAGTCCAGGGTCGCCAAGGCATTCGGGGCCGCACGTTTGCCTCGCCGTTCCCCCAAGCGACATATAATCCTGCTTTCCCCTCTTTTTTCGCACAATCATGTCCGCACAACTGATCGACGGTGTCCTCCTTTCCCAACAACTGCGCGCCGAAATCGGCCAGCGCAGCGCCGCACTGACCGCCAGGGGCAAGCAGCCGGGCCTGGCCGTGATCCTGGTGGGCGAAGACCCGGCCAGCCAGGTCTACGTGCGCAACAAGGTCAAGGCCTGCGCCGACGTGGGCTTTCACTCGGTGCTGGAAAAATACGAGGCCGAGCTCAGCGAAGCGGCCCTGCTCGAGCGCATCGCCTCGCTCAACGCCGACCCGGCCATCCACGGCATCCTGGTGCAAATGCCCCTGCCCAAGCACATCAACCCGCACAAGGTCATCGAGGCCATCTCCACCAGCAAGGACGTGGACGGCTACTCGGTGCTGTCGGCCGGCGAACTGATGACGGGCCTGGCCGGTTTCCGCCCCTGCACCCCGTACGGCTGCATGAAGCTGATCGAGAGCACGGGCGTCAATCTGCGCGGCAAGCACGCGCTCGTCATCGGCCGCAGCAATACGGTCGGCAAGCCCATGGCCCTGCTGCTCTTGCAGGCCAACGCCAGCGTCACCATCTGCCATAGCGCCACACCGGACCTGGCTTACCACACGCGCCAGGCTGACGTGGTGGTGGCCGCCGTCGGGCGCCGCAACACGCTCACGGCCGACATGGTCAAGCCGGGCGCGATCGTGATCGACGTGGGCATGAATCGCGACGAGAACGGCAAACTGTGCGGCGACGTCGACACCGCCGGGGTGCGCGAAGTGGCCTCTTTCATCACCCCGGTACCGGGTGGCGTGGGCCCGATGACCATCACCATGCTGCTCATGAATACGGTTGAAGCAGCCGAACGAACCTGATCTGGAAACGACATGTCTGATACCACCAATCCCCTGCTCGACTTTTCCGCCCTGCCGCGCTTTGACGCGATCACCCCGGAGCACGTCACCCCTGCCATCGACGCCCTGATCGAGCAGGCGTCCAAGGTTGTCGGCGCGCTCGAAGCACCAATCGAGCACGTCACCTGGAACAACTTCGTCATCCCGCTCGAAGAAGCGACCGAAAAACTGGGCCGTGCCTGGGGCGTGATCAACCACCTCAACAACGTCGTCGACACGCCCGAGCTGCGCGCCACCTACAACGAAAACCAGCCCAAGGTGACCGAATTCTGGACCGCCCTGGCACAAAACGAGGCGCTCTACGCCAAATACAAGGCCATCAAGGCCGGCCCCGAATTTGCCACCCTGTCGGCGCCGCGCCGCAAGATCGTCGAGAACGCGGTGCGCGACTTCCAGCTGGGCGGCGCCGAGCTGCCGCCCGAGAAAAAGGCGCGCTTCGCCGACATCCAGGAGCAGCACGCGGCCGTGTCCACGCGCTTCTCGGAGAACGTGCTCGACGCGACCAATGACTACAAGCTGCTGGTGGCCGACGAGGCCGAGCTGTCCGGCCTGCCCGATGACGTCCGGCAGGCCGCGCGCGCCGCCGCCGAGGCCGACGGCAAGCAGGGCTTCCAGTTCACGCTGCACTTCCCCTCCTATTTCCCGATCCTGCAATTTGCCGACAAGCGCGAGCTGCGCGAGACGATCTACCGCGCCAGCTGCACCAAGGCGTCGGAACTGGGCAGCGTATTCAGCGAGCTCGAAAAATGGGACAACACGCACAACATCGCAACCCTGCTCAGGCTGCGTGACGAGGAAGCCAAGCTGCTCGACTACCGCAATTTCGCCGAAGTGTCGCTGGTGCCGAAGATGGCGCAAAGCCCCGAGCACGTGATCGAATTCCTCGAAGACCTGGCGCGCCGCGCGCGTCCGTTCGCCGAGCACGACCTGGCCGAGGTGCGCGCTTTCGCCCACAAGGAACTGGGCATCGACCAGCTCGAAGCCTGGGACCTGGCCTACGCCTCCGAGAAACTGCGCGAGCAGCGCTACGCCTTCTCGGCCCAGGAAGTGAAGGAGTACTTTCCCGAGCCGAAAGTGGTCGATGGCCTGTTCAAGCTGGTGCAGGCGCTGTTCTCGGTGCAGATCCTGCCCGACAGCGCGCCCGTGTGGCATCCCGACGTGCGCTTCTTTCGCATCGAGCGCGATGGCCAGCTGATCGGCCAGTTCTACCTTGACCTGTACGCGCGCAGCGGCAAGGGCGGCGGCGCCTGGATGGACGACGCGCGCGGACGGCGCCTGGAAACGGGCGGCGCCGTGCAAACCCCGGTGGCCTACCTGACCTGCAATTTCACGCCGCCGGCGAACGTCGACGGCCAGTTGCAGCCGTCGCTGTTCACGCATGACGAAGTGACGACGCTGTTCCACGAATTCGGCCACGGCCTGCACCACATGCTGACCCAGGTCGACGAGATCGGCGTGTCGGGCATTTCCGGGGTCGAATGGGACGCCGTCGAGCTGCCGTCGCAGTTCATGGAAAATTTCTGCTGGGAGTGGGACGTGCTGCAGCACCTGACGGCGCACGTGAAAACCGGCGCCCCGCTGCCGCGCGCCCTGTACGACAAGATGCTGGCGGCGAAAAACTTCCAGTCCGGGATGCAGACGCTGCGCCAGGTCGAGTACTCCCTGGTCGACATGCACCTGCACTACGACTTCGACCCGGCCAGTGCCCAGAGCGTGCAGCAGCTCATCGACGAAGTGCGCGAGAAATTCTCGGTCATGATGCCGCCCGCGTTCAACCGTTTCCAGCACTCGTTCGGGCATATTTTCTCGGGCGGTTACGCGGCCGGTTACTATAGCTACAAATGGGCGGAGGTGCTCTCGGCCGACGCCTACGCGGCGTTCGAGGAGGCGCTCGACGCCGGTGGCGGCGCGCTGTCGGAGGAAACCGGCAAGCGCTTCGAGCGCGAGATCCTGGCGGTGGGCGGTTCGCGCCCGGCGCTCGAGTCGTTCAAGGCCTTCCGCGGACGCGAGCCGAATATCGACGCCTTGTTGCGCCACAGTGGCATGAAGTCCTGAGCGAGGGTGGGATAGATGAAAACGAGCTCGATTGCGACCCTGGTCCTGCTGCTGTGCGCGGCGGGCGTCCAGGCGCAAATCTACAAATGGACCGACGACAAGGGGGTCGTGCATTTCAGCGACACGCCGCCCGCGCCGGACCAGAAACTGAAGGTCGAGGAAAAGACCTTCAGCACCGGCGGGGCCGGCGCCGAACTGCCCTACGAGCTGGCCCGGGCGGCCAGCAACGCCCCGGTGACGCTGTATACGGCCAGCGACTGCGAGGTCTGCGACCGGGGCCGCGACCTGCTGCGCGCGCGCGGCGTGCCGTTTCGCGAAAAGACCGTCAAGTCGAATGAAGACCAGGCCAGGCTCAAGGAAGAAGGCAGCGAGGGACAACTGCCACTGCTGCTGGTCGGGCGCAACAAGCTGATCGGATTCGAGGCCGGCGCCTGGAACAACGCGCTCAGCGACGCCAGCTACCCGGCCGAGAGCCGGCTGCCGCCAGGCTTTCGCGCTTCCCCGGCTGAAGCGGCGGCCCCCGCGCGCGCGCCGGCAGCCGACGCTGGCGCGCGGCGCGCCGCCCAGGATGCGGCTGCGGCCGCCGAAACGGCGCGCCGCCAAAAGGAAGCCCGCGACACGCCACCGCCCAAGTTCCAGTTCTGAGGCCCTCATGACCCGCATCGACTTCCACACCAACATCGCCGACAAGCTCGCCTATGCCTGCCGGCTGGCGCGCAAGGCCTACGGCGCGCGCGGACAGCTGGTGCTGCTGGTCGAGGATGAGGCCCAGGCGGCCACGCTCGACGCGGCCTTGTGGACGCTGTCCGAAACGGACTTCCTGCCGCACGCGCTGGCCGGCAACGCGCTGGCGGCACAGTCGCCGATCGTCATCAGCTTGCCGGGGCAGGACGCGCTGCCGCACTTCGACATGCTGGTCAACCTGACGCGCAGCACGCCGGCCCAGGTCGACCGTTTCGAGCGCGTCTTCGAGATCGTCTCGAGCGACGAGCAAGACGCGGCAGCAGGGCGCAAGCGCTACGCGGCCTACAAGCAGCAAGCCTATCCATTGACCCATTTCGTGGCGGGGAAATCATGAGCAAGAATCCGGCCTTCGACGCCAGCATCCCTGTATTGACGGAGGTGCTCGACGAGAAGGCGGCGCAGCCGCTCGACCAGGTCAACGCCGAGCTTGAACAGCGCGCCATCGACAGCTGGAGCGAGCCTGAATGGAACCTGCTCGAGCGGCGCCTGTCCGAGCGCATCCTGCAGCAACTGCAGGGACGGGTCGACTTCGTGCTCGAGCAGCGCCTGCGCGACAGCATGGAGGAAGTGCTGAAAAATGCACTGACGGGACTGACCGACGAAATCCAGCACGGCCTGGCGCGCACCATCGAAAAGATCGTGGCACGCGCGGTGGCGCAAGAAGTGGCGCACCTGCAAACGCTGAAGAAGTAAAGGTGGCGGCGCCCGATGTATGTATAAAATCGGCCCCGGTTCCGGTGCACCGATCGGCGCGCGGCACGTTAATGCGCCCAGAGGCCCCGATTCCGGCGAAAATATCGACAATCGCCTTTGCTAAGCTTTTAATTTGTTGTACCTTGTGGCCTACGCAAAATTTTTGAATCGGCGTCACGAGCGCCGTCGTTTACCATCCTTTGGAGAATGTCCATGCAGTTCACCACCAAGCTCATTCCACTGGCCATCGCAATGGCATTTGCCGGCACGGCCAGTGCCCAGGAAGTCATCAAAATCGGTCACGTCGGCCCAATTTCCGGCGCCAGCGCACACCTGGGCAAGGACAATGAGAACGGCGCCAAGATGGCGATCGAAGAGCTCAACGCCAAAGGCTTCATGATCAACGGCAAGAAGGTCAAGTTCGAGTTGCTGACCGAAGACGACGCGGCCGATCCGAAGCAAGGCACGGCGGTGGCGCAAAAGCTGGTCGATGCCAAGGTCAACGGCGTGATCGGCCACCTGAACTCGGGCACCACGGTGCCGGCCTCGAAGATCTACAGCGACGCCGGGATTCCCCAGATTTCGCCGTCGGCCACCACGCCGCAGTACACCAAGCAAGGTTTCAAGACCACCTTCCGCGTCGTCGCCAATGACAACAAGCTTGGCGGCACGCTGGGGCGTTATGCGGCCGACACGATCAAGGCGCACAAGATCGCCGTGATCGACGACCGCTCGGCCTACGGCCAGGGCGTGGCGGACGAATTCGCCAAAGGCGCCAAGAACAAGGCCGGCGTGACCATCGTCGGCAAGGAATTCACCAACCCGAACGCGACCGACTTCACCGCCATCCTGACCTCGCTCAAGGCCAAGAAACCCGACCTGATTTTCTTTGGCGGCATGGATTCGGTGGCCGGACCGATGCTCAAGCAAATGAAGGCACTCGGCATCAACGCCAAGTTCATGGGCGGCGACGGCGTCTGCACCGAAGCCCTGGGCCACCTGGCCGGCGACGGCATTGGCGAAGGCAACGTCACCTGCGCCGAAGCGGGCGGCGTGATGGGCGACCAGGAAAAGGTCATGGCCGATTTCCTGGTGCGCTACAAGAAGAAATACAACATCGACGTGCAGCTCTACGCGCCGTACGTGTACGACGCCGTGATGACGATGGCCACGGCCATGCAGAACGCGAAATCAGCCGATCCTGCCAAGTACCTGCCTGAGCTCAAGAAGATCAAGTATCAGGGCGTGACGGGCACGATCCAGTTCGACGACAAGGGCGACATCAAGGATGGCGCGCTGACGCTGTTTACCTACAAGGGCGGCAAGAAGACCAAGATGGGCGTGGTACAGTAAGCACAGCCCGCATAAAAAAACGCGCTGACAACATCAGCGCGTTTTTTTTGGGTGAAGCGGAAATCACTTCAGCGACAAGACCCATTTGACCAGGGTGCGCGCCTCGGCTTCGGTCACTTGCGGGTTGGGCGGCATCGGGACCACGCCCCACGAACCGCTGCCACCCTTCATGACCTTGGTCACCAATTTGTCTTCGGCGTCTTTCTGCCCGGCGTACTTGGCCGCCACGTCCTTGTAGGCGGGGCCGACCAGTTTGCTGGCGACGGTGTGGCAGGTCATGCAGTTTTTCGCTTTTGCCAGGTCAGCGTTGGCCATCGCGCTGGTCGAGGCCAGGGCCGACAGGGCCAGAGAGATCATCAGGAACCGTTTCATCTATTTCTCCAAAGTGACAATTGAACTCATTCTACCGCGATTGCGCGGGCGGGCCGCGCGACTGCTTCCACAACGTCCGGTGGGCGGCGCTGGTTGACTGGGCGCGGCGAGATAGTCCCCCCTTCGCAGGCAATTGTTTGTAAGATGCAGAATATTGAAAAGGAGTCTGCCATGCCACTCATTATCATCATTGCATTACTTGTCGGCCTGCGCTATTTCGAGGTCTGGAAGTTTGCCGACATTTCCTGGTGGTACATTGTCGGCCTGATGGCGTTTGCCTTCGTCTGGTTCGAGTTCATCGAAAAGATGCTGGGACTGGACAAGAAGAAGGAACACAACGTCGACGAAGCGCGGCGCAAGGCGCGCATCAAGGACACCTTCGACAAGCGCAAATAAACCGGGGGCAGACTAAGATTTTCCGAAACCCGGGACCTTAGTCTGACCCGGGTTTTCGGGGTTGCCGGTCTTAGCCGGTGACGGCGCCTTTGCTGGCGCTCGAGGTGAGCGCAGCGAATTTGGCCAGCACGCCGCGCGTGTAGCGCGGCGCCGGCTGGGTCCAGTTGGCGCGCCGGCGCGCAAGCTCGGCGTCGGCCACGTTCAGCTCGATCAGCTGGCGGTGGGCATCGATCGTGACGGAGTCGCCCTCTTCCACCAGCGCAATCGTGCCGCCCTCGAACGCTTCGGGCGCCACATGCCCCACCACCATGCCCCAGGTGCCGCCCGAGAAGCGGCCGTCGGTGATCAGGCCCACCGATTCGCCCAGTCCCTTGCCGATCAAGGCCGCCGTCGGGGCCAGCATCTCGGGCATGCCGGGCCCCCCCTTCGGCCCCAGGTAGCGCATCACCAGCACGTCGCCCGGCTTGATGGCGTCGGCCAGGATCGCGTCCATGGCGCTGGTTTCGTCGTCGAACACGCGCGCCGGGCCGGTGATCACCGGATTCTTCAGGCCGGTGATCTTCGCCACGCAGCCCTCGGTCGACAAATTGCCCCGCAGGATGGCAAGGTGGCCTTGCCGGTACAGCGCCCTGGCGATCGGCCGGATCACGTCCTGGTCGGCGCGCGGTTCCGCTGCAATTCCGGCCAGTTCTTCGGCGATCGTGCGGCCGGTGATGGTGATGCAGTCGCCATGCAAGAGGCCGGCGTCAAGCAGCAGCTTCATCACTTGCGGGATGCCGCCCGCCTTGTGCAGGTCGGTCGCGACGTACTGGCCGGACGGCTTGAGGTTGCAGATGACGGGCACCTTCTGGCGCACGCGCTCGAAGTCGTCGATCGTCCACTCCACTTCGGCCGCGTGCGCGATGGCCAGGTAGTGCAGCACCGCGTTGGTCGAGCCGCCGGTGGCCATGATCAGCGACACCGCGTTCTCGATCGATTTGCGGGTGATGATGTCGCGCGGCTTGAGGTCGCGCTTGACCGCCTCGACCAGCACGCGCGCCGATTCAGCCGCCGATCCGACCTTCTCGTCATCCGGATTGGCCATGGTCGAGGAATACGGCAAGGCCATTCCCAGCGCCTCGAAGGAGGACGACATGGTGTTGGCCGTGTACATGCCGCCGCAGGAGCCGGCCGACGGGCAGGCGTTGCGTTCGATGCCGTCAAAGTCCTCCTTCGACATGCGCCCGGCCGTATATTCCCCCACCGCCTCGAAGGCCGACACGATCGTCAAATCCTTGCCCTTCCACTTGCCCGGCTTGATCGTGCCGCCATACACGTAGATGCCCGGCACATTGGTGCGCGCCAGCGCGATCATCCCGCCCGGCATGTTCTTGTCGCAGCCGCCGATCACCACCACCCCGTCCATCCACTGGCCATTCACGGCCGTCTCGATGCAGTCGGCGATCACTTCGCGCGAGATCAGGGAGTACTTCATGCCCTCGGTGCCCATCGACATGCCGTCCGAGATGGTCGGCGTGCCGAACACCTGGGGATTGCTGCCCGCTTCCCTGAGCGTGCTGATGGCGATGTCGGCCAGCTTTTGCAGCCCCGAATTGCAGGGCGTGATGGTCGAGTGGCCGTTCGCCACGCCGATCATGGGCTTGCTGAAGTCCTCCTCCTGATAACCCATCGCGTAGTACATCGAACGATTCGGGCTGCGCGAGACCCCCTCGGTGATGTTGCGGGAACGGCGGTTGTAGCGCGGCTGCTCGGCCATGGCGACCTCCCTGTGGTGGATTGATCCAGAATGCCTTGCCGCCCGAGCCAAGTCAAATATAGAATGCCAATGACTGTGAGTCGCGCCAAAGATCACAGCATGAATTGACAATAGAAAACCATATTAATGAACCTGGAACTGCGCCAGTTGCGCTACTTCGTCGCCGTGGCCGAGGAATTGCACTTCGGCCGCGCCGCGCTGCGCCTGCACATGACCCAGCCGCCCCTGTCGCAGGCCATCATGGCGCTCGAGGAGACGCTCGCGACGCCACTGTTCGTGCGCAGCCGGCGCGCGGTGGCATTGACGGTGGCCGGCGCGGTGCTGCTGCCGGAGGCGCGCCGCCTGCTGGCCCAGGCCGCCGAACTGCCCGAACTGGTGCGGCGCGCGGCCAGCGGCGCGGCCGGGCGCCTGGCGCTGGCCTTTGTTTCCTCGGCCGATTACAGCGTGCTGCCGCCCCTGCTGCGCAGCTATAGCGCGGCCTATCCCCAGGTGCAGATCGCGCTGCAGGAGGCCACCAGCGACGTCCAGATCGACGAGCTGCTGCATGCGCGGATCGACGCCGGCTTCCTGATCCCGCCCCTGCCCGACAAGGCGCGCCTCGAACTCGATTACGTGAAAGTGCTCTCCGAGCCGCTGGTCCTGGCCGCCCCGAGCGGGCTGGACGCGCTGCGCGGCACCGGCCCGGTGTGGCTGCGCGACTTGCCGGCGCTGCCGCTGATCGTGTTCCCGCGCCCGATCGCGCCGGCCCTGCACGATGCCATCCTGGCCTGCTTCCGCGCGGCCGGCGTCACGCCCGAGATCGGCCAGCAGGCGATCCAGATGCAAACCATCGTCAGCCTGGTATCGGCCGGCATGGGGCTGGCACTTGTGCCACAATCGGTGTCCAATCTGATGCGCCCCGGCGTAGAATACCGGGCGTTGCGCGATCCGACGCCGCAGGTGGAAACCGGCCTGGCCTGGCGCCGCGACAACAACTCGCCCGTCCTGCGCGGCTTTCTGCAACATCTAAGGAATTAAATGCTGACCCACCCAATGCCCGACCCCGTCGCCTTCTCCATCGGTCCGCTACATGTGTACTGGTATGGCCTGATGTACGTGCTGGCCTTCGCCATGTTCCTGGCGCTGGGCCGGGTGCGCATCCGCCAGCCGCACATCGCGGCCCAGGGCTGGAAGAACGTCGACCTCGACGACATGCTGTTCTATGGCATGCTCGGCGTGGTGCTGGGCGGGCGCCTGGGCGAGGTGCTGTTCTACCGCCCCGCCTTCTTCTTCGCCGATCCCCTCGAGATCCTGATGGTCTGGCACGGCGGCATGTCCTTCCACGGCGGCTTCCTTGGCGTGATGATCGCGATGGCGCTGTGGGCGCGCAAGGCCGGGCGCAGCCTGGTCGATGTCTACGACTTCATCGCGCCACTGGTGCCGCTCGGCTACGCGGCCGGGCGCATGGGCAATTTCATCAACGCCGAGCTGCCGGGCCGGGCGGCCGACCCCAGCCTGCCCTGGGCCATGCTGTGGCCGGGCGTGCCCGGCCCGCGCCATCCCTCGCCGCTGTACCAGATGCTGGTCGACGGCATCCTGGTGTTCATCCTGCTGTGGATCTATGCGCGCAAGGCCAGGCCGCCGCTGGCGGTGGGCGCCATGTTCTCGCTGCTGTACGGCTGCGCGCGCTTTTTCACCGAGTATTTCCGGGTGCCCGACTGGGAAGTGACGCTCGCTGGCGTGCCGGTCACCTCGGGCCAGATGCTGTCGCTGCCGATGATCGCGCTGGGGCTGGTGGTCTTGGCGATGACCTATTCACGCGCGGCCAAGGCTCAGTGAAACGCCTTCCATAGCATGTAGGCGGCCAGCGCGTACAGGATCGCAGCGAAACTGCGTTTGAGCAGCGCCAGCGGCATGCGGTGCGCCAGGCGCGCGCCCAGCGGCGCCATGCTCACGCTGGCGCAGGCGATGACGACCAGCGCCGGCAAGTACACATAGCCGAGCGAATGAGGTGGCAAGCCTGGCGCGTTCCAGCCGAAATAGATGTTCGACAGGGTGCCCGCGAGCGCGATCGGAAAGCCCAGCGCGGCGCTGGTGGCGACTGCTTCATGCATGCGCACATTGCACCAGCTCATGAACGGGATCGAGACGAAGCCGCCACCGGCCCCCACCAGCCCGGACAGCACGCCGATCACGCCGCCGGCGGCGAACATGCCGGCCGCGCCGGGCAGGTCGCGCCCCGCCGCGGGACGCCGGTTGAACAGCATCTGGGTCGCGATGGCGGCCACGAACAGGCCGAAGCCGAGCGCCAGCGTGGCCGAGTCGAGCTGCTTGCCGATCCAGGGGCCAAGCCAGGATCCGGCCAGGATGCCGGGCGCGAGCCGCGCCGCCACACGCCAGCGCACCGCGCCATGCAGGTGGTGGGCGCGCACCGACGAGATCGAGGTGAACAGGATCGCGGCCAGGCAGGTGGCGATGGCGATGTGCACCACCAGCGCCGGCGCGAAGCCGCGCGCCGAGAACAGCATGGTGGCGAACGGCACCAGGATCATGCCCCCGCCAATGCCCAGCAGGCCGGCCGCGAAACCGCCGAAGCAGCCCATTGCCAGCAGTGCCGCAATCAAGGTCCAGTCCATCAGGTGTCCATCACTTCCATCGCCGCCGCTCCAGGTGGTCCGGCGCGCGCCGCCGGAGCCGCCATTTTACCTGTGCAGGCGGATATCCATGCCTCAGTCAAGGGGGCGGGCCGCGGTTTTTCTGTTGGGGGCCTGACCCCGGTTCGCGGGCGTTGTCGCAACCGGGGTCAGACCCCCAACGGAAGAACCGGGGTCTGACCCCTCGAATATGGCGTCGGCCGGACGCACGACCTGTGCCGCAGCTCCAGGGGTCGGACCCCGGTTTTTCAGTTGGGGGGCTGACCCCGGTTCGCAAGCCCGAACTTCAACCCGGGATCTGCCCACTTCCAAGCAGCGCCAGCAAGGTCGATTGCAGCGCCACGCCGGAAGTGTGCGGCTTGAGCAGGATGGCGTCGGCCGCGCGCGCGCTGAGCGCGTCGGGTGCGCACTGGCACAGCAGCATCAGCGCGGGGCGCGCAGCGGCGCCTTCGAACAGCTCGGCACTGCTGCCCACGGCCGCCTCCAGCACCACCAGCGCGAAGCTGCGGCTGGCCAGCAGCTGCTGCGCCACCAGCACGCTCGGCGCGCGCAGCACTTGCCAGCGCGGTTCGATCAGGCTGGCGATGGTCAGGCCGACCTGCTCGTCGGCGTCCACCAGCAGCACGCAAGGCACGTCGAGCTGCACAGCCGGAACGGCGGCGGGGACAGTGGAGGCAGGCATGGCAAGTCCTTTCAATTCCTTGTCGCAAGCGGCGCCATGTCGGCATGGCGCGACAGGGCGGTAGGGGAGCGGCGGAGTTGGGCCGGACGGTTGCTGCTGGCGGGGGCCCGGGACGGGACGGCCAGGTCAATTGGCGCTGATCCGTCCGCGCCAAACGGGGAAGGGTGTGGCGGCAGCCGGCGCACGCTGCGCACGACGATCAGGTGCTGTCTAGCGTACCCCGAAACTTTTCTAGACGCAACTAATATTTATTTTTAATCACAACACCATGCGTACTGCCGGATCCGCTTACCTGGCCGTCGCCCGTTCGAATTTGAGCAGCACGTCGTGGATTTTTTGCGGCGTGTACGGTTTGACGATGAAGCCGCCGGCGCCGGCGCCAAGGGCGGCCATCACGTTTTCGATGGCACTGTGGCCGGTGACGATGACCCAGAAGCAGGACGCTTGCGCCTCTTTACCCATGCTCATGACTTCAATGCCGGAAAAGGCCGGCATGTCGATGTCGAGAAAGGCCAGGTCGACCCGGGTGCCGCTCTGGCGCAGGTGGTCAAGCGCCTTTTGGCCGTCACTGACCTGTTCGATGTGGCCATAGCCTTCCGCCTTGAGGATCGATGAGAGCAGGCTGCGCATCGTGCCCTCGTCGTCGGCAATCAGGATGCGGGTGTTTTTGATGCTGTTCATGGTGGGCTTCCAAAATCAAGTAATCGGCGTGGCCTGGGCCAGGATCGCGCGCACCGCAGCAGCCGCTTCGGCGTGCTCGCCGCGACGCACGGCCAGTTCGACCTGGCCGGCCAGCACGCCGGTGTGCGCATGGCCGAAGGAGCCGGCCGAGCCTTTCAAGGTGTGTGCCAGCGCGGCCAGCTGCTGCCATTCGCCGGCCTCCAGGTGGCCGCGCAGCTCGGCCAGCTGGCCGGGCAGGCGCTGCTCGAACATGCGGCGCAGGCCGGCGAATTCGGGCAAGTCTTCCAGGCTGGGATGGGCCTTCGCCAGCGCCGGACCCTGGTCGAGCAGCTCGCCCAGCAGGCGTGCCAGCTGGACCCGGTCGATCGGTTTTCCGATGCAGTCGGTGAAGCCGCTGGCCCGGTAGCGCTGCACGTCCTCGGCCATTACGTTGGCGGTGAGGGCCACGATCGGGCCGGTGTAGCCGGTGGCGCGGATCACCGAGGTGGCCTGGACTCCGTCCATCACCGGCATCTGGATGTCCATCAGGATCAGCTCGAAACTGCCCGCCAGGGCCAGCTCGACGGCGCGCGCTCCGTCCTCGGCCACCTCCACCGTCAGCCCCATCGCGGCCAGGAAGGCGCAAATCAGCTTGCGGTTGTCCGGGCCGTCCTCGGCCAGCAGCACCCGGCCGCGCAGCTGGCGCGCCAGCGGCGCACCAGCCTCCTGGGCAGCGGCACCAGCCGGCGCGCAGGCCAGCCATTCGGCGCCGGGGGCCAGCGCGCACGCCACGTCGACCTCGAACACTGAGCCCTTGCCGATCTCGCTGGCCACCTGCACATCGCCCCCCATGCCTTGGGCCAGGCGGCGCACCAGGTGCAGGCCCAGTCCGGTGCCGCCGTATTTGCGCGCCACCGTGCTGTCGGCCTGGGCGAAGGGCGCGAACAGGCTGGCGCGCTGGGCGTCGGAGATGCCGATGCCCGTGTCGACGACATTGCACATCAGACGCCCCGGCGTCGGGTCGTACCACAGGGTCAGTTCAACCGATCCGAGATCGGTGAACTTGACGGCGTTGCTGCACAGGTTGAACAAGACCTGGCGCCAGCGCGTCGGGTCGCCCATCACCTGCGAGGGGAAGGGGTATTCGATCACCATCCCGAACTCGATGCCCTTGCTCTGCGCCTGGGCCCGCATCATCGCGTCCAGGCCCCAGGCGGTCTCGATCGGCGAGAACGCCACGTGCTCGAGATGCATGCGGTCGGCCTCGATCTTGGACAGGTCGAGGATGTCGTTGATGATGGTGAGCAGGTGCTGGCCATTGCGCACGATGACCTGGGCCGCCTCGCGCCGCGCGGCGCGGTCGACCGCTTCGTCGAGCAGTTCGGCGAAACCGATGATGGCCGTCAGCGGGGTGCGGATCTCATGGCTCATCATGGCCAGGAATTCGGACTTGGCGTGGTTCGCCGCCTCGGCTTCGGTCTTCAGCTTCTCGGTCGCGCGCAGGTCGGCGTCGCGCCGCTGCAGCGCGCGATACAGGAACAGGATCGCCACCGCGATCGAGAGCATGCAGCAGCCGCCGACGACCGAGAGCACGAAGGCGAACTGGCGCCACTGGCCCAGGAACAGGTCTTCGGTGACGGTGATGTTGACGATCACCGGATACTTCTCGAGCGCGCGCGGGGCGCCCATGCGCAGCACCGATTCGCCGCCTTGCGAGAAGCGCGGCCCGGAACTGACGACGACGTCGTTGCTCTTGCCCTCCAGGCCGATCACCTGGAACGAGGAGCCCGACAGATTGGCCTTGCCCATCAAGGCTTCGACGTGCGGCCAGCGCGCCAGCACCGTGAAGTCGCGCCGGTACAGGGTGATGGTGGCGCCCTCGCCCAGGCTGATCTTCTCGTAGAATTTGGACAGGAAGGTGCTCGAGATGCCCACCAGCGCCAGCCCGATGAATTCGCCTTTCGGTCCCGACAGGCGCCGGCTCAGGTAGAAGGTCCACTGGCCGTTGCCCTTGTTGCGCACCGGCGCGCTGATGTACACGCCGCGCCTGGGGTCGCGCAGATGCTCCTGGAAGTAGGCGCGGTCGGCCAGGTTGATCTGCGGCGCCGGGAAGGCCCGCGTGAAATTGACCACGTCGCCATTGGCGGCGACGATGGTGGCCACGTCGATCTGCGGCAAGGCTTCGATCTTGTCGCGCATGCTCTGGAACACGGCGCGATTGCCCATCTTCTCGCGCAGCTGGTCGGCGCCGCCCACCTTCCCGGCCTGCACCGAATCGGCGATGCTGTCGAGGATCAGGTAGGCCGAGCTCAATTCCTGCGACGTTTGCTCGGCCAGGATCAGCGACAGGTTCGACAGCTCCGTGCGCCAGGACGCGATCTCCTGTGAGCGGGCGATCCACAGCGAACTGCCCAGTGCGAGCGCGATCGTACCGACCAGCGCCGCGCCGAGGACGACGGCCAAAGAACTGGAGCGCAGTGTATATCGCATGGATTTCCGGCAAGAATGAAACCTAAGATAACACGCGGCAACGCCGCCAGTCAAAGCGCGCTGTCTACGCCAGCAGCGACAGGATGGTCCGCCATTCGCCGGCCTCGACCGGCATCACCGACAGTCGGTTGCCCCTGGCCAGAAGGCGCATGCCCTCGAGCGCCGGTGCTGCGCGCAGCGCCTTCAGGCCCAGCAGGCGCGTCTTGCGCAGCGCGCGCACATCCACGCTGACCCAGCGCGGCTGCTCAGGCGTGGCCTTGGGGTCGAAATACGGGCTGGCCGGGTCGAACTGGCTGGCGTCCGGATAGGCGCCGCTGACCACTTCGACGATGCCGGCCACGCCCGGCTCGGCGCAACTGGAGTGGTAGAACAGGACCTGGTCGCCGGCGCGCATGCCATCGCGCATAAAATTGCGCGCTTGATAATTGCGCACGCCGAACCAGGCCACCGTGCGGCCGGGGGCGGCCAGCACGTCGTCGATACTGACCTCGTCCGGTTCGGACTTCATCAACCAATACGCCATATTCGCTGCGCCCATAAAAAAAACGGTTGCGCATCGAATGCCAGCAACCGCTTCTTGGAATCAAAGCCCCGCATGTGCCGTTCTTGCCGGCATCCCGAACCTCATGGTTCAAGGCGGTCACAGTTAGTTCAATTTCGGGTTCGTCGGACAAGCGACGCTCACTCCCATCAAACAATATTCCGCGACCTGTGCACATAAATGGTTCAAGGAATATATGGCAATGGCGAACACCGCAGGGTGGAACGAAGTTTACTCCGATGCCGCTTCTTGTCAAACGAAATTGGCCGTTTAGAACAGGTTTTCTTGCGGCGTGAGGGCGCTGTCCAACACGGTATGCATGGCGCCCAGTTTTTGCTTGACTTCGGACATGGACAAGTCGGAAAACGGCCCCTGCGGCGATTTCACGGACAGGAATTCGGCCGCCACGCTGAGCGCGGCCATCACCGCGATCCGGTCGTTGCCCTTGACCTTGCCCGAGTCGCGCAGCGCGCACATCTTGCCGTCGAGGTAACTGACCGCCTCCTGCAAAGTGGCCTCCTCGCCCTCCTTGCAGGCGAGGCGGTAGGGCTGGCCCATGATGCTGACATCGAGATGGATCATGGCATCGCTTTCGCTTCATCGGGTTGGGGGGCCAGTTCGCCCGGCAAGCTGGCCAGCAGCGCCTCGACCCGGCGCTGGGCTTCGGACAGGCGTCCCATGTAGGCCTCGTTCTCGGCGCTGAGCAGGGCGTTCGATTGGCGCAGCAGGGCATTCTCGCTGCGCAGGGCCGAGCTCAGCGCGGCGAGCCGGTCGATTTTGTCGGATAGGTCTTGGAATTCGGAAATCATCCCGCCACTATAGGGCCGCGCCACAATTTCCGTCAACCGATTCAGTCGCTTAGCGCCGACTATTGAAGCGCTGCCCGAATTCCGGCGGGGCGCCGATTGCATGATTTCCAAGGCCGCGGCGGGCGCTTTTGCACTATTTTTGACACGGCGCTTCAGACGCGCCTTGAAAATACCCGACACCGTCCCTATAATTAGCACTCGTTGGTAGAGAGTGCTAACAACTCTTTTCTAGTTCTTGCACCAGTGCATGAACATCCTGACCCACCGGAGCCGCGCGAGCGGCACCAGACATTTTAGTCAAACCATTGAATTTTAAGGAGTTTTGTATGAACCTTCGCCCTTTGCACGATCGCGTCATCGTCAAACGTCTCGACCAGGAAACCAAAACCGCCTCCGGCCTGATCATTCCTGATGCAGCCGCCGAAAAACCGGACCAGGGCGAGATCCTCGCCGTCGGTAACGGCAAGGTCCAGGATGACGGCAAGGTCCGCGCGCTGGAAGTGAAAGTCGGCGACCGCGTCCTGTTCGGCAAATACTCGGGCCAGACCGTCAAGGTCGACGGCGACGAGCTGCTGGTGATGCGCGAAGAAGACATCATGGCCGTCCTGGTCAAGTAATCCCCACGAATTCACGGAGAAAATAACATGGCAGCTAAAGATGTAGTATTCGGCGACGCAGCGCGCGCCAAGATGGTTGAAGGCGTCAACATTCTCGCCAACGCAGTCAAAGTCACCCTGGGCCCGAAAGGCCGCAACGTGGTGCTCGAGCGCTCCTTCGGCGCCCCAACCGTCACCAAGGACGGCGTGTCGGTTGCCAAGGAAATCGAACTCAAAGACAAGCTCATGAACATGGGCGCGCAAATGGTCAAGGAAGTCGCTTCCCGCACCAGCGACAACGCCGGCGACGGCACCACCACCGCCACCGTGCTGGCCCAGGCGATCGTGCGCGAAGGCATGAAATTCGTGGCCGCCGGCATGAATCCGATGGACCTCAAGCGCGGCATCGACAAGGCAGTCGCTGCCACCGTCGAAGAGCTGGCCAAGATCTCCAAGCCATGCACGACGACCAAGGAAATCGCCCAGGTCGGCGCCATCTCGGCCAACTCGGACTACTCGATCGGCGAGCGCATCGCCGAGGCGATGGAAAAAGTGGGCAAGGAAGGCGTCATCACCGTGGAAGACGGCAAGTCGCTGAACGACGAACTCGACATCGTTGAAGGCATGCAGTTCGACCGCGGCTACCTGTCGCCGTACTTCATCAACAATCCGGACAAGCAAGTTGCCATCCAGGACAATCCGTTCGTGCTGCTGTGCGACAAGAAGATCTCGAACATCCGCGATCTGCTGCCAATCCTGGAGCAAGTTGCAAAAGCTGGCCGTCCACTGCTGATCATCGCCGAAGACATCGAAGGCGAAGCCCTGGCGACGCTGGTGGTCAACAACATCCGCGGCATCCTGAAAACCTGCGCCGTCAAGGCACCAGGCTTCGGCGACCGCCGCAAAGCCATGCTCGAAGACATCGCTGTCCTGACCGGCGGCCAGGTGATCGCCGAAGAAGTCGGCCTGACGCTGGAAAAAGTCACGCTGGCCGAACTGGGCCAAGCCAAGCGCGTTGAAGTGGGCAAGGAAAACACCATCATCATCGACGGTGCCGGCCAGGCTGAATCGATCGAAGCGCGCGTCAAGCAGGTGCGCGTGCAGATCGAAGAGGCGACGTCGGACTATGACCGTGAGAAGCTGCAAGAGCGCGTGGCCAAGCTGGCCGGCGGCGTTGCCGTGATCAAGGTTGGCGCTGCCACCGAAGTCGAAATGAAGGAAAAGAAAGCCCGCGTGGAAGATGCACTGCACGCAACCCGCGCTGCCGTGGAAGAAGGCATCGTTCCTGGCGGCGGCGTGGCCCTGCTGCGCGCACGTGCCAACATCATGGTCAAGGGCGACAATCCTGACCAGGAAGCCGGCATCAAGATCGTGCTGCGCGCGATGGAAGAGCCACTGCGCATGATCGTGCAAAACGCTGGCGAAGAAGCGTCGGTTGTCGTGGCAGCCGTGTTGGCTGGCAGCGGCAACTACGGCTACAACGCGGCGAACGGCACCTACGGCGACATGGTCGAAATGGGCGTGCTCGATCCAGCCAAGGTGACCCGTTCGGCGCTGCAAAACGCCGCATCGATCGCCGGCCTGATGCTCACCACCGACGCAATGGTGTGCGAGCAAGCCGAAGACAAGGCAGCTGGCGGCATGGGCGGCGGCATGGGCGGCATGGGTGGCATGGGCGGCATGGACGGCATGATGTAATTGCCCCGGGGCGCCGTTCGCGGCGCCTCCATATTGCAAAAAGAAATGGCCGGCTTCTCGCGAAGCCGGCCATTTTTTTTTGCAAGCGCAGCCGCTCGAAACGACGGTTGTTTACAAGCTCGTGACGCTCGGCCCCTTGGGGATTGCGTCCTACAGATCTCAAGCGCTAGCGGCGCTCGCCAACGGCGCCGGTGCAACGCGCAGGCGCCCCACCCACAGCGCGGCAAACAGCGCCACCGCCGCCGCACACCAGCCGTTGACGCCGTAGTTGGCGACATGGCCGGCCGCGTCGCTGGTGAGCAGCAGGCCGCCCAGCCACGCGCCCAGGCCGGTGCCCAGCTGCTGGACCGCCGAATTAACGCTCAGGAAAGCACCGCGCCGCGCCGGTTCCGGAATCGTGGTCAACAGCGCCTGCATCGGGATATTGCGGGCCGACATGGCTGTCATGAACAGCACGAAACACAGCACGATCACGGCCATCGGCAGCGCCACCAGGTGCGTCAGCAGCAGTGCCGGCACCATCGACCAGATGCCCGCCAGGCGGTACATCTGGCGCGCTCCGATACGGTCGCTCAGGCGCCCCAGGAAACGCGCGCTGAGCAGGGCCGCCGCCCCGCCGGCCAGATAGACCCAGGTCATGTCGACCGGCCGCACGCCGAGGTTCCCCACCAGCACCGGCGCAATGAAGGGAATGACCATCATCGCGCCCAGCATGTTCGTGCCCGACAGCAGGAAAGCGTCGCGCTGGCGCCGCACCATGAACAGGCCCAGCAAATCGGGCACGATGTCGGACAGGGCGCGCCGTTCGCCGGCCAGGTGGGCGTCCAGGCGCGGCATCACGAACAGCGCGCCGCCCCAGATCACGACCGAGAACAGCACCAGCAGCAGGAACGGCGCGCTCCAGTTGTAATGCGCGCCGAGCAACACCCCGGTCGGCACGCCGGCCACGGCGGCCATGCCGAAGGACGTCATCACGATGCCGGTGGCGGCGCCGCGGCGCTGGGCCGGAATCACGTCGGCAATGATGGACATGATGATCGAGCCGAGCACGCCGCCACTGAGGCCGGCAAAGGCACGCGCCACCAGCAGCGCGGGAAAACTGGGCGCCAGTGCGCACGCCAGGTTGGACAGGGCGAACAGGCCGAACATGGTCAGCAACAGGCCCTTGCGCGAAAAGCGGTCGACATAGGTGGCCGCGAGCAGGCCGGACAGGCCGGCGCACCAGGCATAGATCGACACTGCGCCCGACACGGCGGCCGGGCCGACGTCGAACGCGCGCATCAGCTGCGGCGTGAGCGGCATCATCACCATGAAGTCCATGATGACGGTGAACTGGGTCAGGGCGAGCAGCCAGAGCAGCAGCGTTTCGCGTTGCGCAGTGAGCGGCGTCGATGTCATGCGCGTCCCAGTTCGACAACCTCGGCCAGCGCACGCTTGATGATATCGGCCATCTGCGCCATGCGCGCCTCGTCGTGGTGCGAGCTGCGGGCCTGCTCGACGACCGCCATTTTCAGCTCGTGCAAGACCACGCGCAGGTCGCCGCGCCCCTCGCCAGGGCTGCGCAGGCGGGCCAGCACGGCCTCGACCAAGGCGCCGTTCTCGGCCAGGAAGGCGCTGCCCTCGGCGGTGATGCTGTGCAGTTTCTTGTTGCCGTCGGCCGAGCTGTCGATGTGGCCCAGGTCGAGCAGCAGCGCCAGCAAGGGATAGATCGCGCCGGGGCTGGGCGCGTAGCTGCCGCCGGCCAGCAGCTCGATTTCCTTGATCAGCTCGTAGCCGTGGCGCGGCTTTTCGGCGATCAGGTGCAGCACCACGTAGCGCATCGCGCCAGCGTCGAACATCTTGGGACCGCGGCCGCCGCCATGGTGGTGGCGCTGCAGGTGCATTTGAAAGTGGTGGGCATGGCGCAGGAATCTGAACATGGGAATCTCCATAAGATATATCTGAGTACGATATATCTTAACTCGTTTTTTTCGAATTGCAAGGTATTTCGAAGTTGCTTGACCGGCTAAGGCGCCGGTGCTACTGTACCAACCGTAATAGTACAGTTAAGGAAACCCCATGAGCCGTCGTACTGCCTTGATGCTGCACATCGTCACCGGTGACCCGCGCCCGATCAACCGCCAGATTGTCGATGGCGTGCGGCGCCAGATTGCCAGCGGCGAACTGGCCATCGGCGCTACCCTGCCCAGCGTGCGCGGCCTGGCCCAACAACTCCATATCAACCCGAACACCGTCGCCAAGGCCTACGCCGAACTGAGCGCCGAGGGCTGGCTCGATGCGCGCGCCGGCCTGGGCCTGTTCGTCGCCGCGCCGCGCCAGCGCCTGTCCGACCAGGAGCGTGAGCGCCGCCTCGGGGAAGCGGTGCAGCGCTTCGTCGGCGACGTGATCGGGCTCGACTACCCAAGCACGGCCATCGTGGACCGGGTGGCAGGCGAACTGGCCCTGTGCTTTCCCCGCAAATCC
Organism: Pseudomonadota bacterium; assembly: GCA_040390195.1. Lineage (GTDB taxonomy): Bacteria > Pseudomonadota > Gammaproteobacteria > Burkholderiales > Burkholderiaceae_D > Telluria_A. The sequence continues at coordinate 106,866 of JAZJYV010000035.1, read as the reverse complement.
GCCTGAACCGACAGCATGAGCGATTTCATCATCCAGACCGACGCCCTGTGCCTGCAATTCAAGCGCAAGCTGGCGCTCGATCACCTGACCTTGAACGTGGCGCGCGGCGGCATCCACGCCATCATCGGCGCCAACGGTGCCGGCAAGTCTTCCCTGTTCCGGGTGCTGCTCGGCTTCGAGCAGGCCAGTGCCGGCAGTGCCCATGTCCTCGGCTGCGCCAGTGACGCACTCACGCCCGCGCTGCGCGCGCGCATCGGCTTCGTCAACGAGGAACACACCCTGCCCGGCTCGATGCGCATCGACCACTTGTGCGCCATGCAGCGCCGCCAGTACCCGCAGTGGCGCCAGGCGCGCTACGACGAGGTGGTCCGCAATTTCAACGTGCTGCCCGACCAGAAAGTCGGCGAGCTCTCGCGTGGTGAGCGGGCCGGCGTGAACCTGGCGCTGGCGCTGGCGCAAAGCCCGGAACTGCTGATTCTCGACGAACCGACCCTCGGGCTGGACGTGGTGGCCAAGCGCGCCTTTCTCGAAGCGCTGATGCTGTCGAACGCGGGCGCCGAGTCGACCGTCATCTACTGCTCGCACCAGATGGAGGAAATTGAACGGGTGGCCGACAATCTGATCATTCTCGAACGGGGTGGGCTGCGCCACATGTCGGCGCCGTTCGAATTTTGCGAGCGGGTACGGCTGTGGGTGGCCGAGTTTGCCTTCCAACAGCCGGACACGCGCCACCTGCCGGGCGTGCTGCAGCTGCAGTGCATCGACGGCCTGAGCCATTTCATGGTATTCGACCAGGGCGACGATTTCGGCGCCCGCCTGCGCCTGCTGGGCGCGCGTTCGGCCAGCAGCATGCCGGTCAGCCTGGAACGGGCCGTGAACGGCTTCCTGGCGCGCGGCCACATCGCCACGGCGCCCATCGCGGCCGCCGCATAAGGAACACCATGCGCGAGCTCTTCCTGAACGAATGCCGGCGCTTCAAGAACGCCGCCCTGATTTTCGCCGTCGTGCACCTGCTGCTGCAGCTGTACCTGAACCGCATCGGCGAAGTGCTGCAATGGAACCGTGAAGCCCACGTGCTTGCGCTGCTGGTCTACCTGCTGAGCGCCTTCGCTTTTGGGCTGATCCAGTTCGGCAGCTACCGCCAGCCGGGCCGATGGATCTGGCTGCTGCACCGGCCGCTGTCGCCGCGCGCCATATTCGGCGCCCTCGGCATGGCTTCGGCTGCGCTGATCCTGTTCGCGGTGGGCCTGCCTGCCCTGCTGGCGGTGGCCGCCCTCGATGCGTTCAGCGCGCGCACGGTCGACCTGCGCCACTATCTGCTGGTGCTGCAACTGGTATGCATGTGCGCGATGGCCTGGCTGGCCGGCAGCTACGTGATGCTCTCCCCCAAGCGCACCGCAATCGCGATCCTGCTGCTGCCCATCGTGCTGTTGGGGCGCCTCGCCTCCGGTCCCTTGATGATGCTGCCCATTGCACTGTGCCTGATCGCGCTGACCGTGATCGCCTTGGGCCGATTCAAGCCAAACCGCGGCGCGCCGCCAACCGGCTGGGGCCTGGCGCTGGGCGCGCTGCCGCTGCAGCTTGGCTTCTATTTTGCGCTGGCCTGGGGCGGCTCGCTGCTGTTCCAGAATGTGCAAATCGTCTGCGGCGTGCACCCTTTGAACCGGCCGCTGGCGCCGGCCGGCGGCTTCATCGAACTGACGCGGGCCGAAGGCAGGGACCTTCTCCTGCAAGGTCTCGCCTCCAGCACTGACGCCCGCGCCGTGCAGTGGCGGCGCCAGGTCGCACAGCTGCCGATTCCAAATATCGAACCGTCCGGACTCCAGCGTCCGGTGCGCCACCAGGTCAGCAACCTCAACGACCTGCGCTGGACCGACAAGAAGAACCACATCGAATGGACCTTCAGCCACGACGCCATGCGCTTTCACGGACGCGACATTTTCACCTCGCAAGAGCGCGGCTGGCTGGGCCTGAATGGCCTGGGCGACAGCGCGCGCTTTCCGACGGTCCCGGAACCGCATGCCGACTACATCACGACAGCGCAGCGCCTCTTGCGTTACGATCCGCAGAGCGGGCGCCTGGCGACGCTGATCGAGCTGCAGGCACCTGAAACGCTGACCGCGACGACCCCCTATTCGATCCGGCATGGTGGTGAAGGCTTGCTGTATGTGATCACCAATCTGCGTTTGCTTGCCTACGCGGAGCCAGCGCCGGATTCTCCGCCGGGCCAGCTACAACTGCGCTACAGCGTCGCCCTGCCCGGTCCGCTCAGCGAGCTGTATCGCATCGACCTGGCCGGACTGGATGAGGGCAAGATGGTCTCGTTCAGTTTCGGCCGCAACATGCTCGACGGCGCACCGGACGCCGCCCAGGTGATCATGCTGGCGCATGCCGACGGGCCCGTCGAGCCAATCGCGCGGCGCGCCTTGACACACGATTTCCCGCCCCTGTTCGAGCACCGCGAATGGTGGGTCTCGCCGCTCATGTATGCAGCGCTCGCGCTGCCGCCAGTCTTGTTCGAAGATGGCCGCCTGCTTGATCGAGGCGAGAACCGCTTCCTTCATCCACTGCTGTATCCGCGTCCCTCGCAGGTATGGGCCGCGGCGCTCGCGACGGCGCTGGCATCGGCGCTGGCCGCCTGCTGGTGGCTGGGTCGCTGCCAGGCTTCCCGGCGCCACAAACTGGCCTGGGCCGCAGCCTGCATGCTGCTCGGCGCCCCAGCCCTGCTAAGCCTGATGGCCCTGCAAGGGCGCGCCCCGCAGGCGCTGGCACCACCACGCAATGCCCTCGCATTGAACTGACTTTCATCCATCGAAGGAATCGCATGAACACCCCACATCGAAGCGGGGCACGGCCCGCGCGCGCTCATTTTTTTACGATCCTGCTGTTCGCCTGCCTGGCCTGGACACCGGCGCAGGCTACCGTAGAATCCCTGCCTGAGCTGCGCAAGGCCTTGGCCGTGAACCGCGCCTTGCCGGCGCCGCCAGAACTCACTGAGGAAGCGTTGAGCCGCCGCTCGCGCGTGCGCGACGTCACGTTGTCGCCAAACGGCGCCTGGCTGGCGTATCAGGAAACCGACGGCCAGGGCGCCAGCGTGAATGTGCTGAACCTCGCCAGCGGTGCAACGAAGCGCCTGTCCGCCAACGTCGCGCGCCAGGAACTGCACTGGTCGAACGACAGTGTCGTGCTGTTCCTGGCAGGCGTTGACGGCTTGCAGGCACTCTCGGTCCAGGATGGCGCCGTGAGCACAATTGCGGCCTTCGATTCCAGGCTCGAGCAGAAGTTCGTGGCGCGCGATCCGCGCCGCGCACGCCATGTGCTGGTTGAACAATTCGACCGCGCCGCCATGCGCTATCAACTGACCCGCCTGGCCGCGGACGGCAGCCGCGAAGAACTGTATGAAGGCCCAGGCAAGCTGCTTGACTTCCTGCTTGACGCCGATGGCCAGCTTGCCGTCATTATCACGCGCGACGACAATTTCGAACAGAGCGTCCAGCGTCGGCAAGGCGGAAAATGGAGTGAAGTGACGCGCTGCAAACGCTTGCGCGCCTGCAGCCTGGTTGCCCTCGACGGCACGCGGCTGGCCATGATCGCCAACCGCGACGATGACCGCAGGGCCTTGTTCGAATTTGACCTCGCCCAAGGCAACAGCCGGCTCCTGCACAGCGATCCGCTGGCGCTGGCCGACCTGCGCCAGGTGCTGCTCGCGCCAGGCAGCGGCAAGCCCTTGTTCGCGGTCTACGATGCGCCGCGCCGCCGCAATCTTGGACTGAGCGCCGCCGCGCGCCAGGCCGGCGTCGACATTGAGCGGCGCTTTCCCGACTCGAACATCAGCGTGAGCGCCAGCACGCGGCACTGGCTGCTGACCGAACGCGGCGCGCAATTATCACAAGAGCGTTATTGGCTGTACGACCCTGCGCGGCGCAGCTTCGAGCCGGTCCTTGAAGCGCTCGGCGACCCGATCCCGCAAGCGCAACTGGCGCGCAAGATCGCGCTCGACTATCGCGCCTCCGATGGGGTGCTGGTGCACGGCTACCTGAGCCTGCCGCCCGGGCGCGATGCCGCCACCGTGCCGCTGCTGACCATGGTCCATGGCGGCCCATGGTCCAGGGTCGACAGCGACTACAGCGCGCTGGTGCAGCTGCTGGTGAATCGCGGCGTGGCGGTATTCCAGCCGAATTTCCGCGCCTCGACTGGGCACGGCCTGCTCTACCAGCTGGCGCCTGGCGCGCGCTTCGGCAACGGCCGCGTGCAGGGCGACATCATCGATGGAGTGCGCTGGCTGCAGTCGCACGGCGTCGGCGACCCGCGCCGGCTGGCCATCATGGGCGACTCGTTCGGCGGCTATTCGACCCTGCTGGCGCTGACCCACACGCCGGAGCTGTTCCAGTTCGGGATGGCGCTCTCGCCGCCGGTCGATTTCGCGCGCACCATGAAGCTGGCGGCAGCTGCAGATGCGCCATTCGCCATGACGCTGGCGGACATGGGCATCGACCTGGGCGACAGCGCCGCCATGAAGCGCATTTCCGACGCGGCGCCGGCCGCCCTCGCCGGCGCGCTGCGCAAGCCGCTGCTGATCATGGCTGGGGCGCGCGACGACAAGGTCGAAATCGCGACCATCCGCGCGTATGCGGCACGATTGAAAGACCAGGACTCGCCGGTGAGCCTGCTGGTCGATCCTGATGAGGGCCACAATCCGCGCAAGGCGATTACCCGCCAGGCCTACGTCTACCTGCTGTTGCGCCTGGTCGAGCGCTACCTCGGCGGACCCGGCGTGCCAGCGGCCGGCCCGGAGCTGAGCGCCTACCTTGACCTGCATTTGAAGTTGAACGGATCGCTGCCCTAGCATGTTGCTCTACGCATATCTTTGGTTTAGTATTGCCGCACATTAAACACGGATCACGCCATGTTGAACAAGAAAGCACAGCTGCTGGGCCTGATGGCGATCATCGGCCTCACCTCCACGATTCTCGGTTGCCGCGAGCAGGCGCAGGCCACGGCGCCGGTGGCCGCACCGGCGCCGGTGGTGGTGGCGGCGCCAGTGGTGCGCACCAAGGAGCTGGCGATGAAGGCGCTGATGGCGCTGCCGGAACTGAAAGCCTGGTCGGCGCACCTGGAAAAAACCTCGGGTGGCAAGGTGCATGGCGCCTTGATCGAATACGACCAGGCGCCCAAGATCGTCAACGGCAAGCGCTATTGGCAGTTCAGTTTCGTCGAGAATGGCAGCGACGCCGCGCACCGCTGGGAGAGTTTTCTGGTGGCCCAGGACAGCGACGAGATCCTGGTCGACGATACCGCGTCGGACAAGGCCATCACGCTCGATCAGTGGCGCAAGGACAGCAAGCCGATGGAGCGCGCCGACGCGTACTAGGCGAAACCGGTGTGGCTAGCTATCCATATGCGAGATCAACAGGCGCCGCTCGTCGTTGTCAGGTTTCTCCGACCCCAACGAAATGCCGACCGACAGGATGTCAATTAACAGCAGCTGCAGCACGCGCGAGATCATCGACAGGAACGTGGTGCTGTCCTCGGCGTGATCGACCGCAAGGCACACGGTGGCCTTCTTGGCCAGCGGCGAACCGCTGCTGCTGATGGCGATGACATCGGCGCCGGCCGCGCGCGCCGCGTCCACCGCCTGCAGCAACTCCGGCAGGCGCCCCGAATTGGAGATCGCGATCACCACATCGCCCGGCTTGAGCAGCTCGGCCGCCAGCGTGAACAGGTGCGAATCGCCATACGACGAGGTCGGAATCCGGAAGCGGAAGAATTTGTGCTGGCCATCGAGCGCGACCACGCGCGAATTGCCCATCGCGTAAAACTCCACGCGGTGCGCGCGTCGCACCAGTTCAATCGCGCGATCAATCGAGTGCACGTCAAGCTGGTCGCGAAATTTCAGGATCGCCGAGACGGTGTTGTCGATCACCTTGGCCGACAGGTCGTGCGTGCTATCACCCGTGCGCACCTGGCTGTGGCGCACGGGAATGGCGCCGGTCAGGCTGCTGGCGAACTTGAGCTTGAAGTCGGCCAGCCCCAGGAAGCCGAGCGAGCGGCAAAAGCGGATCACGGTCGGCTGGCTGACCTCGGCCAGGCGCGCGATGTCGGCAATCGGCTCGCCCAGCACCAGGCGCGGCTGCTCGAGCACCAGCGTGGCCACGCGCTGCTCGGCCGGGGTCAGTTCATGCTGCAGGTGCTGGACCCGCTCCATCAGGGTGTTGGCGCCGCTGCGTCCGCGCAGGTGCTCGGACAGGATCGTCGCAACCCCGTGGAAGGCCGGGTTGGGCGTGGTGATCACATAGGTCGGGATCTCCGCCAGGTAGTTCGAAAACCGTCCCTTCGCTTCGAAGCGCGCGCGGAAGGCCGAGCTGGCGAACCACTCGCCCATGCGCGGCACGATGCCCCCGCCGATGAACACGCCGCCAAACGCGCCGAGCGTGACGGCCAGGTTGGCGGCCGCCCCGCCGAGCATGCCGCAGAAGCAGTCGAGCACTTCCAGGCACAGCGCGTCGTGCTCGTCCAGGGCACCGCTGATGATCTCGGGCGAGCTGCGTGGTGCCGCCGTGACGCCGTTGCGCCGGGCCAGGGCGCGGTAGATGATCTCCATGCCGGGGCCGGAGATCAGGCGCTCGTTCGAGACGTGCGACCACTCGCTCCAGGCGAATTGCAGGATCGCGAATTCGCGTTCGTCGGACGGGGCGAAATTGACGTGACCGCCCTCGCTGCCGAGCGTGACGAAGCCGTCGACGGTCGGGATCACGCCCGACACGCCAAGACCGGTGCCGGGGCCGAGCACGCCGATCACCGCGTTCGCGGCCGGCGTACCGGCGCCAACTTGCATCAGGTCGTCGGGCTTCAAGCCGGGCAAGGCCATCGCCAACGCGGTGAAGTCGTTGACGATCAACAGCGTGTGCAGGTGCAGTTCGCGGCGCACCGCATCGGTCGAGAATTTCCAGTCGCGATTGGTCATGCGCACGGAGTCGCCGTTAATCGGATTGGCGACCGCCAGCGCGGCGTGGTTGAGCGTCACGTCAGCGTGGTCGGCCAGGTAGAAGCGCAACAAGGCGACGATGTCTTCAAAATCATCGCACTTGAGAACGCGCACCGAGCGAAACACGCCGGGCGCCGTCTGCAATGCGAAGCGCGCATGCGTGGCGCCGATATCGGCCAGCAGGCGTGGGCCATCGGCGAACGCGGTACGACCAAATTTCTCGGTCTCGACTGGACTATTCATGCGGCGGTTTCCCCAACAGGCGTTTATACGAATTCGTAGGGTGGATCAGCGCAGCGCAATCCACCAGCGCGATGCATGGTCTCGACAAAAACGTCATTCCCGCGCAGGTTTTCAATCTATTCACAAGTTGTACACGCCACGCTGCCGAACCAGGCACCGTACGGCGGCAAGGTGAGCACGCCATCGGCGGCGCTGCCCGGCAGGCCATGGCCCTCCAGCGCTTGCGCTCCCTGCGCCTGCGGCCAGGCGAATGTGACCGCCAGCGGACCAAGATTGAACGCGGCCAGCACGCCCGGCAGGCCGGCGCAATCACGGCGCAGCGCCAGCACCGGTTCGGGCGCGTCGAAGAACACGATCCCGCCGCGCGTCAGTTGTGGCAAGGTGCGGCGCCACGCAATCAGCCTGCGCGCCACGTTCAGCGCCGACTCCGGATCGCCCTCTTGCAACGCGGCTGCGGCGGCGATGTGTGGCGCGGCCACCGGCAGCCACGGCGTGCCGCTGGTGAAACCTGCGTTCGGCGCGTCGCCGGTCCATGGCATCGGGGTGCGGCAACCGTCGCGCCCCTTGAACTCGGGCCAGAACGTGATTCCATACGGGTCCTGCAGCAATTCGAACGGCACGTCAGCCTCTGTCAACGCCAGCTCGTCACCCTGGTACAGGCAGGGCGTGCCCTTGAGCGAGAGCTGCATCGCCAGCACCAGCTTGGCCAGCTTGGGTGTCGGCTCGGCACCACCCCAGCGTGTCATCACGCGCACGCTATCGTGATTGCCGACCGACCAGGATGCCCAGCCGCCCTTCACGCGCGCCTCGAATTCCTCGACCTGGCGCCGGATGTGCGCGGCCGAAAACTCCGGCGTGAGCAGGTTGAAGCTGTACGCCATGTGCAGCTTGTCGCCGTCGGCCGTGTATTCGGCCATCACGCCGAGCGCGTCGTCGGCGCCCACTTCGCCGATCGCGACGGCACCAAATTTATCGAGCAGCACGCGGATCTTCTGCAGGAAGGCGAGGTTCTCGGGCCGGGTCTTGTCGTAGATATGCGCCTGCATGCCGTATGGATTGACGTCCGAAACGGTCGACGTGTCGCGGTTGGTGGCGGCCGGATTGCTGCGCAGTTCTGGGTCGTGGAAGTGAAAATTGCAGGCATCCATGCGCACGCCGTCTACGCCGCGCGCCAGCCAGAAACGCAGGTTGTCCAGGTGCGCCTGTTGCACTTCGGGGTGGTGAAAATTCATGTCCGGCTGGCTGACCAGGAAGTTGTGGAGGTAGTACTGCTTGCGCCGGCTGTCCCATTGCCACGACGAGCCGCCGAATACCGACAGCCAGTTATTCGGTGGGTTGCCGTCAGCTCGCGGGTCGGCCCAGACGTACCACTCGGCCTTCGGATTATCGCGGCTCTTGCGGCTTTCGGCGAACCAGGGATGCACCTCGGCCGTGTGCGAGAGCACCTGGTCGATCATGATTTTCAGGCCCAGGCTGTGGGCCTTGGCGATCAACTGGTCGAAGTCGGCCAGCGTGCCGAACAGCGGGTCGACGTCGCAGTAATCGGATACGTCGTAGCCGAAATCCTTCATCGGCGACGTGAAGAACGGCGAGATCCAGACAATGTCGGCGCCCAGCTGCGCGATGTAATCAAGTTTGGCGGTGATGCCGGGCAGGTCGCCCACCCCGTCGCCGTTGGTGTCGAGGAAGCTGCGCGGGTAGACCTGGTAAATGATGGCTTCGCGCCACCATGGCGTTTTCTCTTCGGAATGCAACGACAGTTCTTTGTTCATGATGGATCCAATTGGGCAGGAGACAATTTTGTACATAATATACATCACAAAACGCGACTTGACAATGCACCTCGCATGCTCGCTATCGACATTAAAAACCAATAAATTCAAAAGCTTATAAAAACTTGTTAGATAATTAGACATTCGAAAGAGTAGTCAAACTACAGAACAAAGAATTAAGAGTTGCCAGCTATCCACACAAAGCTTAGGATCGCCATTTGTCAAAAAACTCAGGAGTCGACATGCCACAGGCTGCAACTGGGATGGGGTGCGCGCCGCGCCAGATCCCATACATCATCGCCAACGAAGCCTGCGAGCGCTTCAGCTTCTACGGCATGCGCAACATCCTGACGCCATTCCTGATCTCGACCCTGCTGATGTTCCTGCCCATCGCCGATCGCGCGGGCGAGGCCAAGAACGTATTCCACACCTTCGTCATCGGGGTGTACTTCTTTCCGCTGCTGGGCGGCTGGCTGGCCGATCGCTTCTTCGGCAAATACAACACCGTGTTCTGGCTCAGCCTCGTGTACTGTGCGGGCCATGCCTGCCTTGCTGCCTTCGACGACAATGTGACCGGCTTTTACACTGGCCTGTTCCTCATCGCGCTCGGCTCAGGCGGCATCAAGCCGCTGGTGTCGGCCTTCGTGGGCGACCAGTTCGACCAAACCAACAAGGGGCGCGCCAAGATGGTGTATGACGCCTTCTACTGGTCCATCAACGTCGGCTCCTTCTTCGCGTCGCTGCTGATGCCGGTCTTCCTGAAGAATTATGGTGCCTCGGTTGCGTTCGGCATTCCCGGCGTCCTGATGCTGATCGCCACCGTCGTGTTCTGGTCGGCTCGCAAAAAATATGTGCATGTGCCGGTGGCGCCCTCCGATCCGGACTCGTTTACGGCCGTTGCGCGCACCGCCTTGCTGAGCGCGGCACCGGGCCAGGCAAGACCGGGGCTGATGGTTGCCGCGCTTGGCGTGGTGGGCGCGGCCGGGTCGCTGCTGATGTCGTTTCAATGGGGTTTCGTGATCGGCGCCTGCACCGCCCTGCTACTACTGCTGGCATTCGGCGGCGTCGGCACCGCCATGCAGCTTGAGCGTGCGCGCGGCGTGCACAGCGACCAGGCCGTCGACGGCGTGCGCGCGGTGCTGCGGATCCTGATCGTGTTTTTCCTGGTCTCGCCGTTTTACTCGCTGTTCGACCAGAAGGCATCGACCTGGATCGTGCAAGCCAATTCGATGGTGCAGCCGACGATTTCACTGTTCGGCAGCGAATTCAAGTTCGTGCCGGCCCAGATGCAGGCGCTCAATCCACTGATGGTGATGCTGCTCATTCCATTCAATAATCTCGTGCTGCTCAAGGCGATTCGCGCGATCGGCATCGAACCGACGGCGCTGCGCCGGATGACAACCGGGATCGTGTTTACGGCCTTGTCCTGGATCGTGATCGGCACCATCCAGGTCGCGATGGACCACGGCACGCCAATGTCGATGGCATGGCAGATCCTGCCATATGCCCTGCTCACGTTTGGCGAGGTGCTGGTGGCCGCGACCGGCCTGGAGTTCGCGTACAGCCAGTCGCCCGCATCTATGAAGGGCGTGATCATGTCGTTCTGGTTCCTGGCCAATACGATGGGCAGCTTGTGGGTCTTGATCGTCAATGCCAGCGTCAAGAACGATGCAGTGCTTGGGCACATCGCCGGCAGCGGCTACAGCGTGATGGCGTTCCAGATGTACTTCTTTGCCGCGTTCGCGTTCGCCGCCGCCGGCGCCTTTGGCTGGTATGCGAAACGCTATCCAATGGTCGACTACTACCGCAGCATGTGACGACATACCACCTGCGAATACATCGAACAATTGATTCGTCGTTTCCGCGAGGTGGGAAGCCACGCCCCGCGTCTGATTCGGCGGCACATGGGTTCCCGCCTGCGCGGGAACGACGGTTGCGTGCGTCGCGTTGATTCCGGAAATGGCGGAAGGTGTTGCGTTTTTCCACACCCTTCGAATTTCAATGGAGCGTAGTATTAGTACAATAATTGAGCTACCATTGTGAGAGTCTCGCAGAGATGACGTGAAATTTTATGTAATTTCCTTACTTAACCTGCGCGCTCTTACCTGGAGATTCGTCGATGACCCGCAGCATTCCCCTAGTCCTCGCGGCCGCCTTGTGCGTCTCGCATGCCGGCGCCGCCACGCTCGAGAACTGCAACGACGCCGCTTTCGCGACCACATTACGGCCGGCCGCAGGCAGCCTCGAAGCACGCGCCCTTTGGCTCAACCGGCACCTGGCGCTCTGGCCGGGAGTCGAGGCGAGCGGCGTTTTCAAGCTGTATCACGCTGCCAACGGGACAATTGCCATCGTCGACAAGCAAATCAAGGGTGCCGACGGTGCGCTGGCGCTGACCCAATTCACCGGAGCGCTGCCGGCGCCCGCAGCAAGGTTTGACTACGCCGGCAAAGGCGCGCTGCTGACCGTGTCCGCGGCCGATCTGCCGGCGCTGCACCGCCAACAGCTGGTGATGGTCCACGAGGCGCCCGATGGCACGGTGCTCGCCGCCACCCGCCTGCAAGCGGCAGGCGCGCTGGACGACCTGTATGCGGCAGCAGGCGGCATCGCCGACCTTGGCGCCACCCCCGCGCACCAGCACACCAGCTTCAAACTCTGGGCACCAACCGCGCAAGCCGTTGCCGTCTGCACCTATGCGAGCGGCGACAGCGGTGCCACGGCCATCAAGGCAATGCAGTTCGACGCCGCCAACGGCAGCTGGCAGGCAAACATGCCGGCAGATTTGAGCGGGCACTACTACAAATACCTGGTCGATGTGCTCGTCGATGGCGTCGGCCTGGTGCGCAATGGCGTCACTGACCCATACTCGCTGAGCCTGACAACCGATTCCAAACGCAGCTACATTGCGAACCTGGCCGCCCCGGCTTTGACACCGGCCGGCTGGGACAGCACGCCCGCCCCGCGCAAGGTCAAAGCCCAAACCGACATGGTGGTCTACGAACTGCATGTGCGCGACTTTTCGATCAATGACACCAGTGTCAGCGCTGCCAAGCGCGGCAAATACGGCGCATTTACCGAAACCGGATCGAACGGCATGCGGCACCTTGCCGCACTCGCCCGCGCCGGCCTGACCGATATCCACCTGCTGCCGGTGTACGACATCGGCAGCGTACCCGAGCACGGCTGCGCGCTGCCCATGCCCGAAGGCGCTCCCGACAGCGAAGCGCAACAGGCGCTGATCCGGAAAACAGCGGAGACCGACTGCTTCAATTGGGGCTACGATCCCTTCCACTACACGTCGCCGGAAGGCAGCTACGCCAGCAACCCGGCCGATGGCGCGCGCCGCATCCTCGAATTTCGACAGATGGTGATGCAGCTGCACCGCGCCGGCTTGCGGGTCGGGATGGACGTGGTCTACAACCATACCTTCACGGCCGGTCAAAAAGAGAAATCGGTGCTCGACCGGATCGTGCCGGGCTACTACCACCGCCTGAACGCGGCCGGCGTCATCGAGCGCTCAAGCTGCTGCGACAACACCGCCACCGAAAACCTCATGATGGGCAAGCTGATGATCGATTCGGCGGTGGTCTGGGCGCGCGACTACAAGATCGATTCGTTCCGCTTCGACCTGATGGGCCACCAGCCGCGCGCCACGATGGAGCAGCTGCAATCGGGCGTGGACCGCGCCGCCGGCCGCCACCTGCAACTGATTGGCGAAGGCTGGAATTTCGGTGAGGTGGCCAACGGCGCGCGCTTCGTACAGGCGTCCCAGCTCTCGCTGGGCGGCAGCGGCATCGGCACCTTCAGCGACCGCGCGCGCGACGCGGTGCGCGGCGGCTCGTCGAGCGACTCGGGCGAGAAGCTGATCACACAACAAGGCTACATCAACGGCCTGGTCTACGATCCGAACGCGCGGGCCGGCGCCCGCCCACGTTCCGAGCTGATGCAGGCGGCGGACATGGTTCGGGTCGGCCTGGCCGGGTCGGTGCGCAACTACCGGCTGCAGACCTGGCAGGACAGCATGCGCCAGTTGCAGGAAATCGACTACAACGGCCAGCCGGCCGGCTACGCCAGTGCGCCGGGCGAGGCGGTCAACTACGTCGAGAACCACGACAACCAGACCCTGTACGACATCAACGTGTTCAAGCTGCCGCTGGCCACCAGCGGCGCCGAGCGCGCGCGCGTGCAGATGCTGGGCGCGGCGATCAACGCCTTCAGCCAGGGCGTTGCCTACTTTCACGCCGGCGTCGACACCTTGCGCTCGAAGTCGCTCGATCGCGACAGCTTCAATTCAGGCGACTGGTTCAATCGCATCGATTGGAGCTACCAGGACAACTACTTCGGCAGCGGCGCGCCGCCGGCCGAGGCCAACGGCAAGGATTACGGCCTGATCAAGCCGCTGCTGGCCAATCCGGCGATGAAGCCCGCGCCGGCGGACATCGCGTTTGCGCGCGACGTGTTTCGCGACCTGTTGAAGCTTCGCGCCAGCTCCACCTTGTTCCGGATGCGCAGCGCGAGCGATATCAGTGAGCGCCTGCGCTTCTTCAACACCGGCTCGCAGCAAGAGCCCACCGTGATCGCGGCCCATCTCGACGGGCGCGGCTATCCAGGCGCCGCCTTCAAGGGCATTAGCTACTTCATCAATGTGGACAAGGTGGCGCACACGCTGGTGCTGGCCCCGGAGAAGGGCAAGCCCTACCGCCTGCACCCGGCGCAGACGGCCGATGCGCGCGTGCGCGAGGCGCGCTACGAGCGCGCGACGGGCAGCTTCAGCATCCCGCCGCGCACGGCGGTGGTCTTCGTCGAGTAGTACTCAGATGTCGAGGTGCGAAATCAGCATGCGGCGCGTCTCGGCCGCGGCGTCGCCCTCCTGGGCACCAAGCGAAATCCCGACTGACATGATATCGATCAGCAGCAACTGGAGCACGCGCGAGATCATCGACAGGAAGCTCGAACTGTCCTCGCTGTGATCGACCGCCAGGCACACGGTGGCGCGCTTGGCCAGCGCCGACTTGCTGCTGGTGATGGCGATGACGTCGGCGCCGGCGGCGCGCGCCGCGTCGACCGCGGCCAGCAGTTCGGGCAGTTGGCCCGAATTGGAAATGGCGATCACCACGTCGCCCGGGCTGAGCAGTTCGGCGGCCAGCTTGAACAGGTGCGAGTCGCCGTAGGCGGAAGTCGGGATCCGGAACCGGAAGAACTTGTGCTGGCCGTCAAGCGCCACCACGCGCGAATTGCCCATCGCGTAGAACTCGACCCGGTTCGCCTTGCGCAGCAGGGCGATGGCGCGGTCGATCGAGATCACGTCGAGCTGGTCGCGGAATTTCAGGATCGCCGAGACGGTGTTGTCGATCACCTTGGCCGACAGGTCATGCGTGCTGTCGGACACCCGCACTTGGCTGTGGCGAACGGGAATGGTGCCGGTCAGGCTGCTGGCGAACTTGAGCTTGAAGTCGGCCAGGCCCAGGAAGCCGAGCGAGCGGCAGAAGCGGATCACGGTCGGCTGGCTGACGTCGGCCAGGCGCGCGATTTCGGCGATCGGCTCGCCCAGCACCTTGCGCGGATGTTCGAGCACCAGCGTGGCCACGCGCTGTTCGGCGGGCGACAATTCGTGCTGCAGGTGCTGGACCCGCTCCATCAGCGTGTTGGCGCCACTGCGCCCGCGCAAATGCTCGGACAGGATCGTGGCCACGCCGTTGAAGGCCGGGTTCGGTGTCATGATCACGTAGGTCGGAATCTGCGCCAGGTAGTCGGTGAAGCGTCCCTTGGCCTCGAAGCGCGCGCGAAAACTCGAGCTGGCGAACCATTCGGCCATGCGCGGCACGATGCCCCCGCCGATGAACACGCCGCCGAACGCGCCCAGCGTGACGGCCAGGTTGGCGGCAGCGCCGCCGAGCATGCCGCAAAAGCAGTCGAGCACTTCGATGCACAGCGGGTCGCGCTCTTCCAGCGCGCCGCTGATGATCTCGGGCGAGCTGCGCGGCGTCACGGTCAGGCCGTTGCGCCTGGCCAGCGCGCGGTAGATGATCTCCATGCCGGGACCGGAGATCAGGCGCTCGTTCGAAACGTGCGACCACTCGCTCCAGGCAAATTGCAGGATCGCGAATTCGCGTTCATCGGCCGGCGCGAAGTTGACGTGGCCGCCTTCGCTGCCGAGCGTGACGAAGCCGTCCAGGGTCGGGATCACGCCCGACACGCCCAGGCCGGTGCCCGGCCCGAGCACGCCGATCACGGCGTTGGTGGCCGGGGCGCCCCCACCGACCTGCAGCAGGTCGGAACCGGACAGGCCGGGCAGCGACATCGCCAGCGCGGTGAAGTCGTTGACGATCAATAGTGTGTTCAGGCCCAGCTCCCGCCGTACCTCGTCGGTCGAGAAGCGCCAGTCGCGGTTGGTCATGCGGATCTGGTCGCCGCTGATCGGATTGGCCAGCGCGAAGGCGGCGTGGTTCAGGCGGATCCCGGCGTGGTCGGCCAGGTAAAAACGCAGCAACGGCACGATGCCGTCGAAGTCGTCACACTTGAGAACGCGCACCGAGCGCAGCACGCCGGGTGCGGTTTCGAGCGCAAAACGGGCGTGCGTGGCGCCGATGTCGGCCAGCAGGCGTGGACCGTCGGCGTAGGCCGTGCGGCTGTACTTTGGTTCTGGTTCGATTTGTTTGGTCATCGCGGTCAAATAGGGCAAGGTCGCGCGTAGCATACCCTATTGTTCGAAACACACCAAAATTGTGGCGCCGAAAAGGTGGAAGGCGCTCCGTTTTTCCACCCTACGATTCCCGTGGTTGCGGGCCGTAGGGTGGAAAAGCGCAGCGCCTTCCACCTTTCGAGCGCATCCGGAATCAGTCCCGTTCGATCAACCGCACCGCCTCATGGGCATCAAAGCGCGCCATGCCCCCGGCCACCACCGCACGCTGGCCGGAATACGCGTCGCGCACTTTCTCGCCGTCGCGAAACACGCCGGCTACCGTCACCGGCGTGGCGCGGTCGGTCGGCAAATCGAGCGCCACCACCACCTGGTCGCCGCCGTAGCTGCGCGCGAAGGTGTACGGCTTGTCCTGCAGCTTGCGGTGCACGCCGGCGCCGACCGCCGGATGCGCATGGCGGAACAGGCCAAGCCGGCTCCAGTGCTGGCGCACCTCGGCGATGCGGTAGCCGTCGCGCTGGACGTTGGCGGCCAATTCGTCCCAATTCATGAACGAGCGCAGCCTGGCGTCGCCACTGGCGCTTTCGACGTCGAGCCGGCGCGCCGTCTCGTCGCCGTAGTAAATCTGCGCCGCGCCCGGCGCCAGCAACAACAGGTTGGCGCTCTCGAACGGCCGCTTGCGCGCCGCGTCAAAGGGCGCGCCATCGTCATGCGAGCTCACATAATTGAGCACCGAATAGCCCTTGAGCGGCCCGTTCAAGGCCGCCGAATAGGCACCAAACACTGCCTCGTAGCCTTTCGATGCGTCGCTTTTGAGACTGAAATTGATCATGCTGTCGAAGCCGTTGGCGTAGTAATCGACCACGGTGCCACCGCCCAGATCGAACTTGTGACCGTCGCGCAGCGCATAGTTGTACACCTCGGCCGTCATCCAGAACTTGTCGTCGCCCAGGCGCTTGGCCGGGTTGGCGTGCTTCCACTCCTCGAAGGCGGCGCTGGCCACCTGCTTCAGGTCTTTCCATACACCTGGTTCGACGTGCTTGACCGTGTCGGCGCGAAAACCGTCAAAGCCGAACTTGCGCACCCAGTCGGCGTGCCATTTGATCAGGTAGTAGCGTGGTGCGCGCGGAAAGCCGGTGCGCTTGAAAAACGCGTCAAGCTCGCCGACCTCGCGCTCGTAGCGCCCCTCGCCCTTCCATTTGGCCACCAGCGCGGCTGGCAGCGCCACCGGCTCGTTGCTGTTGGTGCGAAAGTCGGGCAGGTTCTTGACCAGCACGCAGTCGATGGTGGAGGCGGCGTCCTTGTAGGTGCAGGCCGGTCCCTCGCGCACCCATTCGGGCGGCCACACCGGGTCGGCCTCGGTGACCGGTCCGGTGTGGTTCATCACCACGTCAAGGATCATGCGGATGCCGTTTGCATGCGCCGTGTCGACCAGCTCGCGCAGATCGGCTTCGGTGCCGAGGTTGGCGTCCACGCTGGTGAAATCGCGCGCCCAGTAACCGTGGAAGCCATAGGACTTGCCGCTGCCCTCGTCCGTGCTGGCGTGAATCTGCTCGACCGGCGGCGTGATCCAGATCGCATCCACGCCCAGGTCCTTGAAGTAGCCCGACTTGATCGTGGCCGTGACGCCTCTCAGGTCGCCGCCCAGGTAGCCGCGCAGCGGTGCGCCGTCGTCCTTGCGTCCGTATGCGTGGTCGATGGACGGATCGGCATTGTTGAAGCGGTCCGTCAGCAGGAAATATACGGTGGCGTTGTCCCAGGTGAAGGCCTTGGGTGCCGCCTGCGCGCAGGCGCAGGCGATCGCGAGGGAGGTGGCGAGTACGGAAAATTTCATGGCTTACTCGGCCGCCTCGGCGTTATCGGTGATGAAGTGCGAGAACAAGCCGGCCAGCACCATGCAGGTACCGCCGATCACCAGGGCACCGACCGGGCGGCTGGCGAACAGGTACTTGACCATCGGCCCCAGCACCAGGCCGGCGACGATCTGCGGCGCCACGATGAAGAAATTGAACAGGCCCATGTAGTAGCCCATGCGGCTGGGCGGCAGCGATCCGGCCAGGATGGCGTAAGGCATCGTAAGAATGCTGGCCCAGGCGATGCCCACGCCAATCATGGGCGCGAGCATCATCTGCTTGCTGCCGATGGCGCTGATGCTCGCCAGGCTCAGGCCGCCGATGATCAGGCAAACCATGTGGACCGTCTTGCGGCTGGTATGGCGGGCAAACACCGGCAGCACGAACGCCGCCAGCGCCGACACGCCGCCATACACTGCGAACATGATGCCGACCCAGTTGCCGCCGTCCTGGAACGCCGCCGATTTGCCATCGACGGTGTGGAACACGTTGTCGGCCACGGACGGCGTGGTGTAGACCCACATCGCGTACAGCGCGACCCAGCTGAAGAACTGCACCAACGCCAGCTGCAGCATGGTCTTCGGCATTTTTACGAAACCGCGCAGGATCGCTGCGCTGGTCTTGAGCATGCCCATATTGGCGGCGCGGTCGCGCTGGAACTGGGCCTTGTCCACCGGTGCGATCTCGTCGCTACTGAACACGGTCCACATCACTGCCAGCGCATAGGCGGTCGCGCCCACATAATACGAATAGCGCACGGTGTCGGGGATGGCGCCACCGATGGCCTGGTTGCTCACGCCGAGGTAGTCGGTGAAGATGGTCGGCAGCAGCGAGGCGATCACGCCGCCGCAGCCGATGAAGAAGGTTTGCATGGCGAAGCCGGCAGTCTGCTGCGAGGCGTTGAGCTTGTCGCCGACGAAGGCGCGGAACGGCTCCATCGAAATGTTGATCGACACATCCATCAGCCATAGCACCAGCACGGCCATCCACAGCACTGTCGAATTGGGCATCAGCACGAGCGCCAGCGAAGCGAGTATGGCGCCGACGAAGAAGAACGGACGGCGGCGACCCCATTTGTCATCCCAGGTGTGGTCGGACAGGTGGCCGATGATGGGCTGCACCAGCATGCCGGTCAACGGCGCGGCCAGCCACAGGATGGCCAGGCTGTCGAGTTCCGCGCCCAGCGTCGAGAAAATGCGGCTGGTGTTGGCGGTCTGCAGCGCGAAACCGAACTGAATGCCGAAAAAGCCGAAGCTCATGTTCCACAGCTGCCAGAACGAGAGCCTTGGTTTGGTTGAAGATGCTTGCATTCTGGTGTCCCCAAAAGTGTTGGGCCGGGTTGGTCCCCGGCCTCGGATGCGACGTTTAATAAGCGACCGCGAACTGCTTGCTGTCGTTGTTGACTACGATACTGCCAATCTTGCACTGCTCGTCGGCCGCCCCCTGGCCGGACGCCGGATCGATGAACGAGACGGTCCCGCCGGTCTTGCCGAAGCCGTGCAGGATGATGTCGACAAGCTTGAATTTCGACCGATAGCTGCCTTCCACCGCGCCGAACACAATGCGGCGCGTGGCCGGCTCGAAGCTGATCGTGCGTTGATGGTACTCGCCCTTCTGGTAGCCGAAACTGGAGCCGTCGTCTTCGTAATAGACGAACTGGGTGGCTGTGTCGCCTTGGTAGACGTGCAGCGCCAGCGTGTCGGACGGCTTCTCGGACGTCGACTGCACCAGTGACTGCATCGGCACGATGCTGCCGGCCTTCACATACACTGGCAGGCGCGTGGGCGAGAGCTCCACGATCTTCTCCTGGCCGCCTTCCTGCGGGGTGTCATCGTACAGACGATACCATTTGCCGGACGGGAAATAGATTTTCCCGAATTGCTTCTCGCCCTCGAAAGGCGCGACCAGGAAGGCAGGGCCGAACAGGTACTGGTTCTGGAATTCGCCGCGGTAGATCATGGCGTCGTGCGTGTAATCGATCGCCAGGCTGCGCATCGGCGGCAAGCCGCTGCTGCTCGCCTCGTGGAAGGTCGAATACAGGTAAGGCAGCAGCTTGTAGCGCAGGCCGATATAGTCGCGCGCATTGATCAAGACGTCCTCGCCGTAGGTCCACGGCTCGGACGAGCGGGTGTCGTTGGCGGCGTGGTTGCGGAAGTACGGCGTGAAGGCGCCGATCTGCATCCAGCGCGCGTACATGCTGCGCGTGGGCGCGCCGCCCATGAAGCCGCCCACGTCCATGCCGGCGAACGGCATGCCCGACAGGCCAAGGCTGGTCAGCAGGCGCACGCCGAGCAGCATGTGTTCCTCGGTGGCCGTGTTATCGCCCGTCCAGATCGCCGAGTAGCGCTGCAGTCCGGAAAAGCCGGCGCGCGAGAGGATGAATGGACGCTCGCCGGTGGCTTCTTTCATGCCGTCGTAGCTGGCGCGCACCATCTCCAGGCCGAACACGTTGCGGCCTTGCTTGTGGGTGGTGGGCGCGCCATCGAAGTTGAACAGCAGGTTGTTGGGCATGTGCTGGCCCCAGGTGGCGATCTCGTTCATGTCGTTCCACAGGCCGGCCACGCCGACGCTGGCGTAGGTGGCCACTTCCTTGCGCCACCAGGCGCGCCCCTTTTCGCTGGTGAAATCGGGGAAATTGCACCAGCCCGGCCAGACTTGTGCGCTGAAGTTGCTGCCGTCGGCATACTTGATGAAGACGTCGTCACGACGGCCGCGCTCGTAGGCGCCGTAACCGGCTTCGATCTTGATGCCCGGGTCGACGATGACGGTGGTCTTGAAGCCCAGCGCGGCCAGCCTGGCCGTCATGCCGGCCGGGTCGGGAAAGCGCGCCTTGTCCCAGGTGAACAGCTTGTAGGCGTCCATATAGTGGATGTCGAGCGTGATGCCGTCGGCCGGGATGCGCTTTTCGCGCAAGGTCTGGGCGATGCGCATCACCTCGGTCTCGGGATAGTAGCTGTAGCGGTTCTGCTGGTAGCCCAGCGCCCACAGCGGCGGCAACGGCATGCGCCCGGTCAGCGTGCTGTAGGAAGCAATGATGTCGGCCAGTTTCGGGTGATGGATGAAGTAGTAGTTCATCTCGCCGCCCTGCGCCGAGAACGAGGCGAAGCGGTCATTGCTGGCGCCGAAATTGAAATCGCTCTGGTAGCTGTTGTCGAAGAAGATGCCGTAACTGAGACCTTGCTGCACGCCGAGGTAGAACGGAAAGCTCGCGTACAAGGGATCGCTGGCACCGTGGTAGCGGTAGGCGTCGGTGTTCCAATTGGTGTAGGCCGAACCGCGGCGATCCAGGTTGCCCGTCTTTTCACCGAGCCCGATGAAGCGCTCGCCCGGCTGCAGCGTCTTGTAGGTGCTGACCTCGTCGCCGATCCAGGAGGTGGTCAGGCCCGGCTCGTCCTGGTTGATGGTCTTGCCATCGGGCGTGGTGAAACGGATCGCGAACGGCTGCCGGGCCACGTGCACCTGCAGTGCGGACGTCGCCATCACGACTTCGGCGGCGCCTTGGCTGACGGTGACCTTGGTCGGCTGCGGGCTGGCCACGACGGCGTATGAAAAATCGCGGCCCAGCGCCTGCTTGTCGATGCGCACCCGGATCACCGAGGGGCTGTAGGCGGTCAGCTCGACCCAGGCGTTCTCGGTGCGCAGGCGCAGTTGCTGGCCCGCGGCCTCGACCGAGCGCACGGCGCCGATGGGGCGCACCGGCTGGGCCTGGGCCATGCCGCAGAAGGCCGCGCAGAGGATGATCCATGTTAATTTCATTAGATAACCTTTAAATTGCGCGGCAGTGGATTCGATATTTGTAGGAAAATAACATGATGATTTCTAAGTGTCAATCTAATCCGTTCCATAGTAAAATCGCTGAAGCCAAAACAATATGGCATTGATTTTGTAGTCAAATAACAGATATTGGGGACACCATGCTGGACATGCAGAAGCGCTTGAGCAACTCCTTTTACGCCATCATCAGCCTGCCGTCGACGGCGATGGGCTTCGCCCTGTGCATCCAGATCTCGGCGCTGAGCTGGCTCTTGAACACCAAATATCACCTCGACATCCATGAAATCGGCATCGTCTGGGCGGCCGGGCCGCTGGCCGGCATCTTCGGCCAGGTGCTCATCGGCCTGCTCAGCGACGGTACCTGGTTCTGGGGCGGGCGGCGCCGGCCTTTCATCCTGATTGGTGGCGCGCTGGCGGCGCTGTCGGTGTTCCTGCTACCGCGCATCGACCTGGTGAGCGAGCTGCTTGGCATCGGCAACCTGGTGGTGGTGGCAGTGATCATCGCGCTCACGCTCGACCTGTCGATCAACGTCGGCTTCAACCCGACCCGCTCTCTGATCGCCGACGTCACGCCGGACGGCGCGCCGCGCACGCGCGGCTACACCTGGATGCAGACCATTTCCGGCTTCTGGGGCGTGATGGCCTACCTGATCGGCGCCTTCATCGACAACTATGTGCTCATCTCGGTCGGCGTGGTGATTGTGCTGCTGTTCTCGGTGCTGCCGATGTTCTTCGTCGAGGAACCACGCGAGCTGACCCAAAAAGCCGAGACGGCCGCTGCAACGCCGACCGAGTGGGGCCAGCTGTGGCGCATCTATTTCGCGCACGGCTTCTGCTGGATCGGCGTGCAGTCGATGTTCGTCTATATCATCTCCTTCATCCAGCAGCACATCGTGCCGGCCGGCGCCAGCGCGGCCGAGGTGTCGTCCCAGTCGGGCCATGTGATCTCGATTTCGTTCGCGGTGATGAACGTGGTCGGCTTTGTGCTGCCGGCGCTGGTGCTGGCGCCGCTGGCCGTCAAGTTCGGCCGGGTGCGCGTGCAGATCGCCTGCATCGCCACCATGGCCGCAGCCTATTTCGGCATCGCCTTCCTGGCGCGCAGCCCGGCCACGCTGTACCTGCTGATGGCGATGGTCGGCATCGGCTGGAGCGCGGTGGTGAGCCTGCCGTTCGCGATCATGAGCGAGAAGGTCGACAAGAGCCGCATGGGCTACTTCATGGGCCTGTTCAACCTGTCGGTGGTGCTGCCGCAACTGATGTCGACCGGCGTGGGCTACGTGCTCAAGGCGACGCCGGACCAAAATATGCTGTTCCTGATCTGCGGAAGCTGCTTGGCGATATCGGCCGTGCTGTGGTTCTTCGTCAGCGACAGTGCGGCCAGCGCCGTTGCCGCGCAGCCGTCCAGGGCGCATTGAGGCGCGCCTCACTTGGCCAACTTTCCGAACACCAGCACCTGACCGTTGGCGGTCGCCACGATCAGCTGGCCCTTGTGCCACAGCGGCGACGACAGGAACGCGCCGAGGCGCTTGACATGCTCGAGCGCCGCCTGCAACTGGTGCGGGGCGCTGCCGAACAGGCGCGTGTTGTCGAATTGTCCGCTCGCCGCCTGCATGATCGCGTAGGCATCTTCACCCCCTTCGGCCGTCTGGTATTGCCAACGTCGCAGGCCGGTCTGGACGTCGAGCGCGAACAGTTCGCCCTTGACGCTGGCGCCGATGACCGCATCACCCACCCTCAGTGGCGAGGCAAACGTCCAGACCTTGGTCGGATGGCGGAATTTCTCCTTGCCGCTGGCCTTGTCGAGCGCGATCAGCAAGGCGGTGTCGGAGGTGCCGAAATAGACTTGTGAATCGTCCACGGCGGCGGTGCTGACGACCCAGGACCCCTGGGTGTCGTAGCGCCATTTCTGGGCGCCGCTGAGCGCATCGATCGCGTAGAAGTGCCCGTCGCGCGACCCGATGTAGACCACCCCGTGATCAACGCTAGGCGAGGCCTGGATGCCGCGCAGGATGCTGGTCTTCTGTTCGGTCTCGGTCTGGAAGCGCCAGCGCTGCTGCCCGCTCGCCGCGTCGAGCGCGTAGAGCGCGCCGTCCCAGCTGCCGACGACGATGTTGGCGCCGGCCAGGGCGGGCGAAGAATGGACCATGCCGCCGGTCTTGTAGGCCCACACCAGGCGGCCGGTGCGCGCATCGAGCGCGTACACATGCTCGTCGCTGCTGCCGAAATACACCTTGCCGTCGTGGACCAGCGGCGAGGACTGGTAAAAATCCCATGGATCGGGCACCATCGCCTGGCCGAGCGGCTGGCCAAACATGCCGTATGCCGAAAACCCCGGTTCGCCCTGGGTGCGGAACGACCACAACGGCGCGCCATTGACCGCATTGAGCGCCTGGAACACGCCATCGCGTCCGAGGATATACACGACGCCGTTGGCCACGGCCGGAGTCGAGCCAATGCCGGCCCGGCCATGGAACAGCCATTGCAGCTTGTGGCTGGCCAGGTCGAGCGCATACAGGTTGCCGTTTTCCGCCGCCACGAACAGCTGCTGACCGACAGCGACCGGCGACGCGCTTACCTGCGCGTGGACGTCGAACTGCCACGACAGGTTCATGCCGGCGGGCGCGAAGCGCTCCTGCGCGCCGCTTCTGCCAGCGTGCGACGGCCCTCCCATCAGCATCGGCCATCCCTGCGTCGGGGCCGCGGTGGCGGCGGAAGAGACCACGATCAATCCTAAGTTGAACAAGCTTGCGAGCGTCATCGGTGACGATCCTTTCGTAAGTTACTGGAACGGGCGCCAGGCGACGATGCCGCCGCGCGCCCGGCTTGCGCTACAGTTTGTAATTCAGGCCGAGCAGCACCGTCTTGCCATACTTGGCCTCCTCGACGACGTTGGTTTCGACCCGGTTGTAGCGAACGTATTTGGCATCCGTCAGGTTGTTGACCTGCAGTAGCAGAGAAGCCCCCTTCAACGGTCCGCTCTCGAACTCATAGCCAAGCTGCAGGTCGACCACCTTTTCACCCTTAATGTAGGTCATGTTGCGGTCGGCCGTATTGAAAATCACCTCGCCGATGAAGGACGAACGATAACGTTCTGCGATGCGGGCCGAAAAGCCGCGCTTTTCGTAGTACAGCGTCAGCGCCCCGACCCGGCGCGACAGCCCGGGCAAGGGAATCTGCCCGAGATTGGCCAGGGTCGTGTCCTGGATCGTCACCGCGCTGCTGGTCAAGGATCCATTGACCACGACGCCGAAGCCGTCCAGCGCCCCCCAGGCCATGTTCAGCGGCAGCGAGGCGGCAAATTCGAGTCCCTTGATGTTGCCGCCGCTGCCATTCGACGGTTGGCTGTACTGGCCGATCGTGGAGGCCAGCTTGGTGGTCGATGGCGTAATCAGGCGCGCGAAATCGTAGTTCCCGTCGGTGAAAGGAATGATGAAGGTGTCGAGCTTCTTGTAGAACGCGGCCAGGCTGATGACCGCCTTCGAGTCCCAGTAGCGCTCGTAGGACAGGTCGAGGCCCTTGGCGCGGAAGGGGTCGAGCCGCGGATTGCCGCCACTGCCGCTGTAGATCCCCTTTTGAGTGTCGACCGCGAAGCTGCTGCTGGCGCGCATGTCGTTCATGGTGGGGCGCGCCATGATCTTGGCCAGGCCGAAGCGCAAGGTTTGCTGCTCGCCCAGGTCGAGGATCAGGTTGGCGCTGGGCAGGATGTCGGTGTAGGTCTTGCCGTCCGTCGTGATGACGGTCGGCCGCGTCGCCGCGCTGCTGCCGGCGCCGGTGTCGACCGAGTAGGCGCTCGATTCCTGGCGGGTGTTGACCGCCTGCAGGCCGAGTGCGCCGCGCAGGGGCAGCGTGCCGACCTTGCTGTCGATATTGAGCTTGGCGAAAGCAGTGGCCACCTTCTCGCTGACGGTCCAATCCTTGTTGAAGATATTCGGATGCAGCTTCTGCTTGAATTCGTACAGCGCGGCCGCGTTGGCCACCGAATCGAAGCTCAGGATGGCGATGCCCGAGTCGCCCGCGTTGACCACTGTGGCGCCCGGCAGCGTGGTAAAGCCCATCGGATCGCCGCCCTTGATCGACAGCAGCGCCTCCGGCACTTCCCGGCGCTTGGAGCGGTCCGACAGATTCAGGCCGAGATCGACCTTGCTGAAGAAAACACCGTCCGGCAAGTCGCGCTGGCCGCCCAGGCGCACAGCCTTGATGCGGTCGGTCACCTGCGGCTGCTTGGTGTAGCCGGCCTGGATGTCGACGCCGCCCCAGCCTTGCACGTCGGTCAGCTTGACCACGTTCGAATCGGCGTAGTTCAAACCCGTCTTGAACGCATGGCTGCCCGCCACGAACGAGACCGTGTCGAGCGCGCCGGTGGTGCCGGCGTACGATTCGACGTTGCTGCCGTCGCGGTGGGCCGAGTTGTAGCTCAGGTCGGCGATCGCGGTCCAGTCGGCGTTCAGGCGCAGCTTGCTCTGCCAGCCCAGCGAGCGCGAGTCGTCGACCGTCTTTTCCGCATCGTTGCGTATCACCGCGCGCACATTGTTGAAGGTGCCGCTGACGGCCGCGCCGTTGACGATCACCGCCGAGACCAGCTGGCCGGGCTGGTCGAAACGGCTGCCGCTGCCGCCATCGTTCAGGTTGGCCTGGAAGCCGGCCGTGCTCTTTTGGCGCGTGAACTTCGAGTAGAACAAGTCCAGCGTCGACGAGAAATCGCGGTTGGGCCGAAATTGCAGCACCGCCATCGCGCCGTCGCGCAGCTGGGTGCTGTTGTCGGTCCAGGCGTTGAAGCCGTTGTACGGCACGCTGACGGTCTGCCCCTGGTACTGGGCGCTGCCGCTGCCGTAGGAATCGAAGCGGGTGGTGGCGCCACTGTTGCCGTCGAGCCGGGCGTAGCCGAGCGCCACCCCGATGCTGCGGTCGGCGAATTGATCGATGTAGGAAAAGCTGGCGCGCTTGCCCAGGCCGGTGCTGGGCGTGCCCAGCCCGCCCTTCTCGCGCCGGAAGTTCAGCGCCACGGCGCGCTTGGGGAAGTCGAGCGGGCGCACCGTCTGCATGTCGACGGTGCCGGCCAGGCCCTGTCCGACCAGGGCGCCGTCGGGCGTCTTGTAGATGACCACGCCGGAGAGCAGCTCGGACGGGTACTGGTCGAACTCGACACCGCGGCTGTCGCCCGTCGACACCTGTTCGCGCCCGTTCAGCAAAGCGGTCGAGAAGTCCGGCGACATGCCGCGGATCGACACCGCCGACGCGCGTCCGGCAGTGCGCTGGGCGGTCACCCCGGGCAGCCGGGCGATCGATTCGGCGATGCTCGAATCGGGCAGCTTGCCGATGTCCTCGGCAGAAATGGCCTCGACGATGGAGTCGCTGTTCTTCTTGACCGAGATTGCGGCCTCGATGCCGCGCCGGATCCCGGACACCACCACGGTATTGGCCGGGGCCACCGCCTCGGTCTCGGCTTGCTGCGCCTGGGCGCCGGCCTGCACACCAAGGAAGATTGCGCACCCGGCCGCAATCGGGCGCAATTGCCAGGCCCGCGGGTCTGCCGCCCCGGCGCTGTTAGCTTGCTTCTCGCATTGATTCATTCGATCTGTCTCCATCCTGTTTTTCGAGGGCTCACGCGAAGCCCGGCACCGGGACCCGATGCTGATTTTTATTCTAGTGGCCGGTTTGCGGCCCAAGTTATAGGCCTCCTTCATACGCAACAGTGGACGGCGCAATCGGCATCGCCTATAGCGTTCCTGTAGCTTGGCGTGGCATGCCGCTGCTACACTCGGGACATGAGAATTTTTCTGATCGAGGACGACCTGGCCGTGGGACGCGCGCTCCAGTCGGTGCTGCAGGATGATGGCCACCATGTGATCTGGGTGCGCCTGGCGGCCGGTGCCTGCGAGCGGATCGCGCAAGAGCGTTTCGACGCCGTGCTGCTCGACCTGGGCCTGCCGGACGGTGACGGCCTGGCGCTGCTGGTGCGCATGCGCGGCGCCGGCCTTGTACTGCCGGTGCTGGTGACCACTTCGCGCGACAGCCTGGAGGACCGCCTGTCCGGTTTCGCCGGCGGCGCCGACGACTACCTGATCAAGCCGTTCGACATTCCGGAATTGCTGGCCCGCCTGCGCGCCGTGGTGCGCCGCGCTTCCGGGCGCACCGACGACGCCGACGCGCTCTGGAAGTGCCGCGAGCTGGTGCTCGACGAACGCCGCATGCTGCTCACCCGTGGCGGCCAGCCGGTGGCGCTGTCGAAGACCGAATTCATGCTGTTGCAGGCGCTGGTGCGTTGCGCCGACCGGGTCGTCACGCGCACCGAACTCGAAAACCGCGTCCTGCCCTACAGCGAAGGACAAACCCTCGACGTCCATATCTCCAATTTGCGCAAGAAAATCGGCGAAGGCTATATCCGCACCGTGCGCGGCGTCGGCTACATGGTGCAGCATGACAGTATCTAGGCAGGGATCGCTGTTCCGCCGCCTGCTGCTCGGCTTCATGCTGGTGATGCTGGCCATCTGGCTGTGCGCCCTGGCCCGCATCGTGCATGAGGCGGACGTGGACCAGCGCCGCAACAGCGCCATCGTCAACCAGGGGTGGGCGCGTCAAATTGCGCTGAACATGCGCTCCGTGGCGGGCCGGCCGCAGGCAATGCGCGAGGTCGGCACCGCCATCGAGGCGCTGCGCCAGGACATGTTCCGCCAGCTGGGCTTCCCCAGCAGGGCGCGCACCCGGGTGTGGCAGGGCGAGCGCCTGGTCTACAGCTCCGAACCGGGGCCGGCTTCGCCACCGGGCGCGCAGCCGGCGCGCGAGGCCGACGGCTGGAGCATCTGGGTCGAACGCGACGCCGCCAGCGGTATCACGGTCGAACGCAGCGAGCGCATCGACGCGAACTGGATGTTTACCGCCAGCGGCGCCGGCTACCTGCTCACCCCGCTGGTCTACAGCCTGCCATTCTTGTTGCTGCCCGCCTGGTTCATCGTGCGGGTCGGCCTGCGCCCCTTGCGTGCCATTGTCGCCGCGATCGAACAACGCTCCGCTTGCGACCTGGTGCCGCTGGCCGCCTCGCCGTATAAGGAATTGGCGCCGCTGGTTGCGGCCATCAACAGCCTCATGAGGCGCTTGAGCGAACAGCTCGAGCGCGAACAGGAGTTCCTGACCGACGCCGCGCATGAGCTCAAGACGCCGCTTTCGGTCATCCAGATCAATGCGCACCTGTTGAACAGCAGCGCCGATCCGCAGCGGCGCCAGGAAGCGGGCGCCGGCCTGCGCCAGGGCGTGGCCCGCGCCACGCACACGGTGCACCAGCTGCTGGCGCTGGAGAGGGCGGGCTCGGACCGCGCCGCTGGCCCCTTGCCGCTGATCGAGCTCGTTGCCATGGTGCGCGACCGCCTGGCGCTGGCCGCGCCGCTGGCGATACAGCGCGCAGTCGACATCGAGCTCAGGACGACGCTGACGTGCCAGCTAGCGCTGCACCGCGAGAGCATGGCTGCCCTGCTCGACAACCTGATCAGCAATGCGATCAAGTATTCGCCCGACGGCGGCATTGTCGCGGTGCGGCTCGAGGTGGATGGCGGCGCCGTGCGCTTGAGGATCAGCGACCAGGGGCCGGGTATCGCGCCGGCGCTGCGCCTGAAGGTGTTCGAGCGGTTCTACCGCGCGCCGGGCCAGGACCAGGATGGCAGCGGCCTGGGCCTGGCGATTGCCGAGCGTGCTGCCGCGCGCAACGGTGCGCATATTGAGCTGCGCACCGGCGCCGACGGCACCGGCCTGACCGTCGTCGTCTCCTTGCCAGGCCAGGCCACGAGAGAATAAGACATGAGAAAAATGGAAGCCCTTGTCCTGCTGTGCCTCGTCCTGTTGACGCCGGGCTGCGGCGGCCAGGCCGGCGCGGCGCCGGCGCCGGCCGCGCAGTCGAGCGCGCAGGCCAACGTGGCGCTGCTGCCGCAACTGCTGGACATGCCGGGCCTGGACCGCCAGCGCCAGATCCGCATCTACGTGCCGCCTTCGTACGCCAGTTCCGGCAAGCGCTATCCGGTGCTCTACATGCACGACGGCCAGAACCTGTTCGACGCGGCCACCGCCTACGCCGGCGAATGGAATGTGGACGAGACGATGAATGAACTGGCCGCGTCGGGGCAACTCGAGCTGATCGTGGTCGGCATCGACAACGGCCAGGACAGGCGCATGACGGAGCTGAACGCCTGGTCCAATCCGGCCTATGGCCCGGCCGAGGGACGCCAGTACATGGACTTCATCGTGAAGGTGGTCAAGCCGCTGATCGACCAGCAATACCGCACCCGCCCGGAGCGCGCCGACACTGCCATCATGGGCAGCTCGATGGGCGGCCTGGTGTCACACTACGCGATCAACCAGTATCCGCAGGTGTTCGGCAAGGCGGGCATCTTCTCGCCCTCCTATTGGGTCGCCGCCCCGGTGTTCGATTTCATCGCAGCCCAGCCGGCCGCGCGCGACGCGCGCCTGTACCTGCTGATGGGGCAACTGGAGGGCGGCTCGATGGTGCCGGACGTCGAGCGTGCCTACGCCGCCGTGCTCGGCGCCGGCCACCCGGTCGGCGCCGTGAGCTTGAGGATCGTGCCCGGCGCCGGCCACAACGAAGCGTTCTGGCGCGCCGAATTCCGTGCCGCCGTGCTGTGGCTGTTCGCGCCAGAACTCAAATAGGGACAGGCGCGGCGCCGGAGCGGGCCGCCGCGCCTTGTTCGATCAGCCCTTGCGGTGCGGCTTTTTCGGCGGCGTGTCGCCCGCCGTCTTTTCGGCGAAGCGGCGGTCGCCGCCGGCCTTGCGCTCGCCGAAGCTGGCCTTGATGGCGCCCGGCTTGGGCGCCGGGGCCGACCCGGCCTGCACGATGCGCAGCTGCTGGCCCGCCACCCAGACCGTCTTCAGGTGCTCGAGCAATTCCTTCGGCATGCCGTCGGGCAGGTCGAGCGTGCTGTGGTCTTCGAAGATCTCGATGCGGCCGATGTGGCGCGCCTCGAGCCCTGCCTCGTTGGCGATCGCGCCGACGATGTTGGCCGGCTTGACGCCATGCGCGCTGCCCACTTCGATGCGGTAGCTCTCCATCGCGAATTCTTCCTTCGGACCCTTTTTCTTCTTGGCCGGACGCTCTTCGGCCGGCAAGGCGCGGTCGAATTTCTCGATCGTCATCGGCGAGGCGGCAGGCTTGGCCGGCGCACTCTTGCGCGCGGGGGCGGCGGGCGCCGCTGCGGGCGCGGGCGCGCCGTCGCGCGCGATGCGCAGCTGCTGGCCGGCGACCCACACGCCTTTCAAGTGTTCGAGCACCTCGGCGCCGAGCGTGTCGGGCATGTCGAGCACGCTGTAATCGTCGTAGATCTCGATGCGTCCGATGTTCTTCGAATCGAGGTTCGCCTCGTTGGCGATGGCGCCAACGATATTGCCTGGCTTGACGCCGTGCGCATGGCCCACCGCGATGCGGTAGGTCGCCATGCCGGGGTCGGGCGCGCGCATCACGCGCTCCTTGCGGTTGAAGGCCGGCGCCTCGCTGCGGGCGGGGCGCTCGAAGCGGGCCGGCGCCTCGGGCCTGTCCTTCCACGAATTGTCGGCCACCGGCTCGCGCTGGTTCTTGTCGAGCAGCAGGGGCACGCTGCCGCGCGCCATCTTGGCCAGCGCGGCGGCGATCTCGATGGCCGGGATGTTCTTCTCGCGCTCGTAATCCTCGATCAGGGCGGCGTACATCTCCAGGCCGCCGGCGGCCAGCGCGTCGCCGATCTGGTCCTTGAATTTGGCGATGCGCACGTCGTTGACGGCCTGCACCGTTGGCAGCGTCAGCATCGACACCGGCTGGCGCGTGGCGCGCTCGATCGCCTTGAGCAGGTTCTTTTCGCGCGGGGTAATGAACAGGATCGCCTCGCCGCTGCGCCCGGCGCGCCCGGTGCGCCCGATGCGGTGGGTGTAGCTCTCGGGGTCGGACGGCACGTCGTAGTTGATCACGTGGCTGATGCGCTCGACGTCGAGGCCGCGCGCGGCGACGTCGGTGGCCACCAGGATGTCGATCTTGCCTTCCTTGAGCTGGGCGATGGTGCGCTCGCGCTGGGTCTGCTGCATGTCGCCGTTGATGGCCGTGGCCGCAAAGCCTCTCGCTTGCAGGCGGTTGGCCAGCTCTTCGGTGCCAAGCTTGGTGCGCGCGAAGATGATCATGCCGTCGAACGGTTCGGCCTCCAGGATGCGGGTGAGCGCGTCGAGCTTTTGCATGCCCGACACGAGCCAGTAGCGCTGGCGGATATTGTCGGCCGTGCCGGTCTTGGCGGCCACCGTCACCTCGGCCGCGTCGCGCAGATAGGTCTTGGCGATGCGCTTGATCACCGAGGGCATGGTGGCTGAGAACAGCGCAGTCTGGCGCGTGTCCGGGGTTTTCTGCAAGATCTGCTCGACGTCGTCGATGAAACCCATGCGCAGCATCTCGTCGGCCTCGTCCAGCACCAGCGTCTTGAGTTTGGACAGGTCGAGCGAGCCTTTTTCAAGGTGGTCGATGACGCGCCCTGGCGTTCCCACGACAACGTGCACGCCGCGCCGCAGCGCCGACAACTGGGGGCCGTAGCTCTGGCCGCCGTAGATCGGCAGCACA
The DNA here is from genome assembly GCA_040390195.1 of Pseudomonadota bacterium. Classification (GTDB taxonomy): domain Bacteria; phylum Pseudomonadota; class Gammaproteobacteria; order Burkholderiales; family Burkholderiaceae_D; genus Telluria_A. Next base: position 75,029 of record JAZJYV010000035.1, on the reverse strand, counting down.
TGGAAATCCTTGATGTGGGCGGCGTAGGTCTGGAACGCCTCGGCCACCTGGATTGCCAGTTCGCGGGTCGGCGCGAGCACCAGCGCTTGCGGGCTTTGCTGCTTGATGTCGATGCGCGAGAGGATCGGCAACGCGAACGCGGCCGTCTTGCCGGTGCCGGTCTGGGCCTGTCCGAGCACATCGCGATTGGCCAGCAGCAGCGGAATGGTGGCGGCCTGGATCGGCGAAGGCGTCTCGTAGCCGACCTCTTTCATCACCTTCAGGACGGCGGCGGAGAGGTTCAGATCGGAGAACTGCGGCAGGGGGGTATCGGACATTGGGGGTGCTCACTGGTTGGCGCTAAACCGACAGTTTACTCCCTTGGGGCGGCAGCGGTAGTGCCTTTTGGTACAAGGCGGCGAATCGGGGCGCGCCGCGCGCCTCGGGGACGGCGATTCCGATGTTAGAATCCCGACAATGAACAGCAAAGACGCCGCCCCCCAAGCCGACACCGAGGCCAGCCGGCCGCCGCGCAGCCGCCGCGCCGGCGGCGGCTACACCTTGCGCGATGTCGCAAAGCTGGCCAACGTGGCGCCGATTACGGCCTCGCGTGCGCTCAACATGCCCGATTCAGTCTCGCCGGCCGTGCTTGAGCGGGTGCGCGAAGCGGTCGAGCGCATCGGCTACGTGCCCAACCTGCTGGCCGGCGGCCTCGCTTCGCGCAAGAGCCGGCTGGTCGCCGCGCTGGTGCCCACCATCACCGGCTCGGTGTTCCTCGAAATGGTGCAGGCGCTGACCGAGGCGCTGGCGGCCGGCGGTTACCAGCTCATGCTGGGCCAGTCCGGCTACGAGAATTCGCGCGAGGATGCGCTGCTCGAGGCGATCATCGGGCGCCGCCCCGACGGCGTCATCCTCACCGGCATCATGCGCTCGGACAAAGTGCGGCGCCGCCTGCAGGCCAGCGGCATTCCCGTGGTCGAGACCTGGGACCTGACGCCGACACCGATCGACATGCTGGTCGGCTTTTCGCACGAGAAGATCGGTGTTGCCGTGGCCGAGTACCTGCATGGGCGCGGACGGCGCAAGGTGGCCACCATCAGCGCCAACGACGAGCGGGCCGTGCGCCGCAACCGGGCCTTTTCGGACGCCGCGATCCGGCTCGGCATGGCAGCGACAAGCGTGCCCAGCTGCATCGTGGCCGCGCCGACCACGCTTGGCAGCGGGCGCGCCGGCTTGCGCCAGTTGCTCGAGCAGGACCCCGGCATCGACGCCGTGTTCTGCAGCTCCGACATGCTGGCGCTGGGCGTGATGACCGAGGCGCGCGCCATGAAGATTGCGGTGCCAAAGCAGCTGGCCGTGGTCGGCCTGGGCGACCTGAGTTTTTCGCGTGACCTCGATCCGGCGCTCACCTCGGTGCGCATCGACGGCACTGCCATCGGCACCCGCGCGGCGCAGCTGATCATGCAACGTGCGGCCGGACGCAGCGTCGATGAGCCCGTGTGCGACGTCGGCTTTTCCATCGTCGAGCGCGCCAGCAGCTAAACAGCGCGCCGCATCGGCCAAGCCTGTGCGTTTCCACCCTACAATCCAATTGACAGCGCAACTGGGTAGCGCTACCATAGGCATATTGGTAGCGGTACCATAACCCAACAACGGCTTATGCACAACACTCAAGCACCACCCTTGCACGCCGGCACGCCACGCGTGAGCGCGCTGCGCGTCATCCCCGTCGCCGGGCACGACAGCATGCTGCTCAACCTGAGCGGCGCGCACGGCCCCCTGTTCACCCGCAACCTGCTGATCCTCACCGACAGCAGCGGCAAGACCGGCGTCGGCGAGGTGCCCGGCGGCGAACAGATCCGCCGCACCCTCGAGGAGGCCGGCGCGCTCGTCATCGGCCAGCCGATCGCCCACTACCACCGGACCTTGCAGGCGGTGCGCGCCGCGTTCGGTGCGCGCGACGCGGCCGGACGCGGCCTGCAAACCTACGACCTGCGGGTCGCGGTGCATGCCGAGACGGCGCTCGAATGCGCCCTGCTCGACCTGCTGGGGCAATTCCTGGGCGTGCCGCTGGCGGCCCTGCTCGGCGAAGGCCAGCAACGCAGCCACGTGCCGATGCTCGGCTACCTGTTCTACATCGGCGAGCGCCAGCGCACGCCCCTGCCCTATCGCGCCGAGACGCAGGCCGACGATGCCTGGCTGCGCCTGCGCAATGAGAAGGCGATGAGCACCGAGGCGGTGCTCGACTTGGCGGCGGCGGCGCAGGCGCGCTACGGCTTCAACGACTTCAAGCTCAAGGGCGGCGTGCTGCCCGGCGAGCAGGAGATGGAGACGGCGCTGGCGCTGGCCGAACGCTTCCCTGCCGCACGCGTGACGATCGACCCGAACGGCGCCTGGCCGCTCGAGCAGGCGGTGCGCCTGTGCGCCGGCAAGCAGGGCACGCTGGCCTACGCGGAAGACCCGTGCGGCGCCGAGCACGGCTTTTCCGGACGCGAAGTGATGGCCGAATTCAAGCGCGCCACCGGCATGCTCACCGCAACCAATATGGTGGCCACCGACTGGCGCGAGATGGGCCATGCGATCGAGCTGCGCGCGGTCGACATTCCGCTGGCCGATCCGCATTTCTGGACCATGCGCGGCGCCGTGCGCGTGGCACAGCTGTGCCAGCAATGGGGCCTGACCTGGGGCTCGCACTCGAACAACCACTTCGACGTCTCGCTGGCCATGTTCACCCACGTGGCGGCCGCCGCACCGGGCACGATCACCCCGATCGACACCCACTGGATCTGGCAGGACGGCGAGCGCCTGGGCAAGGCACCGCTGCAGATCGTCGGCGGCAGCGTCGAGGTGCCCACCACGCCGGGCCTGGGCGTGGAGCTGGACATGCATGAGGTGGAGGCGGCCCACCAGCGCTTCCTGCAACTGGGCCAGGGCGCGCGCGACGACGCCGCCGCCATGCAGTACCTGGTGCCGGGCTGGACGTTCGACAACAAGCGGCCCAGCCTGGTGCGCTAGGGTTTCCACCCCCTGCCATCCATAAGGTGACGCGAAACGTCCAGTGAGCATGCGCTCACGAGGAATTCGCGGGCTTAAGTCCACAATAATGACCCGACGTCGTCCTCGCGAAAGCGGGGACGACGTTGAATCTGGTCGCGCTGGACTTGACTACCTGCTGCGCCGGGTGCAGGTGATGAAGCCGTTCAAGGTCAGGCGGCCGCTACGCGGGTCCGCGTTGAGCTTGTCCGGCGCCGGGATGTCGCCGCTGTGGAAGATGTCGCCGTCATAGAACACGAGGCGGTTCCATTTCGCCGCGATGCTGCCGATCTGCTCGAAGTACGGGTTCGAGCCGGCCATGTAGCCGGGCGCGATGCCGTACTTGTCGCTGAACGCGGCGCCCTCCATGCCCAGCGAGTCGGCCACCAGCGCCGCCGTCTCGGCCGCCCCCAGCCTGGAGCGGTACAGGCTGGTGCCGCCCAGGCCGGGGTCCTTGAACAGATACAGCACGCTGGCCGTCAGGCCGTTGCCTTCGGCCTGGCCGGGGATGAAGTCGCGGTGGCACAGCCATTGCGATGGCAGCAGCGCCTGAGGGCGCAGCGTCACCATCGAGATGCCCCAGTAAGCCGAGACCAGGCGCCGCGCATCCATCTTGCTGCGGATGTGCAGCAGGAAGAATTCGGTCATGTGCCGGATCGCGTCGGCCGGCAAGGCCATCTGGATGCCCGGATAGCCGGCCCCCTTGGCGCCGCCGGCCGGGCGCATCTCGGGCTGGTGCTGCTCGCCGAAACGCACCCAGGCGTCCGGATCGGCCAGCACCTCGTCCACCACCAGGCAGTGGCTGCCGTCGGCCAGGCGCACGTGTTGAATCAGCGGATTGGGATTGAACAAATAGCTCTCCTATGGCCTGTTTAGTTGCCCTGGCCTGCCCGCCTGGTGCACAGCACGAAGCCGTTCAAGGTCAGGCGCCCGCTGCGCGGGTCGGCGTTAAGTCGCTGCGGGGCCGGCAGGTCGCCACAGTGGAAGATGTCGGCGTCGTAGAACACGATGCGGTTCCATTTGGCCTCGATGCGGCCGATCTGCTCGAACCAGGCGTTCGAGCCGGCCATGTAGCCGGCCTCGATCCCGTATTTTTCGGTGAACGCGGCCGGCGCCAGCTCGAGCGAATCGGCCACGATCCGGGCGGTCTGCTGCGCTCCCTGCGTCGGGCGGTAAAAGCTGGTGCCGCCCAGCCCGGGATCCTTGAACAGATACAGCACGCTGGCCGTCAGGGCGTTGCCGGCGACGAGCCGGGGAATGTAGTCGCGGTGGCAAATCCACTGCGAGGGATGCAGTGCCAGCGGCTGCACCGTCACCATCGACATGCCCCAAAATCCCGACACCAGGCGCCGCGCATCCATCTTCGCGCGGATGTGCTGCAAGAAGAAATCGGTCGAGCGCCGGATCGCGTCGGCCGGCATCGGCATCTGGATCCCGGGGTAGCCGGTGCCCTTGCCGCGCGCGCCCGAGCGCATCTCGTGGCGCTGCTGTTCGCCCCAGCTCACCCACGCCTCGGGATCGGCCAGCACATCGTCGATCACCAGGCATTGGCTGCCATCGGCCAGGCGCACCACCTGCACGGCCGGGCTGGGATTGAAAATAGGCATGCACTATGCCTTGCAGTACTGGGCGATGTAGGCCGCGTGGTCGGGCATCATCTCGACCGCCTTGGCGATCACGCCCTGGATGCCGCCCATGTAGTCGGCGATGCTCTCTTCGCTCTGCAGGTCGACCAGGGGATGGTAACCCTGGGTCTGCAGGTTCTGCCCCTGCATCACCTGCTGCCACGCCACTTCGGTAAACAGCTCGTTGTTGTAGCGGAAGACCCGGCCATGGGTGGCGTACAGCGCGATCTTCTCCTTGAGCGTGGCGGGCACCTCCATCGTCGCGCACTGCTTCCAGAATTCGGAATCGTCGCGCTGGTTGACGTGGTAGTGCAGGATGATGAAGTCGCGGATGCGCTCGTAGTGGAAGCGGGTCTGGCGGTTGTACTCGTCGATGTCGACCTGGTTGAAGCCGCGGTCGGGGAAGAACTCGATCAGTTGCGACACCGCCGCCTGCACCATGTGGATGCTGGTCGATTCGAGCGGCTCCATGAAGCCGCTGGCCAGGCCGATGGCGACGACGTTCTTGTTCCAGGCCAGCTTGCGCATGCCGGTGGTGAATTTGATCGGACGCGGATCGGCCAGCGCCTTGCCGTCCAGGTTCGCCAGCAGCACGGCGGTGGCCTCGTCGTCGCTGATGTGGGCGCTGCTGTAGACGTGGCCGTTGCCGATGCGGTTTTGCAGCGGGATGCGCCACTGCCAGCCGGCCTTGTGGGCGGTGGCGCGCGTGTACGGGGTGAGCACGGCGGCCGATTCGCACGGCACGGCCAGCGCGCGGTCGCACGGCAGCCAGTGGGTCCAGTCCTCGAAACCGGTCTTCAAAGTCTGCTCGATCAAGAGGCCGCGGAAACCCGAGCAATCGATGAACAGCTCGCCTTCGATGCGCTCGCCCGATTCGAGCACCACGGCCTCGACGTGGCCATCGCCTTCGCGCTGGGTGACCTGCGTGATCTTGCCTTCGCTGCGCTGCACGCCGCGCGCCTCGCACAGGCGGCGCAGGTAGCGCGCGTACAGGCTGGCGTCGAAGTGGTAGGCGTAGGCGATGTCGGCCAGCGGGGTGTTGGGCAGGTCGGGGCGCGGCGGCATGAATTTATTGGCCTTCGACGCCATCCGGGTGATCGAGTAGTCGCCCAGGTCGGCCGCCTTGCCCAGCTTGTTCATCTTCTGCCAGTACTGGTCGAAGCCGACCATCCACAGGTCCTGGCCCAGGCGCCCGAAACCGTGCATGTAGCGGTCGCCCTGCTTGCCCCAGTTGACGAATTCGATGCCGAGCTTGAAGGTGCCGTTGGTCGCTTTCAGGAATTCGGCCTCGTCGATGCCGACGATCTTGTTGAAGCGCTGGATCATCGGAATGGTCGCCTCGCCGACGCCGACGATGCCGATCTCGTCGGATTCGACCAGGCGGATCGTGTAGCGCCCGCGCAGCGCGGTCGACAGGGCCATCGCGGTCATCCAGCCGGCGGTGCCCCCGCCGACGATGACGACGGTTTTAATCAGGGAGTGAGTGTGCATGAGAATACCTGTTCAAAAATGAAAACAACCCCCGCAGCCTAGACTGACGGGGGTTGCAAGACTCAGCTAAGTTTCAGCAGTGTAGCTTAGAACTTGTAGCCTGCGCCGAAGCTGTAGGTACGACCGAAGGTGATGTGCTCAGCAATCTTGTCCGGTGTGCCGTTGAAACGGTTGAACGGCGCGTTGGTCCAGTTGCCGACCGTCGCGTTCAGGGACAAGCCCTTCAGGTAACCGAACTTGAACTCGTAGCTCGCCTGCAGGTCGATGATCTTGTCGCCTTCGATGTAGGTCAGCTGGTTATTGTCCTGGAAGTCGGACACTTCACCGACGAAGCTCGAACGCTTCTTCATCGCCACGGCCAGTTGCAGGCCATGGTTCTCGTAGTACAGGCGCAGGTTGGTCACTTGCTTGGACAGGCCTGGCAGCGGAATGGACGGCGCATTGCCGGTGTCTTCCGACGTCACGCCCGACGTTGGCAGGGTCACCGAGCTCGAAGTGTTGGAGCTGTTGACGATCACGCCGAAGCCGTCGAGGTAGTCGGTGACCATCGAGAACGGCACGTTCAAGGACATTTCGATGCCGTGGATGTCGCCGCCCGAACCGTTCACCGCCTGGGTCAGGATACCGACGCTGCTGCCGGTGTTTGGACCGGTCGCTGGCTTGGCGCCCTTGTAGCCGACGCTGGCGAAGTCAAACACGCGTGGCATGTTCAGGATATAGGTGTCGAGCTTCTTGTAGAAAGCGGCGACGCTGAAATAGCCCTTCTTGTCGAAATACTTCTCGAACGACAGGTCCACTGCCTTGGCGCGGAACGGCTCCAGGTTCGGATTGCCGGCGCTGCCGACCAGGATGGCGCCGCCCTGATGGCCGCCATCGAGGCTGACGCTGCCGCCCGGACGCATATCGCTCATCTTGCCGCGCGAGAGCACCTTGGCCAGGCCCAGGCGCAGCACATTGTCGTTGCCCAGGTCGAGCGCACCGTTAAAGCTTGGCAGGAAGTCCGAGTAGGTCTTGCCGCCGCCGATGATCGTCGCCGGGCAAGGCTTGCCGGCGTTGCCGTTGCAATTGGCCGTATCGACAAAGTTACCGGTCGAGCTCTGGTCGGTGTGCACCATCTGCGCACCGAAGTTGCCGCGGTAGGACAATTCGCCCAGCTTGCCGTCCAGGTCGCCCTTGGCGTAGAAGGTGGTGACCTTTTCCGACACGGCCCAGTTCTTGTCGGTCTGGATCGGCTGGTCCTTCTTGTCGAGCAGGTTGTAGATGGTGCCCAGCGAACCGGCCGGATCCCAGCTCGCCACGGCGATGCCGGACTGCGGGGTGATGGTCGTTTCGGTGCCCGGCATGACTGCGGCGCCGTATGGATTGCCGCCTGGGATGACCAGGTTGCCTTCGTTCTGGACCCGTGCCTTGTCGCGGTTGGTGCGGTTGACACCGACTTCGACGGCGGCGATCGGGCCGATCGAGAGTTCATGCTTGGAGTTCAGGCGGAAGCTCTTGACTTCGTCGGTGGTCACGCCGATGGCGACGTAGCCCGCTTGCGGGTTGCCCGTCAGGCCGCCGCCCCAACCTGCATGGTCGGTCAGCTTCATCAGGTTGCGGTCGGTGTAGCTCATCACGGTCGTGTAGTGCGGCGACAGGTTGTTCTTGCCGTCAAAGCCAGTCCAGGAAATGCTGTCGAGGACTTTGGCGTCGCCCGGCAGGCCGGCCGTGGTTTCATAGCGGTTCGCATCGTGCGTCACTTTGGAACCGGCCAGGTCGGCCGTGGTTACCCAGCCGTCGTGCTTCAGGCGCGCATTCCAGCCCCAGGAATTGAGCTTGTCGGTGATGGCCTCGACGTGGTTGCGGATGTCGGCCTTGAAGTTCGAGCAGGTGCCCGAGGTGGCCACGCCGTTCGAGATGGTGGCGTTGGTGAGCACGCCGTTCGGGTCGTAGGCACCGGTGCTGCCGCAGATGGCGCCTTCGAGGCCCGTCTTGTGGGTGTTGTCGGTGTTCTTCGAGTTGAACAGGTCCAGCGTGGTCATGAAGTCCTTGCTTGGGCGGTACTGCAGGATCGCCATCGCGCCTTCGCTGGTCTTCGGATCGCGCTGCAAGTCGGTCTTGAAGCCGCCTGGCACGATCAGGTTCTGGCCGTTGTACAGCGGTGCGCCCGCGTCGGTCAGCTTCGGCGTCCAGCCGCCCCAGCCGTCGGCCTGGCTCTGCTCGGCGCCGCTGTCGTTGAACTTCATGTAGCCCAGCGCCACGCCGATGGTGCGGTCGGCGAACTGGTCGATGTAGGTCAGCGATTTGCGCGAGCCGTTGCCTTCCTTGGCATCGTTCTTGACGCCGGTGCGCTCTTTCTTGTAGTTGGCGGCGACCTGGCGCTTGCCGAAGTCCAGCGGCATCACGGTGCGCTGGTCGATGGTCGAGGCGATGCCCTGGCCGATCAGCGATGCGTCCGGGGTCTTGTAGATGGTGATCGAACCGAGCATTTCGGCTGGGTACAGGTCGAACTGCACGCCGCGGCTGTCGCCCGACGAGGCTTGTTCGCGCCCGTTGAGCAAGGCGCCGTTGAAGTCTGGCGACAGACCACGCACGCTGATGGTCGAGGCGCGCCCGGAGGACTTGTCGCGCTGGGCGGTCACGCCCGGCAGGCGCGAGATCGATTCGGCGACGGTGGCGTCAGGCAGTTTGCCGATGTCTTCGGCCGAGATGGCCTCGACGATGCTGTCGGAGTTCTTCTTGATCGAGATGGCCGCTTCGATGCCGCGGCGGATGCCCGACACGACCACGACGGCCGTTTCAGGCACATCATTTTTCTTGGCCGCTTCAGCCGTGGTGGCTGGCGCGACATCTTGCGCGTACACGGAGCCTGCCATCATCGACAGGAACACGGCGCAACCGGCAGCGACCGGATTCAATTGGAAGGCCATGCTCTTGCTACGCTTACTTGCGAAAATATTCATTTGTCCCCTCACCTCATTCAGAACTACACAGTTTTTCCCGCAACCACAGCCAGGCAGCCTACTACACGGGATCCAGAAGCAAACGCTCTTAGACGTTCTGCTAATGATTTTGTACTAAAACTAGATGCACTGTCAACGGTAGTTGCGGCGCACTACGAAAATGCCACGTTTTTCCACCACACCTCCCCTCTGAGGGGCATGGACGTTGTATTTCAGCTACAGCGACCTCGGGATGAGCCTGTAGTCCGACTACATTTTCCTGGTTTTTCACGTTTTTGTGGCATACGCAGGCAATTCGATGTAGGGCGCCGCCGTGCGCCCGTGGCGCACGGACCGTGGCCGAGGACGGCGCGCGCTTCCACCTGGGCCTGTACCTAAACTAGAGGAAAACTGTGGAAGATTGATTGATCGTGATGGGCATTCATAGTATGCTCGGCCACAGGAAAAGGAGGAATTTTTCGCCTTTTCAATGTAGCCAAATTACGCATACAAGAGCGGAGCGCGCATGGCACGTTCCGGACCCGGCCAGCGCACAAGAGATCGAGACGGCATTTCCATGAAACCATTCGCCATCGCGGCGCTGCTGGCCGCCTCGTTCGCCGCCCACGCCCAGGACTACCGCATCGACCATCTGGAGCCACCGTTCTGGTGGGCCGGCATGCAGCACAAGGCGCTGCAGCTGATGGTGCACGGCGCGCAGATCGCCGACACCGAACCGACCCTGGACTATCCGGGCGTGCGCATCGAATCGGTGACCCGGGTGGCCAACCGCAACTACGTGTTTGTCAACCTGGCCATCGGCGAGGATGCGCGCCCGGGCGCGTTCGAGATCCGCTTTAGCAACGGTGCCCGCGCCGCCAGCTACCACTACCAGCTGCGCGCGCGCGCAAACGGCTCGGCCCTGCGCGCCGGTTTCAGCGGCGCCGATGCGATCTACCAGATCATGCCCGACCGCTTCGCCAACGCCAGCGCGGCCAACGACAGCGTGGCCACACTGTCCGAAAAAGCCGAGCGCGCCAATCCTGGCGGGCGCCACGGCGGCGACATCGAGGGCGTGATCGGGCACCTCGACTACATCGCCGCGCTGGGCTTCACCCAGCTGTGGCCCACGCCGCTGGTCGAGAACGACATGCCCGCGTTCTCCTACCACGGCTACGCGGCCACCAACCACTACAAGATCGACGCGCGCTACGGCAGCAACGACGATTACCGGCGCCTGTCGGCCGAGGCGCGCAAGAAGGGCATCGGCATCATCCAGGACGTGGTGCTGTCGCACATCGGCAGCGGCCACTGGTGGATGAAGGACATGCCGACCCCGGACTGGATCAACCACGCGGGCAAGTACGTGCCGACCCGGCACCACCGGGTGGCGGTGCAGGACCCGTACGCGGCGAACGAAGACAAGCTCAATTTCACCACCGGCTGGTTCAGCCCGAACATGCCCGACATGAACCAGACCAATCCGCTGGTGGCGAACTACCTGATCCAGAACAACATCTGGTGGGTCGAGTACGCGGACCTGTCGGGCCTGAGGATCGACACCTACGGCTACTCGGACGGCGCCTTCCTGAGCGAGTACACGCGGCGCCTGATGGCCGAGTATCCGAATCTGAACATGGTCGGCGAGGAGTGGCACAAGGCCCCGGCGGTGGTGTCGCACTGGCAGAGGGGCAAGCACAATTTCGACGGCTACCTCAGTTCGCTGCCCAGCCTGATGGACTTCCCCATGTCGGAGGCGATGCGCAGCGCCCTGGCCGGCAAGCAGGGCTTCAACGAGGTCTACGAGACGCTGTCGCAGGATTACCTGTATCCGGACCCGGGCAAGCTGGTCCTGTTCGAGGGCAACCACGACATGCCGCGCATCTTCAGCGTGCTCGGCGAGGATGTCGAGCTGCTCAAGATGGAACTGGTGTACCTGATGACCATGCCGCGCATTCCGCAGTTCTATTACGGCACCGAGATCCTGATGCGCAGCGCGACCGGCGCGCGCGACGACGCCAGCTACCGGCGCGACATGCCCGGCGGCTGGGCCGGCGACCAGGTCGATGCCTTCAGCGGCGCAGGCCTGACGGCGCGCCAGCGCGAGGTCCAGCAATTCGTCAAGCGCCTGGTGAACTGGCGCAAGGGGCAGCCGCTGATCCACCACGGGAAGATGATGCACTACGGCGCCGAGGATGGCAGCTATGTGTATTTCCGCTATGACGGCACGCACAGCGTGATGGTCGCGTTTAACATGAACCAGAAGGAGGCGGTGCTGCCGAGCGCACGCTTCCAGGAAATGCTCAAGGGTGCGCAGTCGGGCGTCGATGTCCTCAGCGGCAAGCGCTTCGATTTGGGCCGTGCTTTGACGCTGGCGCCGCGTTCTTGCGTGATCATTCCATTGTGAGGCCGCCTGTGGTGGGTTGCGCTGCGCTTACCCATCCTACGTTTTGATCGCTTCGTACTCGCGCCGAAAAACCGACCCATTCACAAGCTCGTAGGGTGGGTAAGCGCAGCGCAAGCCGCCATGAGCCGCCTGGACCGGAAAAAATGAAAAAATTGATTGCGCTCAGCGCGCTTCTCACCTCGCTGGCCACCGCCGCCGACAAGCCCGGCGTGGACGCCTTCTTCGACGCGATGGCGATCTCCGTCGCGCCCGGCCAGCAAGCCCAGTACCTGGTGGGCGATAACCTGGCCGGCTACTTCGAGGGCTACACCCAGAGCTACCGGCGCGGCGAGGGCTACGTCATGCAATCGGGCGCCGTGTTCCAGAGCTACGCGAGCTTCGTCGATGGCGTGCGAAACGAGCGCAGCAACTCGGCCGAACAGGTGCTGCCCTACGGCCACCGGGTGCGCTACGCCAGCGGCGCGCGCGAGGAGATGGCGCTGCTGTCGAAGCAGCAAGCGGTGGCGATGCAGGTGAGCAGCCCGGCACAGGCGCAGCTGGCGATCGAGCTGCTGCTCAAGTCCTCCGGCGCGATGCGCCGGGTGGGCGAGGTGGCCGTGGTGCAGCTGGCGCCGGCCCAATTCATGGCCGTCGCCGCCGACCAGCCCTTCGAGATCGACGACACCTTGACCGTGCGCGCTAGCGCCTCCACCCGCGCGCTGACGGTGGTGGCGGTGTTCGGCCAGGATGCGGACCAGGCGGCGGCGCACGCGCGCCAGCTGGCCCAGGCACAGGCGATCCAGGCCGAGCGCCAGGCCTGCTACGAGGCGCTCACCAGGAGCTACCTGGCCACCAGCGACGCCGGCTACAACAAGGCGCTGAACTGGGCCAAGGCCGCCAGCAGGATGTTCGTGGTCGAACAATTCGGCACCGGCATCTGGGCCGGCCTGCCCTGGTTTCGCGACAACTGGGGGCGCGACACTTTCATCGCCCTGCCCGGCACGCTGCTCGTGTCGGGCCAGTTCGAGACGGCGCGCGCGGTGCTGGCCAATTTCGCGCGCTACCAGAACCTGCGCGAGCCGCGCGAGAAGCAATACGGGCGCATCCCGAACCGGGTGGCGGCGGGCGACTCGATCATCTACAACAGCGTCGACGGCACGCCGTGGATGCTGCGCGAGGCGCTCGAATACATCCGCTACACGGGCGACCAGGCCTTCGCGCACCAGATCTACCGGCTGGCGCTGCCCTACTTCGAGGGCGCGATCGCCAACTACATGGACCGCCAGCAGCTGCTGGCGCACGACTCGGCCGACACCTGGATGGACGCGCGCATTGAGGGCAAGCAGCCCTGGTCGGCGCGCGGCCCGCGCGCAGTGGAGATCCAGGCCCTGTGGTTTTGCGCCCTGCAAACCGGCGCCACCCTGGCCGAGCAGGCCGGCGACCAGGCCCACGCGCGCCAGTGGCGCGCCCTGGCGCGCCAGGCCCAGCGCAATTTCCTCAGGCTGTACTGGGACGGCGCCGTGATGGCCGACCGCCTGCGCGAGGACGGCAGCCGCGACACCAAGGTGCGCCCCAACCAGTTGATGCTGGTGTCGATTCCCGATACGCCGTTCGTGCCGCTGGCGGTGCAGGCCAAGGTCACGCGCAACGCCGTCTCCGAACTGCTCTACCCTTACGGCATCGCCTCGCTCAGCGAGGATGATCCCTATTTCCACCCGCGCCACGAGAACCCGGCCTACCACCACAAGGACGCGGCCTACCACCAGGGCACAGTCTGGGGCTGGAATGCCGGCTTCACCGTCACGGCCCTGAACAAGTTCGGCTATCAGGATTTGGCCTGGGATTTGAGCCGCAACCTGGGCGGGCAGATTTTGCAGCTGGGCGCGCTGGGCAATATGAGCGAGCTGCTCGACGCCCTGCCCGGCGAGGACGGCAAGCCCAAGCCCTCGGGCACGTACGCCCAGTCGTGGAGCGTGGCCGAATACGCGCGCAACGCTTACCAGGATTACGTGGGCTTCCACCCCGACCTGTTGCGCAATACGCTCGCGTTCAGGCCCGCGATTCCGGCCGGCTGGACCGATTTCCAGGCCGTGCTGCCGTTCGGCGTGGACGAGCTGCTGGAAGTGGACATGGCGCGCGAGGGCGCGGCCCAGCGCTGGCGGCTGCGCCTCAAGGGAGGCGTCGCGCGCACGCTCGAATTCGATTTCCTGAACGCCGACAAGAGCCGCTCGCGCGTCGCGTTTTCGCTCGCGCCCGGCGCCCAGGTAACGCTGCTGCTGGGCGAGCAGCGCGCCAGCCTTGATGGCAAGCCGCTCAGGACGCGCCTGCAGCAAGCCTCGTTCGCCGCCAGCGTCGGGCAACTCCACTTTCGCACACCGAAAACCTACCATCCCGAGGACTTCCCGATGTTGAAGGGGAAGGATGTCCTGAAGGGCATCATCGAACGCAATCAATACCGCTAACTGGAACGACCATGAAACCATCCTGCTCGCTGCTCGCCGCCGCCCTCCTGGCCTGCAACGCATACGGCGCCGACGACGCGCCGCTGCCGAAACCGTTGTTCATCCGCGGCGGCTTCAATGGCTGGGGCACCGACAATGCCTTGGTCTACCAGGGCAAGGGGGTGTACGTGACGGCGATCCAGATCCCGCCGGGCAACCACGCATTCAAGGTCGGCTACCAGGACTGGAGCGCAGAATGGGTGATCGATCCGGCCGCCAGCGTGAACGTGGCCGTCGACACGGACTATGCGATGGACACCCATCCCGGTCCCGAGGACTACCTGTTGGTGCGCCAGAGCGCGATGTACCGCTTCACGATCGACGTCTCGAACCCGGCCAGGCCGCTGCTGCGGGTGGGCCGCTTCGCCGCGCCGGCGCTGGCGCCGGTCGATCCGCACCAGGGCCACCTGGCCCGCGTCACCGAGAGCTTCAAGACCTTCGACGGCAAGCGCGAAACGGCGCAGTTTTCGACCCCGGACGCGAGCGCGCCGCTGCGCAGCTACGCCCAGTCGAGCAGCATGCAGCAGCGCGAGCCGGGGCCGCAGTTCGTGCGCTACGCCGAGACGGCCGGCAGGCCGACGGTGCGCAGCGGGAACCTGGCCTTCGACGCCCTGTTCGCGCTGGCCGGGGCCGAAATGGGCCAGGACTCGGTGGCCGAAATCGCGGACGGCAACTACAACGGCGGCGCGCCGATCGCCTGCGCCTGCTTCGAGACGGGCGAGAAATGGCACTACGTCTGGACCCGCGACCTGTCCTACGCGGCCGACCTCGGCCTGGCCCTGCTCGATCCGCCCCGGGTGCGCAACTCGCTTGAATTCAAGCTCTCCGGCTGGCGCGCCGGCGTGCCACGCGCGGCCCAGGTGGCCGGCTCGGACGACGCCTTGCAGATCATCCAGGACACCGGCAGCGGGGGCAGCTGGCCGGTGAGCACCGACCGCGTCAGCTGGGCCTTCGGCGCGGCCCGGGTGCTGGCCACGCTGGCGCCGGCCGAGCGCAGCGCATTCGCCGCGCGCGCGCTCAAGGCGCTGTCGAACACCATCGAAAACGACCGGCTGGCAGCCTGGGACGCGGCCAGCGGCCTGTACACGGGCGAGCAATCGTTCCTCGACTGGCGCGACCAGAGCTACGCGGCCTGGATCGTCAAGGACATCGCGGCGCTGGCCAGCTCGAAGTCGCTCTCGACCAACGTGGGCCACTTCCAGGCGCTCACGCTGGCCGCCCGCCTGGCCGGGGAACAGGGCGAGATGGCGCGCGCGGCGAGATACGCGGCCTGGGCGCAGCAGCTCAAGGGCGCCATCAATGCGCGCTTCTGGCTGGCCGACGCCGGCATGTACAGCAGCCTGACGGCACCCCAGTTCGACGGCGCGCCCCTGCATAAATTCGACTGGCTGGGACAGGCGCTGGCGATCGTCACCGGCGTGGCCGACCTGGGGCGCGCGCGCCAGATCCTGGCCAACTATCCGCACGGCCCGTTCGGCGCGCCGGTGATCTATCCGCAGCAGCCAGACCTGCCGATCTACCACAATCGCGCCCTGTGGCCCTTCGTGACGGCCTATGGCCTCAGGGCCGCCGCCATCGGCGCGAACGTGAGCGTGGCCGACGCCGCCTACGAGAGCCTGATGCGCGGCGCCGCGCTGAACCTGTCGAACATGGAAAACCTCGAGTGGCTCTCGGGCCAGCCGCTGCTGCTCGACGAGCGCCAGCCAAAGCTGATCGGGCCGGTGATCAATTCGAAACGCCAGCTGTGGTCGGTCGGCGCCTATCTGGGCATGGTCATCGAGCAGGTGTTCGGCGTCACGGCCGGCGAGAACGGCATCGCGCTGCGCCCCTTCATCACGGCCAAGCTGCGGCGCGACACCTTCGGGCCGGCGCGCACGATCGCCCTGAACGGCCTGCGCCTGCGCGGCAAGCTGATCCACGTCAGGATCGCGCTGCCGCCGGCGGCGCCCGGCGCCGGCTACTACGAGGTGGGCGCCATCACCCTCAACGGTGCGCCGGCCGGCGCGTCCATCGGCTGGGACCAGCTGGCCCCCGAGAACACGATCGCGATCGCGCTCTCGGCCCTGAACCAGGGGCAGCAGGCGATCCGGCGCGTGAACGCCGACCCCTACCAGGAGGCCAGCGCCGTGTTCGGTCCCCGTGAACCGGCCATCGGCGCTCTGGCGCGCGACGCGCATGGGCGCACCAGCTTTCAGATCGTCCCCGCCAGCGGGGCCGGCGCGACCGTCTACAACGTCTACCGCGACGGCGTGCAGGTGGCGGCCAAGGTGAAGGCCGGACTTTGGAGCGAGCGCGCCGGCGGCGCCAAAGCCTGCTACGCGCTCGAGGCGCAGTTCCTCGATTCGGGCAACCGCAGCCACCACAGCCCCGCGCTGTGCCTCGATGGCGGTATCGAGGTCGCCGCCGACGATGCGCGCGTGAGGTCGAACCTGGCCGTGAGCGCGCCGAACGCGCGTTTCAACGCGGCGCACCTGAAGGATTGGGGCAAGCCGGACGACCAGTTCGAGGTGCGCGCGATCCGGGTCGAGAAAGCGGGCCAGTACCAGCTGCAGCTGCATTACCACAACAGCGCCAACCAGATCAACCTGGGCATCAGTGGCGGCGTCAAATGGGCGCAGCTCAAGGACAGCGCGGGACAGGTGGCGGCGCAAGGCGTGCTGCAAATGCCGCACGCGCGCCTGGAGAAGGCCAACACAGCGCTGGTGTACTCGACGGCGCTGCCGGCACGCCTGAAGCCGGGCAGCTACACGCTTGAACTGAGCGACTTCTATAATATGAGCTACCTGCAAAGCAACAGCAGTTTCAGCGCGGCCGGCGGCAGCGCCGGCCCGTCCAATCAATTCGATATTTACGGCGTGCGCCTGCTGCGCGTCAAGTGAGGGGATCACCATGAAGTTTCTGCCATGCGCCGCGGCGCTGTTGCTGGTGCTGGCCAACGCTGGCGCGACCACGGTGCGGGTGCACTACGACGCCGGCCAGGACAGCATCACCATCCTGGGCGACAAGGGCCCGATGTCGTGGGACCAAGGCGCACCGGCCGTGGCCGAGGCCGGCCGGGTCTGGACCTACAGCTGGCCCGACAGCGTCGGCGAGGTGGCCTTCAAGCCGGCGCTGGGCGCCAAGGTGTCGGTCGGCGGGGTGTACCGCATCGCCGCCGGCGCCACGCTCGACGTGTTCCCGTTTTTCGGCGCGCCATTCGGCAAGCTCAAGATCGTCACCGGCTTCGCTTCGCCGCAGCTGCACAACAGCCGCGCCCTGCGCATCTACCTGCCGCCCAGCTATGAGGAGAACCCGGGCAAGCGCTATCCGGTGCTGTATATGCACGATGGGCAGAACCTGTTCGACGCCGCAACGGCGGCCTACGGCGTCGAGTGGGGCGTGGCCAAGACCGTCAACCGGCTCGTCGCCACCGGCAAGATGGACGAGGTGATCGTGGTCGGGATCGATAATACCAGCGAGCGCATCGCCGAGTACACCCCGTGCTGCGATCCGAAGTACGGCGGGGGCCGGCTGGCCGACTACGAGGCTTTCATCGTCGACACCGTCAAGCCGTATGTGGACCGAGAACTGCGCACCCTGGCCGGCCGGGAGAACACGGCCATCATGGGTTCGTCGCTGGGCGGGATCGCCTCGCTGGCCATCGCGCAGCACCACCCGGAACTGTTTTCCAAGGCGGGCGGGGTCTCGAGCTCGCTGTGGTGGAACAACCGCGCGCTGGTCAACAAGCTGCCGGCGCGGGTGGCGGTGAAGTTCTACCTGGACGCCGGCACCAGGGGCGATGGGCTCGAGGAGACCATGCTCATGCGCGATGCCCTGCTGCGCCAGGGTTACCATCAGGACGTCGATTTGTTGTACTACGCGGCCGAGGGCGCCAGCCACAACGAGACCTCGTGGGCGGCGCGGGTGGATAAGCCCTTGAGCTGGTTCTTTCCGTGGGGGAGTACCAGCTACTAAGTCCTGGGATGGGCAATAAGGGGCGCCCAGGGCGCATTCGGCCATGCAGGCGACGGCGCATGGTGGAAGGCGCTGCGCTTTTCCACCCTACATTTTGTCGGCGAATCTCTGGCTCGGGACGGCGCTTCAGGCCAGCGCCAGGCGGCGCGGTGCTTCGCTGATCTTGAACACGCTGACCGCGTCGGCCAGCTGCTGCGCCTGGCACTGCAGCGCTTCGGCCGCGGCCGCCGCTTGTTCGACCAGCGCGGCGTTCTGCTGGGTCGTCGCGTCCATCTGCGAGATGGCCTGGTTGACCTGGCCGATGCCGATGTTTTGCTCGCCGCTGGCCTGCGCAATCTCGCCGATGATGGCCGTCATGCGCTGCACGCTGGCCACCACTTCGCCCATCGTGCTGCCGGCCTGGCCGACCAGCCGGCTGCCATTGCCCACCTGGTCGACCGAGGCGCCGATCAGGGCCTTGATCTCCTTGGCCGCCTGGGCGCTGCGCTGGGCCAGGTTGCGCACCTCGGAGGCGACAACGGCGAAGCCGCGCCCCTGCTCGCCGGCGCGCGCCGCCTCCACCGCCGCATTCAGGGCCAGGATGTTGGTCTGGAAGGCGATGCCGTCGATGACGCCGATGATGTCGACGATCTTGCGCGACGCTTCGTTGATCGCGCCCATGGTCTGCACCACCTGGGCCACAGCCAGGCCGCCGCGCTCGGCCACCTCGCAGGCGGCGTCGGCCAGCGCGCTGGCCTGGCCGGCGCTGTCGCTGGTCTGGCGCACGGTCGAGGTGATCTGCTCCATCGAGGCGGCCGTCTGTTCGAGCGAACTGGCTTGCGCCTCGGTGCGCGCCGACAGGTCCAGATTGCCGCGCGCGATCTCGGTGGAGGCGACGTTGATCGCGTCGCAGCCGAGCCGCACCTTGCCCACCACCTCGGCCAGCTTGTCGTGCATGTCCTTGAGCGAGCGCAGCAAGATGCCGATTTCGTCCTTGCCGCGCACCTCGATCGAGGTCGACAAGTCGCCGCTGGCGACCGTCTCGGCGATCCCGAGCGCGGCGTTGAGCGGGGTGGTGATCGAGCGCGCCAGCCACACCATGATGGCCGCGCCGAGCGCGCCCGCGCCCAGCACCACCAGCGCCAGCCCGATGCTGGCGCTGCGCTGGGCGGCGCCCTGTTCGGCCGCCTGGGCCAGCAGCGCCTGGCGCGCCTGGCCCTGGATGAATTCGACGATCTCGTCGATCTTCTTGGTCGGCGCCCGGTCCATGCCCTTGACGAGCGTGTCGACGAGGCGAAAGCTGCCGGCGTTGGCGCTGTCGTACTGCTGCAGCGCGCCCAGGTAGTTCTGGTTCAGGGCCTCCAGCGCGCCCATCGATTCGTCCACCAGCGCCGTGCGCAGGCCCAGACGCGCCAGCAGGGCATTGACCTTCTGCAGTTCGGCGTGGGTGGTGGCCGCGCTTTTCCGGAACGAGGCCGTGTACTTCGCCAGCTGGGCCGGGTCGTTGCCGCGCAACAGGATGTTCTTCCATTCCTGGACCTGGATCTTGAATTCGACCTGGGCGTT
Organism: Pseudomonadota bacterium; assembly: GCA_040390195.1. Taxonomy (GTDB): domain Bacteria; phylum Pseudomonadota; class Gammaproteobacteria; order Burkholderiales; family Burkholderiaceae_D; genus Telluria_A. The sequence goes on along the minus strand of JAZJYV010000035.1, from coordinate 55,594 downwards.
GCGCGCCGTGTCGATCGCCTCGGTGAGGGTCGCGGCGCGCTCCATGGCCAGCGCGTTGCTGGCGTTGGCGCCGGCCAGCGCGCGCCAGCCGCCGAGTCCGACGACGAGCAGGGCAAGCAGGAAAAAGGCGCCCAGTGCGGCCAGGCGTGCGGCAATTTTCATGTTGGCGAGGTTCATGTCCGGCCTCCTTGGGATGGGGCCATCATGCACCGGCGCGCACAAAAAGCCAAGAAATGCGTGACAATCGGTGAGAATTAGCCGAAATCGAGGGCGTAGATATTGGTGCCCGTGTCCTGCGGCGTCAGGCGGGCGCACTGCTGGAATTGCAGGCCGAGCTTTTGCAGCAGGGCGTTCGAGGCCGCGTTCGAAGGCGCCGTGATGGCCAGCAGGCGGGCCAGGCCGACGTCGCGGCGCGCATGCTCGACGACGGCGCGCGCGGCCTCGTAGGCGTAGCCCTGGCCCCGGTAGGGCGGCAGCAGGGCGTAGCCGATGTCGACATGCTCGAGCGTGTCGCGCTTGATCAGGCCGCACATGCCGATGGCGGCGCCGTCGGCGAGGCGCTCGACCAGGTACAGCGAGTGCCCGCGCGCGGCCTGCATCGCCAGCGGGCCGCTGGCGATGGCTTCGCGCGCCGCCTCGACGGTGCGGATGCCGCGATCGCCAATATGCTCGATGAAGCAGGGATCGTTGACCAGGCCCAGGTAGAACGGGGCGTCGTCCAGGCCGATGGTGCGCAAGGCCAGGCGCGCGGTGGCCAGTACCTGCACCGCCTACTCCGCCGCGCCGGGCCAGCTGGCCGGGTCCGACAGCAGCTGGTACATCACATAGGCGTCGACATAGCCCAGGCGCGCGTGGTGGTAGGCCCTGGGCAGGGTGCCGACGATGGAAAAGCCGAGCCTTTTCCACAGCACCACGGCCGCCATATTGGTCGAGATGACGAAGTTGAACTGCATCGCCAGGTAGCCCAGGCTGCGCGCCTGGGCCAGGCTGTGCTCACCGAGCAGCTGGCCGATGCCCACGCCCTGGGCCGCCGGGCTGACCATGTAGGAGGCGTTGGCCACGTGGGCGCCCAGGTCGGGCTGGTTCGGCACCAGCTTGTACATGCCGAGCAGGCGTTCGCGCCCCATCACGGCCACGAAGCTGGCCGTGCCGGCGCCGAGCCAGTAGTCGTGGCAGACTTCGCGCGCCGTGCCGGGGGCGAAGGGATAGGTTTCGCCGCTGTCGACGTGGGCCTTGAAGATGTCCCACATGGCCTCGAAGTCCGCCTCGCTCGCTGCTCGAATCTTGATCTCTTTCACGGCCCGCCCCGTTCATGTCGATGCAATAATTTTATCACGCCCGCTCAACGGCCGAGCCGGAAGTCGACCGACGCCGGCCGCCCGGGCAGCGTCAGGCTGGCGCGGGCGCGCGGCGCCTCGCTCAGCACCACGCCGCGGCGCAGCACCAGGCGGCGCGCCGCGCGCAGGCGGATCGCCTCGACCGGGCTGGCCGCGTCGAGCAGCACCAGGTCGGCGTGGCAGCCCGGCGCCAGACCGTAGCCGTCCAGGCCGAGGATGCGGGCCGGCGCCTCCGTCACGGCCAGGAAGCACTGCTCCATGGCCTGCGCGCCCGTCATCTGGGCCACGTGCAATCCCATGTGGGCCACCTCGAGCATGTCGCCCGAACCGAGGCTGTACCACGGGTCCATCACGCAATCGTGGCCGAACGCGACCTCGACGCCGGCGGCCAGCAGTTCCGGCACGCGCGTCATGCCGCGCCGTTTCGGATAGCTGTCGTGGCGCCCTTGCAGCGTGATGTTGACCAGGGGGTTGGCGATGGCGGCCACGCCGGCCTCGGCGATCAGGGGCAGCAATTTGCTCACGTAGTAGTTGTCCATCGAATGCATCGACGTCAGGTGCGAGCCGGCCACCCTGCCCTGCAAGCCCAGGCGCTGGGTCTGGGCGGCCAGGGTTTCGATGTGGCGCGACAGGGGGTCGTCCGATTCGTCGCAGTGCATGTCCACCCGCAGTCCCTGGGCGGCGGCGAATTCGCACAGCAGGCGCACCGAGGTGGCGCCCTCGTCCATGCTGCGCTCGAAGTGGGGGATGCCGCCGACGACGTCGACGCCGAGCGCGATGGCACGTTTGAGGTTGGCAAAGGCCGAGGCGCTGCGCAGCAGGCCGTCCTGGGGGAAGGCCACCAGCTGCAGCTCGAGGTAGGGTGCGACCAGGCGCTTGACTTCGAGCAGGGCTTCGACCGCGAGCAGGCGGTCGTCGCAGATGTCGACGTGCGAGCGGATCGCCAGCAGGCCGCGCGCGACGGCCCAGTCGCAGTACTGGAGGGCGCGTTCGATCAAGCCTTGCTGGCTCAATTGCGGTTTCAGCTCGCCCCACAAGGCGATGCCCTCGAGCAGGGTGCCGGACTGGTTCACGCGCGGCAGGCCGTAGCTGAGCGTGGCGTCGAGGTGGAAATGGGCGTCGACGAAAGGTGGCGTGACCAGGTCGCCGCCGGCATCGATCTCGCGCCCGCCCTGCAGCGCCAGGCGCGGGCCGAGGGCGGCGATGCGGCCCTGTTCGATGCCGATGTCGATGCCGCGCCGGCCATCGGGCAAGCTGCAATTGCGTAGAACCAGATCCATGTGGCGCTCCTGTGTGCGGGGGACGCCACGATTGTAGCCGGTCGCGCGCGGCATGCATGTTGCATCGCATTATTTGTCATAAATCAAGGAATAAAATAATGCTTTGCACAGCCTGTATTCATGGATAAACTAGGATTTATTGCAACGCATCATAATCAACCCAAAGGAAGCCCATGACCCCGTTCTCGCCCGTTGTCGACACCCAGCTTGACGCCTTGCGCTCGTATGGCGCGAAGGCGGTGGACCGCGTTGAAAAAGTGTTCGCCCTGAACCTGGGCACCGGCCGCGCGGTGCTCGAAAAATCGTCGGCCACGATGCAGCAATGGCTGGCGGTGAAGGACCCGCGCGATTTCCTGGTGCTCGCGAGCCAGTCGCAGCAGCACTTCGACAGCCTGCTGGCCTACGGCCGCGAATTGTTCAGCATCGCCACCGAAGGCGCGCTGGGCCCCATGGCGCCGGCAGTCAAGCCGGTGGCGCTAAACGTCACGCAGGCGACAGCCGAGTTCAGCGAAGCGATGCCGGTGGCCCTTGCCGAACCGAAGACGGTGGTGGCCAAGGCCAAGCCGGTCAGCGCGGCGAAACCGGCCGTGCTGCAAGCGGCCAAGCCGGCACCGCTGGCCCAGGCGCTCGAGACGCCGGCGCTGGCTGCGTCAGCGGACATGCCTGCTGCCGACAAACCGGTCGACAAACCGGTCGAGAAACCGGTCGAGAAACCAGCCGACTAATCGAGGCTGCGGCGCACGGCCAGCCGGCGCTCCACGCCCGGCTGGCGGATCGCCTGCGCACGCCAGGCACAGGCGCGCGACCAGCCTTCGTTGACTGGCGGCGCAACCAGATGTCACGCCATGCATTGTGTACCGTGCCCGTTACAGTGATCGCCCAGTCGCGCGGCGAATAGACAGTTTCCCCGTTGCCGGACACGATGCGATCGCCTTCGACGGCGGCGAAATGGTATTCGCCATGACATCGCAATCGCAGTTCGGTACCTGATGGCAAAAATAGTGACTTCCATTGGTAGCCGCGTCCGCCAGGATTGCCCTGGCTGACGATCAACCAGTCCCGGATGGCCAGCACCACGACGTCATCGGGTGAGCGCCGATCATTGCATTTTTGAAGGTGACAAGCCAGGTCGATGTAGACCCTGGCAGGCACCCGCACGGCGATTGTCTCGGACCTGGGTTTTCTCTCTCGTTTTGTCTCGCAATTGTCCAATTAAATGCAATATTGAAGAGTAAGTTCGATTCATCCGCGAGACACTTCGAGACCGCCATGAGTAAATCCGAGACATCCTGGCCACCTCCCCCACCCTGCGTTCCACTCCCTGCGGCTGCAACAACTTGGCAAAAGTAGTACATTGACGGCCTTGCTCCCTCGATGGAAAGCTCATGAGTTTATTCAGGCTGGTGGGCGGCTTCGTACGCCGCCACTGGCGCAACTATGCCGCCTCGGGCGCGATGCTGGCCGGCGTGGCCAGCTGCACGGTGTGGGTGCCGCGCAAGATCGGCGCCATGATCGACGGCCTGGCCGCGCACCGGCTCGATGCGCACGGCCTGCTGTTCGAACTGCTGCAATTGCTCGCGCTGGGACTGGTGATCTACGTGCTGCGGGTGGGCTGGCGCCTGCGTCTGTTCGCCGCCGCCTATCAGCTGGGGGTCGAGCTGCGCACGCGCTTCTACGCGCGCCTGGCGGCCCAGGGTCCGGCGTTCTACCAGAACCAGCGCACCGGCGAGCTGATGGCGCTGGCCACCAACGACATCGATGCGATCGAGATGGCCGCTGGTGAAGCGATGCTGGCCGGCTTCGACGGCACGCTCACGCTGGTGATGGTGCTGGGGATCATGACGCTGGGCGTGGACTGGCGCCTGGCCTCGGTGGCGCTGCTGCCCTTTCCCCTGATGGCGCTGGCGTTCTGGCGCATTTCACGCCACATCCACCTCGCCTCGACCGACTCGCTCAAACGCTTCGCCGCGCTCAACGACCATGTGCAGGAGGCGCTGTCGGGCGTGCGCACGCTGCGTGCGCTGGGCCTGGAGCAGCGCAGCGGCGCGCAGTTCGGCGCGCTGGCCGCGCGCGCGGCCGACGCCAGCTTGCGCGCGCAGCAGTGGGAGGCGGCCTACGAGCCGGCCGTCGGCCTGACGCTGACGGCGGCCGGCGTGCTCACGCTGGGACTGGGCGGCTACCTGCTCTGGCAGGGCCAGCTGACGATCGGCGCGCTGACCAGCTTCAGCATGTACCTGGGCCAGTTGATCTGGCCGATGTTCGCCGCCGGCTGGGTGCTGGCGCTGATCGAGCGCGGACGCGCGGCGCTGGCGCGCCTGCAGCCGCTGCTCGAGGCGCCACTGTCGGTTCACGACAGCGGCAAGCTCGCCACCCTGCGCGCGGGCCCGCTCACGCTCGAGGCGGTCAGCTTTCGCTATCCGGGCCAGGGCCGCGACACGCTGGTGCAGCTGGACTTGACGCTGCAGCCGGGCCAGAGCCTGGGCCTGGTCGGCCCCACCGGCTGCGGCAAGTCGACCCTGCTGCGCCTGCTGCTGCGCCAGCTCACGGCGCAGCACGGCCAGATCGGCTGGGGCGGCGCGGCGCTGGCCGACTACACCCTGGCCACGCTGCGCGCGGCGATCGCCTGGGTGCCGCAGGAGTCGTTCCTGTTCTCGGCCACGATCGCCGAGAACATCGCGCTGGCGCGCCCCGACGCCACGCGCGCCGAGATCGAGCGGGCCGCCACGATGGCGGCGATCCACGACGACATCGTGCGCTTCCCGCAAGGCTACGCGACCCATGTGGGCGAGCGCGGCATCACGCTCTCGGGCGGCCAGCGCCAGCGCGTGGCGATCGCGCGCGCGCTGCTGGCCGAGAGCCGCCTGCTGCTGCTCGACGACGCCCTCTCGGCGGTCGACACCGGCACCGAGACGCGCATCCTCGGGCACCTCGAACGGGCGCGCCGCGCCCATCCCGAACGCAGCGTGATCATCGCCAGCCACCGGCTCTCGGCCGTCGCCGGCGCCGACCTGATCGTGGTGCTGCGCGAGGGGCGCATCAGCGAGGCGGGCAGGCACGAACAATTGATCGCGCACGGCGGCTGGTACGCCAGCCAGTGGCGCTACCAGCAACTGGAGGCCAGCCTCGATGCCCTCTGACACCGTGGCGCCGTCGATGCCGGCCAACGCGCGGCGCGCCCTGGCGCTGCTGCGCGGCGCCGCCCATCCCGACCGCCAGCACCTGCTGTGGGCCGTCGGCTTCCTGCTGCTGGCGGCCGGGCTCGAGGTGCTGGGGCCGATCCTGGGCAAGGCCCTGATCGACCAGCACCTGCTGGTGCACCGGCTCGACTGGGTGCGCATGGGCGCGCTGCTGGGCGGCATGCTCGTCTCCGGCTGGATCGCCTCGCTGCTGCGCTACCTGCAGCTGGTGCGCCTGTCGGCTCTGGCGATGCGCTCGGTGCAGCGCCTGCGCGAGGCCGTGTTCGGCCACGTGCTGCGCCTGCCGATGGCCTTCTTCGACCGCGCCATCACGGGCCAGCTGATCAGCCGCGTGACGAACGACACCGAGGCCGTCAAGACGCTCTACATCCAGGTGCTGTTCGTGATCCTCGACAGCTCCATCGTGCTGGCCGGGACGCTGGCGGCGATGGCCTGGCTGGACTGGCACCTGATGCTCATCGTGCTGGCGCTGGTGCCGGCCGTGCTGGCCATCGTCTGGCTCTACCAGCGCCTGTCGGCGCCGGCCGTGACGCGCGCGCGCGCCCTGCGCAGCGAGATCAACGGCCAGATGGCCGAGTCGATCGGGGGCATGAGCGTGCTGCAGGCGAACAATGCCCAGGCCCGCTTCGGGCGCCGCTTCGGCGCCACCAATGCGGCCCACTACGGCGCGCGCCTGGCCGAGCTGCGCGCCAACGCCTTCCTGCTGCGCCCGGCGCTCGACCTGCTCAACGTGGTGCTGCTGGCGGTGGTGATCTACAGCTACGGCCAGCGCCAGATGAGCGCGCTCGAAGTGGGCGTGCTGTACGCCTTCATCAACTACATCGCGCGGGTGGTCGAGCCGCTAATCCAGATCACCATGCAGTTCAGCGGCCTGCAGCAGGCGGTGGTGGCCAGCGCGCGGGTGGCGGCGCTGCTGGACGAAGTTCCCGCGCCCGAGCATGGGGCGGCGCGGGCGGCGCCGGCGCCGGCGCCGGCGGGCATGCCGGCGGTGCGCATCGAGCAGCTGCGGTTCGGCTACGCGCCGGGCCAGCCGGTGCTGCACGAGCTGGACCTGGAGATCGCCCAGGGCGCCTTCTACGGCATAGTCGGGCACACCGGCAGCGGCAAGTCGACCCTGCTGGCGCTGCTGCTGCGCTACTACCCGCCCGACTCGGGCAGCATCGCGCTGCACGGCCAGGCGCTGGCCGGGATTGCCAACGCCGTGTTCCGGGCCGAGGTGGGGCTGGTGCCGCAGGACCCGTTCCTCTTGGCCGCGTCGGCGCGCGAGAACATCGACATGGGGCGCGGCCTGTCGCAGCAGCAGATCGAAGCGGCGGCGCGCGCGGCGCACGCGCACGAGTTCATCCTGGCGCTCGAAGACGGGTACGCGACGGCGCTGGGCGAAGCCGGATCGCGCCTGTCGACCGGACAAAAGCAGCTGATCGCGATTGCGCGCGCGCTGGCCGGGCGCCCGCGCATCCTGCTGCTTGACGAAGCGACCTCGCACATCGACTCGGCCACTGAGCAAGTGGTACAGCAGGCGCTGGGCGAATTGCGGGGGCGGGTGACGATCATCGCCATCGCGCACCGGCTCTCGACGATACGCCAAGCGGACCGGATCGTGGTGCTGAACCACGGGCGCATCGCCGAAGCGGGCGCGCACGACGCGCTGATGGCGATCGAAGGCGGCCTATACCAGCGCCTCTACCAGCTCCAGCAGCTGGCCGTATAAAGCACTATGCGAGGGGTCAGACCCCGGTTTTGTTTTCAAGGGGGTCTGACCCCGGTTGCGACGGCGCAAGCAAACCGGGGGTCAGACCCCAAGGGAAAAACCGGGGTCCGCCCCCCCGGACACGCCAGCCCCGACCGGGCAACCATGACAAATCAGCACGCTGTGCGAAATTGTGAAAAAAGTCGGACGGCGCGCCTCTTTCCGGCCTGCAACAAGAATATAATTATCCTGCCCCCTCCCCATACCCAGGACACCGATGCTGGCAGGCTTTCTTCACGCAGTCCCCGGCCGCGCGCTGCGCGCCCTGCCGGCCGCACTGTGGCTGGCCGCGGCAACGGCGGCGGATGTCCCGCTCGAAGCCCGCCTGGCCGAGATTGGCGAGATCGGACGCTACGTGCCCGACAAGGCGCTGGCCATGCTGCTGCCGCTCGAGGCCCAGGGGCGCGCCGCGCCGCTGGCCAGCCGCGCCGAATTCCTGACCCAGCTGGCGCTGGCGCGGCGCGGCGTGGGCCAGAAGGCCGAAGCGATGGTGCTGGCCGAGGAGCTGCTGGCGCTGGGCCGGGCCAACAAGGACCCGTCTGCGATCGCCAAGGGTTTGCTCACCAAGGCCTACGTGCTCTCGGCGATGAACGAATTGAAGCCGGCCCACCCCTTGGCCTGGGAGGCCGAGCAGGAAGCGAACCGCACCGGCGACATGGCGCTGCGGGTGCAGGCGACGATCACCTCGGGCCAGTCCTACAGCGAAGAGGGCAATTTCCCGGCCGCGCTGGCCAAGCTGCAGGCGGCCGTGGCGCTGGCGCGCCAGTACGGCCAGCCGATCCAGTCGACCATGGCGCTGACGGCGCTGACCAATCTGTACGCCCAGATGAAGGAGTTCGACAAGGGCTTCGAGACGCTCGAGGAGGCCAGCCGGGCGGCGGCGAAGGCCAATTCGCCGGGCCGCATGGCCAGCCTGCGCAACGCCGAATACGGCCTGGCGATCGACACCCACCAGCCCCAGCGCGGGCTCGACGCGCTGCTCGCCGGGCTCGCCCTCGAGCGCAAGATCGGCGCCAGGTCGATGATCGCGGTGACGCTGGTGAACCTGTCGGACAGCTACATCAAACAGCGCAACTACGCCCGCACCATCGCCTACGCCGGCGAGGCGATCGACGCGGCGCGCCTGATCGGGCGCCAGGACATCGAGGCGACGGCGCGCGTGAACATCGGCGAGGCGCTGTTGGGCATGGGCCGGGTGGCCGAAGGCCGGCGCAGCTTCGAAGCCGGCATGGCCTACTATGAAAAGTCGGGCAACAAGCCCCAGCTGCAAACCATCCTCAGCGAATACGGCGACGCCCTCGAGCGGGCCGGCGACATGGGCGGCGCGGTGGCCGCCTACCACCGCGAGCGCGCCCTGTCGAACGAATTGTTCGAAAAGCAGCGCCAAAAGGCGATGCTCGAGCTGCAAGAGAAATACGAGACCGAGAAGCAGCAGCGCCAGATCCAGCTGCTGTCGCGCGAAAACCTGATCAAGTCGGCCGAGCTCGACAACCGGCGCCTGCAGCAGCGCGTCTGGTGGCTGCTCGCGCTGGTGTTCGCGCTGGCCTCGGTGATCGTGGGCATCCTGTACCGCAAGGTGCGCCACGCCAACGCCGCGCTCGAAGAAAAGAATCTCGAACTGAAGCACCAGAGTTCGCGCGACCCGCTCACCGGCCTGTACAACCGGCGCCACTTCCAGGAGTTCATGCGCTCCCACCTGCAAGTTGAAAAGCGCGGCGCCGGCACCTCGGGCGAGGAGATTGTGGGAGCCCTGTTCCTGCTCGACGTCGACCATTTCAAGCACGTCAACGACAGTTACGGGCACGCCGCCGGCGACGCCGTGCTCAAGATGATTGCCGAGAACCTGCGCGAAATCTTGCGCGAGACGGACATGATTGTGCGCTGGGGCGGCGAAGAGTTCCTCGCCTTCCTGCCGGCCATCCCGCGCAGCGGCCTCGAGGAGATTGCACGGCGCCTGCTGACGGGGATTTCGGCCCACAGCATCGACTACCAGGACAGCAAGATTTCGGTCAACGTCTCGCTCGGCTTCGCCCCCTTCCCGCTGGTGCCGGGCCGCCATCCGCTGCCGTGGGAGCGGGCGGTGAACCTGGTGGACATGGCGCTGTACCTGGCCAAGGCGCACGGGCGCAACCGCGCCTACGGGGTGCGCGGCTTCAGCAATTTCGAGCAGACCTCGATGGAGAGCATCGAGCAAGACCTCGAACGGGCCTGGCGGGCCGGATTCGTGGACCTGTCGATCGTGCTCGGTGGCTGGCCCGAGCCGCACCCGCCGAAGATGGGCGAAGCGCCCAAGCTGACGGTCGTCTAGCGGGCAAAAAATCGGCCAGCCGGTCGGTGTGTGAGCGCCAGCTGTTCAGCAAAACCGGGGTCAGACCCCGGTTTTGCTGAACAGCTGGCGCTCACACACCCTCCACCTGGCGCGGCCCCAGCCTACTTGCCCTGCATCTTCTCACCGGCCCGCTCGACCTTCTTGCCCACCTCCGCGGTCGCCTCGCTGGTGGCCGCCTTCAGCTTCTCGTCCGCGTCCTGGGCGGCCTTGGCCACCTGCTCGCTGGCCGCCTTGGCCTTATCGAGTTTATCGTGCAGTTCCGCGGCGACCTTATCGCCGGCGTTATCGATTGCCGCGCCGGCCTTCTGGGCCGGCCCCATGGACGCATCGCGTTTGCTGCAGCCTGGCGCCGCCAGCAGCGCCGCCAGCGCCAGCACAAGCCCCATCGTCTTGATCATCGTATCCTCCCGGTGGAAATTGGCCCAGCATACACCGTTTATGCTTGACAATGGCCCCCCGCGTGCCGACAATAGCACGACCGTTCGATTCCACAGAAAGCGCCCGCCATGAGCAGCAGCCACCGGATTTGCCCGTTTTGCGAGGCCGCCTGCGGCCTGACCGTGGAGCACGAAGCGGGGCGCGTGCTGCGCGTGCGCGCCGACCCGGCCGACGTCTTCTCGCACGGCTACCTGTGTCCCAAGGCGGTGGGCCTGAAGGAGCTGCACGAAGACCCGGACCGGCTGCGCACGCCCCTGATCAAGCGCGCCGGCCGCTTCGAGCCGGCCAGCTGGGAGCAGGCCTACGCCGAGATCGCGCGGCGCCTGCCCGGCGTGATCGCGGCCCATGGCGCCGACGCGGTGGCCACGGTGCTGGGCAACCCAGTGGCGCACAAGATGGGCCTGATGCTGGGCTTTCCGCGCCTGGCGCGGGCCCTGGGCAGCCGCAACCTGTATTCGGCCTCGAGCGTGGACCAGGTACCGAAGATGCTGTCGGTGGGGTTGATGTTCGGCAGCTGGCTGTCGGTGCCGGTGCCCGACATCGAGCGCTGCCAGTTCCTGCTGATCCTGGGCGCGAACCCGATGGTGTCGAACGGCAGCCTGTGGACGGTGCCGGACTTCCGGGCCAAGGCGCGCGCCCTGCGCGCGCGCGATGGCCAGATCGTCGTGATCGACCCGCGCCGCAGCGAGACGGCCGGGGTGGCCGACGCCCACCACTTCATCCGTCCCGGGGCCGACGTCTTCTTCCTGCTCGGCCTGGCCCACACCCTGTTCGACGAAGGCCTGCTCAGGCTGGGGCGGCTGGCGCCGCTGGTGGCCGGGCTGGACGCGTTCCAGGCCGCCGTGCTGGCCTACCCGCCCGAGGCGGTGGCGGCGCGCTGCGGCATCGACGCGCCCACCATGCGCGCCCTGGCGCGCCGCCTGGCCGGCACCGAACGGGCCGCCGTGTACGGTCGCATCGGCACCTGCACCCAGCAGTTCGGCACCCTGTGCTCGTGGCTGATCGACGCCCTGAACCTGTTGACGGGCCACCTCGACGCCGAAGGCGGCGCCATGTTCCCCAAGGCGGCCGCGTTCGCGGCCAACACCCGCGGCCAGGACGGCGTGGGGCGCGGCGTGGTCAGCGGGCGCTACCGCTCGCGCGTGTCGGGCGCGCCCGAGGTGGCCGGCGAACTGCCGCTGACCTGCCTGGCCGAGGAGATCGACACGCCCGGCCCCGGCCAGGTCAAGGCCCTAATCGCCATCGCCGCCAACCCGGTGCTGTCCAGCCCGAACGGGGCGCGCCTGGCGCGCGCCCTGGACGGGCTCGAGTTCATGGTCAGCCTGGACATCTACCTCAACGAGACCTCGCGCCACGCCGACGTGATCCTGCCGGGCCGCTCGCCGCTGGAGGAAGCCCACTACGACGTCACCTTCACCCAGTTCTCGCACCGCAACCACGCGCGCTACAGCGGCGCGGTGCTGGCGCGCGCAGACGGCGGGCCGGACGAATGGGACAGCCTGCTGCGCATCGCCGCCATCGTCGCCGGCCATGGCGCCGAGGCCGACATCGACGCCTTCGACGACGCCCTGCTGGGCGCCGAGCTTGAGCGCAGCATGGGTGAACACGCCCCGGCCGTGCTGGCCGCGCTCGCGCCCCTGCGCGGCGCCGAGCGCCTGCTCGAGCTGGGCTTGCACAGCGGGCCCTACGGCGAGCGCTTCGGGCGCCGGCCGGGCGGACTGACGCTGGCCGCGCTCAAGGCGGCGCCGTCGGGCATCGACCTGGGGCCGATGACGGCGCGCCTGCCCGAAGCGCTGCGCACGGCCTCGGGCCGGATCGAGCTGGCGCCGGCGCTGCTGCTGGCCGACCTGGCGCGGGTGGCGCTCGAGCTGGGCGCGCCGGCGCCGGCGCTGGTGATCATCGGGCGGCGCCAGCTGCGCTCGAACAACAGCTGGATGCACAACCTGCCGGCGCTGGCCAAGGGCGCCTACCGCTGCACGGCGCTGGTCCATCCACTGGACGCGGCCGCGCACGGCCTGGCCGACGGCGCGCGCGCGCAGCTGGCCAACGGCGCGCGCCGGATCGACGTGCAGGTCGAGCTGAGCGAGGACATGATGCGCGGCGTGGTGAGCTTGCCGCACGGCTGGGGCCACGAGCTCGAAGGCACGCAGCTGGGCCTGGCATCGCAGCGTCCCGGCGCCAACCTCAACGCCCTGCTCGACGAGAGCCTGCGCGACCCCCTGTCGGGCAACGCGGTGCTCTCGGGGATCCCGATCAGCATGACAGCGCTGTAGGCGCCGCCCGCTTGCGTAGGGTGGAACCCCACCGACGCAAGCCGGGACAGAGCAAGATCGTCACGTGCCGCGCCGCGCCTCGCATCAGTCGTAGTGGTAGGCGCGCAAGATGCGCTGGAAGCTGCCATCGCGCTTCATGGCCTCGAGCGCGGCGCGCCAGCGCCCGATCTCGGCCGGCGCCATGCCGGGCGAGCCGACCAGGAACATGGGAAAGCGCTGCAGCAGGGCGACGTCCTTGCCGATCTGCTGCTGGGCGTGGGCCGCCACGCCCCAGGTGGTGAGCCAGGCGTCGATCCGGCCCAGCGCCAGCTTGCGCGCATTGCTGTGCGGCGTGGACGCCGTGTCGACCTTGCGAAAGCCGAGGTCGGCGGCCAGCATCGACGCCGGGCCGCCACGGATGACACCGACCCGCAGCGACCTGGCCGCGGCCAGCGAATCGATGTCGGCGCCGCTGCCGACGGTCGACACCAGCAGCACCTGCTCGTCGAACCGGGGTGCGATCCAGACCAAGCCGTGTTCGCCGTTTTTCAAGCGGCCCAGGGTGCCGATCGCGTTCGGCCCGCGCCTGAGCATATCGAGTTCGCGCGCCAGCGGCACCAGCGTCACGGCGCCGCAGTGGCCAAGCCGCGCGGCCAGGGCGCGCAGCAATTCGTAGGACACCCCCTTGAGCTGCCCACCCTCGTAGAAGGCGAACGGCGCCACGTCGTCGACCACCAGCCGGGTCTCGGCGGCGCGCGCGCAGGCGCCGGGCGCCAGCAGCGCGAACGCGAGGCAGAGGCGAAGCACGCAGCGGCAAGCCAGTTCACAGGACATGGGCGGGGCAAAGTGGCGCGCAGCGTGCATTCCGCGCGTGTTGGCGCAGCGCCATCAGCGCTGCCGGAGCAGGCGCTCGGCGCGCGCCTTGACGGCGGCGCAGGCTTGGTTGCCGACCTCGAGCATGGCGGCGCAGGTGTCCATCTTGTCGAGCGCCCCCTTGTAGTTGCCCTGGGCGATGTCGCGTTCGGCCTCGTCGATCAGATTGCGCGCCGACGGATCGGCGCGCGCGCGGCCCGCCTCGATGCGCGCGCCGAGCGCGCGCGCGGCGCCGTCCTCGTTCCAGCGCCGCACGAAGGCCGCCAGGCGGGCCCGGGCCTTGTCGTAGCCCTGGGCCGCGAGCGCGGCCTCGACCGCCGCCACCGTTTCGCCCCAGGCCTTGGCGCGCGCGCGCTGCTTCTCGCAGGCCGGCACCGCCTCGTTGATCGCCTTTTGCAGGCGCAGCAGCTGCTCGGACGTGGCCCGGCTCGAGCGCAGGGAAATGAGCTCGGCCTGCGCCTGGCCGAAATTGCAGTCGCCGCTCAAGGCGATGGCGTGCTCGATGCGGGCCTCGACCTTCCCGCCGGGGCGGGCCGTGATCCAGATCAGCCACAGCAAGCCCAGCGCCAGCAACCAGTAGCGCAGGCGCACCGGCGCGCGGCGCGGCGGCGCCGCGGCGGCCGGCGCGGGCGGCGGTGCGGGCGGCAGCGGCGGCAGCGGCGCGGCCTTCGCTGCCGCGGGCGCTGGCGCCACCGCTTCGGGCGCCGGCGCGCGCGGCACCACCAAGGGCGGCGGCGCCATCGCGTGGGCCGGCTTGTTCACGCCCGCATGCTGGCCGGTGCCGCAATACGGACAGAAGTTGACCGGGCGCGGCAGCGCCCGCGCGCAGGCGGCGTGGATGCAGCGCAGTTGGTCTGGCACGGTCCTCACTGCGGGTCAGGGATGTCGTCGTCGGGGTCGGCTGGTCCGAACAGCGGCGCCAGCTCGGGCAGCGCGCCGGCGGCCTGCCAGCTGCCCGATGTCGTATCCCAGGCCATATTCCAGACCTTGGTGGCCTGCGCCACACTGCCATTTGCGATGCGCTCGGCCATCTCGGCCAGGCCGTATGGCCCGTGCTGGGCGCCGTTGGCGAACAGCTTGAAGCGCGCTGCGGCCGGCGCGGCGCGCGGCGGCGCCAGCAGCTGGGCCGCCAGCGCCTCATCGGCCAGGTAGGGCGCGCGGATGGCGCGCTTGTCGAGCGCCTTCTCCACTTCCCAATGGTAGGCATCGCTGGCCGAACCGGGCACCAGCTCGCTCCACTCGTGCAGCCTGGCGCCGGCCGCCTCGAGCTGCGCCGCCGACAAACCGGGATCGAGCGCGCGCGCCCGCGCCAGCCACTGCTCATGCAGGCGCTTGGCGGTGATGTTGGGCAGCGACGGCGAAGGCAGCTGGGCGCCGGTCTCGTCGACATCGAGCTTGGGCTCGTAGACCCGCTGCTGGAAGTGGCGCATCAGCGCCGCCAGCAGCGCCAGCTGGGCCGGGCCCATCGCCGCCAGCCGGATGCGCACGGCCGCGACGAGCTGTTCGCGGTAATACGGCGGCAAGCCGTTCGAGCGGATCGCGAACTCGTTGCCGATCTGGAGCCACTCGCCCGAACCGGGCTCGACCTCGAACAGGTACTGGCCGCGCGGCTGGAACGCCGCCTCGCGCTCGGCCAGGTCGGCCTTGCGCCGGATCACGCCCAGCGCGTTCGCCTGCAGGAACCATTCGTAGTCGTCGGCCAGGCGATCGAGTTCGTCCATCGACGGCGAGATCGGGTGGCGAAAGCGGGTCGCGTCGAAATGCAGATGGGTCGGGATCTTCGGGTTTTCGATCTGGTACGAGCTGCGCCAGGTGGGCAGGCCGCGCAGCACCGTCATCGGGTAGCCCGACAGCTCGATGTAGCACACCGCCTTGCCGGTGACGCCGGTGCTGACGATGCCGAGCTGGTCGGCGTGGAACAGCCCGGCCGGCACGGCGGCCCGGATCTCGGCCTCGATCCGGCTCCAGGCCTGGACGTCGCCGACCCCGATGAAGCACTTGAACTGGTCGGCGCGCGGCGTGAATTGGGCCGAGAAACGCGCATTCACCCACGGCATGGCGTTCTTGATCCACTCGCTGAAGATGCGCGCGCGCTGCGGGGGCGACATGGCCGCCAGGCGCTCGAGCAGCGGATCGGGCGGCGCCGCCTGGCCCAGCGCCTCGGCGCTAAGCTCGGTCTGGGCGCGCCGGAACAACTGCAGCAGCAGCTGCGCGCGCAGCTTGTCCTCGCCCAGCTGGGGGAACAGGCGCGCCGAGCCGCCGAATTCGAGCAGCACCTCCTCGCTCCAGCTGGCGATGTCGCCCGTCAGGCGCACCGGCTCGGGCAGCAGATCCGAGGCGAGCACGATGCAGGTGGCGTGCTCGTGCGCGGCGTCGGCGCGCAGCTGGCCGATGCGCTGCTCGACCGCGCCCAGCATCGCCTGCACGCAGCGCCGGCCCTCCTGGAATTGGCCGGCCATGCCGCTCCAGAGCGGCTGGCCCTGGTCGTCCGTCCCCTGCAGCTCGCCCAGCCAGGCCGCCATGGCGCGCATCACCTCGATCGCCTGGCCCGAGGCCACCGCCAGCAGGTGGAAGCGCAGGTAGTCGGCGATGTCGCGCTTGAGGTGGGCCATGATCTCGCGCGCCTGGGCCTGCTTGCCGAACAGCCGGGTCGACGCCTGCGACAGGTGGTTGAGCGACTCCTCGAGCTGGCGCGTGCGCAGCGCGTCGCGGATGTCGCGGTAGCGCTTGCCGTTGCGCTCGGCGTTGACCAGGTCGCGCGCCAGCAGGCGCGCCTTGATCTGCTCGAGCAGCGAGAGCACGAATTCGAGCCCGCCCTGCTTGCGATCGTCCAGCAGCGCGTACAGCTGCGCGCGCGCACGCTGCTTCAGGCGGGCGGTCAATTCGCCCGTGTGGCGCTTGATCCGGTCTTCGCTGGTCTCGGCGCTGGCGCCGGCCTCGCGGATGGCGTCGCGCTCGAGCTGGGGCAGCAGCTCGGCCACTTTTTCGCGCCACAGCTTCAAGTCGTAGGCGCCCATGATGCGGTCGAGCTCGAGCTGGACCTTGCTCTCGACGCGCTCGAGCAGCGAGCGCGCGTCGCGGTCCAGCAGCAGCTGGTCGGTCAGCGCCACCTCCTGGAACGGTGTCACGTCGACGCTGCCTTTCCTGAAGTCGGGGAAATCGTCGAAGGCGTGCTCGGCCAGCGCCATCTGTTCGCGCATGAAGATGTCGCGCTCGAAGTCGCCGGCGCGGCGCGCGCTGGCGCCGTCGCTGCCGGCCAGGCCGAAGAACGCCTTGACCATCAGCGCGGCCAGCTCGTAGGCGCGGATGTCCTCGCGCAGGCTTTGCTGGGTGTCGAGCACCCCCTGGCCGAAGGCCGAATAGACCTTCGAATACGACAGGCGCATGTCGCCAAAGCGCTGCTCGGGCACGCGCGGATTGAACGGCCCGAGCTTGTGCTGCTGCTGGTTGACCGCCACCGAGCGCTTGCGGTTGGCGAAATCGGCCGAGGCGAAGTCCTCGAACAGGGTGTCGGCCACCATCTGGTACAGGTCCTTGAGCTCGGCCGTGGCCTTGCCGGCCAGGTTCGCGGTGTCGACGAAATAGACGTCGTCGAACGGCGCGCCCTTGCCCACCAGGCTGTCCGGGTCGGCCCAGCGCACCTGCGCGTTCATGTCGCGCATGGTCGTCTCGAGCTCCATCAGGGTGGCATAGGCGTTCGCCTCGGTGCGCTCCTTGTTGGCCTTGGCAAAGCCGGCCGGCATGAACAGGATCAGGTCGACCTGGCTGTCGGCCACCTCCTGGCGCGCGATCGCCTTGGCGATCCAGCCCAGGTCGATGGCGCTGCCGGCGCCGGTGCCGCCGGCGCAGGAGGCGATGACGACGATGCGAAAGCGCGACGTGTCCACCTGCAGGCCCAGGCGCTGGCAGGTCTGCTTGCGCGCGTTGCCGGCGTTGCTGCCCAGGTAGTTCAGCGCGCCCTTGATGCGCCCGCGCAGCTTCGGATACTTGTCGAACAGGTACAGGCGCGCCAGCGCGCGGATCTGGCCGGCCCCCTTGGATGGATCGATACCGAGCGAACGCAGCTTCTTGGGCCGCAGTGGCATCCACGACTCGATCAGGGGAAAGCGCGCCAGGCTCTCGTCGGACTCGTGGTACTGGGCCAGGTCGAAGGGCTCGACCAGGCGTTCCTCGTCGGCCAGCTTGACCAGCTCCCACCAGGGGTCGGTGCGCTGCGACTTGCCCTCGTCGATCAGGGCGTTGTTGTCGAGGTCGAAATGCAGGAAGCGGGCGACGGGAAATTCGTCGATCGCCTCAACCCGGGTCGGCTGCTGGCGGTTCCAGACCGCCGCCAGGATGCGGCGCCGGATGCGCAGCATCACCTCCATGCCGGTGCCGCCGGCGCCGATGAACAGGGTCGGGCGCAGGTCGAGCTTCAGTTCGGCCTTCTTGTCAACGCCGCCGGGATTGGGAAATTCCGCCATGGTGTGTGTCCTGTTGGTTCGATTTTAAAATTCGCTGCCGGGAGCCGATGCGCGGCCCGACGCGCTTTCGTCAGCGCCGCCCCACCAGCAGCGCCGCCACCAGCGCCACCAGCCCGACCAGCACCAGCGCTCCGCTGACGGCCAGGCTGAGGAAGCGGCTCGGGTTGATGATGGCCATCACCGCCGCCGCGCTGATGAAGGCCAGGCCGAGGAACAGCAGCCAGCCTGCGCTGCCGGCCGAGGACGGCGCCACGCGCCGCACCACCATGTGATGCACGTAGGCGTTGCGCACGAAAAAATACACGAGCAGCAGCACCAGGAACACGGCCCCACCGATGGCCAGGTCGCGCGTCGAGCTGTCCTTCGCCGGCGCGCCGGCCAGCGGCGCCACCTCGAGCGAGGCGGCGTCGGCCGCCTTCGCCGGGCCCGCCTCGGCGGCGGCGCTGGCCGCGGCCGGCAGTTTGAAGCCGGGATCGGCGTTGGCGGAGGCGGGTGTGGTTTGCATGCTGCTCCTTCGATGGTCAGCGGCCCAGGCGCACCTGCGCGCCAGGGCGCAGCTGCGTCAATTGGTGGCCGAAAAGGGTGGTCTTCAATTGCGCTATCTGCTTGCCGGCCTTGTCGTAGATGGCCTGGCTGCTGCCGGCGTGCGCCTGCAGCGTGCGCAGCTCGTCCTCCACCGTCAGCAGCACCCGGCGCGGGCGGCTGTAGGCGAGCCTGCCCGCGATCCCCGCCGCCAGCAGCGCCAGCGCCGCGCCAATTAGCGCCAGCAGCGGCGCCACGCCGTAGTGCACGCGCACCTCGATCGGCAGCAGCGCGCGCGAGCCGTGCAGCTCGGCCGGCGGGCTGAAGATGTCGGGCAGCGGATCGCCCGGGAACAGCGTGGCCATGCGCTGGCGGAACGCCTGCGACAGCGCCAGGCGCTGGTTTGTCAGCTGCAGCTCGATCGTGCCGGGCAGCGCGTAGGCCGAACCGGCCGCGCCGAGCGCCTGCAGCGACCAGCTCGACGGCAGCTGCGCCACCGGCAGTTCCAGGCGCGAGGACAGCGGCGCCGGGCGGCCCGGCGCCAAGTCGCTGACGCTGGAACTGGCCAGCGCGATGGGGCGCTGCTGGCCGGCCAGGCTCGAGCGCGCGGCCAGCTGCGCGCTCACGATGGTGTAGGGGTAGATGGTGTTCTCCAGGCTCCACTCGATGCGCGCGCTGGGGCTGCGCGCGTCGGCCTCGACGTCGGCGCGCAACAGGCCGCCGGGCGCCATCGAGAACGCCACGCCGGGCGCGTCGGCCACCCGGCGCGGCACCAGGCGCACCGTGTCGCGGTCGAGCGGCTTGAGGCGCGCGGGCGGCTCGCTGATGACGCGCGCGATGCGCCCGGAGGCGAGCAGCGCGTCGAGCTCGCGCGCGCCCGCCTCGCCGATGGCGAACACATACACCATCAGGCCGTGGGCGCGGTAGTGCGTGCCCTGCACCGGCATTTGCAGGGGAAACGCAAGCGCGGTGCGGATCGCGCCGTCCTGGTGGATCAGGGTGTAGAACTCGCGGTTGCGCGCGGCGGTGGCCAGGTCGTTATTGGGGCTGTTGCGGTTGTTGGTGAGCAGCCAGACGAGGCCCGGCTGGCCGCCCAGGCCGGTGCCGATGGCGCCCGCCAGCGCCTCGTTCAAATCGGTGTCGGCCAGCGCGCCGCCAGCCTTCCTGGCCGGCTGCAGGGCCCCCAGCGCGGCGACCAGTTGCGCGCGCGGCGCCTGCGCGCCCACCAGCAGCGAGAGCAGGGCGCGCGGCGATGGCGCGCCCGGGGCCGCCTGGTTGAAGGCGGCCAGCAGCAGCTGGTCGCCGGGGCGCAGCGCGGCCAGCGCCAGCTCGGTCACCAGCGGCTTGAACGGCGAGGCGGGGTCGGCATAGAACGGCTCCATCCAGCCCGAGTTCTGGACCAGGAACAGCTGCGCCACGGCCTGCGCCCGGGCGCTGGCGCACAGCAGGACGGCGCAGGCGAGGCGGCCCATCACGGCGCGCCCTCCAGCGGCCAGCCACGCATCTCGGTCCATTCCGGATGGTGCAGCCACAGGCAGCCGTCGTACACGAAGGGCTGGCAATCCTGGGGCCGCGCCAGGTGGCGCAGCTGCTCGAGCACCACGTTGCGCTGGCCGATCCACTCGAGCGTGGCCAGGCCAATCTGGCGCGCGCCGAGCGCATCCTCGGCCTTGCCGGTGTACTTGTGCAGGCGCAGCACCAGGCCGTTGGCCTGGCGCCGGTCGTCGATGAAGCCGCGCAGCAGCGGCAGCACCAGCGAATCGTCCTCATGCAGCTCCTCGACGCGCTCGACGTCCCAGGGCTCGCCGAGCACCGCGTGGCCGCGCCGGAACAGCAGGCCGGCGAAGCCGAGCCGCGCGCCGTCGAGCGCGCGCCTTTCGGGCGCCAGCGCGAACAGTTCGAGGTAGGAATAGCCCTGGCCGTCATGGCCGATCTGCCACAGCCGCCCATCCTTGCCCTGCACCGCGCCGCCAAAGGCCAGGCGCGCCGTCCAGCCAGCTGGCCAGGCGAACCACTGCGGCGCTTCCCCCGGCTGCCAGGAAAGGTGGCCACAGGCGTGCAGCCAGCTCAGGCGGCCGTCGTAGGCGATCGGGCGCGACCAGCCGTCGCGCGGCGCGCCCTCGCACTCGAACAGGGCCACGTTGGCCAGGTCGGCGTGGGCGCTCCACAGGCGCGTACCGGCGGCGCCGGCGAACAGGCAGGCGACGTGGCGGCGCAGCGCGCCGGGCGCGCCCGTGATGGGGGCCTCGAACACGGTCTCGGTGTGGTAGCTCTCGCCGACCGGGTTGATCCACAGGCGCAGCAGGCCGGCGTCGGTGGGCAGCACGGCCACCTCGCCGCGGCGCGGGTGCCAGGCGGGCAGCCAGCCAAATTGCGAACCGCTCAGCGCCAGCGGCGCGCTGCCCTCCTCGGCGCCCATCACGTGCCACAGCCGGGCCAGCGGGTCCCAGTACTGGAGCACGCCGCGCCCGACGGCCAGCGCCAGCAGGCGTTGCACGGGAAAGCCGAAGCGGGCGGCGGCGAACACGCAGTGGGCGTTGGGCGGCGCCGGGATGCTGCGCGCGCGCCGTGCGGGGGCGCCGACCAGGCCCGCGCCCAGCGCCAGCGCCGTCACCGGCAAGCCGTGCGGCACCTGCCTGGGCAGGGCCGGGTCGGCCCACGGGCTCCACCAGTCCGGTTCAGCGCTGCTGCGCCCGGCCAGCCGTTCGAGCGCGCGCCCGCAGTTCGGGCAGAACGCGAAGTCTTCCGGATAGATGGGCGCGCAAGTGCAGCCCGACGGCAGCGCCGCGCCCAGCAGCCGGGCCACGTCGGGCAGGCGCCCGCGCGCCTGGGCGGGCCAGTCGACCCGGCTCAAGCCTTCGCTGGCCAGCAGTTCGAACTGGGCGCCGTCCTGCTCCAGCCAGACGCTGGCGGGTGTTTCCCATCGATAAGCCATCTCGCTCGCCATGATATATGTATGTAATGCGACCCGGCCCGCCCTGTCCGTGGGGCCAGTGTTGCTCTGCAAATCATAGCGCAATTGTCCGCCGCGGACGGTTTATTTGGCCGGTACCGCGGCACGCGCCGCGCGGGCCCGGCGCGCGCGCCCTCAGGGCCTGACCGGCTGTGCGTGTGGAGACGTCAATGGCTCGCCACCGCCGTCATGACGGCCGCTCTCAATTGCGCCGCCACGTATAATGGCGGCCATGATTGAGCCCGCCGCCGACCTCCCCGCCCACGCCATCGATGCCGCCACCGCCCACCTGGGCGACGTGCTGGCGCTGGCCATCGGCCACCGCGCGCCGCACGCGGCCCTGGTGGTGTTCGACAATCGCACCGGCCTGTCGCGCGCCTTGGCCGAGGCTTACCGCCGCCAGCTGCCCGGCGCGCGCTTCATCGATTTCGACGCCACCCTGGCGCAAGGCGTGCTGGCCGCGTTCGCGCAGCTGGCCGCCGGCGACCTGGTGGTGTTGGTCCAGTCGACCAACTTCCGGCTCGAGGCGTTTCGCATCCGGGTCGAACTGTTCAAGCTGGGCCTGAAGGTGATCGAGCATGTGCACCTGGCGCGCATGCCCGGCGCCCAGGGCGAGCACTACATCGAGTCGCTGGCCTACGATCGGGCCTACTACCGCGGCCTCGGCCATGCCCTCAAGGCGCGCATCGACGCGGCCAGCTCGGCCACCGTGCACAGTGGCGGCGAGCGCCTGGTGTACGCATCGAAGCTCGAGCCGGCCAAGCTGAACGTGGGCGACTACAGTGCCATGCACAACGTCGGCGGCCAGTTCCCGATCGGCGAAGTGTTTACCGAGGCGCAGGACCTGGAGGCGGTCAACGGGCGCATCCTGGTGCACGTGTTCGGCGACACGGCCTACCTGGTGAACTGTCCGCCGCGCCCGATCACCCTGGTCATCGAGCGCGGCCGGGTGGTCGCCACCTTGCATGCCACGCCCGAATTCGACACCGTCCTGGCCACCATCCGCGCCGACGAGGGCGAATGCTGGGTGCGCGAGCTGGGCTTCGGCATGAACCGCGCGTTCACGCGCGAGCGGCGCGTAAACGACATCGGCACCTACGAGCGCATGTGCGGGATCCATCTCTCGCTCGGCGCCAAGCACGGCGTCTACCCGAAACCGGGCTTCAAGCGCAAGGACGCGCGCTACCATGTCGACGTGTTCGCCGTCACCGACGCGGTCTACCTTGACGATCACCTGGTCTACCAGGACGGCGCCTGGCGGCCTTGACCGGCGCCGCCGCGCACCAAGCCATGGTAAGGTAACGCCACTGTAAAAACGCGACCGTACGGAGTGGTGCCGCATGCATGAAGCGATCAACTGGCTGGACCGGCTATTCGGCGGCATCCCGCTGTCCATGCTCGAAGTGTGGGGCCGCTTCGGCTATCTGCTCGGCTTCGCCCTGATGCTGTGCGCCTACGCCAACCTGAGCTTCCGCCCGGCCGGGCGCTGGGCCCTGGGCCGCCAGCGCCAGCTGTGGGACACGCCTGCGCTGGTGGCCGTGGTGGTCACCTTCGTGATGATCTTCGTGAGCGGCTATATCGGCTCGTTCATCGTGCTCGTGCCCGGCGCCCAGACCTTCGAATCGCTCAAGGACCTGTCGGTGTTCCTGTGCGTGGTGCTGTTCGGCTACCCGGCGCTGCTGATCGTGCCGTTCGCCTACGGCCTGTCGGACCTGGTCGAAGGCGTGCCGCCTGCCTTCCTGGCCGACTGGGGCTTCGGCTACTTCATCAATCCCGCCTGCTTCTGGCTCGCCCACCTGCTGATCGGGCGCGACCCCGATTTCCGGCGCCTGCGCACCTGGCTGCGCTACGCCCTGTTCGTGGCCGTGTTCATGGCGATCGAGCCGCAGTTGTGGGGCTATATCACGGCCACCCAGTTCACGCCGGCGCTGTCGTATCGCAGCGTCACCCCGGCGCTGTTCTTCACCACCGCCATCACCTGGATCCTGGCGCCGGTGGCGATGCTGGCGGCGCTGCCGCTGGCGCGCCGCTGCGGCATGTTCTGGCGCGAGATCCCGCGCCACGTCCAGGTGCGCGCGTTCGGCGCCTCCGAATGGAGCGACGACAATGGCCGCGCCGATGCCGGCGCCGGCCTGCCGATCCGGCTGTTCCTGGCCGCGCCGGTCATCGCGCTGGTGCTGCTGCTCACCGGCGCCACCGCCTTCCTCACGCTGCGCAGCTCCGAGGCCGCCGCCGGCAAGCTGGCCACCCGCCTGCACGAGGAGATCGCCCAGAACATCAACCTGCAGCTCGACGACTACCTCGAAGTGCTGCAGCGGGCCGGCGAGCCGCTGCGCGTGAACGACTTGAACGAAATGCTGCGCAAGCTGCCGGTGGCGCGCCACGGGCGCGCCATCATCATCGACCGCGAGGGCCGCAAGATCGCCGCCTCGAACCAGCCTTCCCACTTCGGCAACCCGCTGCCGCAGCGCGCCGAAGACGATCCGGTGAGCCAGGGCGCGGTGGCCGGACTGCGCCAGCGCGTGCCGCAGCTGGCCGAGCTGCGCAGCGCGCTCGAATTTCGCTTCGACCAGGTCAGCGACAAGCCGCTGGCGCGCGAAACCTGGCTGACCCAGGCCACGCCCTACCAGGACCGCAGCGGCAACACCGACTGGATCCTGCTCACGGCCATGCCCGAGGCCTACTACCTCGAGGGGGTGCGCACCGGCAACAGCCAGTCGGCGATGGTGTTCGCGCTGGCACTGGCGCTGGCGCTGGCGGCGGCGATCTTCCTGGGCGCCGCCGTCACGGTGCCGCTGCGCCGCATCGCCCTGGCCACGCGCGAGCTGGCCGGCGGCGACCTGGCGCAGCGCGTCCCGCCCAGCGCCCTGGAGGAACTGGGCGCGCTGTCGCAGGCGTTCAACCACATGGCGGCCCAGCTGCAGGCCTCGTTCGACAAGTTGACGGCGCTGTCGGCCACGCTGGCGCGCCGCGAAAGCTCGCTCGAGGAAAGCGAACGGCGCTACCGCACCCTGTTCGAGGACGTGCCGATCGCCCTGTTTCGCAGCAGCCAGGGCGGCCAGTTCATCGAACTCAATGCCAGCGGGCTGGCCATGATCGGCCTGAGCGACCGTGCGCAGCTCACCAGTGTCAACGTGCTCGACCTGTACCACGGCCCGCTCGGCCAGATTCCCTGGCGCCACGCGGCGCCCGGCCAGCCGGCCAGCGCGATGAGCGCCGAGGTGCCGATCCGGCGCATCGGCGACGGCCGGCAGGTCTACATCAACATCCTCTCGCGCGCCGTGCGCGACCCCGACAGCGGCGCGCTGCTGTACTACGAGGGCAGCTTCGAGGACATCAGCGAGCGCAAGCTGGCCGAGCTCGAGCTGCTGCGCCACCGCGACCACCTCGAGGAGATCGTGCGCGAGCGCACGGCGGCGCTGTCGGTGGCGGCGGCGCGCGCCGAGGCGGCCAACCAGGCCAAGAGCGTGTTCCTGTCGAACATGAGCCACGAATTGCGCACCCCGCTCAACGCGGTGATCGGCTTCTCGCAGCTGCTGGCGAACTCGAACGCCATCGAAGGCGAGCAGAAGCACAAGCTGGGCATGATCAACCGCTCCGGCCACCACCTGCTCACGCTGATCAACGATATCCTCGAGCTGTCCAAGATCGAATCGGGGCGGGTCGAACTGCTGCTCGAGCCGCTCGACTTGCACGCCCTGCTCGATCAATCGCTCGAGATGGTGCAGCTGCGCGCCGAGCAGGCCGGCATCGCGCTGGCGTTGCAGGCCGACGCGCTGCCGGCGCTGGTGCGCGCCGACGGCGCCAAGCTGCGCCAGGTGCTGCTGAACCTGCTCTCGAACGCGGTCAAGTTCACCACCGAGGGTGCGGTGACGCTGGCCGCGCAGGCGCGCCCGGGCGGGGCGGGGCGCCAGGCGGTGCGCTTCGCGGTGCGCGACAGCGGCCCGGGCATCGCCGCGCGCGACCTCGAGCGCATCTTTGATCCCTTCGTGCAGGCCGACGGCCCGGCCACCCAGTCCGGCACCGGGCTGGGCTTGACCATCAGCCGCGAGTTCGTGCGCATGATGGGCGGCCTCCTCTCGGTCGAGTCGGCCCCCGGTGCGGGCGCCACCTTCAGTTTCACGCTCGAACTCGAGACGCTGGCGGACACGGCGGCGGCGCTGCCGCAGCGCCACGTGGTGGGCTTGCCGCCGTCCGAGCGCGGACGGGTGATCCTGGTGATCGACGACAACGGCGACAGCTGCGAACTGCTGCGCGGCCTGCTCGAGCCGCTCGGCTTCGTGGTGCACGAGGCGCACGACGGCGTCGAGGGCGAGCGCCGGATCGCCGAACTCGCGCCGCAGCTGGTGCTGATGGACTGGCGCATGCCGCTGCTCGACGGCCTGGCGCTCACGCGCCGGGTGCGCCAGCGCAGCGACCTGGCGCAGCCGCGCATCGTGGTGCTCACCGCCAGCGCCTTCGAGGAGGAGCGGCGCGAGGCGCTGGCCAGCGGCGCCGACGATTTCCTGCGCAAGCCGCTAGAGCAGGAAGCCCTGTTTGCGATCCTGGGCAGCCAATTGGGCCTGCATTTCCGCCAGGCCGAGGACGCGCCCGCGGCGCCCGCCTGGGCCGCGCAGCAAGCGCTGGCGTCGGACGACCTGGCGCCGTTGAGCCAGGCGCTGGTCGCCGAGCTCAAGCACGCAGTGGCCGACCTGCACATGGTGCGCATCGGACAGGTGCTGGTGGCGATCGGGCAAGCGCATCCGGGGGTCGGTGCGCGCATCCGCGCCATGACCGAGCGCGCCCAGTACCAGCAACTGTGGGCGCTGCTGAACCAGCGCGAGCCGGGCTAGGAGCTGCGCGGCGGCGTCCTAGCCGATCCCGGCGTCGCGCAGCGCGCGCTCCCACGGCGCCACCGGCTGGTATTCGGCCACCAGAAAATCGATCAGCGCGCGCACCTTGGGCGAGAGCTTGCCGCTGGCCGGATACAGCGCCACCAGGTCGTTCAGCGGCAGCGACCAGTCACCGAGCACCGGGCGCAGCGTGCCGTCCTGCAGCGCGCTCCAGGCCAGGAAAGTGGTGCTGTACACGATGCCCAGCCCACGCAGCGCCGCTGCGTGCAGCACCAGGCCGTTGTTGGCGCTGAACGCCGGCACCACCTGCACCGTGCGCCGCTCGGCGCCGCGCTCGAAGCGCCAGTCGGTGCCGTCGGTCAGGTGGCTGAAATGCAGGCACTGGTGCTGCAGCAGCTCTTGCGGTTCGCGCGGCGCACCACGCCGGGCCAGATAGGCCGGGCTGGCGCACAGCACCGCGCGGCAGGGCGCCAGCGCGCGCTGCGCCAAGTTGCCGCTGTCGGGCACCCCGCCGACCCGGATCGTCAGGTCGAAACCGTGCCGGATCGGATCGAGCAAGCTATCGTCAACCACCAGCGACGGCGTCAGCGCCGGATGGCGCAGCGCAAAGCGCGCCAGCGCGTCGGCCAGCCAGGTGCTGCCAAAACTGGACGGCGCCTGGATCCGCAGCGGCCCGGCCAGCTCGACGCCTTGCGGGGTGATCGCGCGCGCCGCCGCGCGCGCCTGCTCGACGGCAGCGATGCACGGCGCCAGATAGGCCTGGCCGGCATCGGTCAGGCTCACCTCGCGCGTGGAGCGGTGCAGCAGGCGCGCGTCGAGCCGCGCCTCGAGCTGCATCACGTGCTTGCTGACCATGGCGCGCGTCAAGCCCAGGTGGCGGCCGGCGGCCGAGAAGCTGCGCAGGCGCGCCACTTCGGTGAAAATTTCCATCGCGTGCAGTTGATCCATGACTGGATTGTCAATTGTTTTGAGACAATCTGTCAACCGTTTGCATGATTGTGCCGCGAACGGCGACAGCCTACAATGGCGCCATCCCACAGGAGATCCCATGCTGACAGTCGAACAACGCGCGCACTTCGAGCGCGACGGCTACCTGGTACTACCGGCCTTCAAGAGCGGCGCCGAGATCGCCGCCCTGCGCGCACGCGCCGCCGAAATCGTCGACGCATTCGACGAACGGCAGCAGCGCAGCATCTTCAGCACGCGCGACCAGGCCAGCGCCAGCGACGACCACTTCCTGCGCTCGGACAACAGCGTGCGCTGCTTTTTCGAGGAGGAGGCGTTCGGCCCGGACGGCCAGCTGCGCCAGCCCAAGGCGCTCTCGATCAACAAGATCGGCCACGCCCTGCACGACCTCGATCCGGTGTTCGATCGCTTCTCGCGCGAGCCGCGCCTGGCGCAGCTGGCGCGCGACTTGGGCCTGGTCGAGGCCAGGGTGTGGCAGTCAATGTACATCTTCAAGCAGCCCGGCATCGGCGGCGAGGTGCGCTGGCACCAGGACGCGACGTTCTTCGAAACGACCCCGATCAGCGTGACGACGTTCTGGTTCGCGCTGGAGGATGCCAGCATCGCCAACGGTTGCCTGTGGGTCGAGCCGGGCGGCCACCGCGGCCCGCTGCGCGAGCGCTTCCTGCGCCATGGCGACGAGATCAGCATGGAGCAGCTCGACGCCACCCCGTGGCCCGACGAGAGCGTGGCCGTGCCGCTGGAGGCGGCCGCCGGCAGCCTGGTGTGCTTTCACGGGCTGCTGCCCCACTACAGCGCGCCGAACCGCTCGGCGCAATCGCGCCATGCCTATACCCTGCACGCGACTGACGGGCGCTGCGATTATTCGCCGCACAACTGGATCCAGCGCGATGTGGGTTTTCCGGTGCGCGGGTTTATTTGAGCTGCAGTCCGGGTCTGCGCGCAGGCCACGGCCGCTGGCCGCTCAAGGTGGAAGGCGCTCGCCCCCCTTGGGGTTCCACCCGACGGGTCGTGGTATGGGTTCCTGGCGCGCCCTATGAGGCCAGCACCTGCGCCTCGTCGGCCACCAGGTCCGGCGCCACGCTCGGGATCGTGATCGTGACGCTGGTGCCCTCGCCGGCCACCGATTCGATCGCGATGTTCCCGCCCAACATGCCGGTGACGATGTTGTAGACGATGTTCATCCCCAGCCCGGAGCCACCCTGCCCCATCTTGGTGGTGAAGAACGGGTCGAACACCTGGTGCAGGGTCTTCGATGACATGCCCACCCCATCGTCGCGAAACAGCAGCAGCAGTTGGCCGCCTTCGAGCTCGCGCATGGCGATCTCGATACGCCCGGCGCTGCGCCCGTCGAAGGCATGCAGCAGCACGTTGTTGATCAGGTTCGACAGCACCTGCCCCACGCTGCCCGGATACGAATCGAGCATCAGCATGGCCGGCCCGTCGACCGCCACCTCGCAATTGGCGCGCCGCAGCTGCGCCGCGTAGGTCGCCACCGTGTCGCGCACCACCATGCACAGGTCGAAGCGGCGCCGCTTGTCGCTGGTCTGGTCGACCGCCACCTGCTTGAACGAGGTGATCAGGTCGGCGGCGCGGCGCAGCGAGCCGGCCATGATGCCGCAGGCCAGGCGGGCGTCGGCCAGCAAGGCCTCCAGCGCCGAGCGCTTGATGCCGCCGGCCACGTACTTCTGTTCGAACTCGGTGACCATGTCGGCCAGCGCGGTGGCCGTCAGCAGGCTGTTGCCGATCGGCGTATTGAGCTCGTGCGCGATGCCGGCCACCAGCGAGCCGAGCGAGGCCATCTTTTCGGACGTGATCAGGTTGGTCTGGGCCTGCTTGAGCGTGACCAGCACCGACGACAGGTCGCTGTGCGCCGACTCCACGTTGCGCTTCTGGCGCGCCAGCTCGGCCAGGCTTGTCTCGAGCCCGTCCTTGGCGTCGACCAGCGCCGCCTCGGTGTGCTTGCGGTCGCTGATGTCCTGCACCACCCACACCCCGCCCTTGGACAAATCGTCGGCATCGAGCGCCTTGCCATTGACCAGGCACCAGATCGCGCTGCCGTCCTTGCGCCGCAGTTCGAGCTCGCTCTGCCAGCGCCGCTGGCGCGCGTCGACCGCGAACGGGTCGGCCTGCTCGCCGTGCTGCGACAGCAGCGCCGTGGGCCGTCCATCGAGCTCGCCCGGCCAGTAGCCCATGATCTCCTCCATGCCGCGATTGCAGCGCATCACCACGCCGTGCGCGAACAGGGCGATGCCCACGCTGGCGCTGTCCTGGAAGGCGCGCTGCTCGTCGAGCGTGGCGCGCAGGCGCTCGGCCAGCTCGCGGCTGCGGCGCGAGGCCATCAGCTGCGCCGCCAGCAAGGTGCTGATCACCAGGCCGACGACGCCGATCAGCAGCACGCTGGTCAGGTCGCGGCTGTAGCGGCTGCCGGGCAGCGCCTCGAAGTTCATCCGCCACTGGCGCTGGGCCACATGGACCACGGTCGCCGCCGTCATGCCCGCCGCGCCGCCCGGCGCAGCACCGATCGAGTCGAACATCACCTGGCCGGCCCCCTTGCCGGTCGCGTCGACGATGTGCACCCGCAGGTGGCCCAGCAGGCCCGGCTCGATCACCTCGCGCATCAGGTTGTTGACCCGGAACACGATCGCCACCAGGCCCACCAGCGCCGCGCGCCGCTCGGCCACGCTGGTCAGGGGCAGGCCGGCGCGGTACACGGGCGCGCGCGCCACGAAGCCGGCCTCGCCGCTGCTGTCCTGCACCAGGTTGATGCGCTCGGTGGCGATCACCGAGCCGCTGTCGCGCCCCTCGGCGACCGCCGCCAGGTGCGGCGGCAGCGCCGCCAGGTCCAGCCCGAACGCGTTCTCGTTGCCGCTCATCGGCTCGTTGAATTCGACGATGTAATGGTCCGCGCGCTGCACCGGCGGGTGGACGGCGAAGCCCGGATAGCCGCCGGCCACCAGCGTGTCGTCGCGCCGCACCGCCAGGGCGTAGGCGGCCAGCCGTTCGGCCGGCACGTAGCGCACGAACTGGATCGCCTGGAAGCCCGGATAGCGTTCCGTCAGGTTCAGCGCCCGCACGAAGCGCGCGAAGTCGGCGCGCCCGGCGTCGGGCTTGACGGCGAACATGCCTTTCAGGCTGAGCAGCATGTCGAAATAGGTTTGCAGGCGCACGTTCGTGTCGCTGGCCAGCTTGCCCGTGTCGCGCTGAAAGTCGCTGCGCAACTGGGCCTGCTGCACGTCCGACACCAGCACGCAGGTCCAGGCGGTCAGGCAGATGCCGACGATGAAAGCGATGTAACCGTGTGCGCGCATCGAACTGGTCCGCTCTGGTGGGGCCTGGGGCCGCTGCTGGTGGAATGCGCTGCGCTTTTCCACCCTACAGTCCGAGCCAGGCGTGGGGTGGAAGAACGCAGCGTATCGCGCCATTTACCGCCACGTTCACGGCGCCTGGAACTGCGCCGCGATGGCCAAAAATTTGTCCTGGATCACCAGCATGGCATCGACCACATCGGGATCGAAATGCTCGCCGCGCCCCTGGCGGATCAGCTCGACGGCCGTCTCGTGCGTGAACGCGGGCCGGTAGGTGCGCTCCGAGATCAGCGCGTCGTACACGTCGGCGAGCGCCATCAGGCGCGCCGACAGCGGTATCTGCGTCCCCGCCAGGCCCTGCGGATAACCCGAGCCGTCCCACTTCTCCTGGTGCGAATAAGTGATCTCGCTGGCGTAGCGCAGGAACTGGTTGCCTTCGCCGAGCGCCTGTTCGACCCCGACGATGGCGTCGCGTCCGTACACGGTGTGCAGCTTCATCACGTCCATTTCCTCGTCCGACAGGCGGCCCGGCTTGAGCAGGATCGCGTCGGGCACGCCAACCTTGCCGATGTCGTGCAGCGGCGCAGCCTTGAACAGCAGGGCGATGTTTTCGTCCGTCAGTTCGGCCGTGAAGCTTGGGTTAAAGCGCAGCTCGCGCGCCAGCGCCGCCACGTAATGCTGGGTGCGCCGGATGTGCCAGCCGGTGTCCGGGTCGCGCGATTCGGCCAGCGACGCCATCGCCATGATGGTCGCGTCCTGCAGCTGGGCGACGGCGCGCGTGCGCTCGACGACCAGCTGCTCGAGATGGCTATGCTGGTCCTTGAGCAGGGCGTTGGCCTGCACCAGGCGCAATTGGGTGGCCACGCGCGCGGCCAGCGTCTCGGGGCACAGCGGCTTGCCCACGCTGTCGGCGCCGCCCTCGCGCAGTGCGCGCCGCTCCTCGGCCTGGTCGGCCACCAGGAAGATCACGGGAATCTCGGCCGTGAAAAACGTGCACTTCAATTCCTGGAACAGACTGAAGCCGTCCATGTCGGGCAGGCTGGTGTCGAGCAGCAGCACGTCCGGATGGGGTGCCTGGCGCGCCAGGCGCAAGCCGTCGGCGCCCGTGCGCGCCAGGCTTACCTGATATTTTCCATGCAATATTTCCTTCATCAGCAGCAAATTGTCGGCCGAGCTGTCGACGATCAATACATTGCCCTTGGCCTGCTTGTCCATCCCGCTTCCTCTCCTGGCGTTGGTCCAATTCTCACCAATCATAACTCGCGGCCCGATCATGTTTCAGGTTTTTTACAATTCCGCAGAACAATTGTTTTAAATGTACGCTTAGAATGCTTGCTCCACTTCCACCACCTTTGTCAGGGTAAATATGATACGTTTGCCGATAAGCTTAGCGGCCCTGTGCCTCACCATGTCAGCTTTCGCGGCTGAACCGTTCGACGACAAGTTCCGCCAGCTCGACGAATTGCTGCCAACCCCGAACACCATCCGTACCGCCTCCGGCGCCCCCGGCCACGCTTATTGGCAGCAGCGCGCCGACTACACGATCCGCGCCACGCTCGACGAAGCCAAGCGCGCCATCAGCGCCTCCGAGACGGTCAGCTACCACAACAATTCTCCCGACACCCTGAACTACCTGTGGGTGCAGCTCGACCAGAACCTGTTCAAGCCCAATTCGGACAACCGCACGACCGCCACCGTGCCTTCGCGCGAGGCCTGGGCCACCGCCCGCAACGAGATGGAAGGCATGCGTTTCGACGGCATGCGCTCGCTGATGGAGAGCCGCAGTTTCGAAGGCGGCTTCAATATCACCAGCGTCAAGGGCGCCGACGGCAAGGCGCTCAAATTTACGATCAACAAGACCATGATGCGGATCGACCTGCCAGCCCCGCTCAAACCGGGCGCCACGGTCGGTTTCGCCATCGACTGGCACTACAACATCAACGACGCCAAGGTGCTCGGCGGGCGTTCGGGCTACGAGAAATTCGACGACGACAAGAACGACCTGTTCGAGATCGCCCAGTGGTTCCCGCGCATGGCCGCCTATTACGACGTGACGGGCTGGCAGCACAAGCAGTTCCTCGGCTCGGGCGAATTCACGCTTGAATTTGGCGACTACGACGTCCAGCTGACGGTGCCGGCCGACCACGTGGTGGCCAGCACGGGCGAACTGCAGAACCCGGACGCGGTCCTGTCCGGCGCCCAGCGCGAACGCCTGGCGCGCGCGCGCACCAGCGACAAGCCGGTCGTCATCGTGACCCAGGCCGAGGCCGAGGCGGCCGAGAAGGTCCGCAGCAGCGCCACCAAGACCTGGCACTTCAAGGCCAAAAACGTGCGCGACTTCGCCTTCGCCACCAGCCGCAAGTTCATCTGGGATGCGCAGGGCTACAAGAAGGACGGCACCAACACCATGGCCATGTCCTACTACCCGAAGGAAGGCAACCCGCTGTGGGAGAAGTTCTCGACCCAGGCCATCATCCACACCATCGAGCAGTACAACAAGTACTCGCTCGACTATCCGTATCCGAGCGCGATCTCGGTCAACGGTCCGGTCGGCGGCATGGAATACCCGATGATCTCGTTTAACGGTCCGCGTCCGACCAAGGACAAGAAGACCGGCGAGATCACCTACTCGAAGCGCGCCAAGTACGGCCTGATCGGCGTGATCATCCACGAGGTGGGCCACAACTACTTCCCGATGATCGTCAACTCCGACGAGCGCCAGTGGACCTGGATGGATGAGGGCATCAACACCTTCGTGCAGTACCTGGCCGAGCAGGCGTGGGAAGAGCACTATCCGCAGGGACGCGGCGAACCGCGCGCCATCGTCGACTACATGCGCAGCAAGAACCAGGTGCCGATCATGACGAACTCGGAGTCGCTGCTCCAGTTCGGCAACAACGCCTACGCCAAGCCGGCCACCGCACTCAACGTGCTGCGCGAGACGGTGTTGGGCCGCGAACTGTTCGACTTCGCGTTCAAGGAATATGCGCAGCGCTGGAAGTTCAAGCGCCCTACCCCGTCGGACTTCTTCCGCACCATGGAAGACGCCTCCGGCACCGACCTTGACTGGTTCTGGCGCGGCTGGTTCTACACCACCGACGCGGTCGACGTGAGCGTCGACGGCATCACCGAGTACGGTGTGAGCAGCAAGAATCCGGAAGTCGAGCAAGCTTGGAAAAAGGCGCGCAAGGACGCCGAGCCGATTTCGCTGGCCGAGCAGAACAACCGGGGCATGGCGCACCGCACGGACAGCCATCCGGAGCTCAAGGATTTCTACAACGAGCACGACGAGTTCACCGTCACCAACAAGGACCGCAACAAGTATAACGAGACCATCGAAGGGCTCGAGCCTTGGGAAAAAGAGCTGCTGGCACAGGGCAAGCACCTGTACCTGGTCGACTTCAGCAACGTCGGCGGGCTCGTTTCGCCACTGGTGCTCGAGATTGAACTCAAGAGCGGCAAGAAATACATCGAGCGCATCCCGGCCGAAGTGTGGCGCTACAACTCGAAGAAGCTCACCAAGCTGATCGTCACCGACGAGCCGATGGTGTCGCTGGTCCAGGACCCGTACTGGGAAACGGCCGACATCGACGTCAGCAACAACGCCTGGCCGCGCCGGGTGACCCAGTCGCGCCTGGAACTGTTCAAGACCGACCGCAGCGCCCAGGGCGACCTGATGAAGGACATCAAGACGCCGCTCAAGACCAAGGATGCCAAGGACGCCAAGGACAAGGACGGAAAAGAGAAGAATCCGACCAAAGCCGAGTAATCGGGTCGTCCCCGCGAAGGCGGGGACCCATACCGCGTTTGCGGAGTAAGGAAACATGGATTTCCGCCTGCGCGGAAATGACGATCCGCCGGCAGCCGCGCCCCCGCGCCGCTGCCGGTTTTTCATTCAAGACCAAGATCATGAACGCCACCCGCCTGCCCCTCGCCCTTGCCGCCCTGTGCCTCAGCATGTCCGCTTTCGCAGCTGAACCGTTCGACGACAAATTCCGCCAGCTCGACGAGCTGCTGCCAACGCCGGGCACGGTGCGCACCGCTTCGGGCGCGCCCGGACACGCCTACTGGCAGCAGCGCGCCGACTACAGCATCCGCGCCACGCTCGACGAGGCCGCGCGCGCGATCACGGGCAGCGAGACCGTCACCTACCAGAACAACTCGCCCGACATCCTGAACTACCTGTGGGTTCAGCTGGACCAGAACATGTTCCGCGCCGATTCGGACAACCGCCGCATTTCCAGCCTGCCTTCGCGCGAAGCCTGGTCGCGCCCCGAGGCGCTGCAGTACGAGGCGATGCGCTTTCTGGTGGCCAGCGCCGCCTTCGACGGCGGCTTCGCCATCAAGAGCGTGGCCGGCGCCGACGGCAAGCCACTCAAATACACGATCAACAAGACCATGATGCGGATTGACCTGCCACAAGCGATGCGGCCGGGCAGCCGGCTCGCCTTCAAGGTCGAATGGAGCTTCAAGGTGCCCGAGCTGAACGTGCTGGGACGGCGCATGGGCTATGAACACTTCAAGGACGACAACAACGACCTGTTCGAGATCGCCCAGTGGTATCCGCGCATGGCGTCCTATTACGACGTGATGGGCTGGCAAAACAAGCAGTACGTCGGCGACGGCGAATTCACGCTTGAATTTGGCGACTACGACATCGAGCTGACCGTGCCAGGCGACCATATCGTGGCCGGCACCGGCGTGCTGCAGAACCCGGACACGGTCCTGTCCAGCATCCAGCGCGAGCGCCTGGCGCGTGCGCGCAGCAGCGACAAGCCGGTTATCATCGTGACCCAGGCCGAGGCCGAGGCAGCCGAGAAGGTCCGCAGCAGCGCCACCAAGAGCTGGCATTTCAAGGCATCGAACGTGCGCGACTTCGCCTTCGCCACCAGCCGCAAGTTCATCTGGGATGCGCAGGGTTACAAGAACGGCGGTACCGACATGCTGGCCATGTCGTTCTACCCGAAGGAAGGCAATCCGCTGTGGGAGCAGTATTCAACCCAGGCCATCATCCACACCATCGACCAATACAACAAGTACGCCTTCGACTATCCGTACCCGGTGGCGATCTCGGTCAATGGCCCGGTCGGCGGCATGGAATACCCGATGATCGCGTTTAACGGCCCGCGTCCGGTCAAGGACAAGAAGACCGGCGAGATCAGCTACTCGAAGCGCAACAAGTACGGCCTGATCGGCGTGATCATCCACGAGGTGGGCCACAATTACTTCCCGATGATCGTCAATTCCGACGAGCGCCAGTGGACCTGGATGGATGAGGGCATCAACACCTTCGTTCAGTCGCTGGCCGAAACGGCCTGGGAACAGCACTTCCCGCAGTCGCGCGGCGAGCCGCGCGCCATCGTCGACTACATGCGCAGCAAGAACCAGGTGCCGATCATGACCAACTCCGAGTCGGTTCTACAGCGCGGCAACAACGCCTACGCCAAGCCGGCCACCGCGCTGTACGTGCTGCGCGAAACGGTGCTGGGCCGCGACCTGTTCGACTTCGCGTTCAAGGAATACGCGCGGCGCTGGAAGTTCAAGCGCCCCACCCCGTCGGACTTCTTCCGCACCATGGAAGACGCCTCCGGCACCGACCTTGACTGGTTCTGGCGCGGCTGGTTCTACACCACCGACGCGGTCGACGTGAGCGTCGACGGCATCACCGAGTATTTTGTTTCCAGCAAGAATCCGGAAGTCGAGCAAGCCTGGAAAAAGGCGCGCAAGGACGCCGAGCCGGTTTCGCTGGCCGAGCAGAACAACCGGGGCATGGCGCGCCGCGTCGACACCCATCCGGAGCTCAAGGACTTCTACAACGAGCACGACGAGTTCACCGTCACCAACAAGGAGCGCAACAAGTACAATGACACCGTCGACGGCCTCGAACCGTGGGAAAAGGATCTGCTGGCACAGGGCAAGCACCTGTACCTGGTCGACTTCAGCAACGTCGGCGGCCTGGTTTCACCACTGGTGCTCGAGATTGAACTCAAGAGCGGCAAGAAAACCATCGAGCGCGTTCCGGCCGAAGTGTGGCGCTACAATTCGAAGAAGATCACCAAACTGATCGTCACCGACGAGCCGATGGTGTCGCTGGTCCAGGACCCGTACCAGGAGACGGCCGACATCGACACCAGCAACAACGCCTGGCCGCGCAAGATCACCCAGTCGCGCCTGGAACTGTTCAAGACCGACCGCAACGCGCAGGAAGACCTGATGAGAGACTTGAAAACGCCATTGAAGACCAGGGACAAGCCGAAGGCGGACAAATGACGTTGCGACGCCTGCGCCCCTTGCTGGCCGCCGCGCTGCTGTGCATGGCCGCCGTCGCGCCGGCGCACCAGTTCCACGCCGGCATCACCGACATCAGCTACAACGAGCGCACCGGCAGCATCGAGGTGGTGCACACCTACATGGCGCACGATATCGAGCTGCTGCTGACCAATCTGTACCAGCGCCAGTTCGACCTCACGGATCCGCAGGACGAGGCGATCCTGCGCAAGTACATCGAGAAGCAGTTCTACATCCTCGGACGCGACAAGGCGCGCCTGCCGCTGCGCTGGATCGGCCTGACGATCGACGCCGAGAGCGTGGTGATCTACCAGGAGATCGAAAAGACGCCGCTGGCCGGCGCGGTGCGCATCCACGACGCGGTGATCGTCGACTTCATCGCCGACCAGAGCAACACGGTCAACCTGAAACAGGGTGGCGCGATCCGCAGCCTGGTGTTTGACCAGGCCAAGAGCGAACAAGACCTCCAGTGATGGCATTGCGTCCCCTTCCCTGCGCGCTGGCCGCGCTGCTACTGCATGCGCCGGCCCGGGCCGACGACTACGTGCTGCAGCGCGTGCTGGTCGAAGGGGCGCGCACCAGCGCGCTGGGCGTGGCCGACGCGGCCAACGCCGGCAGCGTCACCCAGAAGCAGCTCGAGGCGCGCACCGTCTACCGCCCCGGTGAGCTGCTCGAGGCGACGCCGGGGCTGGTGGTGAGCCAGCACAGTGGCGAAGGCAAGGCCAACCAGTTCTACCTGCGCGGCTTCAACCTCGACCATGGCACCGACCTGCGCACCACGCTCGACGACATGCCGGTCAACCAGCGCAGCCACGCGCACGGCCAGGGCTGGACCGACCTCAATTTCCTGATCCCCGAACTGGCGGCGCGGCTCGACTACAGGAAGGGGCCCTATTCGGCGCTCGAAGGCGACTTCGCCTCGGCCGGCAGCGCCGCCATCACCTATGCGAACCGTCTGGCGCAGGGCGTGGCCAGCGCCGGCATCGGCCAGAACGGCTTCGCGCGCAGCATGCTGGCCGCGTCGGCTGAACTGGAACGGGGCAGCCTGCTGTACGCGCTCGAGGCCCTGCACAACGATGGCCCGTTCAGCCATCCCGACGACTACCGCAAGCTCAATGGCGTGCTGCGCTACAGCGAGGGCTACGCCAATAACGGCTTCTCGCTCAGCGCCATGGCCTACCGCGCGCACTGGAACGCGAGCGACCAGATTCCCCTGCGCGCGCTCGAGGCGGGCACGCTGGGGCGCTTCGACGCGGTCGACCCCAGCGACGGCGGCGCGGCGCAGCGCTACAGCCTCTCCGGCGTCTGGCGCCGCAGCGACGCCGACGGCGCCGTGCGCCTGAACGCCTACCTGATCAACAACCGGCTCGACCTGTATTCGAATTTCACCTACTTCCTCGACGATCCGGTTCACGGCGACCAGTTCAGCCAGCCGGACCGGCGCGTCACCAGCGGCGCGAACGCCAGCCGCAGCTGGCACCTGCACGACGGTGCCAGCGTCAATGAGCTGACGCTTGGCCTGCAGCTCCAGAACGACAACGTCTTCAATGGCTTGTACAACACCAGCGCGCGCCAGCGCCTCGCGACAACGCGTGAAGACCAGGTGCTCGAATCGAGCGCCGGCCTGTTCGTCCAGGGCGGGGCGCGCTGGAGCGAGCGCCTGCGCGCCAGCGCCGGCTTGCGGGTGGACGGCTACCGTTTCGACGTGCGCAGCAGCCTGGCGGCCAACTCGGGCACGCGCACGGCGCGCATCGCCAGTCCGTCGCTCAGCCTCGTCTTCGGACCGTGGCAGCAGAGCGAGTTCTATCTGAACCTGGGCGACGGCTTCCACAGCAACGACGCCCGCGGCAGCGTGACGACGGTCGACCCGAAAAGCGGCGCCGCCGCCGCGCCGGTGCCGGGACTGGTGCGCTCGCACGGCATGGAGTTCGGCCTGCGCAGCGAGATCGTGCCGCGCCTGCAGACGGCGTTCTCGCTGTACCGGCTCGACTTCGATTCCGAACTGAGCTTCGTCGGCGACGCCGGCACCACCGTCGCTGGCCCTGCGAGCCGGCGCACCGGCTTCGAGCTGTCGAACTCCTACAAGGCGGCCAAGTGGCTTGCAATCGATGCCGACCTCGCGTTCGCGCACGCGCGCGCGCGCGACGGCAGCCGTATCCCGGGCGCGGTCGAGGGCGTGGGGCAACTGGCCTTGACGGTGGACCAGTTGGGCGCGTGGTCGGGCGCCCTGCGATTGCGTTATTTCGGACCGCGCCCGCTGGTCGAGGACGACAGCGTGCGCTCGCACGCCAGCCTGACCTTGAACGGGCGGCTCGGCTACAAGCTGAGCAAGACCATGCGCATCGAGCTCGAAGGCTTCAACCTGGCCGACCGGCGCGCTTCGGCGGTCGATTATTTTTACACCTCGCGCCTGAACGGCGAGGTCGCCGCGCACGAGGACATCCACTTCCATCCGATCGAGCCGCGTTCGGCGCGCGCCACGCTGATCGTCAACTGGTGACGACGCGAAAACGCCCGCGTGCAAAAAATGCTACGCTTGCACGATGACGACACCCGCACCTCCCTTCACCGCTCCTGAACAACTCAGCGCGGCCCTGCGCAGCGACGGCTACGCCCTGCTTGAGCCGGCCGAGGTGGCCAAGCTGGCCGGCTGCACCCTGGCCGAGCTCGACGAACTGGCCGCGAGCTGGAACCGGCTCGCGCCCGACAACTACCTCAAGGATGGCGGCCACTATCGCCACCGGCGCCACGCCTGCTTCATCCAGGACGGCAGCGCGCTGGTCCAGGCCCCGCACCGCGCGCACTGGCAGCCGGTCGAGTACAACGCCCTGCACGGTGGCATGCGCCGCATGTTCGAACCCATCGAGCCGGCCATCGTGGCCAGCCCTGCCTGGCAGCGCCTGCTGCTGGCGCTGGGCGCGGCCTGCAGCGCCGTGCGTGAGCGCGCGCGCTGGTTCGTCGAGGCGCACCAGTTCCGCATCGACACGGCCGGCGGCATCGGCCGCCCGACGCCGGAGGGCGCGCACCGCGACGGCGTCGATTTCGTCGCCGTGCTGCTGGTGGCGCGCCACCACATCAAGGGCGGCGAGACGCGTGTATTCGACGCCGCCGGCCCCGACGGCAAGCGCTTCACCCTGCGCGCGCCCTGGACCTTGCTGCTGCTCGACGATGCGCGCGTGATCCACGAGTCGACCCCGATCCAGCCCGACGGACCGGACGGCCACCGCGACACGCTGGTGCTGACCTGGCGCGCCGGCGCCTTCCAGGGCGACGACACCTAAATTTTACTTTTTGGGCGACAAATCCGATATAGTCGCACTGGCATACCCGCATCGCCCACACCAAGCTGCCAGGAGATGGTTCGTGGATTCACTGCACGACATACAGCCGGACCAGTTCGAAATTCTCATCGTCGAGGACAGCCCGACCCAGGCCGAACGCCTGCGCCGCCTGATCGAATCGAAATCCTACCGCGCGCGGGTCGCTGCCAACGGCCAGCTGGCGCTGGCGCTGCTGCGCGAGCACAAGCCGCAGCTGGTCCTGTCGGACATCATCATGCCCGAGATGAACGGCTACGAGCTGTGCCGCGCAATCAAGGCCGATCCGGCGCTGCGCGCCATCCCGGTGATCCTGGTGACGGCCCTGAACGACCCCAAGGACATCATCCGCGGCATCGAATGCGGGGCCGACAATTTCGTGCGCAAGCCGTATTCGGAAGAGTACCTGCTCAGCCGTATCAACCACATGCTGATGAACCAGAAGCTGCGCCAGGACAGCGCCGTCGATGTCGGCATCGCGCTCTACCTGGGCGAGCAAAAGCACTTCATCAATGCCGAGCGCCAGCAGATCCTCGACCTGCTCATCTCCACCTACGAGCAGGCGGTGCAGGTCAACGGCGAGCTGCAGGCGCGCGAACGCCAGGTGATCGAACTGAACATGCGCCTGGCGCACCACGCCGCCCAGCTCGAGACGACCAACCGCGAGATCGCGCTCAAGAATCTCGAGCTGGCCGAAGCGAGCCGCATGAAGTCGGCCTTCATCGCCAACATGTCGCACGAGCTGCGCACCCCGCTCAACGCGATCATCGGCTTTACCGGCGCGCTGCTGATGAAATTGCCCGGCCCGCTCACGACCGAACAGGACAAGCAGCTCAACACCATACGCACCAGTGCGCGCCACCTGCTCTCGCTGATCAACGACATCCTTGACGTGGCCAGGATCGAAGCGGGCAAGGTCACGCTGGCGCTCGAGCGCGTGCAGTGCCAGGAGCTGCTGGGCGAATTGGCCGACTCGCTGCGCCCGCTGTCCCAGCACAAGGGCCTGGCGCTGGTGCTGGCGCTGCCTGTGGAGCCGGTGGTGATCGACTGCGACCGCCGCGCGCTGAGCCAGATTTTGATCAACCTGCTCAGCAACGCCATCAAGTTCACGGAACAGGGCACGGTGCGCCTGGCGCTGAGCCAGCGCACCGAGGGCCAGCAACTGCTCACCGAATTTAGCGTCGAAGACAGCGGGGTGGGCATCAAACCGCAAGACCAGGCCAAGCTGTTCCAGGCCTTTTCGCAGCTCGACTCGACCTCGACCCGGCACGCGGAAGGGGCCGGCCTGGGCCTGTACCTGTGCCAGAACCTGGCCAGCCTGCTCAGCGCCAGCCTGTCGTTTTGCAGCGACTACGGCAGCGGCAGCACCTTCACCCTCACGCTGCGCGAGCGGCGCTGAAGTAGCGCAGCGGATGAAAAAACGCAGTGCATGCCGCCAAACCGGGGTCAGACCCCGGTTCATCCGTTTGGGGTCTGACCCCGGTTTGGCGGCATGCGCTGCGTATGCAATCCGGGGTCAGACCCCCAACAGAAGAACCGGAGTCTGACCCCTACCGCCGCAGCCTGCGCCCCCCAAAAAAAAACGCCCGCGACCTTGCGGTGCGGGCGGCAATCCAATCTTCGAAGAAGAACTGGAGGAGACAAGTCCAATATAATCCGATTTATGGTGCAGCGCAATACGGTAGAACTACTAGGTTCATCCGCGCAGCAGCTGGAATGGCAAGCCGCGCTGCGCCATGCCCGGGAACAGCTGGGCCAACTGGCGCTCCGGCAGGCGCAGGTGGCGCTCGGCCACCTGGCTGAGCACCGCCCGGAAGTCGGTCGTCACCGGCAAATCACGCCCCTCGTTCAGGGCGGCGTCACCGATGCCCTGCCAGTCGCCATAGACCTTGCCGCCGGCCACCGCCCCGCCCATCAGCCACATCGCGTTGCCGTGTCCATGGTCGGTGCCGCCATTGCCGTTCTGGCGCGCCGTGCGCCCGAATTCGGACATCACCACCACCGTCGTGTCGTCGAACATCGGCCCCAGGCGCTGCGCCAGCACCGCCAGGCCATGGCCCAGCGGCGCCAGGCGGTTGGCCAGCTGGCCGCTCGCCGCGCCCTGGTTGGCGTGGGTGTCCCAGCCGCCCAGCGCCACGAAGGCCAGCTGCAGCTTCGGATCGTTGCGCATCAAGGTGGCCAGGCGCGCCGCGTCGTCGGGGAAGCCGTTCGGCAGCGGCGCGCCGCCGTCGGCGGCCATCATCTCCTTGCTCGTCGCCGCGTCCATCACCTCCTTGTGGGCGCTGCGCCCGTCCTGGTAGGCGCGCCCGAAGCGCTCGTGGCCGGCGTACAACTGGTCGAAGGCGCTGCCGATGGCCGGCCGGTCGAGCACGTCGGCGCGGGTGGCCGCCGCGCCGTTGGGCAGGTTGATCGCCGGCGAGGCGCCGGCCAGGATGCGCGGCATGACCGGCCCGATCGACAGCGCGCGGCTCGGCGTCGAGGCGCCGGGCAGCTGCATTACCAGCCGGTTCATCCAGCCGTCCGGGGTGCTCTTGCGTCCGGGCGTGGCCGACTCCATGTAGTCCTGGGCGTCAAAGTGCGAGCGCGTGGCGTCGGGCGAGCCGCTGGCGTGCACGAAGGCGAGCTTCTTCTGCTGCCACAGCGGCTGCAGCATGGCCAGCGCCGGATGCAGGCCGAAGTAGCCATCCAGGTCGAGCGCGCCGCCGTCCGCGCCCGGCAGCTTCAGGCCGATGTCGGGCCGCAGGCGCAGGTAGTTCTCGTCGCCCACGGGCGCCACCACGTTCAGGCCGTCGACGGCGCCGCGCAGCATGATCACGATCAGCTTCTTGTCGGTCGGGTTGGCGCTGGTCGCGGCCCAGGCACTGCGCCCGACCGGCACCATCAGGCTGGCGCCGAGCGCCAGCGAATTGAGGAAGTCTCTGCGTTGCATGGTGGTCTCCGGCTTAACGTTGCATGAAATCTGGACTGCCCAGCAGCATCGCCGCGCGCAGGGGTTCGGGATTGGCCGCGACGGTGTTGCTGGTGCGGCCCGAAATGGTCGCGCCGAGCGTGGCGGCCAGTTGCGCCGCGTCGAGCTGCGGTGCGCCCGCGCCGCTTGGCGCCGCCGTGGCAAGCGCATTCAGGCCGGCCTGGCCGGCCTTGGCGACGGCCGCCGCCAGCACCGCCGGGCGCGGCGGGCTGCTCGCCAGCGCCAGCTTGCCGCCGGCCAGCGCCGTGGCGAAGGTGATGCGCCGGCTCAGCGCGTCCGGATTGAGCCAGGCCTCCTGCGTGTTCTTGTAGCCGTCCGGCGTCTGGCAGCCGTACAGCGGCATGCCCAGCTGGTTCAGGGTACCGAGCAGCGGCGTCACGTTCAGCGTCGGCGCGGCGCTGGCGCGCGCGGCCGAGACGACGAACTGGTACGGGGTCTTGAACTTGGACCCGAGCGCAGCCGGCGCCATGAATTCCTCGCTGGCGAACAAGGTCTTGAGCACCACCTTGATCTCGCCCTTCGAATCGAGGTAGCTGCGCGCGAGCTTGTCGACCAGCGCCGGCGGTGGCGCGTCTTGCACGAAGTATTGTGCCAGCTTGAAGGCCAGGTGGTGCGCCGTCGAGGGGTGCATCGCCAGCAGGTCGAGCGCGTATTCGCCTTCGGCCTGGCCGGCGCCGGCCACTTCATGGCCCAGCCACAGCTTGCTGCCGTTGTCGTGGCGCGCGGGGTCGAACGTGAAGGTCTGGCCGCTGCGCGTCATCGCGCGCTGCTCGTAGGTCCAGCCGGTGAGCATGCGCGCCAATTCGGTGACGTCCTTCTGGGTGTAGCCGCCATCCACGCCCAGCGTGTGCAGCTCCATCAGTTCGCGCGCATAGTTTTCGTTCAGGCCGCGCGCCTTGGCCTTGGGCGAATTGGGCGCCAGCAGCGCCGCCACCCGGGGCCGCACATTGGGCGTGTAGCCGGGCGCCGTCGACAGGTGGTTATCGAGATAGAACAGCATCGCCGGGTGCTTGGCGGTGGCGCCCAGCATCTGGCGGAAATTGCCCAGCACGTAGGGGCGGATCGCATCGCGCTCGTAGCTGGCGATCAGGGCCCGGTCCAGGCCCTTGCCGGAAAAGACGTTGAAGTGGTTGAACCAGAAGTCGACCATTACCTCCTCGAGCTGGCGCGGGCTGTCGACCGCGCGCACCAGGCGCGCCTCGGCCGTCTCGTAGGCGATCTTGGCAATTTCGGTGCGCCGCATCTGCTTGGCGCCCTCGTCTTCGTCCTTGACCTGGCGCTGCAGCTGCGCATAGTCGGCCACGATGTCACCGGCGCCGCGCGCGATGGTCTGGTTGGCCGCCAGGCGTTCCGACAGCGCCGCCGGCAAGGA
Source organism: Pseudomonadota bacterium (assembly GCA_040390195.1). Taxonomy (GTDB): domain Bacteria; phylum Pseudomonadota; class Gammaproteobacteria; order Burkholderiales; family Burkholderiaceae_D; genus Telluria_A. Next base: position 11,149 of record JAZJYV010000035.1, on the reverse strand, counting down.
TATCGATTCCGGGTTAAGCTGGCCGTCGATATAGCGCTGCACGCCCATCTGGGTGACCCGTTCGATGTCGCCCGGCCTGGGGCCGAACGCGATCCGGTTCAACACGTGGGCCGCCTGCTGGTCCGGCGCCAGCGACGCCGCATGCGCGGGAAGGGTCACCATCAGCGCCAGGCCGACGGCCAGTGCGGAGCAATGCAGTTTCATGTGCGGCCTCTTCTTGTTGTGTGGTCAGGTATGCATTTATACCCCGTCGCCCGGCGCGCCGGAAGCGTTCCCATGTTTCAACTGTAAGAAATTGTAATTGTTAGTTAAATCAAGTGATTTAGTTATATCAATCGTTTGATAAACGTGTTTTAATCCGCACATGGAAAAACTCCCCCCACTGCGTGCCGACGGCGCCCAATCGCGCGAGCGATTGTTGCTGGCGGCCATGCGCCTGTTCGCCGAACAGGGCTACGCCAGGACCTCGACCCGCGAAATCGCGCTCGCCGCCGGCGCCAACATCGCCTCGATCAGCTACTACTTCGGCGACAAGGCCGGCCTGTACCGGGCCGCGTTTACCGAGCTGCAGCACAAGAAGCTGTGCCTGCCCGATCCCCAGGCCAGCCTGCGCAGCAACCTGGCCACCTTCTATTCCAGCCTGCTCGAGCCGCTCAAGCAGGGCGAATTGGCGCGCCTGTGCATGCGCCTGTGGTTCCGCGAAATGCTCGAACCGACCGGCCTGTGGGTGGCCCAGATCGACAACGGCATCAAGCCGGCGCACGCCGGGCTGGTCCAGCTGCTCAGCGGCCACCTGGGCGTGGCCGAGCCGGGCGACGACATGGCGCGGCTGGCCTTTTCCGTGGTCGGGCTGGCGATCCAGATGATGGTCACGCGCGACGTGATCGACTCGATCCGCCCGCAACTGCTGGCCACCCCGGAGGCGATCGACGCCTGGCAGGAGCGGCTGGTCGACTTCGCCGAGGCGATGATCGAGTCGGAACGCGTGCGCCTGGCCGCGGCGAAACACAAAAAATCCCCTGCACGAAAGAAGAAACCATGAAGCTCACTCCCCTCCTGATCGCCGTTCCGCTGGCGCTGAGCGCTTGCGCCCTGACGCCGCCGCCGGCCAGGGTCGAGCCGCAAGCGCCGCCCGCATGGCAGGCGCCGCTGCCGCACAACGGCAAGCTGGGCGACCTGTCGCAATGGTGGCGCCAGCAGGGCGACCCGCTGCTGGCGCAGTTGATCGACGCCGCGCAGGCGGCCAGCCCCACGCTCGCGGCGGCCCAGGCGCACCTGGCGCAAGCGCGCGCCGAGCGCGTGGCGGCCGGCGCCGCACTCCAGCCTTCGCTCGACGCGGCCGCATCGGTTGTGCGCAGCAGCCAGCAAAGCGCGCAGCCGAGCGGCACCATCTCGCAGGCGGCGCTGCAGGCGTCGTGGGAGATCGACTTGTTCGGCGGGCGCCGCGCCGAGCGCGATGCGGCCCAGGCGCGGCTGGCCGGCAGCCAGGCCGCGTGGCACGCCGCGCGCGTGAGCGTGGCGGCCGATGTGGCCAACCAATACTATGGCTTGCGCGCCTGCCACCAGCTGTTGCAGGTGGCGCGCCTGGACGCGGCCTCGCGCGCCGACACGGCCCGCATCACCGAACTGTCGACCCGGGCCGGCTTCCAGTCGCCGGCCAGCCTGGCGCTGGCACGCGCGTCGGCCGCCGACGGCAGCGGGCGCGCCAGGCTTCAGCAGGCCCTGTGTGACATCGATGTCAAAGCGCTGGTGGCGCTGACCGCGCTGGCCGAACCGGAGCTGCGCGCGCGCCTGGCCGCCAGCAGCCCGGTGCCGGCGCCGGCGCTGGCCATCAGCGCCCTGCCGGCCCAGTTGCTGGCGCAGCGGCCCGACGTGTTCAACGCCGAGCGCGAAGTGGCCGCGGCCAGCTTCGAGGTCGGCAGCGCCCAGGCCCAGCGCTATCCGCGCCTGTCGCTGTCGGGCGCCGTCGGCCTGGCCAATTTTCGCAGCGGCGGCGAGAACACCAAACTCGACACCTGGAGCATCGGCCCGCTGGCGCTCAGCTTGCCGCTGTTCGACGCCGGCCGGCGCGGCGCCAACGTGGACGCGGCCAGGGCCCGCTACGACGCCGCGGTGGTGAACTACCGCGCCAGCGCGCGCCAGGCGGTGCGCGAGGTCGAGGAGGCGCTGGTGAACCTGGACAGCATCGCCGGGCGCAGCGCCGACGCCGAGCTGGCGTTCGACGGCTACCGCGCCGCGTTCGAGGCGGCCGAGCAGCGCTACAAGAACGGCCTGGGCGGCCTGCTCGAGCTGGAAGACACGCGGCGCACCCGCCTGGCCGCCGAAAACGCGGTGCTGACGCTGCAGCGCGAACGCAGCGCCGCCTGGGTGGCCCTGTACCGCGCCGCCGGCGGCGGCTGGCGCCTGAACGACCCGACTTGAAACGAACCGGAAACCGATCATGAAAAACCTGAAACTGAAGCCGTCCACCGTCCTCGCCGCCGCTACCCTGGGGCTGGGCTGCGCAGCGCTGGCCATCACCAGCGCCCATTCGGTCGCCGCCGACGCGCCGGCGCCGGTCAAGCCGGCCCTGACCGTCACCACCGTCAAGGCCAGCGCGGCCAGGCTGCCGATCAAGCTGGCAGCGAACGGCAACGTCGCCGCCTGGCAGGAAGCGCTGATCGGCAGTGAACTGGGCGGCCAGCGCCTCACCGAGGTGCGCGTCAATGTCGGCGACGTGGTGCGCAAGGGCGAAGTGCTGGCCGTGTTCGCCGCCGAGGCGGTCAACGCCGACGCCGCCCAGGCGCGCGCCGGCCTGCTCGAAGCCGAGGCCAACGCCGAGGAGGCGGGCGCCAACGCGCGGCGCGCCCGGTCCCTGCAAAGCACCGGCGCCCTGTCGGCCCAGCAGATCAGCCAATACCTGACGGCCGAGCAGACCGCCAACGCCCGCATCGCCTCGGCCAAGGCGGCGCTGGCCACCCAGCAGCTGCGCCAGAAATACACCCAGGTGGTGGCGCCCGACGCCGGCGTGATCTCGGCCCGCAGCGCCACCGTCGGCGCGGTGCTGGGCGTGGGCAGCGAACTGTTCCGGATGATCCGCCAGGGCCGCCTCGAATGGCGCGCCGAAGTGACGGCGGGCGAACTGGCGCGCCTGAAACCGGGCACCACGGCCGTCATCAAGGCCGCCAACGGCAGCGAATTGACGGGCAAGGTGCGCATGATCGCCCCCACCATCGACCCCCAGACCCGCTCGGCCCTGGTGTATGTGGACTTGCCGCCCAGCCTAGGACCGAACGCCCCGTTCAAGGCCGGCATGTTCGCCAGCGGCCAGTTCGAACTGGGCAGTTCCGACGCGATGACCGTGCCCCAGCAGTCGCTGGTGGTGCGCGACGGCTTCAGCTACGTGTTTCGCCTGAACCCCGACCAGCGCGTCAGCCAGCTCAAGGTGCAAAGCGGGCGCCGCCTCGACCAGCGCATTGAAGTGACGGGCGGGCTCGCCCCCGAGGCGCTGGTGGTGGTCAGCGGCGCCGGCTTCCTCAACGACGGCGACCTGGTGCGCAACGTGCCAGGCGCCGCCGTCACCGCCCGCAAATAAAGGCCCGCCATGAATTTCTCCGCCCTCTCGATCAAGAACCCGGTCCCGGCGATCATGCTGTTCGTGCTGCTCACGCTGGCCGGCCTGATGGCCTACAAGGCCAACGCGGTGCAGGATTTCCCCGACATTGAACTGCCCATCGTGATCGTCACCGCCACCCTCGACGGCGCCGCCCCGGCCCAGCTCGAGACGGAGGTGGCGCGCAAGCTCGAAGACGCCGTCGCCACTCTTCAGGGGGTCAAGAACATCTACACCAAGGTGCTCGACGGCGTGGTCAACGTGACGGTCGAATTCATCCTCGAAAAGCCGATCGCGGAAGGCGTCAACGACGTGCGCGACGCCGTCGCGCGGGTCAAGGCCGACCTGCCCGCCGAGATGCGCGACCCGGCCGTGACGAAGGTCTCGACCGCCGGCCGGGTGATCATGACCTTCACCGCCACGGCCGCGCCGGCCAGGGCCGGCGGCACGCTCGACGAGCAGGAGCTGAGCTGGTTTGTCGACAACGACGTCGCCAAGCGCCTGCTCAGCGTGCCCGGCGTGGGCGCGGTCAAGCGGGTCGGCGGCGCCCAGCGCGAGATCCGCATCGAGCTTGACGAGGCGCGCATGGCGGCCCTGAAGGTCAGCGCGGCCGACCTCTCGCGCCAGCTGCGCAGCGTCCAGCGCGAGGCGCCCGGCGGGCGCGGCGACGTCAGCGGCGCCGAACAGTCGGTGCGCACCATCGCCACCGTGCACACCGCCGCCGAACTGGCGGCGCTCGACATCCCGCTGCCGGACGGGCGCCGCGTGCGCCTCGACCAGCTCGCCACCGTCAGCGACACCGTGGCCGAAGCGCGCGCGCTGGCCGAACGCGACGGCAAGCGGGTCGTCGCCTTCGAAATTTTCCGCACCAAGGGCGCCAGCGAGATCGACGTCGCGCGCAGCGTGCGCGCGGCCATCGCCCTGCTGCAGTCCGAACACGCCAACGTGGCCCTCAACGAGGTGATCGACAACGCCTCGCCGGTCCAGGAAAATTTCAGCGGTTCGATGGAGCTGCTCTACGAGGGCGCCATCCTGGCGGTGCTGGTGGTGTGGTGGTTCCTGCGCGACTGGCGCGCCACGCTGGTGGCGGCGGCCGCGCTGCCGCTGTCGGTCATTCCCGCCTTCCTCGGCCAGTACTACTTCGGCTACACGCTCAACACCGTCACGCTGCTCTCGCTGGCGCTGGTGGTCGGGGTGCTGGTCGACGACGCGATCGTCGAGATCGAGAACATCTCGCGCCACCTGCGCATGGGCAAATCGCCGATGCAGGCGGCGATGGAGGCGGCCGACGAAATCGGCATGGCCGTCATCGCCACCACCTTCGCGCTGGTGGCAGTGTTCCTGCCGACCGCCTTCATGGGGGGCATCCCTGGCAAATTCTTCAAGCAGTTCGGCTGGACCGCGGTGCTGGCGATCATCGCCTCACTGGTGGTGGCGCGCCTGCTCACGCCGATGATGGCGGCCTACATCCTGAAACCGGTGGCCCACAGCGAGCAGAAGGACGGCTGGGTGATGCAAACCTATCTGCGCGCCATGAAGTGGTGCCTGACGCACCGCCTGGTGACGGCGATCGCCTCGGCCGTGTTCTTCGCCGCCTCGATCGCGCTGGTGGGCCTGCTGCCAACGGGCTTCGTGCCGCCGGCCGACCGCGCCCAGACCATGATCAACCTGGAGCTGCCGCCCGGCTCGACGCTGGCCGAGACGCGCGCCGTGGCCGAGCGCGCGCGCCTGGCCGCGATGGAAGTCAAGGATGTCAAGCACGTGTACAGCTCGGTCGGGGGCGGCTCCAGCGGCGACGCCTTCGCGCCCGGCGCGGCGGCCGAGGCGCGGCGCGCCGTGCTGACGCTGACGACGACGCACCGTAACGACCGCAAGATATCGCTCAACGCCATCGAGCGCCAGATCCGCGCCAGGCTCGACCAGATTCCCGGCGCCAAATTCAACGTCGGCCCGGCCGACACCGGCGTCAAGATGCTGCTGGTGCTGCGCAGCGAGGATCCGCTGGCGCTGACGGCCGTGGCGCAGCAGGCCGAGCGCGAGCTGCGCACGCTCAAGGGCATCGGCAACGTCAGCTCGAGCGCCTCGCTGGTGCGCCCCGAGATCATCGTGCGCCCCGACTTCGCCAAGGCGGCCGACCTGGGCGTGACGGCTGCCGCCATCGGCGACACGGTGCGCGTGGCCACCGCCGGCGACTACGACACGGCGCTGACCAAGATGAACCTGACCGAGCGCCAGGTGCCGATCCGGGTCAAGCTGCCCGACGCGGTGCGCGCCGACCTCGACGCCATCGGGCGCCTGACGGTGCCGGGCAAGAACGGCCCGGTGATGCTGGCCAATGTGGCGAGCATCACGATGGAGAGCGGGCCGGCCCAGATCGACCGGCTCAACCGCAGCCGCAACGTGACGCTGGAGGTGGAACTGTCGGGCCGCTCGCTCGGCGAAGTGAACCAGGAAGCGCGCGCCCTGCCCTCGCTGGCCAAGCTGCCGGCTTCGGTCAAGATCGCCGAGCTGGGCGACGCCCAGGAGATGGCGGCGCTGTTCGCCAGCTTCGGCATCGCGATGCTGATCGGCGTGCTGTGCATCTACGGCGTGCTGGTGTTGCTGTTCAAGGACTTCATGCAGCCGGTGACGATCCTGGCGGCGCTGCCGCTGTCGATCGGCGGCGCCATCGTGGCCTTGCTGGTCACCGGCAAAGCCTTGTCGATGCCCTCGATGATCGGGCTGGTCATGCTGATGGGGATCGTGACGAAAAATTCGATCCTGCTGGTGGACTACGCGATCCTGGCGCGCCAGGCCGGCATGAGCCGCTTCGACGCGCTGGTCGACGCCTGCCACAAGCGCAGCCGGCCGATCATCATGACCACCATCGCGATGGGCGCGGGCATGATGCCGCTGGCGCTCGGCTTCGGCGCCGACCCCAGCTTCCGCTCGCCGATGGCGGTGACGGTGATCGGCGGCCTGATCACCTCCACGCTGCTCAGTTTGCTGGTGGTGCCGGCCGTGTTCACCTACATCGACGACTTCGAGCACTGGCTCAAGCGCGCCATGGCGCGCCTGCGCCCCGCCAAGCCGGCGCCCGCCATCCCGGTGACGGCCGGGGAAACCACGGCCGCTCAGGCCACGCGGCGATAGATGCCGTGTGCCCGCGACAGGGCGCGAAAGTCGAGCATGAAGTGCCCCTGCTCGTGCTCCGGCACGGCATCGACCTGCAGCGCCCCGAACGGGCACAGGCTGTCGGTGAATAGTTGCAGGGCCCGCCTTTGCAGGGGCCGCGCGTACTCGTTCAGGGGGCGCTGGCACAGCACCAGCTGGAACTCGTTGAACGAGGCGTCCACGCCCAAGTCGTGCTGGTTCCAGACCAGGTTGCGGCGCAGTGCGGGATGCAGGGCAAAGCCGGCGCCGTCGGCCTGCAGGTAGCGCTGCACCGAGCCGGGCTGGGCGACGCGCCACAGGCGGCCCCACCAGCGCCCCATCTGCGCCAGCGGCAGCGTCAGCTTGCTCACCTCGGCCAGCAGGTCCGCATCGGGCGCCGTGACAAACACTTCGCTGCGTTCGTACAAGCGCGCCTCCTCGAGCAGGATCACGAGGCTCATGATCGATCCCGGATCGGTGCAATCGGCCAGCCAGATGCGCCGCCAGGGGTAGGTCCGCAGGCGCGGCAAGACCGTTTCGCGCAAGGCTTGCAAGTGGGCCGGATCGTCCAGCAGCCCGCGCGGCACATGCGCGATGGCGCGAATGAGCGCCTTGGCCAGCGCCGCATCGTGCAGCACGCGCTCCTGCAATCCCGAAATGGTGTGCAAGCCGCAGTGCTGCACGAAGGCGTCGACCTTGCGCCGCACGCGCCACGCATCGTAGCCGCGGAAATCGACCCCGTGCAGCTGGTGCACGCCGTCAAGCAGCAGCGCCAGCTCCAGGCTGGAGACCTCGTCCATGGCGGCCGGGAGCAGCATGCTCAATGGCCCAGCCACACCCGGATCAGCGACAGCAGGCGCGCCACGTCGACCGGTTTGGTGATGTAGTCGCTGGCGCCGGCGGCGATGCATTTGTCGCGGTCGCCTTTCATGGCCTTGGCCGTCAAGGTGATGATCGGCAGCGATTTGAATTTCGGAATCTGGCGGATCGCGCGCATGGTGTCGTAGCCGTCCATCTCCGGCATCATGATGTCCATCAAGACAATTTCGATGTCGGGGGTCCGCTCGAGCATGTCGATGCCATCCTTGCCGTTCTCGGCAAACAGCACCTTCATCTGGTAGCGCTCGAGCACCGTGGTCAGGGCAAAGATATTGCGCAGGTCATCGTCGACCACCAGCACCCGGCGCCCCACCAGGCCGCCCTCGGTGGCCTGGATCTCCTCGAGCATGCGGCGCTGCTGGTCCGGCAGGCTGGCCGGCGAACGGTGCAGGAACAGGGCCGTCTCGTCGAGCAGCCGTTCGGGCGAACGGGCATCCTTGATGATGATGGTCTTGGCGAAGCGCTTGAGCTTGGCCACTTCCTTGCGGCTCAATTCGGCAGCCGTGTAGATGACCACCGGCAAGTCCCGCAGGCGCGCGTCCTTGCTGATTTTTTCCAGCACGGCGAAGCCATCGATGTCGGGCAGCGTCAGGTCGAGCACCATGCAGTCGAAATGCTGCGCCTGCAGCATCTTGAGCGCGTGGCCGCCCGTGGCCACGGCCACCAGGTTCAAGTCCGAGTCGCCGATCAATTGCACGATGCTGGCGCGCTGGACCGGGTCGTCTTCGACGATCAGCAAACTGCGCTTGCCCTTGTTCATGAATTGCTGGATGCGCTGGAATTCCTCGGCCAGCCGGCCCGCCTCGAGCGGCTTGTTCAGGTAGGAGATGGCGCCGTGGCGCAGCGCCTCGTCGCGCGCGCGCATGCTCGACATCACATGGACGGGAATATGGCGCGTGGCCGGGTCGCGCTTGAGGCGGTCGAGCACCGTGAAGCCGTCGATGTCGGGCAGGTCGATGTCGAGCAGGATGGCGATGGGCAGGTAGTCGCGCGCCAGCGTCAGGACCGATTCGCCGCTGGCGCTCACGATGCCCTTCAGGCCCTGGCCGCGCGCCGTCGCCAGCAGGATCCGGGCGAATGGCGCGTCGTCCTCGACGATGAGCACCGACAGGTCGCCGCCGACGATGCCATTACGGTCGTCCAGTTCGGCCACCGGCAGCGCCTGCTGCGCGCCTGCCGCTGGCGCCGGCTCCTGCGCAGGCAGGAACACGGAGCGCTTGAGCGGCGGGGGTGGCGCCTGGTCCGCGCCCTGGGTGGGAAATGCGAAGCCGACGTGATTAAAGGGAAGGAACAAGGTGAAGGTGCTGCCGCTGCCCACCACGCTGGTGACGCGGATCTCGCCGCCGAGCAGGCGCGCCAGCTCGCGCGAAATCGACAGGCCCAGGCCGGTGCCGCCGTAGCGGCGCGCCGTGCTGCCGTCGGCTTGCTGGAACGCTTCGAAGATCAGTTGCAGCTTGTCCGAGGAAATTCCCACCCCGGTATCGCTGACCGAGAACGAGACGACCGAATCGGCCCGCCCCAGCGACTGGTGCTCGGACGTCCAGCCGCTCTGGACCAGCTCGATTTTCAGCAAGACCTCGCCATTGGCGGTGAACTTGAAGGCGTTCGACAGCAGGTTCTTGAGGATCTGCTGCAAGCGCGTGGTGTCGGTCATCATCGACAAGGGCAGGCGCGCATCGAGTTCGATGGCAAACTTGAGCAGCTTCGCCTCGGCCATGTGGCGGAAGGTGCGTTCGACGTAGTTGGCCAGCACCGGGAAGCGCGACTCGCTCACTTCCAGCGTGACGGTGCCAGATTCGATCTTCGACAGGTCGAGAATGTCGTTGATCAGGGTCAGCAGGTCGCTGCCGGAGCCGTGGATCGTCTTGGCATACTCGACCTGGCTGAGCGAGAGGTTGCCGTGCGGGTTGTCGCCCAACTGCTGGGCCAGGATCAGCAGGCTGTTGAGCGGCGTGCGCAACTCGTGCGACATATTGGCGAGAAATTCGGACTTGTACTTCGACGACAGCGCCAGCTGGGTGGCCTTGTCTTCCAGCGCCAGCTTGGCCTGCTCGACTTCGCGGTTCTTGCGTTCGACCTCGCTGTTCTGGTCCGACAGCAGGCGCGCCTTCTCGGCCAGCTCCTGGTTGGTCTGTTGCAGCTCCTGGGCCAGCGATTGCGACTGCGTCAGCAGCGACTCGGTGCGGCTGTTCGCCTCGATGGTGTTGAGCACGGCGCCGATCGATTCCATCAGCTGGTCGAGAAAGCCCATGTGGGTCTGGGTGAAGCGGTCGAGCGAGGCAATTTCGATGACCGCCTTGACCTGCTGCTCGAACAGGATCGGCAGCACCACGATGTTGGTGGGCGGCGCCGAGCCCAGGCCGGACGAGACCACGATGTAGTCGCGCGGCACGCTGGTGAGCCAGATCCTTTGCTTTTCGATGGCGCATTGACCGACCAGGCCCTCACCGGGGGCGAACGAGGTGGCCAGCTTGCGATTGGAACGGTAGCCGTAGTTGGCGATCATTTTCAGGCGCGGCTGCTGCTCGTGCGCGTCCATCATGTAGAACACGCCATGGTGGGCCGACACCAGCGGCGCCAGCTCCGACAAGATCAGCCTGGTCACCGCCTCCAGGTCGCGCTGGCCCTGCAGCAGGCGCGTGAAGCGCGCCAGGTTGGTCTTGAGCCAATCCTGTTCGGCATTCTTCTGGGTGGTCTCCTTGAGGTTGCGGATCATCTCGTTGATGTTGTCCTTCAAGTCCGACACCTCGCCGCGCGCCTCGACCTGGATCGAGCGCGACAGGTCGCCACGGGTGACCGCCGTCGCCACTTCGGCGATCGCGCGCACCTGGGTCGTCAGGTTGGCCGCCAGCTGGTTCACGTTCTCCGTCAAATCCTTCCAGGTGCCCGAGGCGCCCGGCACGCTGGCCTGGCCACCCAGCTTGCCCTCGACCCCCACTTCGCGCGCCACGCTGGTGACCTGGTCGGCGAACACGGCCAGCGTATCGGTCATCTCGTTGATCGTGTTGGCCAGCGAGGCGATCTCGCCCTGGGCCGCCACCGTCAGTTTTTTCTTCATGTCGCCCTTGGCCACGGCCGTGACGACCCCGGCGATGCCGCGCACCTGAGCTGTCAGGTTGGCCGCCATGAAGTTCACGTTTTCCGTCAAATCCTTCCAGGTGCCGCCCACCCCCTTCACTTGCGCCTGCCCGCCCAGCTTGCCCTCGGTGCCCACCTCGCGCGCCACCCGCGTCACTTCCGAAGCGAACGAGGACAATTGGTCGACCATCACGTTGATGGTGTCTTTCAGTTCCAGGATCTCGCCCTTGACGTCGACGGTGATTTTCTTGGACAGGTCGCCGTTGGCCACCGCCGTCGTCACTTCGGCGATATTGCGCACCTGCCCGGTCAGGTTCGAGGCCATGAAGTTCACATTGTCGGTCAAGTCCTTCCAGGTGCCGGACGCGCCCGGCACATTGGCCTGCCCGCCCAGGCGCCCTTCGGTGCCCACTTCGCGCGCCACCCGCGTCACTTCCGAGGCGAACGAGCGCAGCTGGTCGACCATGG
>JAZJYV010000034.1:0-155673 GCA_040390195.1 Pseudomonadota bacterium | reverse complement strand
CCCCGGTTTTTCACTTGGGGGTCTGACCCCGGTTGCGACAGCGCCGGCAAACCGGGGTCAGACCCCCAAGGGAAAAACCGGGGTCCGACCCCGGGCGCCAAATGCTCAGCGCGCGATTTTTGGGGTGCTCACGCGAACGTCGGCACACTGCGCGCGGTGCATCAGGGCGTGGTCCATCAGCACCAGCGCCAGCATCGCCTCGGCGATCGGCGTGGCGCGGATCCCCACGCAGGGATCGTGCCGGCCGAAGGTCTCGACCATCACCGGATTGCCCTGCTTGTCGATCGAGCGGCGCGGCGTGCGGATCGACGAGGTCGGCTTGATCGCGATCGACACCGTGATGTCCTGCCCGGTCGAGATCCCGCCCAGCATGCCGCCGGCATTGTTGCCGACGAAACCCTCGGGCGTGAGCTCGTCGCCATGCTCGGAGCCCTTCTGCGCCACGCACTTGAAGCCGGCGCCGATCTCCACGCCCTTGACCGCGTTGATGCCCATCATGGCGTAGGCGATGTCGGCGTCGAGCTTGTCATAGATCGGCTGGCCCAGCCCGACCGGCACATTGTGGGCCACGACGTCGATGCGCGCGCCGATCGAGTCGCCGGCGCGGCGCAGCTCGTCCATGGCCGCCTCCATGCGCAAGATCAGCTCCGGGTCGGCACTGGCGGCGAAGAAAGGATTGTTTTGCACGTGTTCCCAGGCTTCGAACGGCACCACAATGTCGCCCAGCTGGCTCATGCAACCTGTGAAGCTGGTGCCGTACTGCTGCAGCAGCCACTTCTTGGCCACGGCGGCCGCCCCGACCACGGGAGCGGTCAGGCGCGCCGACGAGCGGCCGCCCCCGCGCGGATCCCGAACGCCATACTTATGCCAATAGGTGTAGTCTGCATGGCCAGGCCGGAAGCTCTCGGCGATGTTGCCGTAATCCTTGCTGCGCTGGTCTTCATTGCGGATCAGCAGGGCAATCGGCGCGCCGGTGCTCACGCCCTCATAGACCCCCGACAGGATCTGCACGGTATCGGATTCCTGGCGCTGGGTCACATGGCGCGAGGTGCCCGGCTTGCGGCGATCCAGTTCGGGCTGGATGTCCGCCTCGGACAGGGCCAAGCCAGGCGGGCAGCCATCGATGACACAGCCAATAGCGGGACCGTGCGACTCGCCAAACGTGGTTACGGAGAACAGCTTGCCAAAAGAATTGCCGGACATGGTTGCAGTGAGAGTGGCGGAAACGCCAATTCTACCACCGGCGGCAGCGGCCCACCGCCAGCCCGGCTGGGAGTGCTAGAATGCAATTGATCGTTGGCAGAAAAACAGGCAAGCTGCTTGCCGGGGAAATGACTCTTTCTTGACGCTAATTCAACCCTGCTTCACTAAATGTTTAACAATCCGCTATATACTGAGGCGGATCAATACTGAGAACGCCTGGAGATGCCACACATGCCCCCATCGAGCACGCCCTTGACCGACGTTAAGGACGATCACGACGATCTGGTATTTTTGGAAGAGCATCCTGCGTCCACAGCGACCGCCGCCGCGCACAACGTCTGGCGCGTGATGATCGTTGACGACGACGAGGACGTGCACTCGACCACCACTTTCGCGCTCGGCAACCTCGACATGCAGCACCGTCCGCTCGAGTTCCTGCACGCCTATTCGGCCGGCCAGGCCCGCGAAATGCTCAAGCATGAGAGCGACATCGCCGTGATCTTGCTCGACGTGGTGATGGAACAGGACGACGCCGGCCTGCACCTGGTGCGCTACATCCGGGAAACGCTCAAGCTGGCCGACGTGCGCATCATCCTGCGCACAGGGCAGCCGGGCTATGCGCCCGAGATCGACGCGATCCGCGACTTCGACATCAACGATTACAAGACCAAGTCCGAGCTCACCCGGATCAAGCTGTTTACCACCGTGACGGCAGCGATCCGCTCCTTCGAGCAGATCCGTGCGATCAACACCAGCCGGCGCGGCCTGGACCAGATCGTGCGCGCCAGCACCGAACTGATGTCCTTGCATGGCGTGCAAAATTTCGCCGCCGGCGTGCTGACCCAGATCGCCGACATCCTCGCCATCAAGCCCAATGGCGTGCTGTGCGTACAGGAGTGCCCGGACGGGCGCTGCCACGAACTGTACCTGATGGCCACCGCCGGCAGCTACCACCGGCTGGGCAACGGCCGCCTGACGGCCATGGACGACAGCCATGCGGTGGCCGCGATCGAACGCACCATTGCCCAGCGCCGCAATGTCTACGAGGCCGATTTCGTCACCCTGTTCTTCGCCGGCAAGGCCAGCCGCGATTTCGTCGCCTTCCTGCAGCTGCCGCGCCCGATCGACGAGATCGACCAGCGCCTGCTCGAAGTCTTTTGCAGCAACGTCGCCGTCGGCCTGGACAACGTCGAACTGGTGAGCCATTTGCATAATGCCGCCTTCTACGACCAGCTCTCCAAGCTGCCCAACCGCACCCGCCTGGTCGAAATCCTCGACGCCACGCTGGCCGGCCCGGCCAAGGAAGAGGCGACCCTGTCGCTGGTCGACCTGGACCACTTCGCCGAGACCAACGATGCGCTGGGCCACCAGTTCGGCGACCTGCTGCTGGTGGCGGTGGCGGCGCGCCTGCAGTCGCGGCTGGGCCGCGAATTGACGGTGGCGCGCATTGGCGGCGACATCTTCTGCGTGCTCGGCGCGGCCGGCGCGGTCAACCCGGACAACATCCTGGCCCTGTTCGGCACGCCATTTTCAATCGACGGCCAGGACGTGCAGCTGTCGGCCACCCTGGGCCTGGTGCGCCTGGCCGAGCACGACGGCAGCGGCGCCGACGCGCTCAAGGATGCCGACATCGCCCTCAAGCGCGCCAAGACCCAGCAGCGCGCCGGCCACTTCTATTTCTCGCGCTCGATGGGGGTCGAAATCCGCGAACGCGTGCGCATGATGCACGCGCTGCGCACCGGCTTCACCAAGGGCGAGCTGTTCGTCGTCTACCAGCCCCAGATCGACCTGGGCACGCGCCAGCCGGTGGGGGCCGAGGCGCTGCTGCGCTGGCAGACCGAGGACGGCAAATTCATCTCGCCGGACCGTTTCATTCCGATCGCCGAATATTCGGGCCTGATCATCGACATCGGCGAATGGGTGCTGCGCACCGCCTGCAAGGAGCTGGTGCGCTTGCGCGAGGCCGGGCACCGGGGTTTCACGATGTCGGTGAACGTCTCGCAGGTGCAATTCCGCCACCCCTACTTCCTCGACATGCTGCGTTCGGCGCTGGAAGACACGGGCGCGCCACCCGAATTCATCGAACTCGAAATCACCGAATCGATGGCCATGGAAGAGCCGGACCTGCTGATCAAGATGCTCGCGCAGGTCAAGCACACCGGGGTCTCGATCGCGATCGATGACTTCGGCACCGGCTTTTCCTCACTGTCCTACCTGCAGCGCCTGCAAGTGGACCGGCTCAAGATCGACCGCGCCTTCGTCACCGAGATCACCGGCTCGGCGCGCGGCAGCAGCATTGCCGAGATGGTGATCCAGCTGGGCCGCAACCTGGGCTTGTCGGTCATCGCCGAAGGTGTCGAGGACGAGCGCCAGGCGCAGATCCTGCAGGCGCTAGGCTGCCCGCTGGCGCAAGGCTTCCTGTTCGCGCGGCCGATGGCCACGCCGGCCCTGTACGAGTGGCTCAACAACACGTCGCTGACCAGCGCCGCCTGATATCGCCTCAGTTTGAACGCGGGGTGAAAAAGCGCGGCGCATTCCACCCTGCGTGCCATACAATGCCGCATCGGGCCGCACGCGCCCACCATCCAAGGGACATTGAATGAAACTGCTTTCCGTGTTGGCGCTGGCGGCACTGTGCCTGAGTGCGCCCTGTGCTTCAGCCGCCGCGCCTGACGCCGCCCAGGCCAAGGCAGTGCACGACATGCTGGCCGCGATGCAGGCCGAAAAACTGATGCGCATGACCGCCGGCATGAGCCGTTACGCCGATGAGAAGCAGCGCCAGGCCGCCATGGCCAAGCTCGACAAAGTGACGCCCGAGGAAATCTACACCCGCCTCGCGCCGCCGGTGGCGCAGCTGGTGACGGCCAAAACGGCCGCCGAGATGACACGCTTCTATGCGAGCAGCTACGGCAAGCGCGTGCTGCACCAAACCTACAACAGCGGTCCCGGCATGTATGCCAATCCGGCCCCGACGGCCGCCGAGAAGCTCGAACTGAAGCGCCCCGCCTACGTCAAGGCCGGCAAGGCGTTCAAGGAAGCCGAACCGGCCATCCAGCACGCGACGTTTGTGCTGATGACCCAGCTGGTGCGCAAGTAAGCGGGCGCGCCCGGAAGAGCTGTTTGCCCCTATCGTTTGCTGGTGTTGCGTGAAGGGCGGCGAAAGTCGGAACCGCTGTCGCTGGCCAATTCATGCGTTTCCGGCGCGCCAGTGTAGAGCGCCAACTGCCCCCGCGCGGCACCCGGTTTCGGCGCTTCAAGCCGGAACACGCTGACCACGCGCGCCAGTCCGAGCGCACGTTCCTGCAGTGACATCGAGGCAGCCGCCGACTCCTCCACCAGCGCGGCGTTCTGCTGGGTCATCTCGTCCATCTGGATCACCGCCTGGCTGACCTCTTCGATGCTGGCACTCTGTTCGCGCGCGGCGGTCGCGATTTCGCCGACGATGGTGGCCACGCGCGCGATTCCCGTCACCACCTCCTGCATCGACGCACCGGCCGCGTCGGCCAGTCGCGCGCCCTGCTCGACGCTGGAGACCGACTCGTCGATCAAGACCTTGATTTCCTTGGCCGCCGTCGCTGCGCGCTGGGCCAGGCTGCGCACCTCGCCTGCGACGACCGCAAAGCCGCGTCCCTGTTCGCCCGCGCGCGCCGCCTCGACGGCGGCATTGAGCGCCAGGATATTGGTCTGGAAGGCGATGCCGTCGATAACGGAAATGATGTCGACGATCTTGCGCGACGCACTGTTGATCGCCGCCATGGTCGTTACCACCTGCCCCACCGCGGCGCCGCTCTTGCCGGCGTTGATGGCCGTTGTTTGGGCCAGCGAGCTGGCCAGCTGGGCATGGTTGAAATTCTCCTGCACGGTCGAGGTGAGCTCTTCCATCGACGAAGCCGTCTCCTCGAGGGAACTGGCTTGCTCCTCAGTACGCGCCGACAGGTCCGCATTGCCGCTGGCGATTTGCTGCGACGAGGCGGCCATCGTGTCGGTGCCGCCGCGCACTTCGGAGACGATGCGCTGCAGGCTTTCGTTCATCTCCTTGAGCGCCTTCAACAGAAGGCCGGTTTCATCGGTGTAGCGCGCCTCGATGCTGGTCGTCAGGTCACCCTGCGCCACGGCCTGTGCGATCTTCACCGCCCTGCGCATTGGCCGCACGATTGAACGGGTCACCAGTACGGAAAACAACGCCGCCAGCAGCATGCCGACCAGGGTCAGGCCGAGAATGACACGTTCGGAGCTCAGGACCGTCGAGGCGATCTGCGCGCCGTCGGCTGCGGTATCCTTGCGCGCGATGCCGACCAGTCCGTCCAGCGCGGCGTGGATCGGTTTGTCGGCGCCGCCGACGGCGCCGTCGAGCTCCGTGACCGCCGCGCCGCCGTCCTTCAGACTCACCAATTGCTTCATCGCCGCGCGGTAGTTGTCCAGGCCGGTTCTCAATTCAAGCAGCAAGGCCTGCTCATGTGCATTGGTGGGCAGTTGTGCGTAGGCGTCGCCAATGGTGCCGATGGCGTCCAAGTTGTTGCGGAACTTGTCGGCGTAATCGCGTCCACGGAGGATGAAATTCTTGAAGTCCTGGACCGCCTCGCCCAGTTTTACCTTGCCCTGCATGCCCAGCTCGTGCTTGCGCAGTGCATTGGCTTCAAAATCGGCCCACAGCGCGCCGGTCTTGCCCAGGTTGTAGTACGCCACCCCGCCGTTGAGCACGGCAAGCAGGGTGACCAGGGTAAAACCGAGCCCAAGGCGGGTTCCAATCTTAAGGTTGGATATGATCATTTCTCAATTTTGCTTTCTTATAGGATAAATAAACTTCAACCAGGGCATTTTCTGGAGCGCTTACATTTTTCCCGAAGCATAAATTACTGTCAAGAATCGTATCCCGTATTGATTGATATTTTGCAAAAAAGT
Organism: Pseudomonadota bacterium; assembly: GCA_040390195.1. GTDB lineage: Bacteria > Pseudomonadota > Gammaproteobacteria > Burkholderiales > Burkholderiaceae_D > Telluria_A. The sequence goes on along the minus strand of JAZJYV010000034.1, from coordinate 149,568 downwards.
GATTAATGGTGGAAATTTGCCATTTCCCGTCGCAACGCCAACCTGCTGCGCTTATCGCGGCAACTGACCGAACAGGGCGCGACGGGCCTCCTCGGACAGCGCTGGCGCATGCGGCGAGTATGCCTCCTCGACCCCCTGATACGCCCGTTCGGTTGCGGGGCGCCGGGCAATCGCATCGAACCAGCGTTGCAGGTTCGGAAAATCCGATAGCCGCTGGCCCAGCCCCTGGTGCGGCACCACCCACGGATAGGCCGCGATGTCGGCGATCGAAAACGTCTCGGCGATGAACTCGCGCTGCTCCAGGCGCCGGTCCAGGACTCCCAGCAAGCGCCCCACTTCGCGCGTGTAACGTTCGATTGCATAGGGCACTGGCTCGGGCGCGTGGGCGCGGAAATGGCCCGCCTGGCCGCCCGCCGGGCCGAGTCCGCCCACCTGCCAGAACAGCCATTGCAGCACTTCCTGGCGCGCACGCTGGCGCGTGGGCATCAGCTGTCCGTATTTGTCGGCCAGGTAGAGCAGCATCGCGCCCGACTCGAACATCGACAGCGGCGGCCCGTCATCGGCCGGCGCATGGTCGACCATCGCTGGAATCTTGTTGTTGGGCGAAATGGCCAGGAATTCGGGCGCGAACTGCTCACCCTTGCTCAGCCGGACTGGAATGATGCGGTAGGGCACGCCCAATTCTTCCAAGCAAAGCGTCAGTTTCAGGCCATTCGGCGTCGCCGCGTAGTACAGGTCGATCATTTTCCCTCCCCGATATCGTTCGCTCCAGTGTGCCAAATGTCATGGCATTGAGGAAGGTCCAGCGATGTGTTTTTTATGGGGCCAGAAGGGAACCGCGCCTTGCCGTCAGCGCCAGGCAGCTTGCAATATCACACTAGCACCAGGCGCCTGGCTGGTCCGATTCGTTCACCCAGCGCAGCGACTGGACCACGCAGCCCAGGGCGGTGCCGGCCTGCTGGAGCAGCGCGCCCCCCTGCTGCGCGTGCAAGCGCGAGCTCTCCGCCAGCGCCATCAACTCCCTGACGGCGGCATCGAACTCGGGTAGATTCGCCTGCGCCGCGATGCTCTCGAGGGTGGCGGCCAGCGCGCCGATCCGGCGCGTCGTCACGCTCAGTCTGGCCAGGGCTGCAGCGGCCTGGGCGGACGCCTTTTCGCCCTGGCCGGCGAACAGGTAGGCCGACAAGGCCAGCTGCGCGCTCTGTCTCGACTCCGCCTGCGGCGGCACGGCGGCCGGCCCAGGGGGCAGCTGCAGCGCCGGCCTGGCGGGAGCGGGAGCGGGAGCGGCCCCGAGCAGGCGCGCAATCACGCTCCTCAGCAGTGCCGCCATGCGCCCCGGGCGCCTCAGGTCCAATTCAAGGTTGAACAAACTCGTGTTCATAATCCATCTCCGCATGACGTGATCGTCCGCAAGGCTGCGGGCGGGGTGTCGCTGTCGAGTCTCGCGCAGTTTGGGCGGGACGCTCCAGTTTCGACCGGTACGGGGATGGGTACAGGGGAAAAAATCTGGGGAAAGTGTTGCTCAGAACAAGGTAACACGCTTGCTCACGGCGCGCCCAATTAATTGCTGGGTGGCACCTTGCGCGCCACCCGCCTGGCTCAGTCCTCTTGCGCCGCTTCGGCCGGCCAGTCGCGAATGTAAGCCTTGAGCATGCGGTTTTCGAAGCTTTGCGCCTCCAGCACGGCCTTGGCCACGTCGTAGAACGAGATCACACCCAGCAGCGTCTTGGCATTCATCACCGGCAGGTAGCGCGCGTGCTTTTCCAGCATCATGCGGCGCACTTCATTGACTTCCGTTTCCGGCGTGACCGTGATCGGGTGGTCGTCCATGTACTTGCGCACGGTGCCGGGGCCGATCGCGCCATTGTTCGCGTGCAGCACCTTGATCACTTCGCGGAAGGTCAGCATGCCGACCAGGTCGCCAAATTCCATCACCACCAGCGATCCGATGTCTTTTTCGGACATAACGTTGACGGCGTCGACCAGCGGCATGTCCGGGGTCGCGGTGTACAGGATGTTGCCCTTGACTTGCAGAATTTCGGAGACTTTCATTGTGGCCACCCTTGTCGGTAAAGATTCTTGCTTCTCGGCTTGCCAGACGCCCTAGCATCGAATGTAGCTTATGCTTGGCAAAAAATCCAGCATTGCGGCGAATCATGACCGGGACACCGCATCCAAGTCAATTTTCCCCCAATTTTAGTACCCCGTTCACGGCCTGGGATGCGGCCCGTGCTACGATTCGGGCCACCCCTTTTCCACCTGACGAGCCCACCATGAGCGGTCCTCACTATCCCGGCTTCGATACCTTGTCGCTGCACGCCGGCGCCACCCCCGACCCGGCCACCGGGGCGCGCGCCACTCCCATCTATTTCACGTCCTCGTTCGCGTTCAAGGACTCCGAGCACGCCGCCTCGCTGTTCAACATGGAACGCGCCGGCCACGTCTATTCACGCATCTCGAACCCCACCAATGCCGTGCTCGAAGAGCGCATCGCGGCGCTGGAAGGGGGCGTGGCCGGCATCGCCACCGCCAGCGGCCAGGCCGCGATGCACCTGGGCCTGGTCACCATCGCCGGCGCCGGCTCGCACATCGTGGCTTCGCGCGCCCTGTATGGCGGCTCGCAAAACCTGCTGGCCTATACCCTGCGCCGCTTCGGCATCGAGACCACCTTCGTCGATCCGCGCGACATGGACGGCTGGCGGGCGGCGATCCGGCCCAACACCAAGGTGCTGTTCGCCGAAACGCTGGGCAATCCGGGCCTGGACGTGCTCGACATCGCGCAGGTGGCGGCCATCGCGCACGAGCACTACCTGCCCCTGATGCTTGACTCCACCTTCACCACGCCCTACCTGCTGCGCCCGTTCGAGCATGGCGCCGACCTGGTGTTCCATTCGGCCACCAAGTTCCTGTGCGGGCACGGCACCGCGATCGGCGGGCTGCTGGTCGACGGCGGCACCTTCGACTGGCAGCGGGCCTACGACCAGACCGGGCGCTTCGCCGAGTTGTGCGAGCCGTACGACGGTTTTCACGGCATGGTGTTCGCCGAGGAGTCGACCGTGGCGCCATTTTCCCTGCGCGCGCGGCGCGAAGGCTTGCGCGACTTCGGCGCCGTCATGAGTCCGCACAACGCCTTCGCCGTGCTGCAGGGGATGGAAACGCTGAGCTTGCGCATGGAGCGCCACGTGGCCAACACCCGCAAGGTGGTGCAGTTCTTGCTGTCGAACCCGGCCGTCGAGAGCGTGTCCTACCCCGAGCTCGAGTCGCACCCGGACTACGCACTGGCCAAGACGCTGCTGCCCAGGGGCTGCGGCGCCGTGTTCTCGTTCAGCATCAAGGGCGACCGCGCCGCCGGGCGCCGCTTCGTCGACGCGCTCAAGGTGTTCTCGCACCTGGCCAACGTGGGCGACGCCAAGTCGCTGGTGATCCATCCGGCCTCGACCACCCACTTCCGGGTCCCGTCCGAGCAACTGCTCGCCTCCGGCATCGCCGAAGGCACCATGCGCCTGTCGGTCGGCCTTGAAGACGCAAACGACCTGATCGAAGACCTGGCGCACGGCCTGAAGCTGTCGCAGAAAGGAGCTTGAGGTGATTTTCAACGTACAGGGCGAAGAAGCGTATTGCTACACCGGCGGCAAGAGCTTCGATGGCGGCCAGCCGACTGCCGTGTTCATCCACGGCGCCCAGAACGACCATTCGGTGTGGGTGCTGCAAACGCGCTATTTCGCCCACCACGGTTTCAATGTGCTGGCCGTCGATCTGCCGGGCCACGGCCGCAGCAAGGGGCAGGCAAGGCAAAGCGTGGCCGCGCTGGCCGGCTGGCTGCTCGCGCTGCTCGACGAAGCTGGCGTGCCGCAGGCGCTGCTGATCGGGCACAGCATGGGCGCGCTGATCGCGCTCGAAGCGTCGCACCAGGGGCCGGCGCGGGTGCGCCAGCTGGCCATGCTCGGCGCCACCTACCCGATGCGGGTCTCGCACACGCTGCTGGAAACGTCCAGGACGCACGAAGCGGCGGCCATCGACATGGTCAACATCCTGTCGCATTCGTCGATGGCGCAAAAGCCATCTTGTCCCGGCCCAGGCTTTTACACGATGGGCGGCGCGCGCCGTCTGATGCAGCGCATCTCGCAGATCAATCCGGCCCAGCTGTTCCATACGGATTTTTTCGCCTGCGACGCCTACGCCAACGGCGAGCTCGCCGCCAGGGCGCTGGCCTGCCCGGTGCTGTTCATCTTCGGCAGCAAAGACATGATGACGCCGCAGCGTTCGACAAAACTGCTGACGGGGGCCGTCGCCCATGGCAAAATCGTGCAGGTGGAGGCCGGCCACGCGATGATGGCCGAGCAGCCCGACGCGGTGCTCGACGCCCTGTTCGGCTTCGCCACCACACCACCATCGACCTGAGGGAACGGCATGAAAACGCGCTACACCAGTTTCGCCGAGTTCTACCCGTACTACCTGACCCAGCACGCGAATCGCCTGTGCCGGCGCACGCATTTCATCGGCTCGTCGCTGGCGATCGCGGCGCTGGTCCAGTTCATCGACAGCCAGAACCCTTGGTGGATCCTGGCGGCCCTGGTGGGCGGCTACGGAGGCGCCTGGATTGGTCATTTTTTCTACGAAAAGAACCGGCCGGCGTCGTTCGACCAGCCGCTGTACTCGCTGCGCGCCGACTGGATCATGTATTGGGAAATGCTGACCGGCAAGCTGAGCTGGTAGGCGCCGGCGGGAACCGGGGCAACCCCCATGGACGCGAAGTCGGGCCAGGCAATCACGGAGGGGTCAGACCCCGGTTCTTCTTTTGAAGGGGTCTGACTCCGGTTCACAGGCGCCGGCAGGACCCGGACTCGGCCCTTGAGCCAGAATTAGCGGCCGCCCGCGAAATGCTCGCCCAGGGTCTGGTCCAGCCCCCGTTCGACGGCGCTCTCGACCTGGCGCGCCAGAGCCGCGCAGTCTTGCGCCAGCGGCGACTGGCCATCCTGGCTGGCATTCTCGGCGCCGAACACGAACATGCGGTACACGTCGGCCAGGGTGAGTTTGTCCACGTTCATCAGCAACACCCAGTTGTCGGCGTCCTCGCGCACTCCCTTGCCCCACTTCGAACGCGTCGTCGCGCCCGACTGCACGCGCCCGACCCACCCCTCGGCAAGCATCTGTTCGAGCAGCTTGGTCATCTCGTCGTAGCCGATGCGGGTGCGGTCGCGGATCGTCGCGCTCGACACCAGGGCGGTGTCGGTCAGGTGCGCGCCGTTGTGGAGCACGCGCAGGATTGCCATCGCGTCGACGAAGGCGCCGCCCGGCGCCGGCTGATACCACCAGCGTTCGTATTTCACCACCGGCAGCGCCGCCGTCAGCAGCGCGCCGACCAGCGTGATCATCCACGACAAGTACAGCCACAACAGGAACAAGGGCAGCGCGGCCAGCGCGCCGTAGATGATCGCGTAGGTGGGAAACTGGCGAATGAACACGCCGAACAGGCGCTTGGCCACTTCGAACGCGATCGCCGCCACCAGGCCGCCCCAGACCGCGTCGCGCCAGTCGACATGGCGGTTCGGCACCGTCATGTACAGCAGCGTGTAGGCGCCGGTGGTCAGCCCCACCGACAACAGGGTATACAACACGGCGCCGATGAAAGGCAGCGAACCGGCGATGCCGCTGGTGGCCATCACCAGCTGGGTGGTCAAGGTCAGCGACAAGCCCACCAGCAGCGGCCCCAGGGTGACCAGCGCCCAGTAGATGGTCACGCGCTGCGCCAGCGGGCGCGCCTGCTTGACGCGCCAGATCTGGTTGAAGGCCCGCTCGATCATGCCCATCATCGCCGCCGAGGTGAAGATCAGGGCCACCGCGCCGACCGCCGACAAGCGCGTCGCCTTGCTGGCAAACATGGTCAGGTTGCTGATGATGGTGTTGGCGATCCCCTTCGGCATCACGGTCTGGACGAAATACGCGTCCAGCGCGGCGCGGAAATTGCCGAAGATGGGAAAGGTGGTGAAGATCGCCAGCACAATGGTCAGCAGCGGCACCAGCGCCAGCGTGGTGGTAAACGTGAGGCTGCCCGCCACCTGCGGCAAGCGTTCCTGGTTCAGGCGCTGGCGGGCGAAACGGAACAGGTCGCGCATTTCGCCCCAGCTGAGGCCTCGCAGCATGTCGACGCTGACGTTGAACATTTCGGTGCTTGAGCGGGAGATCGAGTTGACGGTTTTGGAAAGCATGTAATCGTTAATATTGGCGCGCTGGCGGCCATGGCAATCGGTAAGCGCCCTATAATACCAACGATGAACCCAACCAATCCGATTATTCTCGTTTTGTACTACTCACGTCATGGCGCCACGCGCAAATTGGCTGAGTTGATCGCCCAGGGCATCGAAAGCGTCAGTGGCGCCGAGGCCCGCCTGCGCACCGTGCCGGCCGTCTCGACCGTGACCGAGGCGAGCGCGCCGGCCATTCCCGACGCGGGCGCTCCCTACGTCGAGCTGCAAGACCTGGCCGACTGCGCCGGCCTGGCGCTCGGCTCGCCCACCCGCTTCGGCAACATGGCATCGGCCATGAAGTATTTCTGGGACGGCACCGCCAGCGACTGGCTGGCCGGCACCCTGGCCGGCAAACCGGCGGCCGTGTTCACCTCCACCGGCAGCCTGCACGGCGGCCAGGAATCGACCTTGCTGACCATGATGATCCCGCTGCTGCACCACGGGATGCTGGTCATGGGCCTGCCCTACACCCATGCCGAATTGATGACCACCGCCAGCGGCGGCAGCCCGTACGGCGCGACCCACTGGTCCGGCATCGACGGCGACAAGGCGATCAGCGAGGACGAAAAGAAGCTGGCAGTCGCCCTCGGGCGGCGCCTGGCCGACAGCGCGCTGCGCCTGCACGGAGCGCGCTGATGGAACAGGCCAAATACTTCCACACCGGCGCCGCCGCCAGTTTGCTGACCCTGCTGGTCTGGCTGGTGGCCTGGGAAATGCTGGTCGCGCCGCTGCACCCGGGCGGCTCGCTGCTGGCACTGAAAGCCTTGCCGCTGCTAATTCCCCTGCGCGGCGTGCTCAAGCGCGACGTCTACACCCTGCAATGGTCGTCAATGGTAATCCTGCTGTACTTCACTGAGGGCGTGGTGCGCGCCTACAGCGACAAGGCCGAACTGTCGCGCTGGATGGCCGGCGGCGAAGTGGTGCTGGTGCTGGTCTATTTCGTCTGCGCGCTGCTGTACCTGCGGCCCTACAAGAAGGCCGCCAAGCGGCTGGCCAGGGAATTGCTAGAGAAGGTCAACCCGACGCGATGAACGCCTTTCTCAGCCGCTGTCGTGACGCGATCGGCACCGAGCATGTGCTGACGGAGGCGGCCGGCATGGCCCCTTACCTGGCCGACTGGCGCGGCCGTTTCACCGGTGCGGCGCTGGCCGTGCTGCGCCCGCGCGACACGCAGCAGGTGGCGCAGCTGGTGGCCGCCTGCGCCGAATGGCGCGTGGCACTGGTGCCCCAGGGCGGCAACACCGGCCTGGTACTGGGCAGCGTGCCCGACGCCAGCGGCGCGGCCGTGGTGCTGTCGCTGGCGCGCCTGCGCAGCGTGCGCGCCATCGATCCGGTCAACCGCACCATCACGGTCGATGCCGGCTGCGTGCTGCAGGCGGTGCAGGAGGCTGCGGCCGGACACGGCTGCCTGTTCCCCCTGTCGCTGGCGGCCGAGGGCAGTTGCACCATCGGCGGCAACCTGTCGACCAACGCCGGCGGCACCGCCGTTCTGCGCTACGGGAACATGCGCGAGCTGTGCCTGGGCCTGGAGGTGGTCACGCCGCAAGGCCAGGTCTGGGACGGACTGCGCGGCCTGCGCAAGGACAACACTGGCTACGACTTGCGCGACCTGTACATCGGCGCCGAAGGTACGCTGGGCGTGATCACCGGCGCCGTGCTCAAGCTGTTTCCACAGCCGAAAGCGGCGCGCACGGCGCTGGTGGCATTATCCTCGCCGCGCCAGGCGCTGGCCCTGCTGACGCTGATGCAAGAGCAGTGCGGCGCCAGCCTGACCGGCTTCGAACTGATCTCGGCCCTGTGCCTGCGCCTGGTGGCGACCCACTTCCCGGCGCTGGCGCAGCCGTTCGCCGCAAGCCACGCGCAGTACGTGCTGCTTGAATTGTCGAGCAGTGAATCGGAACAACACGCGCACAGCCTGCTCGAGACGGGCATCGGCGCCGCCCTGGCACAGCAGATCGTGCAAGACGCCGTGGTGGCCGCCTCGGGCGCCCAGTCGCGCCGCCTGTGGCAGTTGCGCGAGCACATTCCCTTGGCGCAGGCGGCGGCCGGCAAGAACATCAAGCACGACATCTCGCTGCCGGTGTCGCGCTGCGCCGACTTCATCGAATCGACCGAAGCGGCCCTGCTGGCGGCCTATCCCCACTGCCAACTGGTGTGCTTCGGCCACTTGGGCGATGGCAACCTGCACTTCAACGTGGCGCCGGCCAGCGGTGCCGGACACGATGCCTTCCTGGCCAACCAGGCAGGGGTGAACCGCATCGTGCACGACAGCGTGGCCGCGTTCGGCGGTTCGATCTCGGCCGAACACGGCATCGGCGCGCTCAAGCGGGGCGAGCTGGCACACTACAAATCGGCAATCGAATTGAACCTGATGCGCACGATCAAGGGCGCGCTCGACCCGCTCGGCATCATGAATCCCGGTAAAGTCTTGTAAGCCGAAGGAACCCGATCATGGCCAGCCTGATTCAGTTTGTCGTCTTGTCGGCGCTGTGCGCGAGCGCAGCGGCGCAGACCCAGCGCATCGTCAAGTGCACCGTCGAGGGCAAGGTCACCTACACCAGCGAGCCGTGCGTGAACGGCAGTGCGGTGGTCCTGCCGGCCCAGGCGCCGGCCGCGCCCGAGGCGCAGCAGAGCGCCGCCACCGTGCGCGAGCTGGAGCGCCAGAAAGCCCTGCTGCACAAGCTCGAAGAAGAGCGCCACGCGCGCGAGGCCAAGGACCAAAAGGCCGACGAGCAGGCCGCCAGGACCAGCGCCGCGCACAAGCAGCACTGCGAGAAGCTGCGCCTGCAAAAGAAATGGGCCGACGAAGACCTCGCCAAGGCCAGCAACGCCGCGCTCGAGGCGCTGCGCAGCAAGGCCAGGCACCAGGCCGAGTTGCTGGCGAGCGAATGCCCGGGCTGAGCCTGCTGTCGCGCTGGCTGCTGTTCGGCGAATGGCGCGCCCATCCGGTGCGCGCCTTGCTGGCCATCGCCGCCATCGCCGTCGGGGTGGCGATGGGCTTCGCGATCCACCTGATCAACGCGGCCGCGTTCAACGAGTTTTCGGCGGCCGTCAAGAGCCTCTCCGGCCAGGCCGACGTGCAGGTCAGCGCGCGCGAGGCGCGTTTCGACGAAGCGATCTACCCGCGCCTGGCAGAGCGCAGCGGCGTGGCCGTGGCCGCGCCGGTCCTGCAGCTCGAGGCCGGCGTGCCCGGCGCACGCGGCGCGCTCAAGCTGATCGGCATCGACGCCCTGCGCGCCGGCTTCATCTCGCCCGACCTGCTGGGCGACGGCGCGCCGCAGGAGTTGCTGGCCGACGACGCGCTGTTCCTGTCACCGGCCGCCGCCGCTTGGCTCAAGGCCGCCCCCGGCGCCACGCTGGCGCTGCGATCAGGCAGCGGCGAGCTTGCCTTGCGGGTGGCGGGCATGCTGCCGCGCACGCGCGCCGGCCAGCGCATCGGCGTGATGGACATTGCTGCCCTGCAGTGGCGTTTCAAGCTGCTGGGCCAACTGTCGCGCATCGACCTCAAGCTGCGCAGCGGCGTCGACCGCGAGCGTTTCCAGCGCCAGCTGGCCGCCGAACTCGAGCGCGATTTCCCGGGCCGCTTCCTGGTCGGCCAGGCCGACGACGGGGACCAGGAAAGCCGCACCGCCAGCATGAGCCGCGCCTACCGCGTCAACCTGACCGTGCTGGCGCTGGTGGCGCTGTTTACCGGCGCCTTCCTGGTGTTCTCGACCCAGGCGCTGTCGGTGATCCGGCGCCGCGGCCAGTTCGCGCTGCTGCGCGTGCTCGGCATGGAACGCCGCCAACTGCTGCGCCAGGTGCTGCTCGAAGGTGCCAGCCTGGGCGTGCTCGGTGCGCTGCTGGGCATCGGCGGCGGCTACGCGCTCGCTGGCACCGCCCTGCACTTCTTCGGCGGCGACCTCGGCGCCGGCTTCTTCCAGGGCGTCAAGCCGTCGGTGGTGTTTGCGCCGCTGGCGGCGGCCGTGTTCTTCGCGCTGGGGCTGGGCGTGGCCCTGCTCGGCTGCCTGGCGCCGGCCTGGGAGGCGTCGCGCGCGGCGCCGGCCGTGGCGCTCAAGGCCGGCACCGACGAGGTGGCGCTGGCGCGCCTGGCGCGCGTGTGGCCGTCGCTGCTGTGCCTTCTGGCCGCGGCCTTGCTGGCCTACGCGCCGCCGCTGTTCGAACTGCCGCTGCTGGGCTACCTGTCGATCGCGCTGCTGCTGGTGGGCGGCATCGGCCTGATGCCGCGCCTGGCCGCCAGCCTGTTCCGGCGCCTGAACGCGCTGGCCATGCGGCGCCGCCAGCGCCCGGTGCTGGCGCTGACGCTGGCGCGCCTGGCCAACGCCTCGGGCCAGGCCGGCATCGCGCTCGGTGGCGTGCTCTCGAGCTTCAGCCTGATGGTGGCGATGGCGATCATGGTGGCCAGCTTCCGCATCTCGCTCGACGACTGGCTGGTGCAGATCCTGCCGGCCGACCTGTACGTGCAGGTCGGCGCCGGCGGCAACAGCGGCGCGCTCGGCCCGCGCGAGCAGGACGCCCTGCTCGCCTTGCCGGGCGCGGCGCGCATCGATTTCCTGCGCGTGCGGACCCTGCTGCTCGACCCGGCGCGCCCGGCCGTGTCGCTGATGGCGCGCTCGATCGACGTCAACGATCCCGGCAAGGCGATGGTGCTCGAAGGCCAAAGCCGGGCGGTGCCGAGCGGCGCCACGCCGGTGTGGGTGTCGGAGGCGATGCTCGACCTGTATGGCGTGCGCCTTGGCACCACCCTGGTGCTACCGCTGAACGGCAAGCGCCGCGACTTCTTCGTCGCCGGCGCCTGGCGCGACTACTCCCCGGCCAGCCAGGCCGGCTCGGTGCAGATGCGCCTGCCCGACTATCGCGCCCTCACCGGCGACCAGGACGTGAGCAACGCCGCGATCTGGGTGGCCAAGGACGCCAGCGTGGCGCGGCTCGAGGAGCGCGCACGGGCGCTGCCGTTCGGCGCCGCGCTGCAATTTGCCAAGCCGGGCGAGATCCGCAGCATGAGCCTGACCATCTTCGACCGCAGCTTCGCCGTCACCTACCTGCTCGAGGCGATCGCGATCGCAATCGGCCTGACCGGGGTGGCAGCCACGTTTTCGGCGCAGACGCTGGCGCGTTCGAAGGAGTTCGGCATGTTGCGCCACGTGGGCGTGACCCGGATCCAGATCCTCAAGATTCTCGCGCTCGAAGGCGGCGCGCTGACGGCGCTGGGCGTGGCCTGCGGCTTCGGGCTGGGGCTGTTGATCAGCCTGATCCTGGTGTACGTGGTCAACCCGCAATCGTTCCACTGGACCATGCAGATGCACCTGCCATGGCCGCTGCTGGGCATTGTCGCCGCCGTGCTGCTGCTGTCGTCCGTGCTGACGGCGCTGGTGGCGGGCCGCCACGCCCTCTCCGGCGGACCGATTCGCGCCGTGCGGGAGGATTGGTGATGCGCTCCATGCTCCTGCTGTTGCTGCTGCTGGCCGGGCTGGTGCACGCCGAGGCGCCCGGCTTCGCCCCGGTCACGCCGGACCGCGCACTGTCGTTTCCGGCCGATTTCGGCGCCCATCCGGCGTTTCGCACCGAGTGGTGGTACGTCACCGGCTGGCTCAGCGGCCCTGACGGCAAGCCGCTGGGCTTCCAGGTCACCTTCTTTCGCAGCGCCACCGGCCACGATCACGCCAATCCGAGCGCTTTTGCGCCCCGCCAGCTGATCATCGGCCATGCGGCGCTGTCCGACCCGGCCGTTGGCCGCCTGGTGCACGACCAGCGCACGGCGCGCGAAGGTTTCGGCCTTGCCTACGCAAGGAGCGGCGACACCGAGCTCAAACTGGATGATTGGCGCATGCGGCGCGCGGGCGACGGCAGCTACGCGGTGAGCATCGAGTCGGCGCAACTGACGCTCGAACTGCGGCTGGTGCCCGACCAGCCACCGCTGGCCCAGGGTGCGGGCGGCTATTCGCGCAAGGGTCCGCAGGCCGCCAACGCCAGCTACTACTACAGCGTGCCGCAGCTGGCCGTGAGCGGCAGCGTGGCGCTGCGCGGCGGCCCGCCACGCGCCGTCGCGGGCCACGCCTGGCTCGATCACGAGTGGTCCAGCCAGGCGCTGGACCCGCGGGCGAGCGGCTGGGACTGGGTCGGCGCCAACCTGGCCGACGGTTCGGCACTGATGGCTTTCCAGATCCGCGACGGCCAAGGTGGTAAACTATGGGCGCACGCAAGCTTGCGCGACCGGTCGGGCAAGCTTACCCAGTACCAACCCGGGCAGGTCAGTTTCATTCCGCAGGCGCGGTGGAAGTCGCCGCGCACCCATGCCGTTTATCCGGTGGCGACCGAGGTCGCCACCGGCGGCACGCGCTGGCAGCTCTCTCCCTTGCAGGACGACCAGGAGCTCGACGCGCGCCGTTCCAGCGGCGCCGTGTACTGGGAAGGCGCGGTGTCGGTCCGCCGCGACGGGGTGCCGGCCGGCCACGGCTACCTTGAAATGACCGGATATGACCGTCCAATGAAACTTGAATGACACCAGAACAAACAATGACCAACAGCGCCACCAGCAACACCGTACCCGACACCAGCCGCAAAGGCAGCCTGGCCGCCTTCCGCGGCTTGCTGCCCTTCCTTAGCCCCTATCGGCGCCAGTTCGCCGTTGCCGGCGTGGCGCTGGTGGTGGCCGCCTGCGCCACGCTGGCGATCCCGTACGCATTCAAGCAGATGATCGACCTGGGCTTTGGCGCCGCGGCCGGCGCGCGCAGCATCAAGCACGTCGACGCCACCTTCCTGGCCCTGTTCGCGGTGGCGACGGTGCTGGCGCTGGCCACCGCGGCGCGCTTTTACACCGTATCCTGGCTGGGCGAGCGCGTCACCGCCGACATCCGCAGCGCCGTCTACCGCCACGTGGTGACCCAGAGCCCGGAATTTTTCGAGACCACCCAGAGCGGCGAGGTGCTCTCGCGCATCACCACCGACACCACCTTGATCCAGGCGGTGGTCGGCACCAGCATCTCGATGGCGCTGCGCAACGTGCTGCTGTTCCTGGGCGGCTTGGTGATGCTGTTCGTGACGAGCGTGAAGCTGTCGTCGATCATTCTCGGCCTCCTGGTGCTGGTGGTGGTGCCGATCGTGCTGTTCGGGCGCCGCGTGCGCAAGCTCTCGCGCGATTCCCAGGACCGGATCGCCGACGCCTCGGCCATGGCCGGCGAAATCCTCAACGCGATGCCAACGGTGCAGGCCTTCACCCATGAGAACATCGAGGCCACGCGCTTCGGCGCCTCGGTCGAAGGCGCGTTCGGCACCGCCATGAAGCGCATCCGCGCGCGCGCCCTGCTCACCATGCTGGCCATCGTGCTGGTGTTCGGCACCATCGTGTTCGTGCTGTGGCTGGGTGCACACGCCGTGCTCGAAGGGGCCATGACCGGGGGCGACCTGGGCCAGTTCATCCTGTACGCCTCGATCGTGGCCGGCTCGATCGGCGCGCTGTCCGAAGTGATGGGCGAGGCCCAGCGCGCCGCCGGCGCCACCGAACGCCTGCTCGAACTGCTGTCGGTGCGCTCGCGCATCCAGGACCCGGCCATGCCCAGGGCGCTGCCGGCGCGCACCGCCAGCGGCGCCGCGCTGGCGCTCAGGGATGTCGGTTTCTCGTATCCCTCGCGCCCCGAGACGGCCGCGCTGTCGCAGCTGTCGCTGTCGATCAAGGCGGGCGAAACGGTGGCCGTGGTGGGCCCCTCGGGCGCCGGCAAGACCACCCTGTTCCAGATGTTCCTGCGTTTTTACGACCCGCAGTCCGGTTCAATCACGCTCGACGGCGTGGACATCACCGAGCTCTCCCTGCACACGCTGCGCGGCGCCATCGGCATCGTGCCGCAGGACACCGTGATTTTCTCGGCCGACGCGATGGAAAACATCCGCTACGGCCGGCACGACGCCAGCGATGCCGAAGTGATCGCGGCGGCCAAGCTGGCCGCGGCCCATGAATTCATCGAGCGGCTGCCCCAGGGCTACCAGTCCTTCCTCGGCGAACGCGGCGTGCGCCTCTCGGGCGGACAGCGCCAGCGCATCGCGATTGCGCGCGCGCTGCTCAAGAACCCGCCGCTGCTGCTGCTCGACGAAGCCACCAGCGCGCTCGACGCCGAGTCCGAACGCCTGGTGCAAAAGGCGCTGGAGGCGGCCATGGTGGGGCGCACCACGATCATCATTGCGCACCGCCTGGCCACCGTGCAGCGTGCCGACCGCATCATCGTGATGGAAGATGGGCGCATCGTCGAAACCGGCACCCACGCCACGCTGGTGGCGCTGGGCGGCATTTACGCCAACCTGGCCGCGCTGCAGTTCCACAGCGTGCACGTGGCGCACTGAGCATGACCGACGCCGAACTGCAAAAGCAATGCCACACCGTGCTGCCGGGCCACCGCGCGCGCACGCCGGCCGAGATGTTCGGCGCCATGGCCGCCTGGTGCGAGGCCAACGACGTCGCCCATGACGTCTACGGCAGCGGCGCCCTGATCGAGCAGTTCGAACAAAAAGTGGCGGCGCTGCTGGGCTTCGAGGCGGCCGTCTTCTGCATCAGCGGCACCATGGCCCAGGTGACGGCGCTGCGCCTGGCCTGCGAAGAGCGCGGCGCGCCGCTGGTGGCGCTGCATCCGACGTCGCACATCGTGCTGCACGAGAAGTCCAATTACCAGCTGCTCGACCATTTCAAGGCAGTGCAGGTGGGCGATCGCCACCGGCCCTGGGGCGTGGACGACCTGGAGACCATCCCCGACCGCCTAGGTGCCGTGGCGCTGGAAATCCCGATGCGCGAAATCGGCGGCCAGCGCTGCTCGTGGGACCAGCTCGACGCAATCAAGGCGCACTGCCGCGCGCGCAACGCGCACCTGCACATGGACGGTGCGCGTCTGTGGGAGGCCGCCAGCGCTTACGGGCGCACGGCGCACCAGATCGCCGCCGGCTTCGATTCGGTCTACGTCTCGCTGTACAAGGGCATCGGCGGTCTGGGCGGCGCTGTGCTGGCCGGCAGCGCAAGCTTCGTCGCGCGCGCCGCCGAGTGGTTCCGGCGCCAGGGCGGTAACGTGGTGCACCGCTCGCCATACGTGGTGGCGGCGGCCATGCAGTTCGAGCAGCGCCTGGCGGCCATGCCCGAGTATTTCGAACGCACCCGCTGGCTGTATGCGCAGCTGGCCGACTACCCCCAGCTCAAAGCGAACCCGGCGCAGCCGCAAGCGAACATGCTGCACCTGCACTTGCCGGTGGGGCGCGAACGGGCCATCGCGATCCGCAACGACGTCGCCGCCACGCATGGCATCTGGCTGTTCGGGCGCGCCGCCCACGGCGTGCTGGCCGACAGCAGCGTCGTCGAGCTGTACGTCGGCGACAACCTGCTCAATATGCCCGATGCGCAGCTGCGCGAGGCGCTCGCGCTGCTGTGCCGGGCGATGGCCTGAGTTACAATTCCACACTGACCTAGCGAGCTAACACCATGCGCCAATATCTCGAATTCATGCGCCATGTGAAAGAACATGGCAGCGAAAAAACCGACCGCACCGGCACCGGCACGCGCTCGGTGTTTGGCTACCAGATGCGGTTTAATCTGCAGGATGGGTTTCCGCTGGTGACGACCAAGAAACTGCACCTGAAATCGATCATCCATGAGCTGATCTGGTTCCTGGCCGGCTCCACCAACATCGCCTACCTGAAGGAAAACGGGGTCAAGATCTGGGACGATTGGGCCGACCAGAACGGCGATTTGGGCCCGATCTACGGCTACCAGTGGCGCAACTGGCCGGCGCCGGATGGCAGCCATATCGACCAGATCAGCCAGGTCATGGAGCAAATTCGCGACAACCCCGATTCGCGCCGCATGATCGTCTCGGCATGGAACGTGGCCGATATCCCGCAGATGAAACTGCCACCCTGCCACGCCTTGTTCCAGTTCTACGTGGCCGACGGCAAGCTCTCCTGCCAGCTGTACCAGCGCAGCGCCGACATCTTCCTCGGCGTGCCTTTCAACATCGCCTCCTACGCGCTGCTAACCCACATGATGGCGCAGCAGGCTGGGCTCGAGGTGGGCGACTTCGTCTGGACGGGGGGCGACTGCCACCTGTATTCGAACCACATGGAACAAGTCGAGCTGCAGCTGGCGCGCACGCCCCTGCCCTTGCCGGCGCTGCGCATCGCGCGCAAGCCGGACAGCCTGTTCGATTACAAGTACGAAGACTTCGAGATCGTCGCCTACGCGTCGCACGCACACATCAAGGCGCCTGTCGCCGTTTGAAGCAGCAAGGCGGAACAGCGCCAGCGTCATCCGCCCTTCAAATTGCTTAGAACTCTTCCCAGTCCGAATTGGACGCGCTGCTGGCGGCGGCGCGCCTCGGTACCGCCGGCTTGGCCTTGGCCGCGCTGGTGGTGGTCATCGCGCGCCCGCTGGGCACGGTTTTCAGCGCCGGCTTCCTGATTGGCACCGGCTGACGCACGACCGGCGCCGCGTCGAGCTTGAACACGCTGACCACCTTGCTCAGCACCCCGGCCTGGTCCTGCAGCGCCGACGCGGTGCCCGCAGCCTCCTCGACCAGCGTCACGTTCTGCTGGGTGATCGAATCCATCTGGCTGATCGCCTGGTTGATCTGGTCCAGCCCCGAGGTCTGCTCCTGGCTTGCGGTGGTGATCTCGGCCATGATGTCGGTCACCTTCTGGATGCTGGTGACAATCTCCTGCATCGTCATGCCGGCCTGGTCGACCAGCTTGGCGCCGCTGTCAACCTTGTCGACCGAATCGCCAATCAGCTGCTTGATCTCCTTGGCCGCGCCGGCCGAGCGTTGCGCCAGGTTGCGCACCTCGGAGGCGACGACGGCGAAGCCGCGTCCCTGTTCGCCCGCGCGCGCCGCCTCGACGGCCGCGTTCAGCGCCAGGATGTTGGTCTGGAAGGCGATGCCGTCGATGACGCCGATGATGTCGACGATCTTCTTGGACGATTCATTGATCGAGCCCATGGTGTCGACCACCTGCGCCACCACCACGCCGCCCTTGGTTGCCACCTCCGAGGCCGACAATGCCAGCTGGTTGGCCTGGCGCGCGTTGTCGGCGTTCTGCTTGACGGTGCTGGTCAACTGCTCCATCGAGGCGGCGGTCTGCTCGAGCGATCCGGCCTGCTCGGCGGTACGGCCCGACAGGTCCATATTGCCGGCCGCGATTTCGCTTGACGCGCTCGAGATGGTGTCGGTGCTGGCGCGCACCTCGCCCACGATGCCCGCCAGCTTGGACTTCATCTTGCCCAGCGCGGCGAGCAAGGCACCGAACTCGTTGGCACTGTGGCTGCCGATCTGCCCCGTCAGGTCGCCGTCGGCCACCCGGGTGGCAATTTCCATCGCCTCCTCAAGCGGCTGCGAGATCGCGCGCACCAGGGCCCAGCCGACCGCCACACCGAGCACCACGCCCACCAGCAGCACGCCGACCATGAGGTAGGCGTTGCGCGAGAGCGCCGCGCCGACCATCGCCTCGTCCGACTTCGACGATTTCTCGGTCGCCTCCGTGAGCGCCTTGAGCGCAGCGTCCCCGACCCGGTACGAGGGATTGATTCTCTTGATCAGGATCGTCTCGGCCTCGTCCCATTGGCCGCCCTTGATGGCCGCCGCCGCGGCCTTGATGGACTCCAGCCCCAGGCCCTCGCTCTTGGCGAACCATTCCTCGGCCAATTTCTTCTCGGCCGGATCCTTGATCGCCGCCAGGTAGGCGCTCCAACCGGTGCTGGCATGGGCCGAAATGGCGCTGACTTGGTCAAAGTGCACCGTCAACGGGTGGTCGTGCAACTGCGACCAGGACAGCGTCGGATTGTGCTGCAGCGCCTGTAGGATCTGGCTGCGGTTAAGCTCCATTTCGAGCCGGATCGCGGTCTTCAGCGTGGTGTTCTTCTGATCGTTGAGCGACACGGTCTTGACCAGGTCGACCGAATTGCTGGCGCTGAAAATGCCGATCACCCCGATCATTGTCATGAGCGCGATCAAAAAAGCGACGACGCCGATGACCAGGGTCTTGATTCTTAAATTGGAAAACATGTCATGCTCCTGTTGTTATTGTGGCAGTCGCGCGGAAGATTCCGCCTGACCTAGTTGCCTCGAATTGAAAAAACGGTGCACTCCCTCGCGCAGTTCATCGACATGCTCGAACTCCAGATAGGTCACATCGACCAGGTCCTCCAGCTCGCGGATCAGGGTCGTCTTGATCGGCGCGTGCTTCCAGACCAGGAACAGGATTGGCGTTCGGCGGCCCTTGTAAATATGGTAGGCCAGTTCAAATGCGCTGCTCTCGCTCATGCCGACCCGGATGTTGACCAGTGCGTCGGCCTGGTCCAGCAAGGCGAGCCGGTGGTTGCGGAAATTTTGCGGGGTGAACGGCAGGCCGTGATCGCGCTCGAACGATTTCTTGAACGTCAAGGCGCTCTCAGCCCGGTTGCCGGTCAGGTAGTCGAACGGGTACGGCGCGCCGTTGGCGCTGTCGACCAGGTGCATGATTTCGCCGATCAGGCCTTGCTGCTCGGCGTCCGATTCCGTGAACGGCTGGCGGATGAACAGCTTGACCGGCGCCACGCCCGCGCTGCGTTCGCGCCGCCGTGCGCGCCGCTCGGGCAGCAGCGTGGCCGCGGCGGCCATGTCGGCCACGGAGGGCTCGCGGCGCGGCGCGACTGGCGCATCCGGATGTGCCACGGCGAGACGCTGATGCAGCTGCTGCAGCGAATACAGGCCGTAGCTGGCCTGGTGCTGCAGCGCCAGCGCGGCCGCCTCGGCGCCGGCGATGGTGGTGAAGCACGGCGCGCCGCTGGCCAGGGCCGCCACCCGCAGCGAGCGCGAAGCGATGATGGCGGCGCGCGTTTCGTCGACCGTGTGGATCACCAACGCCACCTGTTTCGCCGCCAACAGGGCGAACAGTTCGCTGTCGTCGACCGATTCGACGGCGAGTTCGGCGGCGCCGATCACGGTCGCCGTGACCAGGCTGGCGCACAGGGTGAAGCCGGCGGCGTCGAGCTGGCGCGCCAGCGCCACGGCGCGCGTCTGGTCGCCCTTCTTGACGCGCATGAACACCCGCCCCTCGCGCGGCAGGCGCACCCCGGCGCCGAGCTGGGCCTTGTAGAACGCCTCGCCGAAGGTGGCGCCCACACCCATCACTTCGCCCGTCGATTTCATTTCCGGGCTGAGGATGGTGTCCACGCCGGGAAATTTCGCGAACGGGAACACCGCCTCCTTGACGCTGAAATACGGCGGCACCACGGCGCGCGTGACGCCCTGGCTGGCCAGCGACTGCCCGGCCATGCAGCGCGCGGCGATCTTGGCCAGTGGCAGCCCGGTCGCCTTGGAGACGAAGGGTATGGTGCGCGAGGCGCGCGGATTGACCTCCAGCACGTAGACCACGTCGTGCAGCTTGCCGTCGACCCGTACCTGCTGCACCGCGAACTGCACATTCATCAGGCCGACCACGTTCAGGCCGGCGGCCAGGCGCTCGGTCTGGCGCGACAGCTCGGCGATGGTGCGCTCGGACAGCGAGTACGGCGGCAGCGAACAGGCCGAGTCGCCGGAGTGGATGCCGGCCTGCTCGACATGTTCCATCACGCCGCCGATCAGGGTCTGGACACCGTCCGAGACGCAGTCGACGTCGACCTCGATGGCGTCGTTCAGGAAGCGGTCGAGCAGCACCGGGGAGTCGTGCGACACCTTGACCGCCTCGCGCATGTAGCGCTCCAGGTCGGCCTGCCCGTGGACGATCTCCATGGCGCGCCCGCCCAGTACGTAGGAGGGCCGCACCACCAGCGGGTAACCGATTTCGAGCGCCATGCAGACCGCCTGCGCCTCGGTGCGCGCGCTGCGGTTTTGCGGCTGGCGCAGGTCCAGCGCCTGCAGCAGCTGCTGGAAACGCTCGCGGTCCTCGGCCGCGTCGATCATGTCAGGCGAGGTGCCGATGATCGGCACGCCGTTCGCCTCGAGCGCCAGCGCCAGCTTGAGCGGGGTCTGGCCGCCGTATTGCACGATCACGCCCACCGGTTTTTCCAGCGCGACGATTTCGAGCACGTCTTCAAGCGTCAACGATTCAAAATACAGCCGGTCCGAGGTGTCGAAGTCGGTCGAGACGGTCTCGGGATTGCAGTTGACCATGATGGTCTCGTAGCCATCCTCGCGCATCGCCATCGCTGCGTGCACGCAGCAGTAGTCGAACTCGATGCCCTGGCCGATGCGGTTCGGTCCGCCGCCCAGCACCATGATCTTGCGCCGGTCGCCCGGCTCGGCCTCGCACTCCTGGTCGTAGGTCGAGTACAGATAGGCGGTGCGGGTGGCAAATTCGGCCGCACAGGTATCGACCCGCTTGTACACGGGACGGATCCCCAGCGCATGGCGCCGCTCGCGCACCGCCTGCTCGCTGCAGCCGAGCAGCGCGGCCAGGCGAAGGTCGCCAAAGCCCTGCTGCTTGAGCTTGTACAGCAGCGGCTGGTCGAGCGCGCCCAGCGCCTGGGTTTCGAGCCACAGTTCGACCTCGACCAGCTCCTGGATCTGGGCCAGGAACCAGGGGTCGATATGCGACAGCGCATGTACCTGCTCGAGGCTCATGCCCTGGCCGAAGGCGGCGCCGACGTACCAGATGCGGTCCGGGCCCGGTGCGCCCAGTTGTTCGGCGATCAGTTCCAGGCCGCTTTCCTTGCGCCGCACGCCATCGACGCCGATGTCGAGCCCGCGCAGGGCCTTCTGGAACGACTCCTGGAAGGTGCGCCCGATTGCCATCACCTCACCCACCGATTTCATCTGGGTCGTCAGGTGCTCGTCTGCGCCGGGAAATTTCTCGAACGCGAAGCGCGGGATCTTGGTCACCACATAGTCGATCGAAGGCTCGAACGAGGCCGGCATGGCGCCGCCCGTGATCTCGTTGCGCAGTTCATCGAGCGTGAAGCCGACGGCCAGCTTGGCGGCCACCCGGGCGATTGGAAACCCGGTCGCCTTCGACGCCAGCGCCGAGGAGCGCGACACGCGTGGGTTCATTTCGATCACGATCATGCGCCCGTCGGCCGGATTGATCGCAAACTGCACGTTCGAGCCCCCGGTGTCGACGCCGATCTCGCGCAGCACCGCCAAGGAGGCGTTGCGCATGAGCTGGTATTCCTTGTCCGTCAGCGTCTGGGCCGGCGCCACCGTGATCGAGTCGCCCGTGTGCACGCCCATCGGATCGAGGTTTTCAATCGAACAGACGATGATGCAATTGTCCATCCTGTCGCGCACCACTTCCATCTCGAACTCTTTCCAGCCGATCAGCGACTCCTCGATCAGCAGTTCGGTGGTAGGCGAGAGCTCCAGTCCGCGCGTGCAGATTGCGTGGAACTGGTCGGCATCGTAGGCGATGCCGCCGCCGCTGCCGCCCATCGTAAACGAGGGCCGGATAATGACGGGAAAGCCCAGCTCCTGCTGCGCACTCCAGGCCTCGGCCAGGGTGTGCGCCACGCCCGAACGGGCCGACGCCAGGCCGATGCCGGTCATCGCCTGCTTGAACTTGGCACGGTCCTCGGCCTTGTCGATCGCCTCAGGGGTGGCGCCGATCAGCTCCACGGCGTGCCTGGCCAGCACGCCGTGGCGGTGCAGCTCGAGCGCGCAGTTGAGCGCCGTCTGGCCACCCATGGTCGGCAGGATGGCGTCGGGACGCTCTTTGGCGATGATGCGCTCGACGACTTCCCAGGTGATCGGCTCGATGTAGGTCACGTCCGCCATCTCGGGGTCGGTCATGATGGTAGCTGGGTTGCTGTTGACCAGGATGACCTTGTAGCCCTCCTCGCGCAGCGCCTTGCAGGCCTGGGCGCCGGAATAGTCGAACTCGCATGCCTGGCCGATGATGATCGGGCCGGCGCCGATGATCAGGATGCTGTGGATATCACTACGCTTGGGCATGGCTGCGCACCTCCATCAGGGCGACGAAACGGTCGAACAGGCTGGCCAGGTCGTGCGGACCGGGCGAGGCCTCGGGATGGCCCTGGAAGCAGAACGCCGGCCGGTCGGTGCGTGCAAACCCCTGCAGCGAGCCGTCGAACAGCGACACGTGGGTAATCCGGCAGTTGGCCGGCAGCGAACCCGGATCGACGGCAAAGCCATGGTTCTGGGCAGTGATCATCACCTGCCCGCTGTCGAGGTCCTGCACCGGATGGTTGGCACCGTGGTGGCCGAACTTCATTTTCAGCGTCGTCGCGCCCGAGGCCAGCGCCATGATCTGGTGCCCGAGGCAGATGCCGAAGGTGGGGATGCCACGTTCGATCAACTCGCGCGAGGCGGCGATGGCGTAGTCGCACGGCCGCGGGTCGCCCGGACCGTTGGACAGGAAGATGCCGTCCGGCGCCAGCGCCAGCGCCTCGGCCGCGCTGGCCTGGGCCGGCAGCACCGTGATGCGGCAGCCGCGCTGGG
The DNA here is from genome assembly GCA_040390195.1 of Pseudomonadota bacterium. Classification (GTDB taxonomy): domain Bacteria; phylum Pseudomonadota; class Gammaproteobacteria; order Burkholderiales; family Burkholderiaceae_D; genus Telluria_A. Next base: position 126,926 of record JAZJYV010000034.1, on the reverse strand, counting down.
CCAGCATGCGCAGGATGTTCGATTTGACGCCGTAGTCGTAGGCCACCACATGGAAACGCGGCCCATCCTGGCTGCCGTAGCCGGCGCCCAGGACCCATTCGGTCTCGCGCCATTGGTAGGGCGCGTCGGTCGAGACCACGCGCGCCAGGTCCATGCCGTTCAAGCCGGCGAAACTGCGCGCCAGCTCGAGCGCGCTGGCCTCGCTGGCGCCAACTGCGATCGCCCCGTTCTGTGCGCCCTTCTCGCGCAGGATGCGCGTCAGGCGCCGTGTATCGACGCCGGCGATGGCCACGATACCCTGCGCCTTCAAGTAGTCCGACAGGCTTTGCGAGGAGCGAAAATTCGACGCCAGCAAGGGCAGGTCGCGGATCACCAGCCCGGCCGCGTGCACCCGTCCGGACTCACCGTCCTCGAGATTGATGCCGGTGTTGCCGATGTGGGGGTAGGTCAGCGTGACGATCTGGCGCGTGTAACTGGGGTCGGTGAGGATCTCCTGGTAGCCCGTCATGGACGTGTTGAACACGACTTCGCCGCTGGTGTGGCCGGCCGCGCCGATCGAGATGCCGTGAAAAATACTGCCATCCTGCAGTGCCAGGATCGCGGGCGATCCGGCACCTTGGGCGTCGAACAGTGGGTGTTTCATTGAAGGCTCCTGGCTGGCGGCATACTCTAACAACATTTTTCAATTGACAACAAAAGTGTTTCGCACAGGAACCAGAATACTCCTAAAAAAAGGGCTCAATTCTCTCCAATTCCCACTATGCAAACTGGGTACTTGATTTAGCGCAAGAATGTTAAATGTAGGCTTGTCAATATACTGAAGACTAGCCCCGGTTTTCTCCATCTGTCCATACGATGTTTCGCGAAAATGCAAAACTGCACGATAATGGCGAACCATCTGGACCCGAAAATAAATCTCAATCAATGACACAGCTCACTCTTATCGTCGCCCTCGACGCGGACCGCGGCATCGGCATCGACAACACCCTGCCCTGGCGCCTGCCGGAAGACCTGGCGCACTTCAAGCGCCTCACCAGCGGCCACCCCATCATCATGGGCCGCAAGACGTTCGACTCGATCGGGCGCGCGCTGCCGAACCGGCGCAACATCGTCGTCACCCGCAATCCGCACTGGCAGCATGATGGCGTCGAGCGCGCCGGCTCGCTGGCGGCCGCGCTGGCCCTGGTCGGGGCCGCCCCGGCCTTTGTCATCGGCGGCGCCCAGGTCTTCGCCGAGGCGCTGCCGCTGGCCGGGCGGCTGGAAGTGACCGTCATCGACCGGACATTTCACTGTGATACCTTCTTCCCTGCGATCGATCCGCGAATCTGGACCGAAACGGCGCGCCAGGCGTATCATTCGGACGCAAACGGCTTCGATTACGCCTTCCTCACCTATCAGAAAGCGAGCATTTAGATGTCAGGACACGGTTTTCACGTACACGGCCCGCATGACCACGCGGTCGAACACGCCTCGCACGGGGGCGACAGCTTCTCGAACAACATCGCGGTGATGACGGCGATCCTGGCCACGGTGGGCGCCATGTTCGGTTACCAGGGCGGGGCCACCCAGAACGACGCGGCGCTCTACAAGAACAACGCCGCCATCGAAAAAACCAAGGCGGCCAACAGCTGGAACTACTACCAGGCCAAGTCGAACAAGCAGAACCTGGCCGAGCTGGCGATGGTGCTGCCCGGCGTCGACCCGGAAAAGTACAAGTCCGAGGTGGCCCGCTACAAGGCCGAGAAGGAAGACATCAAGAAGGAGGCCGAAAAGCTCGACGCCGGCTCCGACGAATGGAACCACAAGTCGGACCTGGCCATGCACCAGCACCACCAGTGGGCGCTGGCCACCACCGCCGAGCAGATCGCGATCTCGCTGGCGGCCATTACCTTGCTCACGCGCAAGAAATGGCTGATGGTGGGTGCCTATGTGATTGCCGCCATCGGCGTGGCGCTGGGCGTGTTCGCCTGGATGCACATCGATCCGATCGGCGCTATGCTGGGGGGCGGACACTAAACCGGGTCGCCCTGACTCAAACTTTTTTCACCGGATTGCCGGCATTTCTGCGAAAATCCGCTTCTTGTTTTTTTTCAGTGCCGTGAGCGAGGTCCCGCCTGGGTTGGCGCGGGCTGCCCTCACGGCGCTGCGCTTTGGAGCCGCCATGAAATTTCGTTTCCCCATCGTCATCATCGACGAGGACTTCCGTTCCGAGAACACCTCGGGCCTGGGCATTCGCGCCCTGGCCGACGCGATGGTCGGCGAGGGCATGGAAGTGCTCGGCCTGACCAGCTACGGCGACCTGTCGCAGTTCGCCCAGCAGCAGTCGCGCGCCTCGGCCTTCGTGCTCTCGATCGACGACGAGGAATTTGGCGGCGGTTCGGTCGAGGAGACCAACTTCGCGCTGACGGCGCTGCGCGCCTTCGTCCAGGAAATCCGCCACAAGAATTCGGACATCCCGATCTACATCTACGGGGAAACGCGCACCTCGCGCCACATCCCGAACGACATCTTGCGCGAACTGCACGGTTTCATCCACATGTTCGAGGACACGCCCGAGTTCGTGGCGCGCCACATCATCCGCGAAGCGAAATCCTACCTCGACGGCCTGGCGCCGCCGTTCTTCCGCGCGCTCGTGAACTACGCCAACGACGGTTCCTACTCCTGGCACTGCCCTGGCCACTCGGGCGGCGTGGCCTTCCTGAAGTCGCCGATCGGCCAGATGTTCCACCAGTTCTTCGGCGAGAACATGCTGCGCGCCGACGTCTGCAACGCCGTCGAAGAACTCGGCCAGCTGCTCGACCATACGGGCCCGGTCGCCAAGTCCGAGCGCAACGCGGCGCGCATCTTCAACGCCGACCACTGCTATTTCGTCACCAACGGCACCTCGACCTCGAACAAGATGGTGTGGCACTCGACGGTGGCGCCGGGCGACATCGTCGTAGTCGACCGCAACTGCCACAAGTCGATCCTGCATTCGATCATCATGTGCGGCGCGATTCCCGTGTTCCTGATGCCGACCCGCAACCACCTGGGCATCATCGGCCCGATCCCGCTCGAGGAATTCACACCCGAGTCGATTGCCCGCAAGATCGCGGCCAACCCGTTCGCACGCGAAGCCGTCAACCAGAAGCCGCGCATCCTCACCATCACCCAGTCGACCTACGACGGCGTGGTGTACAACGTCGAGACGCTGCGTGAAATGCTCGACGGTAAAATCGACACCCTGCACTTCGACGAAGCGTGGCTGCCGCACGCCACCTTCCACGACTTCTACAAGAACATGCACGCGATCGGCAAGGACCGCCCGCGCGCCAAGGAGTCGATGATCTTCTCGACCCAGTCGACCCACAAGCTGCTGGCCGGCCTGTCGCAGGCCTCGCAGGTGCTGGTGCGCGAATCGGAATCGGTCAAGCTGGACCGCGACGCCTTCAACGAGGCTTACCTGATGCACACCTCGACCTCGCCGCAGTACTCGATCATCGCCTCGTGCGACGTCGCAGCGGCGATGATGGAGGCGCCGGGCGGCACCGCGCTGGTCGAGGAATCGATCCTCGAGGCGCTCGACTTCCGGCGCGCCATGAGAAAGGTTGACGCCGAATGGGGCAAGGACTGGTGGTTCCAGGTCTGGGGCCCGGACACCTTCGCCGAGGAAGGCATCGGCACCCAGGACGACTGGATGATCCGCGCCGAGGACGACTGGCACGGCTTTGGCAAGCTGGCCCCTGGCTTCAATATGCTCGACCCGATCAAGGCCACGGTCGTGACGCCGGGCCTGTCGCTCAACGGCATGTTCGGCGAGACCGGCATTCCGGCCTCGATCGTGACCAAGTACCTGGCCGAACATGGCGTGATCATCGAGAAATGCGGGCTGTACTCGTTCTTCATCATGTTTACCATCGGGATCACCAAGGGCCGCTGGAACACGCTGGTGACGGCGCTGCAGCAGTTCAAGGACGACTACGACAAGAACCAGCCGATGTGGCGCATCCTGCCCGAGTTCGCCGCCGCCAACCCGCGCTACGAGGCGATGGGCCTGCGCGACCTGTGCCAGCAGATCCACGATTTCTACAAGGCCTACGACGTGGCGCGACTGACCACGGAGATGTACTTGTCGGACATGATCCCGGCCATGAAACCATCGGACGCGTTCGCCAAGATGGCGCACCGCGAGATCGAGCGCGTCGCCATCGAGGACCTGGAGGGGCGCATCACGGCCATCCTGCTGACCCCCTACCCGCCCGGCATTCCGCTTTTGATTCCCGGCGAGCGTTTCAACCGCACCATCGTCGATTACCTGCGTTTTGCGCGCGACTTCAACGAGCGCTTCCCCGGCTTCGAGACCGATGTGCACGGTTTGGTCAAACGCGAGGTGGACGGCAAGCGCGGCTACTTCGTCGATTGCGTGAAGCAGTAAAAAAAGGAGCTCCGGCTCCTTTTTTCATGCTGGCCTGTCACAAACGGCGGCGCTGGTGCGTCTAATGGGTATGGCAGGCGCACAGGGCGCCTGCCGCTCCCTGAAAGGTCCACCATGTCACACCAAGCCCGACTCCCCTTCTTCACCCTCGCCCCGGCCAACCTGAAGGCCATGATCGGCCTGTCCGGCTCGGTCAAGCACAGTTCGCTCGGCGCGCACCTGGTCGAACTGGTCCATTTGCGCATTTCCCAGATCAACGGCTGCGGCGTGTGCGTCGACATGCACTGGCGCGACCTGATCCGGCAGGAAGCCAATCCACGCCACCTGAATGCCGTGGCCGCCTGGCGCGAGGCGCCATTTTTCAGCGAGCGCGAACGCGCCGCGCTGGCCTGGGCCGAAGCGGTCAACGCCCTGCCCCAGCGCGACGATACCGATGCCGCCTATGCCGCGCTGGCGCCCCATTTCACGCCCACCGAAATCGTCGAACTGAGCTACGCCGTGGCCGTGATCCGTGCCTGGAACATGCTCAACCTTTGCATGCGCAACCAGATTCCGGAGACGCCCGCGCCAGGATTCTAGGCCGGCGCTAAAATCGTCGACAAATCATCGTTGGAAAACGCAGGGTGGATCAGCGAAGCGCATTCCACCATTGCACGCGCCAAGGTAAGGCACGGCCTGGCACCATGCGCTGCGCTGTTCCACCCTGCTCACAACCAGGTTCACCTCACCATGACCGACGCTGTCGAATTGCAAACCTTTACCGCGCTGCGCCCGCGCCTGTTCTCGATCGCCTACCGCATGCTGGGCATACGCGCCGACGCCGAGGACGTGGTCCAGGACGCCTGGCTGCGCTGGCACGGCAGCGAGCAGGCGGCGCTCCACTCGGCCGAGGCCTTCCTGGTGACGGTGACCACGCGCCTGGCCATCGACCGCCTGCGCACGCGCCAGGTGGAACGCGAGGCCTATATTGGCTGGTGGCTGCCTGAACCGCTCGTCGAGCTTGACGAGCGCACCCCGGAGACGGCCGCCGAACTGGCCAGCGATGTCTCGGTGGCCCTGCTGTGGGTGCTTGAACGCCTGTCGGCCGAAGAACGCGCCGCCTTCCTGATGCGCCAGGTATTCGATCGCGATTACGACGAGATCGCGGCGATGTTGGGCAAGTCCGAGGCCAGTTGCCGCCAGATGGTGCACCGGGCGCAGGAACGGGTGCAGCAGGAGCGGCCCCGGTTCGAGGTGGCCAGGGAATCCCACCGCGCGCTGTTGGCCAAGTTCATGCAGGCGGCCACCAGCGGCGACCGTGCGGCGATGAAGGCGATGATGTCGGACGAGGTGCAACTGGTGGCCGACGGCGGCGGAAAGGTCAACTCGTTCCAGAAGATCCAGCGTGGCGCTGGGCGGGTGGCCGGCATCTTCTGGTCGCTGGAGCACGCCTTCCCGTTGCAGGTCGCCTACCGCCATGCGCTGATCAACGGCGCGCCGGGCTTGCTGCGCTATGTGGAGGGCAAGCTCGAGTCGGCCCAGTCATTCATCATTGACGACGATCGCATCGTCGCGGTCTTCGTGATGCGCAATCCGGACAAGCTGACTTCGATCCCACAGTGCATATGAGACGCGTTGGCGATCCTCGCCCTACGGTACTCCGAACCGTTCGATGAGCAATCTACGCTTTCGGCAGCGTCACGCCGCGCTGGCCCTGGTACTTCCCGCCGCGATCCTTGTACGAGGTTTCGCACACTTCATCGCTCTCGAAGAACAGCACCTGCGCGCAGCCCTCGCCGGCGTAGATCTTGGCCGGTAGTGGCGTGGTATTGGAAAACTCCAGCGTGACATAGCCTTCCCACTCGGGCTCGAACGGCGTCACGTTGACGATGATGCCGCAGCGCGCATAGGTCGACTTGCCCAGGCAGACGGTGAGCACATTGCGCGGAATGCGGAAGTACTCGATGGTGCGCGCCAGCGCGAAGGAATTCGGTGGAATGATGCACACGTCGCTCTTGATGTCGACGAAGGAATTCGAATCGAAGTTCTTCGGGTCGACGATGGTGCTGTTGATGTTCGTGAAAATCTTGAACTCGTCGGCGCAGCGGATATCGTAGCCATACGACGAGGTACCGTAGGAAATGATCTTGCGGCCATCCTGCTCACGCACCTGGTTCGGTTCGAACGGCTCGATCATGCCGGTGGCGAGCGCCGTGCGGCGTATCCATTTATCGCTTTTGATTGTCATCGCTGGGACGTTTTCTGAAAATGATGGGAGAAAGAGTTCCCCGGATTTTACGCGAAAAGTTAGCCACGGTCCTCATTTTTGGCGCCCGGCAGCAGCCTGGAGAGCATTTCCCGCGTCAGCCTGGCCGCCAGTTCGGGCGACTCCATCGGGAACAGGTGACCACCCTCGATCTCGGTGAAATTGGCGCCCACCAGGCGCCGCGTGGCGCCCAGGCCGGCCTGTTTGAGCTCAGTCGAGTCGGTGCCGCCGATAAAGCCGGCCGGCACCGGAAATGTGCCTCGCATCAGGCTGCCAATGTGATGTGGCAGCCCGCGATAGATGGCCGTTTCCACGTCGCGCGAAAAACTCAGCTGCACCCCTTGCGGATGGGGCTTCAATCCATGTTCGATGTAATCGGCCAGCACGCCCGGCGCCCACGCGGCGAACAGGGGCTTGGCCTGGAAATGATCGAACGCGGCCTGGCGGTCGGGCCATATATTGCGGCGGTTTTCCGACAGCCGCGCCGGCGACCAGCGCTTGCCCCAGCCCTGCGCCTTCGCCACCCGCAGCAGCGCCGCACGCCAGCCGGCCACCACCGGCGAATCGAGCATCACCACGCAGCGCACCAGCTCCGGGCGCTGGCGCGCCGCCATCAGGCTGAGCATGCCGCCCAGCGAGTGCCCGACCAGGATCGCGGGGGCGCGGTAGGTTTCCAGGCGGCCGATCAACTCCGCGACCAGGCCCGGCCAGCCATCGGAGACGAGAAAGGCCGGATCGTGGCCATGCATGTCCACCGCCCGAATATCGTACTCGCCATCGAGCTGGCCGAGAAAACGGCGATAGGTCCCCGCGGGGAAGCTATTGCCGTGTGAGAAATGCAACAGGGGTTTGCTCATGGTGCGTGCGGTCCGATCCGATCAATGACGTCGATTGTAATGTCATTGCCGCAGGCCCGAACGCAGTCGATTAGAGGGAAACCCCTACTGTCAGCGTCGCCACGTAGCCTTGTGTCGAATTGCCGCTCATGGTGACCATCTGCAGCGTGGTGCCATCGCTGAACACGTTGTCGGTGGCGTAGCTGATCGCGGCCAGGTTGCGCACGCTGGCGCTGTAGCCGCTTGTCGCGTAGACCTCATTCAAGGTCGCCATCGGAAACGTGAATTGCGACGTCTTGATGCGATTGGCCGCGCTGGTGCTTTTCGCCAGCGAGGGGTAGACCTCGAAGTGCACGTGCGGCATGCGCCCGGCGTAACAGCCCGGGAACGACGTCACAAAGCTCAGCGCACCGCCACTGTCGGCCTCCTGCACGCCACGCAGGTAATTTTCCGCCGTGACGCCGGCCGAATACATCGAATAATTGCCGTCGCGATCGCAGTGCCACAGGTAGACCGCTGCGCCGGCCAGCGAAGCGCAACTGGCGGCCGTGTTCACCAGTTGCAGCTTGATCGTCAGCGGCACACCCGCTGCCACGCCAGTCGCGCCGGCGATGCTGGCCCGGATATCGCTGCGCACGATGCCGGCCAGGATCAGCGCGTTGGCGATGCCGTTCACGCCATTGTTGGTGCCGTCGCCCGGGTATGGACCGCCGGTCTCCTCTGGAATGGCGGCGCAGGCGCTGGTGGTCGGGGTAGTAGTGGTGGTGGTGGTCGCCGCTGTGGTGCTGGTCACGGCCGCGTTGCCGCCGCCGCAGCCGAGCACCGGCAGCGTGGCCGCGCCGGCGAACAGCCAGCGCAAGGACTGGCGCCGGTTCAGTGTCATGCCCAGCATCGTTTCAATGTCGTGGGCCAGGCTGTGCTCGTGTTGCATCTTGTACTCCTAAGCGCTTGTGTTAATCAGGTTGCCACTGGCACCATCGAGCTTGCCGGACAGGGCTTGCAGGAAGGCGCTCAGTTTGGAATCGGAATCGCTGCTGTCGACGCCCAGCGCCGTCAGCAGGTTCTTGAACGAGCTGCCGAGCGCGTCGCTCGCGGAGCTGTCCGCGGCAGGCGGTGGCGGCGGCGGTGCCCCCTCCGGCCCCTGCAGCGACTGGAACAGCTTATTGAGGAACTCACCCAACGCTTGTGCCGTGCCGCTGGCGTCGCCGCTGCTGTCGGCCGTGCCCACGCCGATCTCGCCCAGGGCACTGGTGATGGCGTCGAGCATGGTGCTGGCATCCGTTTTTATTGCTTCAGCGGTGGTGCTGGCGGTGGCGCTGCTGCGCACTTGGGTGGAGGTGATTTGGGCGGAACTGCATGCCCCGATGGCGCCGATTGTCATGTACGTCTCCTTTCTACTGTTGCGCGCGCGGCGGATGTGGCGGGCGCTGCTGGCCGCGCTGCAGGCGTTGCTCCGGCGTGAGCAGCGCCTGCGTCTGGGCCTCGATGCGGGCCTGCTGCAAGGCCGAAGCGGCCACCGCCTGGCCCAGCACCTGGGCCAGGGCAGCTGCCTTCTGCTCGTCGAACTGGGGGGCGGCACCGAGTGCGCGCAAGGCATCGTGAGCCTGGCGCTCGGCCTTGCCCAGCTCGCGCCGCAACGGCTCGGCCGCATGCATGATGGCGAACAGCTTGTCCTGCTGGGCGTCGGACAAGTCGGCAGCGTGCATCGCCAGATGCTCGTTCGGTGCCGGTGGCTGCGCCAGCGCCGGCAGCGTGGCGCACACCAGCACCGCGGCCGCAGCCAGTTTCAGGTAGTTCATATTGGAGTCCTTTTCATGTTGGTGAAATGAGCTTCCATTTTCTGGCGGCGTCATGTAAAGCGCTGTTAGGCGTATGTAAAAGGGCGTAAAGTCGCCCCCATCCAAAACCCCTGGTTTGCTATGATGGCCGGCATGAACCATGTGCTGCTGATCGATGACGATATCGAATTGATAGGGATGTTCCAGGAATACCTGGAGCAGGAGGGCTTTCGCGTGGCCTGTGCCCATGACGGCGAGGCGGGCTGCCGCGAGGCGCTGTCGGGCCAGTATGCGATCGCCATCCTCGACGTGATGATGCCGCGCATGAACGGCATCGAGACGCTGCGCCGCATCCGCGCCAGGAGCCGCATCCCGGTCCTGATGCTGACCGGACGGGGCGACGACACCGACCGCATTCTCGGGCTCGAGCTGGGCGCCGACGACTACGTCACCAAACCGTGCACGCCGCGCGAACTGACGGCGCGCATTCGCGCCATCCTGCGCCGCACCAACGGCTTGCCGCATGACGAGGCCGGCGGCATCACGCTGTCCGTCGGCCGCCTGACCATGCTGCCCGAGCAGCGCCGCGCCAGCTGGGACGGCACGCCGCTCGAACTGACGAGCACCGAATTCAACCTGCTCGAAGTGCTCGCACGCAATGCCGGGCGCCCGGTCAGCAAGAACGACCTGTCCGAACAGGGCCTGGGGCGGCCGCTGGCCCGCTTCGACCGCAATATCGACGTCCACCTGAGCAGCCTGCGACGCAAGCTGGGCACCCTCTCGGACGGCCGCTCCTGCTTGCAGACGGTGTACCGCCTTGGCTACCAGTTGATCCGCGAGTAAGGCATGGGCCGCCTGTTCTGGAAGTTTTTCCTGTCGATCCTGCTCGCGCAATTGGCCGCCACGATTGGCATCGGCGGCACCTTCTGGCTGCGCGACCAGGCGCGCCAGCGCGTCATGATGCCGGCGATCGACACCAGCCCGTCCGCCGAGACCATTCTCGATGCTGCGGCCGCCACGCTCAGGCATGGCGGCATCGACGCCCTGCGCGATCTGGCCGAGGCAAGCACCAGCCACAGCATCTATATCCTCGACCAGCACGACCACGATCTGCTGGGGCGCACCGTCACCGACGCGCTGAAACTGGAGGCCGAGTCGGCGCTTGGCAAAGGCGGGCCGCAGGCGGTGCGCCACTTGAACGCGCCCGATGGCCAACGCTTCCTGGTGTTCGTGCGCTGGGAGGGCGAGCATGGGCCGCGCGGCCCCGGCGGCCCCGGCGGACCGCGTGAACACGGCGAACCGGACGCGCCCCCGCACGATGGCCCCGGCGGACCACCGCCGGAGCGCATGTTTCGCCCGATGATTCCGATGATCTGCGCCATCCTGGCCAGCCTGCTGTTCGCCGCCCTGCTGGCCTGGTATTTTGCGCGCCCGATCCGGGCCCTGCGCAGCGCCTTCGAGGCGGCGTCGGCGGGCGACCTGGCACCGCGCTTTGCTGGCGCTGACGGCGTGCGCGGCGACGAGCTGAGCGACCTTGGGCGCGACTTCGACCGCATGAGCACCCAGCTCCATGCCCTGATGGCGGCCCAGCGCCGTCTGCTGCACGACGTCTCGCACGAGCTACGCTCGCCCTTGGCGCGCCTGCAGGCGGCAATTGGACTGGCGCACCAGCAGCCCGACAAGATCGCCGCCTCGCTCGAGCGCATCGAACGCGAGAGCGTGCGCATCGACAAGCTCGTTGGCGAGTTGCTGACCTTGTCGCGCCTGGACGCGGCGCCGCCGCAGGCGATGGACGATCAGATCGAGATCATGGAACTGATCGAGGAAATCGCCGGCGACGCCCGTTTCGAAGCCGGCCAGTCAGGCGGGCGCATCGAGACGCGCGGGCATGCCATCGTTCAGCTGCGCGGCTCAGCCGATTTGCTGTGGCGCGCGATCGAGAACGTGGTGCGCAATGCGGTCAAGCACGGCGCACCCGGCGGCGTGGTTGAAATCGACTTGCGGGCCGATCCCGACTGGGTTCATATCGAGGTGCTCGATCGCGGACCCGGGATCGCCGAAGCGGACCTGGCCGCCGTGTTCGATCCCTTCTTCCGCTCCGCTCCCAGCCGCAACAACATCGACGGCCACGGCCTCGGCCTGGCCATCGCGCAGCGCGTGATCGGCGCGCACGGCGGCAGCATCCGCGCCAGCAATCGCGCCGGTGGAGGGTTGACGATGAAGATCGATCTGCCGCTTCAGCGCCCGGACCAGTAAATCAGCGCGGCACTGCCCCGCCGCCAGTTTAGCGGGCGGTGGCGCGCTGCTTCTGGATGTATTCCCGATGGTCGGGCGAACTTCCAATGGCACGCTGCTGGAACGTTTCCATCGCCTGCAATGCTTTCGCACTGGCCACCGGACTGACATACGGACTCAGATGGTTGCCCGCGGCCGGCATGCGGTCCATGCCGGCTAGGATGTAGGTGTAGCTCGAGGGGCCGAACAGGGTGAGCTTGCCGTCAAGGTCGGTCACGCTGGGCAGCTTGAAGGTCCACAGGTCCAGCTTGTATTTCAGGCTGTCCGAGACCTTCACCGAATTGGTGTAGTCGCGCCAGAATGGACTGTCGTCGCGGCGCGAGGTGATGTAGTGAAGCTGAATGAAGTCGCGCAGCTCCTCGTAGATGGCGGTCATCTTGGTATTGAATCGGTGTGCCAGGTAAGGGCTGGCCGGACCGTCGGTGATGTGGTCGACGAACAGGCTCAATGCAACTTCGACCAGGTAGATCCCGGTCGATTCGAGCGGTTCCAGGAAGCCGGCGGAAAGGCCAACGGCCAGGCAGTTCTTGCTCCACATATTGCGGCGATGCCCGATCTGCATGCTCAAATGGCGCGCGCCGGTCTGTTCGCCCGCTTCGCCCAAATGGCTGCGCAGCAGCACTTCGGCGCGCTCGGGCGTGCTGTGGTTCGAGGAATACACATAGCCATTACCGCGCCGCGTGAACAGGTCGATTTCCCAGATCCAGCCGGACTCCTTGGCAGTTGAGGTGGTGTAGGGACGCAAGGGCGTGTCGGGCGCCGCATGCGGTAGCTGGCAGGCGACGGCGCGGTCGCACAGCAGGTAGTCACCCCAGTCGCAGAACGGCTCTTCCAGCGCGCCGCCCAGCAGCAGGGAACGGAATCCCGAGCAGTCGATGTAAAAATCCGCTTCCAGGGTGGCCTGGCTGGCCGTGACCAGGCTGGCGATGGCGCCGTCCGGCCCGCGCTTGACTTCGGTGATCGTATCGACCACGTGGCGCACGCCCCGTTCGACGGCGATGCGGCGCAGGAACTGGCCGAATTTCACCGCATCGAGGTGGTAGCCATAGGGGACCGGCGCCTCGTAGGCGTTCGAGACGAACATCTTCGGCGACTTGAAGTGGCGGCACAATTCGCCCTGCACCGACACGGAATCGTCAAAAGCCCTCGGCTGGACGCCGCGGTCAGTCAGCGAGGCCCAGTGGGTGGCAAGGCTGTACCCCTCCATCACGGGCGGCTGCTCGAACAGGTGGTAGAAGCTGTTGCCCTTGACGTCCGGGCCGGGCACGTCGAGCCAGTCCTGGAAGCGGATGCCGTGCTTGAGCGTGGCGTCCGTCTCCATCAGGAACTGCCACTCGGGGATGGCCAGCATCTGCAAGATCGACTTGATGGTGGGGACGGTCGCCTCGCCCACGCCGATGATGCCGATGTCTTCGGATTCGACCACCGTGATCGACACCGGCGCCTGCCCTTCGGCGTTGCCCAGCACATGGTTCAGATAGGCGGCAGTCATCCAGCCGGATGTGCCCCCGCCGACAACGAGAATCGATTTGATCATTGGGGGTGGGTGTCCATGACGATGAAACGCTGGGTAACGCGCACGCGCGTCATGCTGATCTGCTCGTCGACCTTCTTGATGTCGATCGAGTGAAACACATTGCCAGGATAGAAAACGAAGCGGTTGAACACAGGCTCGATGGTATGGAATTTCTTCCACACAGGGTGGTCGGAAAAGTCGTAGCCAGGCGGCGCCATGGACTTGGCGTGCTGGTCCATGAATTGGTGGTAGGCCTCATATTGCTCGGGCGTGACCAGGGTGGCCGTGCCGAGCATCTCGTTGCGGTAGAAACAGGTGCCCTCGTTGCTGCCCGGCGTCAGGTAGACCAGGCCGAGCACGGGCGTGGGATCGACATGGGGATGCTTCTGGGTGGCCAGCAGGTCTTGCGGGCGGGTCGTGACGATCGAAAAATCGCTGACAAAATCGGCCGCCCGGTAGCTGCGGTCGCCCAGCGCCGTCGCTACCCTGGCGATCGTTTCGCACACCGTGTAGGTGCTGGCGTCGGTCAGGGTGGCATGCCGGCCCGGGTACTGGGCCACGGACATATCGTAATTGGCTGCCAGCGCCTGCTCGCGCACCGCCTCCGGATCGGCATAGAAGTCGTCGATGATCAATACCGGCACGCTGCCAGGATGCTCAATGCGCAGGGTGGCGGCCGGATTGATCAGCATGCGTTCAGGACGGTTTCTTGGCGCGGCGCGCGCGCGTGGCAGCGGCCAGGCCGGCCAGGCCGGCCAGCAGCAAGGCAGCGCTTGCCGGTTCCGGCACGGCCGCTTCGAGCACGTCGAGGCTGATCGATACCTGGCGCAAGTCGAACTGGCCGGACACGGCCGATACCGAAAAGTCCAGCTGGCCGGACAGGGCCATTGCCAGCAGTTCAGCGGAGCCAAACGTGTAGCTGGAGCTCAGGTCGCCGCTGGTGACATCGGTCGTGACTTGGTCGTGTACATGCACCGAATCGTAGCCGTAAGTCCCGTTCGAGCGCGAATACGAGTAGAAATTGCTGTTGTAGCTGCTCACGGAACGGCTGTCCGAACCGGTCGTATTGCCCGTGCCTGCGCTCAGCTTCATCGTATCGAGCACGCTGTCGACGTTTTCATAGTAATAGGTGGCATTGAAGTCATTGTACGCAGCATACCCGTAATTGTAGCCGGTCGCAAAGCATGTCGACCAGCCCCAACCGCAGCTGTAAGAGTAGGAGTAGGTGCTGACGACGATGTTGTTTGAATAACCGTAGTTGTAGCCCTCGCTGTAACCGGCATACCCGCTGCGGTTCAGTTGGGTGTCCGAAAAACCATAGGCGCTGATGTTCGCGCTGAGAATCGTGCCACCGGCCAGGCCGTTGGCGGCGAGCAAGGGATTCAGGGAAAAATTACCCGAATACACACCATTTGGGGCGTTCAGCAACTGGTCGAGCGAGATCGTGCTGGTGATCACGCCGCCATGTGCGGCGCCAGCCAGGGTGACTGCCGTGACGGCAGCGGCGATTTTGGTAAGCTTGGTCATGATTTCCTTGATTTTATTGTGCAGCAGTAACAAAACACCCTGGAGATTGTGCGAATTGCATTTAGAACACGAAGATTACCATGCGTAAATGTCATTTCCCACAAGTATTTATTGTTTTTTGAGGGAATTTACAAGAGTGTTGCAGTTCGTGCAAAGCAGGGACCGGCTATCGGCCGTACCAGTAGCGCGCGTGGGTCTGGCGATACGGATCGACGTGCAGCCCGGCGCTGAAATTGATCGTGACGGCACCGGCCTCGTCGGTGCGAAGCCGATATATACCCATTTGCGCATAACGGGCGTAGATCTCGGGCTTGGGATGATGGTAGCGATTGCGATACCCCACCTGGAACAGCGCAATCCCGGGCCGCACCGCATGCAGGAAGCCCACAGTGGACGAAGTACCGCTGCCGTGGTGTGGCGCCAGCAGCACGTCGGCGCGCAAGGCGGCCGGTGCTGCCGCCACCAGTTGCGCCTCTTGCGCCGCCTCGATGTCGGCGGCCAGCAAGATCGCATGGTGCGCGGTCGAGACGCGCAAGGTGCAACCGCGCGCGTTCGGCTTGAGCGTGCGGTCTTCGTAGCTGGCCAGTGACGGCTGCAGCATCTCGAAGCGAACCCCTTCCCAGGTCCAGATTTGTCCGGCCGCGCAGCGCCGGTGGATCGGCGCGGCCTGCACAATTGGATTTTGCTCCCAAAGCGAACTCGATAGCCAGCCGACCGGAAACGCATCGAGCAGCGTCAAGGCGCCACCCGAATGGTCGGCGTCGCTGTGGGTGACGATCATGGCGTCGAGCGCCGCGATGCCGCGCGCCTTCAGGTACGGGCCGATCACCCGGTTGCCGCCGTTCGACTCCGGCGAGTAAAACGGACCGGTGTCGTAGAGAAGGCGATGGCCTCCGGTCTCGAGCAGCAGCGCCATGCCCTGCCCCACGTCGAAGGCGGTCACTGTCAGCTCGCCGTCGCCAGGTTGCGCTGGCTGGTTCAGCAGCAGCGGCAGCCAGGCGACGGCGCCGGTCCAGCGCTGCGGCCAGCCGCGCGGCGCCAGCATCCACAAGGTGCCAATCAGCGCCAGACAAAAGGTCGCCGGATTCGGCACCGGAGCGCTCCACACCGCCAGCGGCAAGCCGGCCAGCCAAGCGAGGAACCAGGCCAGCAGTTCCACCGCGCCGTGCGCGACCAGCAGCACCAGCGCGCCTGGCGCGCCTGGCAGCAGGCTGCCGACAAGGGCCAAGGGCGTCACGACGAAACTGATCAAAGGTATCGCGAGGGCGTTTGCCAGCGGGCTCACCAGCGACACCTGGGCGAACATCAGCATCGTCAGCGGCACCAGGCCCAACGTGACGACGTACTGGGTGTGCGCGGCCAGCTTCAACGCGCCCCAAACCCCGGGCTGCGTCCCGCCGGTGCGCCCAACGGTGGCGAACAGGATGATGGCAACGGCGCCGAATGAAAGCCAGAACCCGGGCCACAGCACCGCCCACGGGTCCAGCAGCACCACCACGCCAAGCGCCACACACAGGACATGCGAGACGCTGGTGATGCGGCCGAACCAGAGCGCCGCCGCGACCACGGCGAGCATGTAGAGCGTGCGCTGGGCCGGCACGCCAAAGCCGGCCAGCAGCACATACACCAACGCCATCGCGGCACCGGCCAGCGCCGCCACTTTCTGGGCTGGCAGACGTAAGGGCAGCTGCGCGCGGGTGAAAAAGGAGCGCCGCCACAAGGCCGAGGCGAACCAGGCGAACAGGCCCGCGATCATCGTGATGTGCAGGCCCGAGATGGAAATCAAATGACTGATGCCAGTGCGGTTGAACACCTTCCAGTCCGACTGGTCGATGGCGCGCTGGTCGCCCACCACCAGCGCCACGATCACGCCGGCGTATTTCCTGCCCGGCAGCGCGCGCACGATGCGCTCGCGCAGGCGCGCGCGGCAATGCTCGACCAGGTTGCCAAAGCCGGGCACGAAGCTGTCGAGCCGCCGGTTGCGCGCCCCTTCCGGGCGAACATAGCCGGTGGCCCGCAAGCCCTGTTCAAGCAGCCACACCTCGTAGTCGAAGCCGTAGGGATTGGCGTTGCCGTGCGGGCGTTGCAGGCGCACCGTCAATTGCCAGCGCTCGCCCGGCTGCACCTCGCCAATTGGCAGCTCGCTGCCGCGAAATCCCGCGTACCAGGACAGCGCGAGGCGCGGCGGCACCGGCGCGCCAAGCGACCGCTCGACCGCGAAATTGAAGCGCACACCGCCGTCGAATCGATAAGGCAAGCTGTCGATGGTGCCCACCAGCATGATGTCGCGGCCTTCATCGGACTTGGCCAGTTCGGGAGCCAGTGCGGCGTGCGCCAGCAGCGCAGCCCAGCAAAACCCGAGCAAGAGCGCCGCCAGCGCCGTCAGCGGCAGGCGGCGCAGCGCCAGCAGCAGCAATGCGGTGCAGAGCCAGGCCAGCAGCGTGGCGTGCCGGGGCAGCTCGGCACAGGTCTGCAGAATGGCGGCGCCGCCGACAAAACCGAGGATCGCGCAGCGCATGGCGAAGTGGCGACAGTGACGATGGGGAAGGCGCCAGCATAGGCGCATTCATAGTGCGCGCATTGATCCGAGGCAACGCCCGTGCTGACAAGCATCGTTCAAGGGGTCAGACCCCGGTTTTGCTTCTCAGGGGGGTCTGACCCCGGTTGCCGCGCTGCCCGCAAACCGCGGTCAAGGGGTCTGACCCCGGTTGCCGCGCTGCCTGCAAACCGGAGCCAACCCCCATCATGGCAAGTGCGCGCCGCGCAGGAAGGCGATAATGGCGCTGCCCAGCGCGGGCGACAACGGCAGGCCCGGGTCGCCGTACGAGGCCAGCTGTTGCCCCATGTCGGCGGCGACCATCTTCAGCACGTGGTTCATGCCCGGCACCACCACCAGCGTGGCCGACGGCAACGCCTTCTTCAAGCCTTCCGCCTCGCTCACCTGCACCTGGATATCGGTGTCGCCCTGCACAATGAGCACCGGTACGCCCAGGCGCGCGAGCTCCTTCGATGGCAGGTACTTGAACCACGAAATCAGGTAGGGCTGAACACTGGGCCGGTACAGCGCCGTCAAGGCCGGCGGGACCTCCTCGACCAGTTGGCCGTGCTCGAGCGCCACCAGGATCTTCTCGTTTTGCGCCAGCAGCGCCGCAGGCAGCTTCGGCGCCAGCTGGATACGCAGGATGTCAGAAGCGCTGTGCGCGATGCCGGCCAGCGAGACGTAGGCGTTGACCCGGCTCTTCTGGGCGGCCAGCATGCCGATCAGCGAACCCTCGCTGTGGCCAAGTACGACCAGCGCCGTGAACCGCGGATCGGCCCTAAGCTGGTCGAGCCACCCGGCGGCGTCATTGACGTAGCCGTCGAAACGCAGGTCCGCCTCGGCCGGGCCGGCGGCCAGGCTGGCACCGATGCCGCGCTTGTCGTAGCGGACCGACGCGTAACCGGCATCGGCCAGCGCTTGCGCCAGCAGCTTGAGGCTGTTGTTCGGTCCCGCCAGGTAGCGGTTGTTGCCGTCGCGGTCGGTCGGTCCCGAGCCGGCGATGATCAATACCACCGGCACCGGCCTGGGCTCGGTCGGTAGCATCAGCGTGCCGGCCAGGCTGCCGGTCGGCGTGGCCAGGGTGATCGCTTCCTCGTGTGCGCCAGGCGCCGCCGCAGCGTTGAGGGCCGCCGCCAGCGCCAAGCCGGCCAGCCAGGTCGAGAAGGTCTTAGTGTTCAAGTTTGCCACTCCTTTCAAGCTGTTTGTAATACACCAGCGAATACACCAGTGGCAGCAAAGGTCCGGCCACCAACGCCGCGATGCACAATTGAACCGGCACGCCAAGCACCACGCCCAGCAGGCACACCAGGGCTCCCGCCACCATCGCCTTCCCGGCCAGCCGATGGGTCGCGTACCAGACCTTCTCGCTGGCCAGGGTCCACGGCGTGCGGATACCGATCCAGAAATTGCGGCGCACCTTGCCCATCACGTTACCGATCAGGGCCATGAACACGGCGATCCCGCCGAGCATCGCACGCCCCGCATCCATGCTGCCAGATTGTGTCGCCCACAGGGTCGCCACGTCGATGTAAGCGAACATCCCCACCACCACCAGCATAATGAACCAGTAGGTCGCTTGAAAGGCCTCGATGGCGAAGCGGCGCGGCGACAACCAGGGCAGGATCGCAAACAGGGCCATCGCACCGGCCATCAGCAAGGGCCCCATGAAAATCATCTGGCGCGGGCCGAAGCCGTCGGCCTTGCCGCTGGCGTTCCAGTGGGTCGGAATCTGCGCCGGCAACTGGGGATAGGCCAGCGCCGAGAGCAGCAATGCGGCCAACAGCAGGATCGAGCACAACAAATAATAGCGGGTCTTCATTTTTTCTCCGTTCCGGTACCGCGCGCCATGTCGATCGCCCACGCCACGACGTCTTCGAGCACCGAGGTGTTCAGGGAATACCAGATAGTCTGGCCATCACGCCGGCTGGAAATCAGGTCGGCCGACTTGAGCACTGCAAAATGGTGCGACATGGTCGGCTTGGTCATGTCGAAGCGTTCGGCCAGCTCGCCGGCCGTCATCTCGTCCCTGCGCAGCATGCGCAGGATCTCGCGCCGGGTGGGGTCGGCGATGGCCTTGAATGCCTGGTTGCTGGCGCTTACCATATTTGACGACTACCTAATTAGATGGATGTCTAAATATAAATCGCGTTTAACGCTTTGTCAAGCGTGGTAGGACCGCGCGCGCGTTGGCGCTGGTGGCGGCGGCGATCTCGGCCAGGCTCGCGCCGCGCAGTTCGGCCAGCACCGCGCCAATCGCCGGCAGCTGTTCCGGGCTGTTGCGCCCCGGGTGCACCCAGGCTGGCGCAATGTCGGGCGCGTCCGTTTCGAGCACGATGGCCGACAGGGGCAGCGTCGCTGCCAGGCGCCGGATCTGCAGCGCACGCGTGAACGTCATGGCGCCGCCGAAACCGAGCCGGAATCCCAGTTCGATGAAAGCCTGGGCCTGCTGGAAGCTGCCATTGAAGGCGTGCGCAATGCCGCCGGCCGGGCGCAGCTGGCGCACATGCTTGAGTACCTGGTCCTGCGAGCGCCGCACGTGCGTGAGCACCGGCAGTTCGAAGTCGCGCGCGATGCGCAACTGCTCGCGCAGGAAATGCTCCTGCTTGGCGCGCATGGCCGGTTCGGCCAGCATGGGGATGAAAAAATCCAGGCCGATCTCGCCGACGGCCACGAAGCGCGGATCGCCCAGCGCCGCCTCCACCGCCGCGCGCAAGGCAAGCAGGTCGTCCTCGCTCGCCTGCGGCACGCAGACCGGGTGGATGCCGAGCGCGTAGCTGGCGTTCGGCGCCGTCGCCGCCAGTTGCGCCACGGTGGCGAAATTGGCGCGCCCGATGGCGGGAATGACGATCGCCGACACCCCGCCCTCCAACGAGCGCTGCGCCACCGCCAGCGCTTCGGCGCCGAATTCATGCGCGTCCAGGTGGCAGTGGGTGTCGATCCACATGATCAGAGCTCGGCCGGCGCCAGTCCGTGTTCGGTCAGGCGCAGCACACGGTCGCAGCGGCGCGCCAGTTCGATGTCGTGGGTGACGATCACGAAGGCGGTGCCCATGGTCTTCGACAGTTCCAGCATCAGGTCGAAGATCTGCTGCGCCGTCGCATGGTCCAGGTTGCCGGTCGGTTCATCTGCCAGCACGCAGCCAGGCCCCGTGACGAGCGCGCGCGCCAGTGCCACACGCTGGCGCTCGCCGCCCGACAATTCGCCCGGCACATGGATCACGCGCCTGGACAAGCCCACTCGTTCGAGGATCGCCTGCGCCTTGGCCAGCGCGGCACTGCGCTTCTCGCGCCGGATCAGCAGCGGCATGGCGACGTTCTCGAGCGCCGAGAATTCCGGCAGCAGGTGGTGGAACTGGTAGACGAAGCCGAGCGCGGCGTTGCGCAGGTCGCCGCGCGCCGTCTCGGACAGCGTGGCGAAATCATTGCCCAGCAGGGTCACCGAGCCGGTGGTGGGCATATCGAGCCCGCCCAGCAGGTGCAGCAGGGTCGACTTGCCCGAGCCGGAGGCGCCGACAATGGCCACCCGTTCACCGCGCCCGATGGAAAAATCGACATTGTGCAGCACCGGCACCGAATAGGCGCCCTGGGTGAAGGTCTTGCCGATGCCGCGGCAGGTCAGCACTGGTATGTAGTTCAGCTCATTCATAGCGCAGCGCCTCGGCAGGTTTGACGCGCGAGGCGGCGTAACTTGGATAGAGCGTGGCGACGAAGGCGAGCACCACGGCCACGCCGCCGATCATGCCCACGTCGGGCCAGCGCAGGTCGGACGGCACTGCGCTGATCAGGTAAATGTCCTTGGCCAGGAATTGCACGCCCAGCAAGTGTTCAATGAATGGCACGATCACGTCCACGTTCAACGCAACCAGCACACCGGCGGCCACGCCGGCGGCAGTGCCGATCAGACCCACCAGGGCACCCTGGATCATGAATATCTTCATGATCGAGCGCGGCGACGAGCCCAGCGTGCGCAGGATTGCGATGTCGGCCTGCTTGTCCGTCACCGTCATCACCAGCGTCGACACCAGGTTGAACGCGGCCACCGCGATGATCAGGGTGAGGATAATGAACATCATCTTCTTCTCGGTCTGTACTGCCGCGAACCAGTTCTGGTTCTGTTTGGACCAGTCGCGCACGAACAGCTCGCCCGACATGCTTTGTTTGAGCTCGAGCGCCACTTGCGGTGCGCGGTGCATGTCGGCGATGCGCAGGCGCAGGCCGGACGGCGCCTCGAGGCGCTCCATTTTCTCGGCATCCTCGAGATGGATGAACGCCAGCCCGGAATCGAATTCGAAATGGCCGGCGTTGAAAATCCCGACGACGGTGAAGGTGCGGGTGCGCGGCAGCACGCCGGCCGGCGTGGTCTGCGCCTGGGCCAGCAGCATGGTGACCTTGGCGCCCAGGTTCACGTTGAGCGCGTCGGCCAGCGCGTAGCCAAGCACGATATTGAACGAGCCCGGCGTCAGGTCGTTGAAATTGCCGCGCTTGACGTGATTGGCCACGTCCGAGACCTTGTGCTCCTCCGACGGCAGCACGCCGCGGATCATGGTCGGGCGCATCACGCCGTCGCTGAGCAGCATGCCCTGGGTCTCCACGAACGGCGCCGCGCCCTTGACGGCGGGGTTCAGGAAGGCCTGCTGCTCGGCTTCGCGCCAGTTCGGCATGCCGCCGCGCGCGTCGAACACCTCGATGTGGGCCAGCACCGACAGCATGCGGTCGGTGACCTCTTTCTGGAAGCCGTTCATGACCGACAGCACCACGATCAGCGCGGCCACGCCAAGCCCGATGCCGGCGACCGAAATGAGCGAGATGAAGGAAATGAAGCTGTTGCGGCCGCTGCGCCGTCCGGCGCGCGTGTAGCGCAGGCCGACCAGCCATTCGTAGGGCAGTTTGTGGATGATACTCATGGGCTCCGACGGTGAATGCGTGTGAGAGCGCAGTGTGCCACACAAAGGGCATTCTTGACAGACGCGCCACAACCGAATCTTGGTCGCCCAGCTTGGGATACCCTACAATGTCGCATGACACAAATTACGCTCGTCCTGCCATTTGCCCTGCCCCCTCCCGAACTGGCCCCCGACCTGCTGCGCGCGCTGCAGGCACCGGCGCTGGCCGCCCTGCTGACACGGGCCGGCGCGTCCGGCAAGCTCGCCTGCGACGCTGGCGCGCGCACCCTGGCGCACGAAGCCTGGCTGGTCCGCGCGTTCGGCCTGGGCGACGGCGCGGCGCCCGCGCTCGCTGCCGCCGTGATGCGCAGCTATGGACACGATCCGCGCGAGGGCCACTGGTTCCTGGTCCACCCGGCCCACGTCGAAATCTCGCGCAGCCACCTGTTGATGTCCGACCTGCGCCAGTTGCGCCTGTCCGACGACCATGCGCGCCTGCTGTTCGAGACCGCCAGGCCCTATTTCGAGGACGCCGGCAAAACCCTGCAGTACGGCGACGCCCACACCTGGTTTATGCGCGCCGACGACTGGACAGGCTTGCAGACTGCCTCGCCCGACGCCGCCGCCGGCATGAACCTGACCGACTGGATGCCGATCGGCGCGCAGGCTGCCAACTACCGAAAATTGCAAAACGAAGTGCAGATGCTGTGGTTCGAGCATCGCGCCAACCGCGAGCGCGAGGCGCTCGGCCTGGCGGCCGTGAACTCGTTCTGGCCCTGGGGCGCGGCCAATGGCGAGGCTGTGCGCACGTCGATGCTGCTAGCCACCTCGGACGCCCCGGCATGGATCTCGGCGCTGGCGCACCGGCCCGAAACGAGCCTGCCCGACGCCCTGTTTGGCGCCAACGAGGACATCAGCGTGTACTGCGACGGCCTGTCCAGCGCGGCCCTCTCGGGCGATTGGGCGGCATGGCTGGCGCACATGCAGCACCTGGAGCAGGTCTTGTTCGCACCGGCGCTGGAGCGCCTCAAGCAAGGCCACATTGCCAGCATCAGGCTGCTGCTGACGGCGCGCGAGGCGAGTGCCGAATTTACCACCACCACGATGGCCCAGCGCGCGTTCTGGCGCAGCCCGACCCTTGCGCGACTGTTGCCATGACCCGCATCACAACCCGCCCCAGCTCGTTTCGCACCTCCGAAATGCTGCGCCAGGATGGCGTGCATCCGGTGCTGGCGCGCCTGTACGCGGCGCGCGGCCTGACCAGCACGCGCGAACTATCAAGCGAACTGGCTGCGCTGATGGCGCCGTCCGGCCTGCTCCATATCGACCTGGCCGCCGTGTTCCTGGCCGACGCGATCAAGGCCGGCAAGAAGATGACGATCGTGGCCGATTACGACTGCGACGGCGCCACCGCCTGCGCCACGGCCCTGCGCGGCCTGCGCGCGATGGGCGCGCAAGTCGACTTCATTGTCCCCAACCGCTTCGAATACGGCTACGGCCTGACGCCGGAGATCGTGGCGCTGACCGCGCGCGAAAAAGCGCCCGACATCATCATCACGGTTGACAACGGCATCGCCAGCATCGAGGGCGTGCTGGAGGCGAAGCGGCGCGGCATCGACGTCGTCGTCACCGACCACCACCTGCCCTCGGACACGCTGCCAGAGGCGCGCGTGATCGTCAATCCGAACCAGCCCGAGTGCGGCTTTCCCAGCAAGCACCTGGCCGGCGTGGGCGTGGTGTTCTACGTGCTGCTGGCACTGCGCGCCGAATTGCGCCGGCGCGGCGTGTTCGACGCCCAGACCCAACCCAAGCTTGACAGCCTGCTCGACCTGGTGGCGCTCGGCACGGTGGCCGACGTGGTGCGGCTCGACGCCAACAACCGCATCCTCGTCGCGCAGGGACTCAAGCGCATGCGCGCCGGACGCATGCACGCTGGCGTGGCGGCGCTGTTCCGGGTTGCCGGGCGCGAAGCGCGCAGCGCCTCGCCGTTCGACCTTGGCTTCGCGCTCGGCCCGCGCCTGAACGCGGCCGGCAGGCTCGACGACATGGCGCTGGGCATCGAATGCCTAGTCACCGACGACGAAGGCCGCGCCTGGCAGATCGCCCAGCAGCTCAACGAGATCAACCTGAAGCGGCGCGAGATCGAGGCCGAGATGCAGGACGCCGCGCTGCTGCACCTGGACGATTACCAGCCGGCCGACAGCAGCACCATCAGCGTGTTCGACCCGGCCTGGCACCAGGGCGTGATCGGCATCGTCGCCTCGCGCCTGAAAGAGAAGTTCTTCCGCCCGACCATCACGTTCGCGCCCGGCGCCGACGGCTGGCTCAAGGGATCGGGGCGCTCGATTCCCGGTTTCCACCTGCGCGACGCGCTCGACCTGGTGTCCAAGCGCGCGCCCAGCCTGATCGACAAATTCGGCGGCCACGCGATGGCGGCCGGCCTGACCATCCGGGCCGACGCCTTCGAGGCGTTTTCAGAGGCATTCGAAGCGGTCGGGCGGGCCTGGCTCAGCGTGCAGCAGCTCGAACGGGTGATCGAGACCGACGGCCCGCTGGAGGATGCCTACTACACGACCGAATTCATCGGCCTGATGGACGGCCAGGTGTGGGGCCAGGGTTTCGCCCCGCCCGTGTTCTGCGACGAATTCCGGGTCGTGAGCCAGCGCATCCTCAAGGAGCGCCACCTGAAGCTGCAGCTCGAGCGCAATGGCCAGCGCTACGACGCGATCTGGTTCGGCCACACGCAAGCGCTGGGCGAGCGCGCGCGCGTCGCCTTCCGGCTCGACGCCAACGAATACAACGGCGTCACGCGCGTGCAGCTGATGGTCGAGCACGCCGAACCGGCGTGACGCCGGATCATCCACAAAATCGTAGGGTGTGGAAAAGCGTAGCGCCTTCCGCCTTCTCGGGCGCCTGCGCAGGTGGAAAGCGGCCTGGGCGGACGCCTTATTTTCCACTCTGCGACAAGCTTGCAACGCGTATTATTTTTTACAATCGCATGCTTCCGCGCCCTTGTCGAACACGATGCGCCACTTGCCTGGCGCTTCGAGCCGCCACACCGAATTGAAGCGCGACACCAGCTTGCCCTCCGGGTTGTAGACCGGCCCCGAACTGTGCGCCAGCGTGCCCGAGGCGAGCACCTCGACCTCATCGGGCTCCCATGAAAATGGCGCCGCCGGTTTTTCGTACAGCCGCTTCCACGCCGCCGCCACCTCGTCCTTGCCGTGCTGGACCTGGGCGCCGTTGATGAACACCGCGTCCTCGGCCAGGAAGCTGACGAAGCCGGCATGGTCGCGCGCCTTCATGGTCGCGGCGAATGCGCGCTCGGTGTCGGCCACCTGCTTTTTGAGTTCGGCATTGCCGGGCGCCGCCGACGCCGCCGACACCAGCAATCCCAACGCCGCCGCCATCCAATATCTCGCACGCATCGCCTGGCTCCCATGTGGTAAGCGCCCATTTTGCCACATTGATATCAAAACACCAACGAACTTGCGGGCCATTCGAAAACGGAGTAGAGTTAATCCATAACCGGAGTAACATCATGAATCTCGCCTATGCCTACCCGAAAAGCCGCTTCGAACCTGCCGTGCTGGTCGACCTCAATGCCAGGGCCGAGCGCGAACGGCTCTCGAAATCCGCCCTCAAGGGTTTTTTCAAGCTGGCCGCAGCCTGGCATGTGCGCGACGACGACGCGCGCGAGCTGCTCGGGGGCCTGTCCTCGTCCACCTATTACGAGTGGAAGAAAAACCCAGGGCGCGTGCTCGAGGTCGACCGCATCACGCGCATCTCCTACCTGCTGGGCATCTATAAGGCCTTGCACATCCTGTACGGCGACCAGCTGGCCGATGAATGGGTGGCGCTGCCGAACAAGAATCCGGTGTTCGCGGGCCGCACGCCGTTGTCGCAGATGCTGGCCGGCGGCTTGCTGGCGATGCAAACTGTGCGCAAGCTGCTCGACGCACGGCGCGGCGGCCTGTGAGCCGGGCGCGGACTCCCGCGCTGGCCGCGCTGCGCCAGTTCGACACCTGCCGCCTGATCCCGTCGCGCTTCGCCGACGTCGAAGACTCGGTGCTCGCCCCGCTGTCCGAGGACGAGGCCATGCTGGCCGACCTGTTCGAACTCGACAACGCCACCAATGAACGGTTGCGCGGCGAATACGGCGGCCTGCCCGGCATCGGCGTCGACGAACTGGTATTCGGCGTTCCCAATTTCCGCATCATCAACGCGGCCTACACTTATCCACGCCCGGAGGGCAGCCGTTTCAACGATGGCGAGCGCGGCGCCTGGTATTGCGCGTTCGAGCCGGCCACCGCACTGGCTGAGATCATCTTCCACAAGACGGTCGAGTACCAGGAAATCGGGCGCTTTGACGACAGCGTCAGTTACCAGACCTTGCTGGCCGACTTCAGCGCCACTTTCCATGATCTGCGTGGCGCCCTCCTGTTTGCCAGGTGCCTCGATGCGCGCAGCTACGTCGACTCGCAACTGCTCGCCGCGCGCTTGCTCGAAGACGGTTCGATGGGTGTGATCTACCCCAGTGTACGCCTTGCCGGCGGCACCAACCTGGCCTGTTTCCGGCCCGCGCTGGTGGGCAATGTCCGCAAGGGAGCTGCGTATCGGCTAACATGGGAAGGTTCGCCAACGCCCGTTGTCGAGTCAATCTGAGACTTTAGTATGAACACCAAGCCTGAAAACGATACCGACCTGCGCATCAAGATCAACCGCGAGACCGCGCGCCTGCCCTGGACCGAGCTGCAGCGCCATTTTGCACAGGGCACGGTGGTGTATGTGAGCGCGGCGCTCGATTTGGTCGATGTCGCGGTGCGCATCTCGCACGATGACAAGGCCAGCATTACGCGCTGGCTGGACGAGGGCAAGATCGCCAAGGTGTCCGACCAACAGGCGCAGGCATGGAGTGTGGCCGAGACGCTGCTGTGGACCTCGGTGGTGAGCCCGTTCGTGCTGGTGCAGCCGGAGAAGTCCACGCTGAATTGATGGCTGGCGCTCGCCTCCTTGGAGTTACACCGTCATTCCCACCCAGTATGCGGTCAGGCCGGATTCGCGACCAAGGTCAATGCAAAAAAAATAAACCGACGTCGCCCCCGCTTTCGCGAGGACGACGTTGATTCTTGAATTTCAAGTCAAATTATCGCGATTTCTGCAGTAACCCAATGCCTAATTGGGGTCGCAACAATGGTATGGATTCCTGCCTGCGCGGGAACGACGGTTCAAATTCTCGATTGGTTCAAATTTTGTACGACATTCGCTGAATCGTAGGGTGGAAAAGCGCAGCGCATTCCACCTTTTCACAGCCGGCTACTGCGACAAATCCAGCGCATACAGCGCAAACCCCTTGCCATCATCCGCCTTGAGCTGCGACACGTTGCGCACTCCCCCATCCTGCGCCAGCTGCAACACCTGTGGCGCCGAATGGAACACCACCGGCCCGGCCGTCACCACGCGCGCGAACCGCCAGCTCGCCCCGTGCACTGGGCGCACCAGCTCGCGCGCAGCCTTGATGAAGGCGATGAGTACCTCACGATTCGGGTCCGGCGAAGCGAACACGGTCTTGCTGCCATCGAGTCCTGGAAAATTGCCGCCGCCACTGGCCCGATAATTATTGGTCGCCACCAGGAACTCGTCGCCCGCACCAATTGGCTTGCCCCGATAGCTGAGCTGCCCGATGCGCGCCCCCGGCGCCTTGCTCACGTCGATCTCATAGCCCACGTCAGCTTGAGTGAGCATGTCGAAGTTATAGCTTGGATGACCCGGATTGATCAATTCCTGCGCGTCCGTTCTGGTTAGGTCGATGGTATTGAAGCGCTCCGCCGCTTTCTCCAGCCACGCTTTGAGCGCTGCGCCATTGACCTTGACCACATACAGCGAATTCGGGTACAGGTACAGGTCCGCCGCGTTGTTCAGTGCCAGCGGTCCGCTTTTCACATCGGTGTAGTCGCGCACCCCGCCCGAGCCACTCTTGAACGCTGACGACATCGACAGTACCGGCAGCGCCGCATACTGGGGCAGGTTAGCCTTCACATAAGCGGCCGCGTAGGCCGCCTGCGCCTGGTTCACCACGGCGATGGCCGAGACCTCACCAACGTCGGCAAAATAGCTGGACATGCGGTATTGCGTAGCCCCGATCGGAGTCTTGACGTAGCCGATGGTGGCCTCGTGCTCGGCCGCGACCAGCGCCGCGATCGACGGATCCGGCGCGACAAACGACTTGTCGGCCAGTTGCGCGCCGCGCGCCTCGACTGTGGTCTTGCTCTTGTCGACCACCCAGCGTTTGCCGTCGAAGGCCAGGTGCAGGCCGATCACGCCGAGATGCTTGCCCCACAAATTGGCCATCACGGTCGGCACCCCATTGACCAGGCCACGCACCCTGTCAACCCCAGGCAGCATGAACTGGGCGACCGTGCTGGCCGCATTCGGGAACACCTGGTGCGAGTGACCAATCAACATGGCGTCGATCCCTTCGACCTTCGACAAATGGTAATTCCCGTTCTCCATCGTTGGGGAGTACGGCGCGTCATCGAGCCCGCCGTGCGAGATCGCCACCACCAGGTCGGCGCCCTTGGCGCGCATCTCGGGAATGTATTTTTGCGCCGTCTCGCGCAAGCCTTCGCTGTAGACCTTCCCCTCGAGCCAGCGCTTGTCCCAGGACAGGATGGTCGGCGGCGTGAAGCCGATGATGCCAACCCGGATCGTCACCGTAACCTGCTTGCCCTGAGCGTCAAGCGCGCTGACCTGCTTGTCGATGATGCGGTAGGGCGCGAACAGCTGGCGATGGGTCCTGGCGCTGTAGATATTGGCCAGCACCTGCGGAAACGCCGGCCCGGCGCAACGGGGACGCGCCGGATCGACGCCGTCAACCTCGAAGCGGCTGCCGGTGACCTGGCTCAGGTAAGCGAGCCCGTAGTTGAACTCATGGTTACCGATGCCGCCACCGTCGTAGCCGAGATGGTTCATCACCTTGTAGATCGCCAGCGTCTGGTCGCACGCCAGCGGCTTTTCCAGCGCCTGAAAGTCGGCCAGCGCGGTGCCCTGGATGGTGTCGCCGTTGTCGATCAACAGCGTGTTGGCGAACTCGCGGCGCGCCTGCGCAATCAGGCCCGCCGTGCGCTCGATTCCCAGCGACGGGTCCGGCGCCAGCTTGTAGTAGTCATAACCGAGCACGTTCGAGTGCAGGTCGGTCGTCTCGAGCACGGCCAGCGTGGCAGTGGTGCCGGGCGTGGTCGCGCCCTGCGCGCCAAAGCCCAACAACAAGAAAAGCAGGATGCCAGTTTGATAACGCATGAGCTCGATCCGGTGGAAGTATCCGCCGCATCATACGGCAGCCCCGCCCCGCCGATCAAGCCACGCCTCGTCCTCGAGCACGCGCGGACCCATGCTGCGGGTGCGCAGCCGGCACTGCGGGGATAGAACGCATGCCCGGCATGGATTGTCGCCCGCCCGGGAATGGCGGCGCTGGGGTATAATCGAAGGTTCGATTTAATCAATTCAAGAAGACCGGAACGCCATGGAAGCCGAACGCATCAACGCCCTCTCCGCCCTGCTCAACGACCTGACCGGTCGCGAAGCCGAACTTCGGAGGTATCTTTGACTTCGATAAAAAGTCAGAGAAGCTCGAGCAAGTCAACGAAGAACTAGAAGATCCTACCGTCTGGAACGATCCGAAACGCGCCCAGGACCTCGGTAAAGAGAAGAAGGCGCTGGAAGCGGTCGTCCACACCCTGATCAAGGCCGACGCCGACCTGAAGGACGCCAACGACCTGTTTGCCATGGCGCGCGAAGAGAACGACGACGACACGCTTGAAGCGGTGATCGTCGATGCCGACGCCATCAAGGCCGTCATCGAGGGCATGGAATTTCGCCGCATGTTCGGCAATCCGATGGACGCCAACAACTGCTTCATCGACATCCAGGCCGGCGCCGGCGGCACCGAGGCCCAGGACTGGGCCTCGATGCTGCTGCGCCAGTACCTGCGCTACTGCGAGCGCAAGGGCTTCAAGGTCGAGATCCTCGAGCAGTCCGACGGCGAGGTGGCCGGCATCAAGACCGCCACCTTGAAGGTCGAGGGCGAGTACGCCTACGGCCACCTGCGCACCGAAACGGGCGTGCACCGCCTGGTGCGCAAGTCGCCGTTCGACTCGGCCAATGGCCGCCATACCTCGTTTACCAGCCTGTTCGTGTATCCGGAAGTGGACGACTCGATCGAGATCGATGTCAACCCGGCCGACATCCGGGTTGACACTTACCGCGCCTCCGGCGCCGGAGGCCAGCACATCAACAAGACCGATTCGGCAGTGCGCATGACGCACGGTCCGACCGGCATCGTAGTCCAGTGCCAGAACGACCGCAGCCAGCACCGCAACCGCGCCGAGGCGATGGAAATGCTCAAGGCCAAGCTGTACGAGCACGAGCTGCGCAAGCGCATGAGCGAGCAGCAGAAGCTGGAAGACTCCAAGACCGACGTCGGCTGGGGCCACCAGATCCGCTCCTACGTGCTGGACCAGTCGCGCATCAAGGACTTGCGCACCAACTTCGAGACCGGCAACACCAAGGGTGTGCTCGACGGCGACCTCGACGACTTCATCTCGGCCTCGCTGAAGCAGGGCATTTGAGATGACGGCACCGAAGCACGCCTTCATTTTCGACATGGATGGCACCATCGTCGACAACATGGCCTTCCACACCCAGTCCTGGATCACGTTTTTCCAGCGCCGGGGTCAGGCCATCGACGCCGACGAGTTCTTCCTGGCCACGGCCGGCCGCCAGGGCAAGGAGATCATGCGCACCTACCTGGGCGAGGATCTGCCGGACCATGAGAACGTGGCACTGAACGAAGAGAAGGAAGCGGTCTACCGCGAGCTGTACGAGCCGCACCGCAAGACCGTCGATGGCTTTGACGACCTGGTCGCGCAGGCGCGCCTGCGCGGCGTGGCGCTGGCTGTGGCCACGTCCGCGCCCAACGCCAACATCGACTTCACGCTCGACGGGCTCGACCTGCGGCGCCATTTCGACGCCATTGTCGGCGCTGCTGACGTCGAGCGCGGCAAGCCTCATCCCGACGTGTTCCTGAAAGCGGCCGAGCGCTGCGGCGTCGCGCCCGAACACTGCATCGTGTTCGAAGATGCGCCGCTGGGCGTGGAAGCGGCGCGCCGCGCAGGCATGCGCGCCGTGGTGCTGACCACCACCTTGCCCGCCGAGGCATTTGCCGAATACGACAACGTGATCCATATCGCCCGCGATTTTTCCGAGCTGACGATCGAAGAACTGTTCTCCGCCTGATTCAAATAACCTGACCATACCACCATGACTACGGACATCCAAGACCAAGCCGCCGCGCCGGCAGACGAAAACAAGATCATCGCCGAGCGCCGCGTCAAGCTGGCCGCGTTGCGCGAAAAAGGCATCGCCTTCCCGAACGATTTCCGTCCACAGCACAAGGCCGCCGCGCTGCATGAGCAGTATGGCGCCAAGACGCGCGAGGAACTCGAAGCGGTCGACGTGCCGGTGGTGCTGGCCGGGCGCATGATGCTCAAGCGCGAAGCGGGCAAGAAGGCCGCCTTCGCCACGCTGCAGGATTCCTCGGGCGCGCGCGCCGATGGCCGCATCCAGATCTACGTCACGCTCGACAAGACCGGCGAGGCCGCGATGGAAGCGCTGCACCACTACGACCTGGGCGATATCCTGGGCGTCGAGGGCACGCTGTTCAAGACCAAGACTGACGAGCTGACCATCAAGGTGTCGAGCCTGCGCCTGATCACCAAGTCGCTGCGTCCGCTGCCCGACAAGTTCCACGGCCTGGCCGACCAGGAAACCAAGTACCGCCAGCGCTACGTCGACATGATCATGAGCGAGGAGACGCGCCGCACGTTCAAGGCGCGCACCGCCGCGATGTCGTCGATCCGCCGCTTCATGGAAAAGAACGACTTCATGGAAGTGGAAACGCCGATGCTGCACACCATTCCCGGTGGCGCCGCGGCCAAGCCCTTCATCACCCACCACAACGCGCTCGACATGGAGATGTTCCTGCGCATCGCCCCCGAGCTTTACCTCAAGCGCCTGGTGGTGGGCGGCTTCGACCGGGTGTTTGAAGTGAACCGCAACTTCCGCAACGAGGGCGTCTCGCCGCGCCACAATCCTGAATTCACGATGATGGAGTTCTACGCGGCCTACGCGGACTACCTGTGGGTGATGGATTTCACTGAAGCGGTGATCCGCCAGGCGGCCGTCGACGCGCACGGCACCGCGATGCTCAGCTACGGCGGGCGCGAGCTGGACCTGTCCAAGCCGTTCCACCGCATGACCATTGTCGGC
Source organism: Pseudomonadota bacterium (assembly GCA_040390195.1). Lineage (GTDB taxonomy): Bacteria > Pseudomonadota > Gammaproteobacteria > Burkholderiales > Burkholderiaceae_D > Telluria_A. The sequence goes on along the minus strand of JAZJYV010000034.1, from coordinate 94,568 downwards.
GCCATCAACAAGTATGCGCCGCACTACACCAACGAGCAGCTGCACGACATGGACTTCCTGAAGGCCGAGCTGCTCAAGTTCGGCGTCAAGCCGTTCTCGACGTCGGGCCTGGGCTCCTTGCAGCTGTCGCTGTTCGAAGAGACCGCCGAAGCCCAGCTGTGGGAGCCGACCTTCATCATCGACTACCCGGCAGAAGTGTCGCCGCTGGCACGCGCCTCGGATACCCAGCCGGGCATCACCGAGCGCTTCGAGCTGTTCATCGTTGGGCGCGAGATTGCCAACGGCTTCTCGGAATTGAACGATGCCGAAGACCAGTCGGCGCGCTTCCTGGCGCAGGTGGCGGCCAAGGATGCGGGCGACGAGGAAGCGATGTTCTACGACGCGGACTACATCCGCGCGCTCGAATACGGCATGCCGCCAGCTGGCGGTTGCGGCATCGGCATCGACCGCCTGATGATGTTGATCACCGACTCGCCGAACATCCGTGATGTGATCCTGTTCCCGCACCTGCGCCGCGAAGAGTAAACGACCCGGGCTTTACGCAGGGTGGAATGCGCTTCGCTTTTCCACCCTGCGCGATCCGGGCAAACAGCTGTTGGCCCTGCGCCAGAGCCCCCTCAAATCACTGCACCACGCGATAGCACGGGATGTACGCCTTGCCCGGCAATTTCATCCGGCTTTGCGCCACGAACGATGCGAGCAACGCATCCATCGGCCCCATGATGGCGGCGTCGCCGTGAATCTCGAAGTGGCCGAATTTCTCGATCGCGCGTATCCCCTCGTCTTTCACATTACCCGCCACCACGCCGGAAAACGCGCGCCGCAGATTGGCCGCCAGCATATGCGTTTCCTGGTTCTTGTGCAGGCTCAGGTTGCGCATGTTTTCATGGGTCGGCTTGAATGGACGCTGGAATTCCTCATCGATTTTCAGCAGCCAGTTGAAGTAATAGGCATCGCTGCGCAATTTGCGGAATTCACGCACCAGCTTGATCCCGGCCTGCATTTCCCTGGCCACCATTTCAGGATCGTCGATGATGATCTTGTAGCGCTTCTGCGCTTCCTCGCCCAGCGTATCGGCGATGAACTGGTTGATATGGATGAAGTAGTCGCGCGCCGTTTCCGGCCCCGTGAAAATCAGCGGGAACGGCATCTCGACATTATCCGGGTGCAGCAGGATCCCGAGAATGTACAGGATCTCCTCGGCCGTCCCCGCGCCACCGGGAAACACGATGATCCCATGCCCGGTGCGCACGAACGCTTCAAGCCGTTTTTCGATATCGGGCATGATCACCAGGTCGTTGACGATCGGATTGGGAGATTCGGCGGCAATGATGCCCGGCTCGGAAATGCCCAGGTAGCGTCCGTGGCTGAGGCGCTGCTTGGCGTGGCCGATGGTGGCGCCCTTCATCGGGCCCTTCATCGCACCCGGCCCGCAACCGGTGCAGATATCGAGATCGCGCAAACCGATCTGATAGCCGACCTCCTTCGAATAATTGTATTCGACCCGGTTGATCGAATGGCCGCCCCAGCACACCACCAGGTTCGGATTGCGTTGCGGCTGCAAGACGTTCGCATTGCGCAGGATATGGAAAACCGAATCGGTAATGCCCTCGGTGCGCGACATGTCGAATTTCGGATTGTCGGTCACCTCGCTGCTGACGAAGACGATATCGCGCAGCACCGCGAACAAATGCTCATGAATGCCCTTGATCATCTTGCCATCGACAAAAGCGATGGCTGGCGCGCCCTTGATATCGAGCTTGATGCCGCGCTCACGCTGCACGATGGTGATGTCGAACGATTTATAACGCTCGAGCAGCTCCTTGCCATCATCGATCGAGCTGCCGCAATTGAGCACCGCCAGCGCGCAATTGCGGAAAATTTGATACAGGCCGCCCTGGCTGGTGTCGAGCAGCTTTGCCACTTCCGCTTTCGACAGCACTTCGAGCTGGCCCTCGGGGGAAATCAGGGTATCGACGACATCGTGTTCCATGGTATTCCTTCATCAGTACGCGCTATGCAAACAGCTTCAATATACGACAACTCACGCCTGTTGGGGCCAGAGTTTTCAAGCGCCTGCGCACGGCCGCGCGCCCTCTAAATACCACATCTGGCAAAAATTCGCTTGGCCTGACCGATTTACATTAAAATGCAGCCCTATTGGAAATCCCAACGCCTCTCAAGCCTACCAGCACAAGGGAGAGCGGCGGAATCGCTCCATATGATTTATCCATTCATAACCATAACATTCGGGAGAAACCGCATGAGCGGTGCCGCTATCACACCAAACCAGGAAGTCGTAATTCCAGAGTTCAAGCAGATCATGGGTCACCCCGGTCCGCTGTGGATGTTGTTCATGACCGAATTCTGGGAGCGTTTTGCCTTTTACGGCATCCGTTGGGCGCTCGTGCTGTACATCGTCTCTCAATTTTACGGCGGCGACGCGGCCGGCCAGACCGACGCCAACCTGACCTACGGCTCCTACCTCGCGCTGGTGTATGCCGGCGCCGTGTTCGGCGGCTACGTGGCCGACAAGGTCATTGGCTACCAGCGTTCGATCCTGGTCGGCGCGATCTTCATGGCGGCCGGCCTGTTCATGATTACCTTGCCCGACAAGGACATCTTCAAGCTCGGCCTGGCCACCATCATCGTCGGTAACGGCATGTTCAAACCGAACATCTCGACCATGGTCGGCAAGCTGTACGCGCTCAACGACATGCGGCGCGATTCGGGCTTCACGATTTTCTACATGGGCATCAACACCGGCGCCTTCCTGGCACCGATCTTCACCCAGATCCTGGCCCAGAAAGTGTTCAACACCGGCAGCGTCCCCTCGTACAAGATCGTGTTCTTCTCGGCCGGTATCGGCATGCTGATCTCGCTGGTCTGGTTCGCCATCGGCCGCAAGACGCTCAAGGGCATCGGCGCGCCGGCCGAAGACGGCAGCAGCCGCATGCGCGTGGTGTACGTGGCCGTGGGCGCATTGTTCGTCATTCCGGTGGTGTACTTCCTGCTCAAGGCCGGTGCGCAGAACCTGCAGGTGGTGCTGTCGATTCTGTTCATCATCCTGGCCATCATGCTGATGCTCGAAGGTATCCGCGACGGCAAGGTCGCGCGCGACAAGACCATCGCGATGATGATCATCTTCTTCTTCAATATCCTGTTCTGGATGTTCTTCGAGCAGGCAGGCAGCTCGTTTACCTTCCTGGCCGATAACATCGTCAACCGCGCCGGCGCGCTCTCGTTCATCACCTCGCTGGCCGGCATGAGCGAATTCCCGACCGCCTGGTTCCAGAGCGTGAACTCGATCGCCATCATTGCGTGCGCACCGATCATCGCCTACATCTGGGTGCTGATGGGCCGCAAGAACATCAACCCCTCGATTCCGCGCAAATTCGGCCTGGGCATCATCTTCAACGGCCTCGCTTTCGGCCTGCTGATGTATGCGCTGTCGACCCTGGTGGACAACACCGGCAAGATCCCGTTCTGGACCCTGTTCGCAGTCTACTGGGTGCAATCGATCGGCGAGTTGTGCCTGTCGCCGATCGGCCTGTCGATGGTCACCAAGCTGGCGCCAACGCGCCTGGTGGGCCTGGGCATGGGCGGCTGGTTCCTCTCGACTGGCATCGGCAACAACCTGTCGGGTATTTTCGCCAGCTATGTCAGCGGCGAAAAAGGCATGTCGGTCGATTCGGCGCTGAGTGGCTACACCTTCGGCTTCTGGTCGCTGATGGCAGGCGGCGTGCTGCTGTTCCTGCTGGCCCCGCTCATCCAGAAGTTGATGCACGGCGTGAAGTAAATACTCATCCAGTGAAAAAGCGGCCTGCGGGCCGCTTTTTTTTCGGGAGGCAGCGGGGAAGACGCTGCGACGTCCTCGCACAGGCCGAGCGCCTACGCCGCGGCCGCGCGCTGCATATCGGCCATTTCAGCTTCCAGCCATGCCCGAAAACGTTGCACCTTCGGCATGTTCACCTTGCTGCGATTGACCAGGAAGCGGTAGCCACTGCCAAACGGCGCACTGCGGCAGTTAATCTGCCTCAGGGAGCCCTTCAGGATGTCCTGGAAGGCGATCCCGTAGGCGACCAATGCGATCCCCTGCCCCGCCACCGCCGCCTGCGCCAGCACGCCCCAGTGGCTGTAGCCGCGCGAAAAATCATACTTGCCCTTGAGCGCCTTGTTCTCGTTGAGCAGCTGCAGCCAGGACTCGGTCGAATTCTCGTACAGCAGCGGAAAATTGGGCAGGTCGGCCAAGGTCAGCTCACTCTGGCCGGGGGCCAGCAAATCCGGACTGTAGACGGCGATCAGGCGTTCGCGAAACAGCAGCGCAGGGTCGCCCTCGATCACGGGGCCGTAGCGCACCGCGACGTCGGTGCTGTCGTCCTCCAGGTCGACCGGTGCATCGTTCGAATCGAGCCGGATGTCGAGCTCGGGGTAGAGCTTGGTGAAACGGTGCATGCGCGGCACCAGCCACTTGATGGCGAACGAGTGGGTGGTCGAGATGCGCAGAATGGCTTCCTCGTTACCGCCCTGCAGCGCGCCGACCTTGGCGCGCAGGTCGGCCAGCATGCGGCCCACGGCGATGGCCAGCTCCTGTCCCTTTTCGGTCAGCGTGATGTGGCGCGGATGGCGGATAAACAGCGCGAAACCGACGTTTTCCTCCAGGTGCTTGACCTGCTGGCTGATCGCCGCCGGCGTCTTGTGCAGCTCCTGCGCGGCCAGCTTGAAACTGCCCCAGCGCGCCGCGCAATCGAAGTCGATCAGGCCCGAAAGGCTGCGTAAAGGCCTCATTTGGCCTCCATGCATAAGTTTTTCTTGCTCATTGACTCAGTTTTTCTCGGTTGATGAATTGCATCTCTAAGCAGAAAATATAACCGATTCGACAAGGGAATGCCATGCACAAGAATATATTGGTGATCGGAGGCACACGCTACTTCGGCAAGCTGCTGGTGCAGCGCCTCGTCAACGCTGGCCACAGGGTCACCATCGCCACCCGCGGGCATGCGCCCGACCCGTTTGGCAAGCGCATCGAGCGCATCCGCGTCGACCGCCGCAACGAGGGCGCGATGCGCGCCGCCTTCGCCCATTGCGCAGGCTACGACATCATCTACGACCAGATGTGCTACAGCCCGATCGACGCGGCCATCGCGGTGCGCGTCTTCGCCGGCAAGGTCAAGCGCTACATCATGGCCTCGACCATTGACGTCTACCGCGACCTGATGGGCCGCCAGGACGGCCCCTTCGCCGAAACCGACCTGAACCTGCTGGCCCAGCCGATCGACACCCGCTATCCCTGGCACGATCCCAAGCTCGCCACCCAAAGCTACGTGATGGGCAAGCAGCAGGCTGAATCCTACCTGTATCGGGACGGGTCGCTGCCGCTGGTGACAGTGCGCATCGGCCACGTCCTGGCCGGCGCCGAGGACTTTACCGGACGCCTGGCCTATTACGTGGACCTGGTGCGCGCGCATCTGCCCTTGCGCTACACGAACGCAGCGGCGGCCAGCTCCTTCCTGAGCGCGCAGGCGATCAGCGACTTCCTGGTCTGGGCAGGCACGCAAACCTTCCGCGGCCCGGTGAATGCGGCGTGCAATGGCGGCCTGTCGGCGTTCGACATCGTTCATCGGGCCGGCCGGCTGCTCGAGGAGCCAGTCAGCGCCGTGCCGGCCACCCAGCCCACCCTGCCCGGTCAATTGAGCCCTTTTGACTTCGCCCATCCATTCCAGATGGACACCAGCCGCGCGGCACGGCTGGGCTACCGTTTTGGCCACATCGATGAATGGATCGATGACCTGATCCGCCAGCACGACCTGGAATTCGTCTGAAATCGCTGTCGGTTTTCGTTTAACTTTTGAATACGTCGAAAATTTGATTGGTCGTTCCCGCGCAGACGGATTTTTCGAGAAATCGAACTATTCGCAAGCGCGCGGGATATAAAGAAACGGATTTACGACGGGCTTGGCTTGGCCTGCTCGCGCCCGATCCAGTACAGCAGCGCCATGATGGCCGCGTACGGGACCAGTGACAGCAGGTCCGAGCGCGGACCGGCGAAGAAAGGATTGGCCGCCGTCGCCCAGCTCGTCATCGCGGTGTCGAAATCGGTCATCACGCCGGCGGTGATCGCGATCACGATGCCGGCCAGCGCTCCGCCCGCAATATAGCCCGATGCGAGCAGCACGCCGGAACTGCGGTCGCCCGCCGCCTGCTGCTGCTCTTCATTCAAGCCCGCGTACTGTTCCAGCTTGTTGTTGCGGCGCTCGACCAGCCAGCGCACCAGTCCGCCAACGGCGATCGGCAGGGTCGACACCAATGGCAAATACACGCCCACCGTGAAAGCCAGCGACTGCACGCCGGCCATCTCGAGCACCACCGAAATCATCACGCCGAACAGCACCAGGGTCCACGGCAGCTGCTGGTCGAGAATGCCCTTGATGATGTAGGACATCAGCACCGCCTTGGGCGCGTCATATTTTTTCACTTCCGAGCCGTCCGGGCGCTTCGAGTGGGTACCGTTGATGCCCGGATCAACCAGGTAGGCCAGCTTGCCGTCATCGGCAACCAGGTACTTTCCAGCCGGGCCGCCGGCCGCATCGGTCTTCTGCCACACCTTGTAGGTCTTGCTGTCGCTGGCGGCCTGCGGCCCCTGGAGCTGCGCCGTCAAGGTCAGCGTCGACGCGTCCACAGTCACACCGGGCGCCACCTGGGCGGCCGGCACATACACGGTGCTGGCGTCGTTCAGCTTGAGCAGGATCGGCCCGAGCACCAGCGCCGACGCCAGCGAACCGGCCAAGATCGCATACTGCTGCAAGCGCGGGGTCGAACCGACCAGGTAGCCAGTCTTCAAATCCTGCGAAGTGGTGCCGGCATTGCTTGCGGCGATGCACACGATGGCCCCCACCGATAACGCTGTCACATAATACTGTCCGCCAGTCCACCCCATCGCCAGGAAAATCAGGCAGGTAAACAGCAAGGTCGCCACCGCCATTCCCGAAATCGGATTCGATGACGAGCCCACCTCGCCAGTCAGGCGCGAGGACACGGTCGAGAACAAAAAGCCGAACACGATGATCAACAGCGCGCCGAGCACGTTCATGTGCAGCGGCGTGGCCATGGTGATCACGGCGATGATCGCCAGGCAGCCGATGGCCACCCACTTGAGCGGAATGTCCTGGTCGGTGCGCAGCGAGGCGTCGGCGCTGCTGCCCTTGCCGATGCCGGCCAGCCCGCCGGCCAAGCCCTTCCAGATGGTCGGCAGCGAGCGCGCCAGGCTGATCAGGCCACCGGCGGCGACCGCGCCGGCGCCGATGTACAGCACGTAGGCGCTGCGCACGTCGTCCGGTCCCATGTCCTTGATCAGCATGGTGGCCGGCGCCAGCGGCAGCGTGAGCATCTCGCCGAAAAACTTGATCATCGGGATCAACAGCAGGTAGGACAGCACGCCGCCGGCCGCCATCGTCAGCGCGATGCGAGGCCCGATGATGTAGCCCACGCCAAGCAGCTCGGGCGAGATCTCGGCGCCGATCGAGCCCCCTTTGAGCGGTGCGCCGAATTCGAAATTGGAGGTGTCCTTCCAGCCCTTGAGCGAGATGCTCAGCACCTTGTACAACAGGCCCAGGCCGAAGCCGCCGAAAATGATGGTGGCGCGCGTGCGCGCATCGCGCGCTGCGTCCGAGCCGGGCGCGCACAGGTCGCCTGCGGCTTCGCGCGAAGTTTCCGTGGCCGCCGCCTTGAGCACTTCGGCGCACGCGGTCCCCTCGGGGAATTTGAGTTCCTTGTGCTGGTCGACGATCATCGTGCGGCGCATCGGGATCATCATCAGGATGCCCAGCAAACCGCCCAGCACGCCCACCAGCATCACGCGCCAGATCTCGAGCTCGAAGCCGAGGATCATAATCGCTGGCATCGTCACGCCCAGTCCGAAGGCGATCGACTCGCCGGCCGACCCGGCGGTCTGGGTGATGCTGTTCTCCAAAATGGTCGAGTCCTTGCCGCCGGCCTTTTTGGCCAGCCCGAACAGGGTGATGGCGATCACCGCCACGGGAATCGAGGCGCTCACCGTCAAGCCCACCTTGAGCACCAGGTACAGCGACGAGGCGCCGAACACCATGCCCAGCACCACCCCCATCATCAGCGCCCGAAACGTCAGTTCGGGAAGCTGTTTTGACGCCGGGATATAGGGGGTGACGATGGACGGATTGGGATCGTAAGGCATGCGAATTCCTGGTCGGTGGCGGCAGGCCAGACTATCGCACAGGCCCGTGCGCTTGGAAAGGGGGATTATAATTCGCCGTTCCACACTCACCGCGAGCGCTGTCTTGACCAAATCGAACTCTATCGGCCGGCACTGGGCGGGCCGGTCCCTGCTGGTGCGTGGCTTCTTCATCGCCGTCCTCGTCTTGCTGCTGGCGGTGGCCGCCGCGCTCGGCTACGCGATGCTGATCGTGCTGCCGAACCTGCCGCCGATCGACGCGGTGACCGACTACCGGCCCAAGATCCCGCTGCGCGTCTACACGGCCGATAACGTGCTGATCGGCGAATTCGGCGAGGAGCACCGCGACTTCGTGCCGATCGCCCAGGTGCCGGAGCTGATGAAAAATGCCGTGCTGGCGATCGAGGACGAGCGCTTCTACGAGCACTCGGGAATCGACCTGCGCAGCGCGCTGCGCGCCGCCAAGGTCAACCTTTCAGGCGGCTTCAAGCAGGGCGGCTCGACCATCACGATGCAGGTGGCCCGCAATTTCTTCCTCACGCGCGACAAGGTCCCTTCGCGCAAGGCGATCGAGATCGCGCTGGCGTTCAAGATCGAGGCGGCCCTGACCAAAGACCAGATCCTCGAGCTGTACATGAACCAGATCTACCTGGGCCAGCATGCCTACGGCTTCGGTAGCGCCGCGCGCGCCTACTTCAACAAGCCGCTCAAGGAACTGTCAGTGGCCGAGATGGCGATGCTGGCGGGACTGCCGCAAAACCCGGCGCGCCACAACCCGGTGGCCAATCCCAAGCGCGCGCGCCAACGCCAGCATAATGTGCTGATGCGCATGCGCAGTGTCGGCTTCATCAGCGAAGCGCAGTACCAGCAGGCGCTGGCCGAGACACTGCGCGTCAGTCCCCACGGCCAGGAATTTGGCAGCCACGCCGAATACGTGGCCGAGATCGCGCGCCAGGCGGTATTCGCCGAATTCAAGGAGGAGAGCTACACGCGCGGCATCATCGTCACCACCACCATCCTCAAGGCCGACCAGGACGCGGCCTACGAATCGGTGCGCCGCAACGTGATCGACTACGACCAGCGCCACGGCTACCGCGGCCCTGAAGGCTTCATCACGCTGCCGGCCGGCCAGGAGGAGCGCGACGACGCCATCGACGAGGAACTGCTCAAGCGCCGTTCGAGCGACCGCCTGATCGCCGCCGTGGTGACCGAAGTGTCGCCCAAGCGGGTGCGGGTCGAGCGCACCGAGGGCGAGCCGATCGACGTCAGCGGAGACGGACTCAAGTTCGTCAGCGCCGGCCTGGCCGCCAACGCCAGGGACGCCATCCGGCTTCGTCCCGGCGCGGTGGTGCGCATCGTGCAGGAGAAGAGCGGCTGGGCGATCACCCAGATTCCACTGGTGTCGGCCGCCTTCGTGTCGATCGACTCCGGCAGCGGCGCCTACCACGCGCTGGTCGGCGGTTTCGACTTCAACCTGCAAAAATTCAACCACGTGACCCAGGCCTGGCGCCAGCCCGGTTCGTCGATGAAGCCTTTCATTTACTCCGCTTCGCTGGAAAAAGGCTATTCGCCGGGCACCCTGATCCTCGACGAAGCACTCGACATGCCGGGCGAGGACGCCGGCAAGACCTGGTCGCCGAAGAACGACGATGGCAAGTTCGACGGTCCGATCACCATGCGCGTGGCGTTGGCCAAATCGAAAAACGTGGCCTCGGTGCGCCTGCTGCGCGCCATCGGCGCCAAATATGCGCACCAGACACTGGGCAAGTTCGGCTTCGATCCGGCGCGCCAGCCGAAAAACCTGACGCTGGCACTGGGCACAGGCGCCGTCACGCCACTGCAGATGGCGGGAGCGTACGCGGTCTTCGCCAATGGCGGCTACAAGGTCGAACCCTACCTGATCGCCAGGATCGCCGACGCCAAGGGCGCCATCCTGAGCCAGGCCAAGCCGGTCGCCGCCCACCAGGAGAGCGAGCGCGTGCTCGATCCGCGCAACGCCTTCGTGGTCGACAGCATGCTGCGCGACGTCACGCGCTACGGCACCGGCGCGATGGCGACCCAGAAGCTCGGACGCACCGACATCGCCGGCAAGACCGGCACCACCAGCGACGCCGTCGACGGCTGGTTTGCCGGCTATGGCAGCGGCGTGGTGGCGGTGGCCTGGATGGGCTACGACGATCCCAAATCGCTCGGCGGGCGCGAGTTCGGCGCCACGCTTGCGATGCCGATCTGGATCGACTACATGCGCGTGGCGCTGGCCAGGCAGCCCGTCACCGAGCGCGCCGTGCCCGAAGGGGTGGTGCGTGCCGGCGAGGACTGGATCTACAGCGAGTACGCCGACGCCACAGAGTTCAAGTCGATCGACGTGGACCCGGACAGCGTGCCGCCCGCACCCGAGACTACCAATTAACGGCCGAGAAATCGAAATATCCGTCGGCAAGCTCCAGTGAGCATGCGCTCACGATCAATTCGCGGCCAAGGTGAGGTCCAGACGTCGTCCTCGCGAAGGCGGGGACCCATGCTAAATGTGCTTAGTACGGGTCCGCTTTCGCGAGGACGACGTTGATTCTTGAATTTCAAGTCTCATTATCGCGATTTCTGCAGTAGCCCAAGGCCTGATTGGGTACGCATCTATGTCAGGAGAATTATCCCGGACACCAGTGTGCGCACGCGGGAACGACCGATCAGGTGAATGCCGGCTCTCTCGAGCGGCTCGGCGCTGATCCATCGCCAAACCGGTCACGCCCGGAGCGCAGTTGTCGGTGCGGCAGCAATGTCGAGTAGAATCGGTGACATGGCGATCACAAAATGGCTGGCGAGGATGTTTGGAGGCTCATCGGCCGATGACACCCTTGACGCGCCCTGCGCCGCACCGGCACCGGTGGCGCCGGTGCCGGTGGACGCGGCGCCACCGAACGTCGATGGCCTGTTCTACCGCTGGCTCACCGGCAGCGCCTCGCGCGAAGCCGCGCCCGGCATCGACAAGCTGATCCTCGACGAGCTGGCACGCTTGGCCGCCTCGCCCGACGCCGGCGCCGCCCTGGTGCCGCGGGTGCCGGCCGTGATCCCCCAACTGCTGCGCAGCCTGCGCGACGACAGCGTGTCCGGCGCCGACCTGTCGCGCCAGCTGGCCCAGGACGTGGTGCTGGTGGCCGAAGTGATCCGCGAGGCGAACAGCCCCTACTACCACCCTACCGCGCCGGTCCGCAACATCGAGGGCGCTGTCATGCTGCTGGGGCAAAACGGCCTGCGCATGGTCGTCGCGCGCGTGTCGTTTCGTCCCATCATCAGCATGCAAGCGGGCCAGTTCGCGCGCCACGTCGCGCCGCTGATCTGGAGCCAGTCCGAGAAATGCGCGCTGGGAGCCAACCTGCTCGCCGCCGGCCTGCGCGCCAACCCGTTCGAAGCCTATCTCGCCAGCCTGATGCAAAACGTCGGCCTGATCGTCGCCTTTCGCCTGATCGACCAGATCTACGCGGGCGCCGACCTGCCGCAGTCGGAACACTTCATCGCCTCCCTGTTCGCCGAAGCGCGCGCCATGTCGGCCCGCATCGCCACACTGTGGGATTTCCCTGATACAGTGGCGGCGGCGATCGCAAAGGCTGGCCAGCCGGACGCCGCGCCGCTGGCGCGGGCACTGGCGCTGGCCGACCGGCTCGCCAAATTGCGCCTGCTGGTCGACGCCGGCCAGCTCGACGCCGACGCCCCCGGCGTGCTGCATGGCCTCGACAAGGCCACGCTGGCCTGCTTTGAAAAACTGCGTAGCGAGGAAGATTGATGGCGTTTCAAATCGAGCACAAACTGGTCATCGGCGTCGCCTCAAGCGCGCTGTTCGACCTGACGGCCTCGCACCAGGTGTATCTCGACAGTGGCCCGGACGAGTACCGCAAATACCAGGAGCAGCACCTGGACGCCGTGCTCGAGAAGGGCGTCGCCTTCCCCTTCATCCGGCGCTTCCTGAACATCAACAAGTGCTTCCCGCGCCAGTCGCCGGTCGAAGTGGTGCTGTTTTCGCGCAATTCGCCCGAGACCGGCTTGCGCGTGATGCGCTCGATCGCCCACTATGGCCTGGACATCTCGCGCGCCGTCTTCATGACCGGCAAGTCACCGTTCAGCTATCTGCCCGCCTTCAACACGGCCCTGTTCCTGAGCGCGAACGAAGAAGACGTCAAGAATGCCATCGCCGCCAACTACCCGGCCGGCCTGGTGCTGCCGTCGAAGATCGACGATGATGATGACGACGCCGAATTGCGCGTCGCCTTCGACTTCGACGGCGTGATCGCCGATGACGAGTCCGAGACCATCTTCAAGAAGAACAACGACATCGACGAATTCCATGCGCACGAGACGCGCCATGTGGCCACGCCGCACCAGCCCGGCCCGCTGGCCGAGATGTTCCAGAAGCTGGCGCTGATGCAGCGCCTGGAAGAGCGCATGCAGCGCCGCGACCCGCATTACAAGAAGATTTTGCGCATCGCGATCATCACCGCACGCAATGCGCCCTCGCATGAGCGGGTGGTGACGACGCTCAAGAGCTGGGGCGTGTCGGCCAACGAGACCTTCTTCCTGGGCGGGATGAACAAGGCACGCGTGCTGTCGGTGTTCAAGCCGCACATCTTCTTCGACGACCAGCTGAGCCATCTGAAGACCTCGCCCGGCGGCACCATCCCGATGGTGCACGTGCCGTTCGGGATCGCCAACCGTCGCTAAGGACGCCGTTCCGGTCCAGGCGGGAACCCATGCTGCGCATCGATTTTCGCGACCCAAGGGGCAAACGCATGCGGCTCCGCCGCGCGGGAACGACATCCTGTTTGCGGCTATAATTACCCACCGTTCCGCCCACACTGTGCCGCCTGCATGCCTTTCGATTTAAAAAAATCCCTCCCCAGACCCGGCAACCGATTCGCGCTCCCGACCCTGTATGGATCAGCGGACGCCTACGCGCTGGCGCTGGCGGCGCTCGAACTGAAGGCGCAAAAGCAGATGCTCACGGTCGTCGTGGCCAACGCCAGTGACGGCCAGCGCCTGCTTGACGAGATCCCCTGGTTCGCCGACGCCAAGCTGGCCTGCCACCTGCTGCCGGACTGGGAAACGCTGCCCTACGACGCCTTCTCGCCGCACCAGGACCTGGTCTCCGAGCGCCTGGCCACGCTGCACGAAATCCGGAACGGCCAGTGCGACGTGCTGATCGTGCCGGCCACCACGGCGCTGGTGCGCCTGGCGCCACCGTCGTTCCTGGCGGCCTACACTTTCTTCTTCAAGCAGGGCGAAAAGCTCGACGAAACGCGCCTCAAGTCCCAGCTCACTCTGGCCGGCTATACCCACGTCACGCAGGTCATGTCGCCCGGCGAATATTCGGTGCGCGGCGGCCTGATCGACCTGTTCCCGATGGGTTCAGCCCTACCCTACCGGCTCGACCTGTTCGGCGACGAAATCGAAACGATCCGCACCTTCGACGCCGACACCCAGCGCTCGCTGTACCCGGTGCGCGAAGTGCGCTTGCTGCCGGGCCGTGAATTTCCGATGGACGAGGCCGCGCGCACGACCTTTCGCAGCCGCTGGCGTGAGCGCTTCGAGGGCGATCCCTCGCGCTCGGTGGTATACAAGGACATCAGCAGCGGCATCGCCTCGGCCGGCATCGAATATTACCTGCCGCTGTTCTTCGAGCACACCGCCACCCTGTTCGACTACCTGCCGCAGGCGGTCAGCGTTGCGCTGGTGGGCGACATCGACGGCGCCATCAAGCGCTTCTGGCTCGACACCGAGTCGCGTTACCGTTTCCTCAAGTCCGACCGCGACCGCCCGCTGCTCGCGCCCGAAGAGTTATTCCTCTCCGACGAGAATTTCTTCACGCTGGCCAAGCCCTATGGCCGCTGGACCATCTCAAAGGATGCCGACGGCATCGCCTCCGAACTGTCGGCACCGATCCCGAACGTGGCCGTCAACCGCCGCATCGACGATCCGCTGACCAATCTGCGCGCCTACCTGCTGCAAAACGACAGCCGCGTCATGATTTGCGCAGAATCGAACGGGCGGCGCGAAACGCTGCAGCAGTACTTCAATGAATACCAGCTGGGCCTGACCCCGGTCGAGGGCCTGCCTGGCTTCCTGCAGTCGAACGCCAGGCTGGCGCTGGGCGTGGCGCCGCTGCAGGCCGGCTTCGAGCTGTTCGACGCGGCCGTCGGCAAACTCGTGTTCATCACCGAAACCGAGTTGTACGCCGGTTCCGGCCGGCGCGCCGGCAAGAAGAAGCAGGAGGGCGTGACCCAGGTCGAATCGATGGTGCGCGACCTGTCCGAGCTCAAGATCGGCGACCCAGTGGTCCACATCAACCACGGCATCGGGCGCTACATGGGCCTGACCAGCATGGACCTGGGCGAAGGCGAAACCGAGTTCCTGCACCTCGAATACGCCAAGGACACCAAGCTGTACGTGCCCGTGTCGCAACTGCACGTGATCTCGCGCTACTCGGGCGCCTCGCCGGAAGACGCGCCGCTGCACGCGCTCGGCTCGGGCCAGTGGGAAAAGGCCAAGCGCAAAGCTGCCGAGCAGGTGCGCGACACGGCCGCCGAGCTGCTCAACCTGTATGCCCGGCGCGCCCTTCGCAAGGGCCACGGGTTCGAATATTCGGCGCACGACTACCAGAATTTCGCCGACAGCTTCGGCTTCGAGGAGACCCCCGACCAGGCCGAGGCGATCAACAACGTCATCAAGGACATGGTCGCCGGCAAACCGATGGACCGCCTGGTGTGCGGCGACGTCGGCTTCGGCAAGACCGAGGTGGCATTGCGCGCCGCCTTCATCGCCGTCATGGGCGGCAAGCAGGTGGCGATCCTGGCGCCGACCACGCTGCTGGCCGAGCAGCACGCGCAAACCTTCGCCGACCGCTTCGCCGACTGGCCGGTGCGCATCGCCGAGCTGTCGCGTTTCCGTTCCGGCAAAGAGATCAACACGGCCATCAAGGGTATGTCCGACGGCACGCTCGACATCGTGATCGGCACCCACAAGCTGCTTTCCCCGGACGTGCAATTCACGCGCCTGGGCCTGGTGATCATCGACGAGGAGCACCGCTTCGGCGTGCGCCAGAAAGAAGCGCTCAAGGCCCTGCGTGCCGAGGTCGACGTGCTGACGCTGACCGCCACCCCGATCCCGCGCACGCTAGGCATGGCGCTCGAAGGCCTGCGCGACTTCTCGATCATCGCCACCGCCCCGCAAAAGCGCCTGGCGATCAAGACCTTCGTGCGTGGCGAAGATGGCTCCGTGATCCGCGAGGCCTGCCTGCGCGAACTCAAGCGCGGCGGCCAGATCTACTTCCTGCACAACGAGGTCGAGACGATCCAGAACCGCCTGGCGATGCTGACCGAGCTGCTGCCGGAGGCGCGCATCGGCGTCGCGCACGGCCAGATGCACGAACGCGACCTGGAAAAGGTGATGCGCGACTTCGTGGCCCAGCGCTTCAACATTTTGCTGTGCACGACCATCATCGAGACCGGCATCGACGTGCCGACCGCGAACACCATCATCATGCACCGCGCCGACAAGTTCGGCCTGGCCCAGCTGCACCAGTTGCGCGGCCGGGTCGGCCGCTCGCACCACCAGGCCTACGCCTACCTGCTGGTGCACGACGTGACCGGCCTGACCAAGCAGGCGCAGCGCCGGCTCGACGCGATCCAGCAAATGGAAGAGCTGGGCAGCGGCTTCTTCCTGGCCATGCATGACCTGGAGATCCGCGGCGCTGGCGAAGTGCTGGGCGAAAACCAGTCGGGCGAGATGCTCGAGATTGGCTTCCAGCTGTATTCGGACATGCTCAACGAGGCGGTACGCTCGCTCAAGGCCGGCAAGGAACCCGACCTGGCGGCGCCGCTGGCGACCACCACCGAGATCAACCTGCACGTGCCGGCCCTGCTGCCGGCCGACTTCTGCGGCGACGTGCACGAGCGCCTGTCGATCTACAAGCGGCTGGCCAACTGCGGCGAGCCGCACAAGGTCGACGACATGCAAGAGGAGCTGATCGACCGCTTCGGCAAGCTGCCCGACCCGGTCAAGGCGCTGATCGAGACGCACCGCCTGCGGATCGCCGCCAAGAGCGTGGGCATCATCAAGATCGACGCGCACGGCGAAGCTGCCAGCCTGCAGTTCATGGTCAACCCGCCGATCGATTCGATGCGCATCATTTCGCTGATCCAGAAGAACCGCCACATCAAGCTGGCCGGGCAGGACAAGCTGCGCATCACCGTCAGCATGCCCGACCTGGCCGCGCGCGTGCTGCAGGTCAAACAAACCATCAAACAACTCCTGGCCTAGACAATGACGATGAACCTGGTTTTGCAGGGGCTGCACGCCCTTGACTCCGACTTGCGGCGCATTGCCGCGCTGGCCAATCCGGCGCGCGTGGTCGCGCTGCACGCGCACGCGCTGCGCGGCGAACAGGTTGAACACAGCGACAACGTCCGGCGCGCCGTGGCCGCCGCCGCCCAGGAAGCCCAGCTCGACGCCACGTTCATCGAAGCGGGCCGCACGCTGGCCGACTTCAAGCTGGTGGCGATGGACATGGACTCGACCCTGATCACCATCGAATGCATCGATGAAATCGCCGACATGCAGGGTTTGAAGCCGCAGGTGGCGGCCATCACCGAGGCGGCGATGCGCGGCGAGCTGGAGTTTTCAGAAAGCCTGCAGCGGCGCGTGGCGCTGCTCAAGGGCCTGGACGCGTCGGCGCTGGCGCGCGTGTACGACGAGCGGCTGGCCATCTCAATGGGCGGTGAGGCGATGCTGGCCGCGGTGCGCGCGGCCGGGCTCAAAACGCTGCTGGTGTCGGGCGGGTTCACGTTCTTCACCGAGCGCCTGCAGGCCCGGCTGGGGCTCGACTACACGCACGCCAACGTGCTCGAGATCGCCGACGGCAAACTGACCGGGCGCGTGGTCGGCGGCATCGTCGACGCCGCCGAGAAAATGCGCACCGTGCAGCGCGTTTGCCAGGAGATGGGCATATCGAGGCGGGAGGCGATTGTGATGGGCGACGGCGCCAATGATTTGCAGATGATGTCGATTGCGGGACTGTCGGTGGCGTTTCGCGCCAAGCCGGTGGTGCGCGAGCAGGCGAGCGTGGCGCTCAATTTTGTCGGCCTCGATGGCCTGCTGAACGTCGTCGCACCTTGAGAGTCGTCGAACCACGCAGGGTGGAAAAGGAAAGCCCATTCCACCCTTCGAGCTGCTGAATATTTCGTTTTCTCGACAGAACCGTCGTTCGCGCGCAGGCCGACCCCATACCATGCGACTCATTTGGCGACCTATGGGTTCCCTCCTGCGCGGGAACGATGGGTCAGATTTTTGAATTGTTCACGCCTTGTACCGTGTTCGACGGTTCATCCTGCCATTTCTTTGCGCATGCGCGTCAAGGGCACCAGGACGCCGCCCGACAGCTCCAGCTCCAGCTGTTGGGTCGGCACGAAGCCATAGGCCTTGTAGAGCGGCTCGCCCGGCATCGTCGAGACCAGCTCGAGTGCCGTAAAGCCGGCCGCCCGCGCGGCCGCCGTGCAGTGCTCCAGCAGCATGCCGCCCAGTCCGCGCCGCTCCTGTCCCGGCTCGACGAAAAACGCGCGGATGCGCGCCGCTTCCATCGTCGGGTCGAGCAGCCGGTCCGGCCCCGACTTGTGCTGGTCGCCGCCATAGTCCGTCGAGCGCTTGCTCCAGCCGCCGCAGGCAACGATCACCCCGCCCTCCTCGATGGCGAAATAGGTACCGTCCTCAACCAGTTGGCTGTCGACCCCGAACACCTCGCGCGTGACCGCCTCGGCCTGGGCTTCTGTGTAAAATCCCACGCTCAGCCCGATCCCCGAACGGGCGATCAAGGCTTCCATGGCGGGAATGTCTGCTCGGTTCGATCGTCGTATGCTCGTCATGTCAAAAGTATATCCCACGTTTTCCGCAACGCGCGAATGTAACAAGCTGTAATTCCATGGCAAAGTGCCAAAAAAGTTCTTATCATACGTGTATCAGGACAGGAGATTCACCATGAAATCAATACTCGCCATCACCGTGCTGGCTACCACCCTCGCCGGCTGTGTCGTTGCGCCTCCGCGCGCCAACTACGCCCGCGCCTACCAGCCCGTCGACCAATCGCAATGGCATGTGGTGTCGGTCACCCCGGTCGCGCCAGGCACCGGCGAACGGATGGCCGCCGGCGGCACCGTCAGCAGCGCGCCGGTCGAATACAGCTCGCAGCCTGTGGCATTGGCGCAACCGGTTTATGTTCCGCAACCGGTCTACGTGCCTCAGCCGGTGTACGATCCCTACTACTACCCACCTGTGTCGCTGAGCTTGGGCTTTGTGTTCGGCAACGGCGGCTGGTGCTGCCGCCATGGCGGCTGGGGCGGGCGGGTCGGTTTTCACCGCTAAACGCACCAAATCAGGGAGGCCGCACGCCGCTGCGGCCTTCCTCCTTCCTTTTCAAATCGCCCCGCTGTCCCTACCCGTTTTTCCTTACTGTTTTCTTACGTTTGCTTTTGCTGCAATGCGTCACATCATTCGTTTGCGGCGGCACAGGGGCTCCCATACAATGAATCATCGATGGCGCGGTCAGGCCACCGTGCGACCATACAAAACCAACGGAGACGACAGATGAATTTGAAGGTAAAAGCAATCGTAGCAGGCGTGGCACTCGGTTTCTCGATGGCCGCCATGGCGGCGGAACCGATCAAGATCGGCGTCTCCGGCCCGTTCACGGGTGGCTCGGCGCCCATGGGCGTGTCGATGCGCGACGGCGTCAAGCTGGCGGCGGCGGAAATCAACGCCAAGGGCGGCATCCTGGGTCGCCAGATCCAGCTGATCGAGCGCGACGACGAGGCGAAAAACGAGCGCGGCGTGCAGATCGCCCAGGAGCTGATCAACAAGGAGAAAGTGGCCGCCACCGTGGGCTACATCAACACCGGCGTGGCGCTGGCCTCGCAGCGCTTCTACGAGGACGCCAAGATCCCCGTCATGAACAACGTCGCCACCGGTTCGATCGTAACCAAGCAATTCGCCGACAAGCCGGAAAACTACATCTTCCGCAATTCAGCCAACGATACCATCCAGTCGGCGATGATTGTCGATGAGGCGATCGTGCGCCGCAAGTTCAAGAAGGTCGCGATCCTGGCCGACTCCACCAACTACGGCCAGCTGGGCCGCGCCGACCTCGAAAAGGCCTTGGGCGCGAAAGGCGTCACCGCCGTCTCGGTCGAGAAGTACAACCTGCAGGACGTCGACATGACAGCCCAGCTGCTCAAGGCGAAACAGGCGGGCGCCGAAGTGGTGCTCACCTACGGCATCGGCCCCGAGCTGGCCCAGATCGCCAACGGCATGGAGAAACTGGGCTGGAAAGTGCCGCTGATCGGCAGCTGGACGCTGTCGATGGCCAACTTCATCGACAACGCCGGCAAGAACGGCGACGGCACCCGCATGCCGCAAACCTTCATCCAGGACGCCACCAATCCGAAGCGCAAAGCCTTCATCGACGCCTACGTCGCCGCCTACAAGCCGGCCAATGGCCGCATGCCGTCGCCGGTGTCGGCGGCCCAGGGCTACGACTCGATCTACCTGTTGGCCGCGGCCATCAAGCAGGCTGGCAGCACCGACGGCCCGAAAGTGCTGGCCGCGCTCGAAGACCTGCACGAGAAAATCGAAGGCGTCGTCACGACCTATAACAAGCCGTTCAGCAAAACCGACCATGAGGCGATCACCGCCGAGAACACCGTGTTCGGGGAAGTCAAAGGCGGCCACGTGGTGCTGGCCAAGTAAGTACGCATCCATGCTGCGCACGGGCCAGTCTTGAGCAGTCAAGGCTGGCCTTTTTCTTGTTGACCGGTGGCGCCCGCGCGCCATCTATTGGGTGAAAAATGGAAATCCTGTTACAGCTTGTCTTTAGCGGCATCGCGCTCGGCATGATCTACGCCGTCATCGCCTTCGGCTACCAATTGACGTTCGCCACCTCCGGCACCCTGAACTTCGGCCAGGGCGAGGCGCTGATGCTGGGCGCGCTGGTCGGCCTGTCCCTGGTGGGCACGGTCCATGGCGGCCCGTACATGAGTTACTGGCTGATGATCCCCATCGTGCTCGTGTTCGGCGCCTTGCAGGGCATCTTCGTCGAATGGATCGGGGTGCGCCCGGCGATCAAGATCAAGTCCGAATTCGGCTGGATCATGTCGACCATCGCGCTGGCGATCATTTTCAAGAACGTCGCTGAAAACATCTGGGGCAAGGACGTCATGACCTTCCCTTCCCCGCTCAGTTCGGCCCCGTTCCAGGTTCTCGGCGCCAACGTGCAGCCGATGCAGCTGGCCGTCATCGTCGGCGCGCTGGCGATCATGCTGGCCGTCGAAGTCTTCAACCGCAAATCGATCTACGGCAAGGCCGTGGTGGCCACTGCCAATGACCGCGACGCGGCCGGCCTGATGGGCATCAATACCCGCATGGTCATCACCTTTTCGTACGCGCTCTCGTCGGCCACGGCGGCCTTCGCCGGCGTGCTGGTGGCGCCACTGACGCTGGCCAGCGCCACCATGGGCGCCTCGCTCGGCCTGAAGGCCTTCGCCGTGGCCATCATCGGCGGGCTGACCTCGGGCGTGGGCGCGATCGTTGGCGGCATCATCCTCGGCATCGCGGAAACGGCGACCGGCTACTACATCTCGACTGGCTACAAGGAAGTACCGGGGCTGGTGCTGCTGCTGCTGGTACTGGCGATCAAGCCGGCCGGCCTGTTCGGCAAAACCGCGATCAAGAAAGTCTGAGAATGAACAAAAAGATCCTTGCAATTGGCGTGCTCGGGGTACTCGCACTGGCGCTGTACCCGATGGTATTTAGCAACCCTTACTACATCCACCTGGCCGAAACGATCCTGATCTATTCGATCCTGCTGTTTGGCCTGGACATCGTGGTCGGCTACACCGGCCAGGTCTCGCTGGGCCATGCCGGCCTGTTCGGCATCGGCTCCTACATCACCGGCGTGCTGGTGTTCAAACTGAGCGTGCCCTGGTTCCTGGCGATCCTGGCCAGCGTGACCGGCGCGGCCGTGTTTGGCGCCATCCTGGCCCTGCCCGCGCTGCGCGTGACCGGCCCTTACCTGGCCATGGTGACGCTGGCCTTCGGCACCATCGTCCAGATCATGATCAATGAGATGACCTTCCTGACCGAAGGCCCGATGGGCATCAAGATCAGCAAGCCCGAGCTGTTTGGCACCAAGCTGAACGAAGTGGGCTACTTCTACCTGGTGGCGATCCTGATGGTGCTGTCGCTGATCGTGGTGCACCGCATCCTCAAGTCGAACCTGGGGCGCGCCTTCGAGGCGCTGCGCGACAGCCCGATCGCCTCCGACTGCATGGGCGTGTCGGTCTACCGCTACAAGGTGTACGCCTTCGTGATCAGCGCCGGTTTCGCTGGCCTTGCCGGCAGCCTGTACGCCTACTCCGAAGAGTACATCTCGCCCAACACCTACAACTTCGAGCTGACCATCATGTTCCTGCTGGCGGTGATCATGGGCGGGCGCAAGACCCGCTCCGGCTCGCTGATCGGCGCGCTGATCGTGGTCATGCTGCCCAGCCTGTTGGCCGACATCGAACTGTTCCGCAAGATCGCGGTGGCCGCCGCCGTGCTGGCCGTGATCGGCTCGGGAATCGCGCTGGCGAAACAGCGCAGCACGCCGCGCGGCGTCGCCGTGCCGCTGGTGGCCACCGTTGGCATGGCCTGGTTCTCATACCGGCTCGAGAGCATGGTCGACTGGCGCCTGACCATCTTCGGCCTGATGACCCTGTTCGTGGTGTACTACCTGCAAGACGGTATCGTCGGCTTCCTGCGCGGCCTGGTCGGGCGCGGCGCGGTGCACGACACGGCGCTGTCGCAGGCCAGCGCCAGTGATCCTTTCGCCGGCGCCAAGGTCGGCGCGCAAGGCGGCACACTACTCAAGGTCGAGCGCATCCTGATGCAGTTTGGTGGCCTGAAGGCGCTCAACCAGGTCGACCTGGAAGTGCGCACGCGCTCGGTGCATGGCCTGATCGGCCCGAACGGCTCGGGCAAGAGCACCATGATGAACGTGTTGACCGGCATCTACCAGCCGACTGCCGGCCAGGTACAGTTCGACGGGGTGGCCATCACCGGCCGCACCCCGTCGCAAATCGCGCTGGGCGGCATTGCGCGCACCTTCCAGAATGTGCAGCTGTTCGGCGAAATGACCGCCACCGAGAACGTGCTGGTCGGCCTGCACCACACCTTCAAATCGAACGTGGCCGACGTGATGCTGCAAACGCCGCGCTACAAGCGCGAGGAAAAGGCGGCGCGCGAACGGGCCGCCGGCATCCTCGAATTCGTCGGCCTGTCGGCATTGGCAAACGAAGAGGCGCGCAACCTCCCCTACGGCAAGCAGCGCCTGCTCGAGATTGGGCGCGCGCTGGGCCTGAACCCGCGTCTGCTGCTGCTCGACGAGCCGGCCGCCGGCCTGACCGCGCCCGACATCAAGGAATTGATGGCGATCATCCGCAAGATTCGCGACCACGGCATCACCATCATCCTGATCGAGCACCACATGGACGTGGTGATGTCCATTTCCGACACGGTCACGGTGCTCGACTTCGGCCAGAAGATCGCCGAGGGCACGCCCGGCGCGGTCCAGGGCGATCCGAAGGTGATCGAAGCCTACCTTGGCGGCGAAGCAGCCGCCGCGCACTGACAAGGACCACCCATGCTCTCCATTCAAAACCTGCAAGCGGCATACGGCAAGGTCGAAGTCCTGCACGGCATTTCGCTCGAAGTCCCCAAGGGCAAGCTGGTGACCCTGATCGGCTCGAACGGGGCCGGCAAGACCACCACCATGCGCGCCATCTCCGGCATGATCAAACCCAAGGGCGGCAGCGTCACGCTCGGCGGCAAGGACATCACCGGCCTGGACTCGCACAAGATCGCGCGCGCCGGGCTGGCCCATTCGCCCGAGGGCCGGCGCGTGTTCTCCACCATGTCGGTGACGGACAACCTGCTGCTGGGCGCGTTTCCCCGCTTCACGCGGGCGCGCCCGCGCGGCGACGTCAAGCACGACCTGGAAAAGGCGCTCGAATTGTTCCCCCGCCTGAAGGAGCGCCAGCACCAGCTGGCCGGAACGCTGTCCGGCGGCGAGCAGCAAATGCTGGCGATGGCGCGCGCCGTCATGCTCAACCCGGAAGTGATCCTGCTCGACGAACCGTCGATGGGCCTGGCGCCGATCCTGGTCGAGGAAGTGTTCCGCATCATCACGCGCCTCAAGTCCGAGGGCGTGACCATGCTGCTGGTCGAGCAGTTCGCTGCGGCCGCGCTGAATGTGGCCGATTATGGCTACGTGCTCGAGAATGGCAGTATTTCCGTGCACGGCCCGGCCGAGAGCCTCAAGAGCGACCCCAAGGTGGTGGCGGCCTACCTCGGCGGCGCGCAGTCGCACTAGTGAGACACCGTCATCTGGGCGGTCGCGACTACGCCGCCGCATTGGGCGTGGTGCTGATCTGGGGTACCAACTTTATCGCGATGAAGTACGCCCTGCGCGAGATGACCCCGTTCCAGCTCGGCGCGGGACGCTACCTGTTCGCCGTGCTGCCGCTGGTGTTGCTGATCAAGCCACCCAGGCTGCACTGGAAATGGCTGCTGCTGTACGGCCTGTGCCAGGGCGTGGGCCAGTTCGGGCTGTTGTTCGTGTCGCTGCGCATCGGCATGTCGGCGGCGCTGGCCTCGGTGCTGCTGCAGACCCAGGTTTTTTTCACAGCGCTGTTCGGCTTCGTGATGCTTGGCGAGCGGGCCAGCCGCGCCCTGCTGGCCGGCTTGCTGCTGGCGGCACTGGGCCTGGCCTGCTTCGGCATGAATTACGTGGCGCCGGGCCAGGCGGGAGGAAGCACAGCGCTCGGCTTTGCCCTGTGCCTCGGCTCGGCCGCGATGTGGGCCGCCTCGAACATCGTGGTGCGGCGCGCCCAGCGCTCCACGCCCCAGTTCGACGTAACGGCGTTCATGGTCTGGAGCAGCCTGGTACCGCTGCTGCCGTTTGTGCTGTTGTCGCTGGCCTTCGATCCGGCGGGCACGCGCTGGGACTGGCGCAGCACCTCGTGGACCGCCTGGCTGTCGCTGGCCTATCTGGGCTGGTTCGCCACCATCGTCGCCTACGCACTGTGGACCGGGCTGCTCAAGCGGCATGCGGTCAACCGGGTCGCGCCGTTCAGCCTGGGCGTGCCACTGGTCGGGGTCGCGGCGGGCATGCTGGTACTGGGTGACCAGATCAGTGGCTGGCAATGGGCAGGCATCGCCTTGATCGTGGCTTCGCTGGGCACGGTCATTTTTGGCGGGCGCGCAAGCGCCAGCCGTACAACAAACCAGGGAACACCATGAACATGCAACAAGACGCCGTCAGCACCATCCGCATCGCGCTGCGCGCCGGCGCCCGGAACTGGCTGGCCTACGCGGCGCTGGCCGGCATGCTGATGACCATCGGCGGCATGGTCGGCCTGATGTGGTTCGTCTCGTTCGAACCGGGCTTCGGCCTGCACGCCATGCTGTGCGGGGCGCTGAGCGTCGGTGGGCTGCTGCTCTGGAATGGCACGCTTGGCACGGCGATGGCGCGCGACCGGACGCTCAGCTGACCGGGCTTAGCGCCGCGACCGCAAGCGGCGTACGGCGCCCAGGCCGAGGCCACCGAGCAGCATCAGGGCGAGCGGGCTCGGTTCATCGACCTGGGCGCAACTGCTCAGGGCGATGTTCGACACGCCCTTTCCAGGGCCTGTCAAACTGTTCGTGCTGCACACGGCATTGCCTGTAGCTCCCGATGAGACCCCCACCACGTTGACGCCATAGCCGTTGGCGTTGCCTGTATTGAAGCTGTTTGCGTCGAATGTGTTGTTGGTTCCGGAGTTCGCCAAATTGACGTTGTTGGCGTCCTTGACCACATGCACCTGGAAGGCATCGAGCAAGGCGGCCGTATGTGCCGGGTTGATCACGACGTTGCCTTTGAGTGTGTAGTTGCTCCCCTTCACGTCGACTACGCTGTCGGCAGAATTCGCTCCGCTGATCCCGGAAGCGTCGAAGGTATTGTTCAGGATCAGGCCGCCGATCGTGCCTTCCTTGATGTCGACCCCTTCGGCGCGCACATTGACGCCAATCAGGTTCGAAATGACCCGGTTGTAGTTGCTGGCATCGGGATTGCCGCCCGTCAGAGTGGCCCAGTTTGACACGGCCGAACCGATGTAGATGCCTTCGCCAAAGCCGGAGTCGCTCGGGCCAGGTCCATTGCCGGTGTCGAAGATATGGCTGAACTGAATGGTGTTGTTGGAGCTGGACTTGCGAAAGTGAACGCCCTCCTGGTCGATATTATCGACCGTCAGGTTTTCCAGCGTGTTATTGCTGGAGCCGTCGAGCACGATTCCCTTGAGGTAGTTACTGACGGTAAATCCACTGACATCCCAGTACTGCGCGTTGTTCAGATAGAGCCCGTAACCGGTGCCGGCCGAGCTTTGGAGCACCGCATTCGCGGACCCAAGCAAGCGGATCGGCGCGGCGGCCGAACCGACCGCCGTGGCGATGAAATTGCCGTTGTAGATGCCGTCGGCCATCTGGATCGTCTGGCCAGCAGCCGCATTCGCCAGCGCTGCAGTGAGCTCGCTCGATGTCGAGACGTACACAACCCCGGCGCTGGCCATGCCCGAGGACAGACTGAGGGTGGCGATGGCGCAGCACATGCGGGCTTTCCTGCTCAGGTGGCGGTGCTTCAGATTCATATTAGTCTCCGGACAAATGTTTTGATTTTGCGCCTTCCAGAATGGTTGAAGGAAAACGTTTAACTACATCTTATTTTAATTTTCATGAATGGTAAAGATGTTATTAAAAAATAATTTAATCCGATACTTCACGCGAACAACGGAAAACGTTTGACTGAAACTTGGATGACGAGCGGCCAACCCGATTCCGGCCTTGGCAATACAATGGAGGCATCTACCTTGACCACTGGAGCCAGCATGGGCACGTCGTTTCACATCGTTTGTCCCCACTGTGACGCCGTCAATCGCATCGCCCAGGAACGCCTGTCCGACCAGCCCGTATGCGGCAAGTGCGCGCGCGAGCTGTTCCTCGGCAAGCCGCTTGACGCGAGCAGTGCGCGCTTCACCCGCCACATCGAGCGCAGCGACCTGCCGGTGCTGGTTGACTTCTGGGCCGCCTGGTGCGGGCCATGCCAGGCGATGGCTCCGGCCTACGCCCAGGCCGCCCAGCGCCTCGAACCGCGCATGCGGCTGCTTAAAGTCGACACCGAAGCATCCCAGGACCTTTCCGCGCGCTTCCAGATTCGCAGCATCCCGACGCTGGCCCTTTTTGTGGGCGGGCGCGAAGTGGCGCGCCAACCCGGTGCGATCGATGCGCGCGGCATCATCGCCTGGGCTGAAACACAGGCGCAAGCTTATCGAAAAAACAGCTGATCCTGCTACAATCGGCGCGACGGCACTGCCCTTCGCATGCGTCGCCACCCGATAAAATGGAGCCTGCCATGTCCCAGCCATTGGTCTTAGACAACAATCTCGAGCAAACCAAGCAGCTTGCCCGCGTGCTCTACCTGATCCACGGTGCCACCTTTTTCTTCAGCCTTGGCATGCTTTCGATCGTGCCGCTGATCATTAACTACATCAAGCGCCCCGAGTCGGAAGGCAGCATGGTCTACAGCCACCATAGCTGGATGATCAACTCGTTCTGGATCTACGTCGCCGGTGTGTGCGCCAGCATCCTGGTGGCCCTGACGATCATCGGCATCCCCCTTGCCTGGTTGATGTTTTGCATTGCCTGGATATGGAAAGCTTATCGGCTGATTAAGGGTTTCATCGACCTCAACAACAATCGGGCGATGCCGGACTAAGCGGTCGCAATTCGCGGTTACAATGAGTTGGAGCAACATGGACATTGCGTGGCCGGAATACTGTCCCAAAGGACAAGTTACAAGCCGCCCAAGCAGCGCTACTCTGGCGACTCGCCTCTCAAGGAACCGACATGAAAAATGTACAACAGGAAGTTGACGAACGCAGCAACCTGACAGGCACCAACAAATTCGAATTACTGTTGTTCCGCCTCGGCGGCGACGAAAACGGCGAGCGAAGCGAACTGTTCGGCATCAATGTATTCAAGATCCGCGAAATCGTGGCGATGCCGGAAATCACCGCGATTGCCGGCTCGCTGCCGCACGTGCTGGGCGTGGTCAATCTGCGCGGCCAGATCATCCAGGTCATGGACTTGCCGGCCATTACAGGCTGCATTCCCAAGACTGGCCTGAACATCATGCTGGTGACTGAATTCGCGCGCACGACCCAGGCTTTCGCGGTCGAGTCGGTGGAGGAAATCGTGCGCCTGGACTGGAGCCAGGTGATGTCGGCCGAAGCGAGCGCCGCCACCGGCATGGTGACCAGCATCGCCCGTCTCGACGAGGTCGACGGCGTCACCCGCCTGGCCCAGGTGCTGGACGTGGAGACCATCTTGCGCAACATGACGCCGAGCGACCGGCCGGACGTCAACCCGGAAACCATCGGCCCGAAGATCCGCCTCAAGCCGGGCGCCGTGATCCTGGCCGCCGACGATTCGGTCGTTGCGCGTGCGCTGATCGAACAAGGGCTCGACGCGATGGGTGCGCCGTTCATCATGACCAAGAGCGGCAAGGAATGCTGGGACCAGCTGCACACCATCGCAGCGGCCGCCGAGAAGGAAGGAAAAACTGTCACCGACAAGGTCGCGCTGGTGTTGACCGACCTTGAAATGCCGGAAATGGACGGCTTCACGCTGACCCGCAATATCAAGAAGTCGGCGCGCTTTTCGGCCCTGCCGGTGGTGATCCACTCATCGTTGTCGGGCACCACTAATGAGGACCACGTCAAGAGCGTGGGCGCCGACGCCTACGTGGCCAAGTTCGTGGCCGAAGACCTGGCCAACACCATTCGCCGCGTGCTGCATCAGTAACATGGCGTGATCTCACACAACGTGTGAATCAATTGAAAATCTAATTCTTCGTGAAATCGAAATATTGACAGGATCGTAGGGTGGAAAAGCGAAGCGCATTCCACCATGAGTCATCGACGGCTCATGGTGGAATGCGCTTCGCTTTTCCACCCTACTTGTCAAAAGGTAGCGAGCGCCTGCTCGATATCGGCGATCAGGTCGTCCGCGTCTTCCAGGCCAATGTTGAAGCGCACCAGCACGCCCGCATCTGGCCACGCCTGGCGCATCGCCTGTATCCGGTACGGCATCACCAGGCTGTTGGCGCCACCCCAGCTGTATCCAATCCCGAACAGGGTCAGCGCGTCGACGAAGCGGTCGGTCTGCTGTTCCGTATAGCGCGCGTCGAACACCACCGAGAACAAGCCGCCGGCGCCCTGGAAATCGCGCTTCCAGATCTCGTGGCCCGGGCAATCGGTGAACGCCGGGTGCAACACGCGCGCAATTTCAGGACGGGCCTTGAGCCAGGTGGCGACCTTGCGCGCACCCGCGTCGTGCGCATCGAAGCGCAATTTCATGCTCGGCAGCCCGCGCATGACAAGGAAGGCGTCATCCGGACTGACGCCCATTCCCAGCCGCATATGGGCCATCGCCAGCCGATCGTTGAGCGCGCGCTCGCGGGTGATCAAGGCGCCCATCAGCACATCCGAGCCGCCCGACTGGTACTTGGTCAACGCCTGCATGATGATGTCGACGCCAAGCTCGAAGCCGCGCAGCGCCAGGCCGGCCGACCAGGTATTGTCTAGCGCGACGAGCACGCCGCGCTCGTGCGCCACCTTGCAGATGGCCGGCAGGTCCGGCACTTCCATCGATACCGAGCCCGGTGCTTCGGTCCAGATCAATTTGGTGTTCGGCTCGATCAGTGCGGCGATGCCTTCACCGATCAGCGGATCGTAGTAGCGTGCGCTGATGCCGAAGTCGCTGGTGAGCCATTTGCCCAGTTCGCGGTTCGGGTTGTAGACGTTGTCGGGCAAGAGCACGTCGTCGCCGGTTTGCAGCAGCGCGAAGTCAACCATTGCGATCGCAGCCAATCCGCTCGGGGCCAGCAGGCAGAAATTGCCGTCTTCGATTTCGGCCAGCCGCGCTTCCAGCGTGAACGTGGTCGGCGTGCCATGCAGGCCGTAGGTGTAGGCGTTCTTCTCTCTCCATTGGCCCGAGCGCATCGAGGCGACGTCCTTGAACAGGACCGTGGAAGCGTGGTGGATCGCGGTCGGCAACGCAGCGAAGCCCTGTGGCGCCGCGTAGTCACTGTGGATCAGTTTGGTTTGTTGGGATTTTTTCATGACTGCGATTCCGGTAGGGCTGAAAAGGTGGAAAGTGCTGCACATTTCCACTCTGCGAGCCGTCAACGGCAGGTACAAACTCATCGTTCCCGCCTGCGCGGGAATGACGGTTCTTCGAATGAATCATCAGCGCGCAGGGTGGAATCGGTCGAGCGCCTTCCACCATTGCGTGCGCTTACGCCACCGACGCCCACAGGTCGTGCGCGTCGGCTGCGGTAACGGTGACGTCGGCGAACTCGCCGACCGTCAGCTTCTTGCCCGGCACCAGCGAGCGCTTGATGTGCACCACGCCGTCGATCTCGGGCGCGTCGGCGGACGAACGGCCCACCGCTTCGTTGCGATTGACCTCATCGATCAGCACGCGCACGGTCTTGCCGACCTTGTCCTGCAGGCGCTTGGCGGAGATTTCTTCCTGCAGCAGCATCACGCGCGCGCGGCGCTCCTCGCGCAGTGCCTCCGGCACCGGATTGGCCAGTTCATTGGCCGTCGCGCCCTGCACCGGCGAATAGGCGAAGCAGCCCAGGCGGTCGATCTGCGCTTCCTTGAGGAAGTCGAGCAGGTACTCGAACTCGGCCTCGGTCTCGCCCGGAAAGCCGGCGATGAAGGTCGAGCGGATCGTCAGGTCCGGGTTCATGGCGCGCCAGGCCTGGATGCGGTCGAGGTTCTTCTCGCCGCTGGCCGGGCGCTTCATGCGCTTGAGGACGTCAGGATGGGCGTGCTGCATTGGCACGTCGAGGTAAGGCAGCACATGGCCGCCGGTCATCATCGGGATCACCTGGTCGACATGCGGATACGGATACACATAATGCAGGCGCACCCAGGCGCCGTATTGCGCGGCCAGCTGGCCGAGCGCCTCGACCAGCTGCGTCATGTGGGTCTTGACCGGGCGGCCATTCCAGAAACCGGAGCGGAACTTGACGTCGACGCCGTAGGCACTGGTGTCTTGCGAGATGACGAGCAATTCCCTGACGCCGGCCTTGAACAGGTTTTCCGCTTCCAGCATCAGCTCGGCGATCGGGCGTGAGACGAGGTCGCCGCGCATCGATGGAATGATGCAGAAGCTGCAGCGGTGGTTGCAGCCTTCGGAAATTTTCAGGTAGGCGTAATGTTTGGGCGTGAGCTTGATGCCCTGCGCAGGCACCAGGTCGAAGAACGGCTCATGCGGCTTGGGCAGGTGCAGGTGGACCGAGTCCATCACCTCGGCCAGCGCGTGCGGGCCCGTCACGGCCAGCACTTTCGGGTGCACCTTCATGATGATGTCGTCGCCGGCCGCGTCTTTTTTCGCGCCCAGGCAACCGGTCACGATCACGCGGCCGTTCTCGGCCAGCGCCTCACCGATGGCGTCGAGCGACTCCTGGACGGCGGCGTCGATGAAGCCGCAGGTGTTCACGATGACCAGGTCGGCGCCGTCGTAGGACTTGGCCGTTTCATAGCCTTCGGCGCGCAGCTGGGTGAGGATTTGTTCGGAATCGACCAGCGCCTTGGGGCAGCCGAGCGAGACGAAGCCGACCTTGGGCGCGGCGGCAGGCGCGCCTGGCAGGGAATCGGAGGCGGAAACGGGGATACGGCGAAGTTCGGACATGGGATGGGGACGCGGAAATGGCAGACTAATCGGCCATTATACCTCATCGAACGTCGTTCCCCCGAAGGCGGGAATGACGTTCAAGGACTGTGGGCGGTTGACAGAAACCGGTGCCTGCGCGGGAACGGCGAAGCTACTTATTTCTTGTCGACGGGGGGGAACGGGAAGGTGCCGAAGATGTTCTTGCTCTGGCTTTGCATCTGTTCCTGCATCTGCACGAACAGGCTCTTGCTCTGGTCGATGTAATTGTTCATCATGCCCTGCATCATCGGGCCCTGCACGTTCATGAACTGGTTCCACATTTCCGGGCTGAAGGGCTTGCCTTCGAAGGCGCCAGTGGAACCGGTGGTGAACTTGTTCTGGATGTCAGTGAAGGCCTGGACGTTCTTTTCCAGGTAGGACCCCATCATGCCCTGCATCGCATGGCCGTAGTAACGAATAATTTGCGACAGCACCACGCTGGAAAACATGGGCGCACCGTGGGCTTCTTCTTCGAGGATAATTTGCAGCAGGATGCTGCGTGTCAGGTCTTCGTTGGTCTTGGCATCGACGACGGTAAATTCGTCGGCGTCGAGCACCAGCTGCTTGACGTCAGTGAGCGTGATGTACGAACTTGTCTGGGTATCGTACAGGCGACGATTCGGGTATTTCTTGATCAGGCGTTCATTGCTCTTTTTTGCACTACTCATCTCAAGTTCCACGTATTGCGCCGCAGCGCATGCTGATTGATTTTCTGAAAAAAGCGGACCAGGCCCACTCTCAACGCCCCCTACTTTTCGCATTATAGAGCGCTTATTCCAAAAAATACCACTTTCCCTGCGCAGGTGCAGCATTTATTGCATCGCAACCAAAAGTAAGCACAGGGCAACGGGCGTTGCCCTGCCTCATGGGGCCTCAGTCAGCCCTGACCTTCACATAGCGGCCCGGCGCGGTCTCGGTGGGCTGGTACTTTGCGTTGCCAAGCTTGTTGCGCGGCTTGATGTCCTTGCCGCCATGCTCGGCCAGGAATTGCGACCACTCGCCCCACCAGCTGCCCTTGTGCTCGGTCGCGCCGGCCATCCAGGCCTCGGCCGTGGCCGGGCGCGCGCGGCCAGCGGCGTCATTGGTCCAGTAGCTGCGCTTGCCTTTCGAGGCCGGATTGATCACGCCGGCGATGTGGCCGGACGCGCCCAACACGAAGCGGTTGCGTTTCGCCTGCTTCGGATTGAGCACCGCGCTCGAGGCGAAGGCCGCAGTCCACGGCACGATGTGGTCTTCCCGCGAGCCGTAGAGGAACACCGGCGCGTCGATCGCGCCCAGGTCGACCGGCGCGCCGGCCACGGTCAGCTTGCCCGGCACGATCAGGCTGTTCTCCAGGTAGGTGTGGCGCAGGTACCAGCAGAACATCGGACCAGGCAGGCTGGTGCTGTCCGAATTCCAGTACAGCAGGTCGAACGGTGGCGGCTCCTTGCCCTTGAGGTAGTTCGACTGCACATAGTTCCACACCAGGTCGTTCGGACGCAGGGCCGAGAAGGTGGTGGCCAGGTCGCGCCCCTGCATCAGGCCGCCGTTACCGAGGGTTTGCTCGCGCAGGCGCACCGAGGCCTCATCGATGAACACTTCGAGCACGCCCGTGTGGGAAAAGTCGAGCAAGGTGGTCAACAAGGTCAGGCTGGCCGCGGGCTGTTCGCCGCGCGCCGCCAGCACTGCCAAGGCCATGCTCATGATGGTGCCGCCGACGCAAAAGCCGAAGCAATTGAGCTTCTTCTGCCCGGAAATGGCTTGCGCCACTTCGATCGCCTTGATCGCGCCTTGCTCGATGTAGTCGTCCATCGTGACCTTGGCCATCGACGCGTCGGGATTGCGCCAGGACACGAGGAACACCGTGTTGCCCTGGTCGACGGCGTACTTGACGACCGAATTTTCCGGCTGCAGGTCGAGAATGTAGAACTTGTTGATACAAGGTGGCATCATCAACAAAGGCGTCTGATGGACCGTCGCCGTGCTGGGCGCATACTGGATCATCTGGAACATCTCGTTCTCGAACACCACCTTGCCGCTGGAGGTGGCGACATTGCGCCCGACCTCGAACGCCGATTCGTCCGACAGCGAGATGCGCCCTTTCTGCATATCGCGCAGCATGTTCTGCAAGCCCTTGCTCAGGCTCTCGCCCTTCGAGTCGATCAGCCTTTGCTGGGCTTCCGGGTTGGTGGCCAGGAAATTGGCGGGCGACATGGCGTCCACCATCTGCTGCACGGCGAACACGATTTTCTGGTGTTCGCGCGGCGGCGCCTCGACCGCGTCGGCCATCGCCAGCAGGAATTCGGAGTTGAGCAGGTAAGATGCGGCACTGAAGGCGGCCATCGGATTGCTGTGCCACTCCGGGGCGGCGAAGCGGCGGTCATGCACGACCGGGGTCTTGGCGCTGATGAAGTCCTGCCACAGGGCGCCGGCTTTTTGCAGGTACTCATTTTTGATGCGTTCCATGGCCGCCTGGTTGATGCTGGCGCCGGCATCGGCCAGCATCGACTTCAGGGGGTGGGCGTCGGCCTCGGGGATCTGCATCCAGCCCTGCCAGGTGGTGGGATCAGAAAATTGGGCCATCCAGTTGGCGACGGCGTGCGAATCAGGCATATTCATATGTGCGTCCAAAGTTTAAAATTGAGTCTCGAAATCTAAGGAAAATGATGTGGATCGTCGCTATTGCATGGGTTTATGTGGTGGGCTTGATGGCCCTCACTGAACCCGGAATCGTTGCCGGAATAATGACTTTTCTCGGCTATTGCGTATTGCCCCTGGCATTGCTGTTCTACCTCACCGGCTCGAAGCGGCGCGCCGCCCGGCGCAATGCGGCGCAGCGCGCAGCGGGCGAATGACACCTCATTTCAACCAGACCAGCGTGGCCTGGCGGCCGGTGACACCGTCGCGCCGGTACGAATAGAACCGCTCCCGTTCGGTGGCCGTGCAATGCTGGCCACCGGCCACGCGCAGCACGCCATCGCGCGCCAGCATGCAGCGCGCCAGCGCGCCCATGTCCGCCAAATACTTGCCCGCGCGACCAGGAAAGTCGGCGAAGGCCGCGCGCACCTGATCGGCATCGTCGCCGGCGCCGGCCATGAAACTGTCGAGCACATCGGCACCGACTTCGAACTGCTGCGCGCCGATGGCCGGCCCCAGCCAGGCCGTGATCTCCCCCGCCCCGGCCGCGCGCATTGCCGCAACGGTGGACCCGAGCACGCCAGCTGCCAGGCCGCGCCAGCCGGCATGGGCGGCGCCCACCACCGTCCCTTGCAGGTCGGCGAACAGCACCGGCAGGCAATCGGCGGTCAGCACCGCGCACACCACGCCCGGCGCGCGCGCGATCGACCCATCGGCCACCTGCACTGGCTGGCCTGCCTGCACGCTGGCCGCGTCGACCACGGCCACGCCATGCAGTTGCGAAATCCAGGCTGGCCGTCCAGGCACGGCTTGCTGCAACAGCGCGCGGTTGCGCGCCACCGCCTCGGACGCGTCGCCCACATGCAGGCCCAGGTTCAGGCCGCCACCGCCTTGGCCATCGTCATACGGTGCCAGGCTGGCGCCGCCACGGCGGGTGGTGGCCAGCGCACCGACCTTGGGCGGCGCGTCCGGCCAGAGCGGCACGATCCAGTCCGCCGCCGGCATCAGACCTGTTCAGGCTCGGGGATGCCGGCCCGTTCAATCAGTTCGCCGAAATCGGCCGCCAGCGGCACGATCCACTCGCATTGCTCGCCCGTGGCCGGATGCACCAGCCCCAGGCGGCG
This sequence comes from Pseudomonadota bacterium, assembly GCA_040390195.1. Lineage (GTDB taxonomy): Bacteria > Pseudomonadota > Gammaproteobacteria > Burkholderiales > Burkholderiaceae_D > Telluria_A. The sequence continues at coordinate 59,738 of JAZJYV010000034.1, read as the reverse complement.
TGCCTGCAGCGCCTGGCGCGGAAACACCGGCGTCAGGTGCTGCTTGCCGTACACGGCGTCACCGACCAGCGCGAAACCGATCGAGAGCATGTGCACGCGAATCTGGTGGGTGCGCCCCGTTTCGAGCTGGCACTGCACCAGGCTGACCGGGCGCCGGTCGAGCATGCCGGTGGCGATGCGCTGGAAATGGGTGATCGCCGGCTTGGCCGAGAAATTGGTCGACACCGCCATTTTCACGCGGTCTTTCGGATGCCGGCCCATCGACGCGTCGATCGTGCCGCTCAGTTGCGGCGTGCCCCAGACCAGCGCAAAATACTCGCGCTTGACGCTGCGCGCCTGCAACTGGCGCACCAGGTCGGTCTGGGCGGCCAGGGTCTTGCCGATCACCATCAAGCCGCTGGTGTCCTTGTCGAGGCGGTGCACGATGCCGGCGCGCGGCACCCCGGCCAGTTGCGGGCAGTGGTGCAAGAGGCCGTTGAGCAAGGTGCCGGACCAGTTGCCCGCGCCCGGGTGGACCACCAGGCCGGCCGGTTTGTTGATAACCATGATGTGCTCGTCCTCGAACACGATGTCGATGGCGATCTCTTCGGGCGTGTAGGCGGCGTCCTCGGGCGCGCTCTGGGGCGCGATGAGGACCGTTTCATCACCGTAGGCGGTGTCCTTGCCGCGCGCCGGCTTGCCGTCGACGAGCACATGGCCGGCGTCGAACCACAGCTGCAGGCGGCTGCGCGAAAACTGGGGCACCAGGGCGGCGATGACCTTGTCGAGGCGCTGGCCGCACGCTTCCGGGGTGAGCGCGAGCGTGATCGGAGAGAGGTCGATGCCGATCACGAGCGGCGCGAATTCGGCGTCGATCTCGTCATCGAAATCCGGGTCCAAGGGTAAATCCGCCGAATTCGGCGTGGTAGTTAATGTCACAGCGTTCCCATCGGCTATAATCAGCCTTTCGTTAAATCTCGGTTGTTTCATCTCTTGCACAAAGCTATGCAAAAAAAATTATCTCTGCTGGTTGCTACATGTGTCCTGTTGGGTTTGTCGGCCTGCAGCCTGTTTCCGGACAAGGCGGACGAGACCAAAAACTGGTCGGTAACGAAATTATACGCTGAGGCGCGCGACGAAATGGCCGGCGGCCACTACGAGGCGGCAATCAAGCTGTTTGAAAAGCTCGAATCGAACTATCCGTTCGGCAATTATGCGGCCCAGGCGCAGATGGAAATCGCCTACGCCCACTACAAGACGGCCGACCAGGCCGAGGCGCTGGCGTCGGTCGAGCGCTTCATCAAGCTGCACCCGAACCATCCGAACGTCGATTATATGTATTATTTGCGCGGCCTGATCAATTTCAACGACCAGATCGGCTTCATGAGCATGCTCTACACCCAGGACCCGACCGAGCGCGATCCGAAAGCGACGCGCGAATCGTTCGCCGCCTTCAAGGCCCTGGTCGAGAAATTCCCGGACAGCAAATACGCACCGGATGCGATCTCGCGCATGAAATACCTGGTCAACGCGATGGCCTCGTATGAAGTACACGTGGCGAAATACTACTACCGGCGCGGCGCCTACCTGGCCTCGTTGAACCGGGCGATGGGTGCGGTCAACGACTACCGCGACGCGCCGGCGATCGAAGAAGCGCTATACCTGATGGTGCGCAACTACGACAAGATGGGCATGTTGGACCTGCGCGATGACGCCCAACGCGTCTTCGTCAAAAACTTCCCCAGCAGCAAGCTGCTGAACCCGAACGCCACCGAATCCCAGTGGTGGAAATTCTGGTCCAAAGCCAACTAAATCCGAAGAAAACCGGGGTCAGAACACGTTTTTAAAAAACCGGGGTCAGAACACGTTTTTTCGAAAAAAACGTGTTCTGACCCCGGTTTTTTAAAAACGTGTTTTGACCCCGGTTTTTCGAAAAACGTGTTCTGACCCCGGTTTTCAGGTGTCGAGCTTGCGGCGGAACAGCCAGCTGCGCTCGTCGGAGCCGCGCTTGTCGAAGGCGTAGCCGTCGACCTTGAAACGCTTGAGCGCTTGCGGGTCGGTGATGCCCTTGACGGCTGCGTAGCGCGCCATCAGGCCGCGCGCGCGCTTGGCAAAGAAGGAGATGATCTTGTATTTGCCATTCTTCCAGTCCTCGAATACCGGCGTGATCACCGGCACGTCCAACTGGCGCGGCTTGACCGACTTGAAGTATTCTTCGGAGGCCAGGTTGACCAGCACTTGCGCGCCCTTGGCCGCAATCGCGCCATTCAGCGCAGCCGTCACCGTGTCGCCCCAGAACGCGTACAGGTCCTTGCCATGCGGCGTCGCCAGCCGCGTGCCCATCTCGAGCCGGTGCGCCTGGATCAGGTCGAGCGGTCGCAACACGCCGTACAGTCCGGACAGGATGCGCACGCTGTCCTGGGCATAGGCCAGCTGCCGGGGCTTCAGGCTGCGCGCGTCGAAACCGGCGTACACGTCGCCGTTGAAGGCCATGATGGCCTGGCGGCTGTCCGCGGGCAGCGTGCTCCAGCTGGCGTAGCGCGCCACGTTGAGCGCGGCCAGCGTGTCGGAGATGCTCATCAGGCTGCCCAGCTCGGCCGGCGCATAGGCGCGCAACAGGCCGATCAGCTCGGCCGAACGGTCGAGGAAATCGGGCGTGCTGTGCAGCTTGGTGGTTGGGGGCGTTTCGAGGTCGAGGGTTTTGGCGGGCGACAGGACAATGAGCATAAATCACAAACGACAAGAAAACGACATGATACCCGACCCAGCCAAACGCATCGTCATCGACACCAATGTCTGCCTCGACCTGTTCGTGTTCCACGATCCGCGCTGGGCCAGCCTGCTTGCCGCGCTCGAAAGCGGCGCACTGGAGGCAATCACGCGTGCCGACTGCCGCGCCGAATACCTGGTCGTGCTGCACTACCCGCACCTGCCAGTCGACGAGACCAGCCGGCCAGCGGCGGCGGCGCGCTTCGACGCCCTGATCAAGGTGGTGGCGCCGCCCGCCAAACTGATCCGGCTGCCCGTGTGCAGCGACCGTGACGACCAGAAATTCCTCGAGCTGGCGCGCGATGCCGATGCCGCCATCCTGATCACCAAGGACAAGGCGCTGCTCAAGCTGGGGCGCAAGACGGCCGCCGCCGGCATGTTCCGCATCATGCTGCCCGAAGCCTGGGTCAAGCTCCAGGCTGCGCTAGAATAAGCGCTTGCACAATCCCCGATCGCCACCATGAGCACCCCCATCCTGCATACCCGATTGCCGGCCGTCGGCACCACCATTTTCAGCACCATGTCGGCGCTGGCGGCCGAACACGGCGCCGTCAACCTTGGCCAGGGCTTCCCCGATTTCGATTGCGCGCCCGAGCTGCTTGAGCGGGTCAGCACGGCCATGCGCGAGGGCCACAACCAATATCCGATGATGACCGGCGTGCCAGTGCTGCGCGAGGCCATCGCCGCCAAGGTCCACGCCATCTACGGCCGTGCCTACGATCCGGCCAGCGAGATCACCGTCACCGCCGGTGCCACCCAGGCCTTGACCACGGCGATCCTGTGCTGCGTGCATCCGGGCGACGAGGTGATCGTCATCGAGCCGGTCTACGACAGCTACCTGCCGGCCATCGCGCTGGCCGGCGGGGTGCCGGTGACGGTGTCGATGCGAATCGGCGAGGACGGCTTTAGCGTACCCTGGGATCAGGTTGCCGCCGCCGTAAGTCCGCGCACGCGGCTCATCATCATCAACTCACCACACAATCCGACCGGCTCGATCTTGCGCGCGCCCGACATTGCGGCGCTGGCCGACATCGTGCGCGGCACCGAGATCCTGCTGTTGTCGGACGAAGTCTACGAACACATGGTGTTTGACGGCGCGCGCCACGAATCGCTGTGCCGCCACCCGGAACTGGCCGAACGCGCCTTCATTGTCTCGAGCTTCGGCAAGACCTACCACGTCACCGGCTGGAAAATCGGCTACGTGGCGGCGCCGCCCGCGCTCAGTGCCGAGTTGCGCAAGGTCCACCAGTACAACGTCTTCAGCGTCAATACGCCGATGCAGCACGCCATTGCCAGCCACATGGCCGACCCCGCGCCCTACCTCGACTTGCCGGCCTTCTACCAGCGCAAGCGCGACCTGTTTCGCGACGGCTTGCGCGGCTCGCGCTTCACGTTGCTGCCAGCTGACGGAACTTACTTCCAATGTGTCAAATATGATGCAATCTCGCCTATACTGGAGGCGCAATTCGCACAATGGCTGACCACCGAAATCAAGGTGGCGGCGATTCCCGTTTCGGCGTTTTACTGCCAGGGCAAGGAATCGGGCATCGTGCGCTTTTGCTTTGCCAAACAGGATGCCACCTTGCGCCTCGCGCTTGAGCGCCTGGTACGGCTCTAAGCGATTTGGACGAAAGATTATGGCAATCCGGCGCATCAACCTGTCAGACCTGGCCTTTGGCGAACCGCTGCGCTGGGACGTGTTCGGCCCGGCCAAGGCGGCTGCGCCGCTCCTGCAAAAAGGCGAAGTGATCGACGCGCCCAGCGCCCAGCTGGAAAAGCTGCTGGCCGAGGGCCTGTACGCGGAAGCACCGCCCCCGGCCTCGATTCTCCAATGCCTGAACCAGTTGAACCGGCGTCTCGAACGCACCTTGATGGACCTGCGCACCCAGACCAGCGCCGACACCGAATTGCGCCAGATTGCGCGGGAGCTGATCGCCGCCGTCGCGTGCGCGCCGGACGTCGCGCTGGCCTGCATCTTCCTCAACCAGATCGCCGGCCTGTACGCGGTGCGCCATTGCGTGGAGGCGGCCATCGTCGTCGCGCTGATCGGACGGGCCATGGACAAGGGCCAGGACGAGCTGCTGACCGTGACCGCCGCCGCCCTGACCATGAATGTCGGCATGGTGCGCCAGACCGAAATTTTCCAGGACAAGGACTGCGCCCTGAGCAGCGAGGAGCGCGCCATGGTACGCCGCCATCCGGCCGAGAGTGCCGACCTGCTGCGCTATGTCGGCGTGGACGACCAGGAATGGATCGATTACGTCTTGCTGCACCATGAGAACGAAGACGGCAGCGGCTATCCGGAAGGCCGCCAGGGTCCGGAAATTCCCCAAAACGCCAAGCTGATCGCGTTGGCCGACCGGTATTGCGCCTTTGTCTCTGCGCGCAACTACCGGCGCTCGCTGCTGCCGCACGTGGCGCTCGACAAGCTATGCGCGGGCGGCGAGGTACCGGTCGACGCCGCCATCACTGGCCTGTTTGTCAAATTGATTGGCGCCTACCCGCCCGGCAGCCTGGTGCGCCTGCGCAGCGGCGAAGTGGCGGTGGTGGCACGGCGTGCCGACGACAGTGGCAGGCCGGCGCTGTATGCCCTGCGCGGCGCCAACGGCAAGGCCATCGCCCCGCCCGAGCCATGCGATAACGCCAGCGCCGACTGCGCGATCGAGGAAGCCCTGCACGAAGACCAGGCCGGCGTGCGTTTCAGCATGAAGGCGATCTGGGGCGAACTCGCCAGTTTGTGATCGATCCTGGCTTCAAAAAACCGGGGGCAGAACACATTTCCGAAAAAACCGGGGTCAGAACACATTTCCAAAAAAAACGGGGTCAGAACACATTAATTTTTTGAAATCGCGAAAAACGATTTCGAAAAAATTAATGTGTTCTGACCCCGGTTTTGTCGCCTATTTATTCAGTTGCTGAATCTTGCGGTCGACGAAGTTGTCGAGCTCGGCATTGAGCTTGCCGCCGGCCTTGGCGCGCTGGAAGGCGTCGAGCGCTTCCGGTGCGCGCTTTTCGGCCTGCAGCGACAAGCCCATGCCCATCCACCAGACACTCTCTTGCGGTGCGACGTGCAGTGCCGCCTGGTATTGCTCAATCGCCTCGCGATGGCGCTGCGCGCGCTGCAAGGCGCCGGCCAGGAAGGCATGGTATTCGCCGTTCCCCACCGCATACGGCAAGGTCCGCATCAGGGTCTCGAGCGCCGGCCCGCCACGCTCGATTTGCAGGCGCGCCAGCAACATCGCCATCGAGGGCTGGCGCGGATCGAGCGTCAGGCCGGCCTGCAACAGCCGGATCGCTTCCTCCTGGCGCTTCGCTTCAATCAGCAAGCCCACCAGCGTCTGGCGCGCCGCTTCATGGCGCGGCTCGAGCTTCAAGCTTTGCTCAAGCGCGGCAATGGCGTCGCTGACCCGTCCCTCCGGCAAGGCGGCCAGCGCGCGCCGGTATTCGCTCTCGGCACGCTGGGCAGGACTCATCTCGCGGCCGCCTGCTTGCGGCGCGGCCGCCATACTCACTCGCGGCGCGGCCTTGGCGACAGCCTTCTTCGGCGGGACCGCAGACTTGTGCTTGGCGGCGCGCTTTTCCTTGTGTGGTTTCGCCACCTTGGCGCGCGCCGTTGGTGCGGCCTTGACCACTTTCATCAGGGGCGCGGGCATCACCGGCGCCGCGGCCGGCGGTGCCGCGGGAAGCTGCACTGGTGGCACCGCCAACGGGGGGGCGACGGGCGCTGCTGCCACCGGCTGCGGGGCGGGAATTCGCGCCGCAGCCACAGGGGCCGGCGCGGCGACGGCCAGCGGCGGTGGCGCCGCAGGGCGCTTCCAGGATCGCCATCCGAACATCCCGGCCAGCACCAGCGCGACGATCAGCGCCAGGCCAGCGAGCGCCAGCCCGGGCGCGATGCGTGCATCGCGCTGCGCCACCGACTTCACGTTCGCGTCCATCGCCGCGCCCGTCTGCGAACCGCGCGCGTCGAGGTCCTGCAACATTTTATTGATCAGGCTCATTTGCTCAATGCCCAGGTAAGGCCGGCGGCCGCGACCAGCAGCGACAGCCCGGCCAACCACGGCCACACGCGGCGCTGGCTGTCGAGGGTGTCGCGCGCGGCGTCGACCACGTGACGCCGGCTCACTTGCTGCTTGCCCTGGCCGTAGCTGAGCATGAGCGACTTGTGGGCCAGGATGTTGACCAGGCGCGGTATGCCGCCGCTGGCCGAGAACAGTTTGCTGATGGCGCCACGCGAAAACAGGCGCGATCCCGTAAAGCCGGCGATGCGCAGCCGGTGCGCAATGTAGTACTCGAGGTCGTCGCGCGTGAGCGGCCCCAGATGGTAGTGGAAGGTGATGCGCTGGGCCAGCTGGCGGATCGACTCAAGCGCCAGGTTGCGGTTCAGTTCCGGCTGGCCGAACAGCACGATCTGCAGCAGCTTGCGCTTCTCGGTCTCCAGGTTGGTCAGCAGGCGCAGCGCCTCCAGGCTCTCGATCGGGATCGCCTGCGCCTCGTCCAGGCACAGCAGCACGCGCTTGCCCTGCCCGGCCAGCTCCATCAGGCGTAGCGTGATCGATTTGAGCAGCTGGTGCTGGTCGACGTCCTTCTCGAGCTTGATCTCGAGCTCATCCGCCAGGGCCATCATCAGGGTGCGCGGCTCCAGATACGGGTTCGGAATGTAGGCGGTGACGAATTCCTCGTCGAGCGTGGCGATGAACTTGCGGCACAGCAGCGTCTTGCCGGTGCCGACCTCGCCCGTGATCTTGATGAAGCCTTCGCCGTTCTTGGCCGCGATCAACAAGGTGTTGAGCGCCTCCTGGGAATGGGGGCTGGTGAAGAAAAAGCTGGTGTCGGGCGTGATGCCGAACGGAACTTCACGCAAGCCGAAATGGGCCTTGTACATCTTATTTGCGCTCCCCGCCACGCGGATCGAGGTCCTGGATGCGCCGTCCGGTGTCGAGCAAGTCCTGGTTCCAGCTGTTGGCCCCTTCAACAATGGTCGGCTTGATCAGCACCACCAACTCGCGCTTCTGGTTGACGTTGGCCTTGTTGCGAAACAGCGCGCCCAGGAAGGGCACGTTGCCCACCAGGGGCACCTGTCCATTGTCGGCCGTCGAGGACTGGCGCATCAAGCCGCCAATGGCCACCACCCGGCCGTCCTGGCCGCGCACCATGCTGTCCATCTCCGAAGTCGACGAGGCGGCCAGCGGCAGCGTCAGGCTGCCGGCACTGCCCAGGTTGATGCCCTTGGTGACGGTCGACACCTGGCTCACCGAGGGGTGCACATGCAGCAGGATGTTGCCCTTGTCGTCGATCTGCGGCGTCACGTCCAGCACCACGCCTGAAAAGAACGGTTGCAAGGTCACGCTCGGCGTGACCGTGTTGCCGGTGGAGCTGGTGGTGGTGTTGGTGGTCACGCCGGTGACAAAGAATTCGTCGGTCCCGATCTTGAGCACGGCCTTCTCGTTGTTCATCGCCGCGATGCGCGGGCTCGACAACACATGCACCGTCCCTTGCGATTCGAGGAAGGAAATCAAGGCCGAGAAATTGCTGGTCTGGAAGGCCAGGCCGATCAGGGAACCGGCCGCCGCCGCATTGGTCAGCGAGAAGCCGCTGCTGGCCGAGAAGCCGGTGTTGGTGGACAGCACGGGCGGCTGGCCGCCAGCGAAGGGCAAGGGTTGCAGGGTCGTGCCGGGCGACAGGAAGCCGCCCGAGACGCGATTGTCGTGGCCGCTCTTGAACGAGGCGAACGAGGCCCAGTTGATGCCGCTCTGGAAGCTGTCATTGAGCTCCACTTCGAGAATTTTCGCTTCCAGGATCACCTGGCGGTCGACCGACAACTGGGTCGCCTTCAAGTACAGGTCCACATTGCGCAACTCTTCGGGCATGGCGCGCACCAGCAGCACGCCCGACTGCGGGCTGATCACGACGCTACGCCCTTCCTTGCCGGAACCGACGATCGCCTCGAGCGCGGCCTTGAGCTCGGCCCAGAAGTCACTGGTCGAGTTGGTGCTCACGCGGGTGCTGTCCTGCTGGTTGTTGTTGTTGCTGTTCCCGCCAGGATTGTTGGGGTCGTTGTTGTTCTGGTTGTTCTGGTTGTTTTGATTGTTCTGGTTGTTTTGATTGTTCTGGTTGTTCTGGTTGCCGCCGTTGTTGTTGCTGTTGCTGACCGAGGTCGACGTGACGCGCAGGTTCGACATTCCCCTGCGGCTACCGACCAGGTAATTCACCTGGAACATCCGGGTCTGCATTGTCAGCGGCTTAACGTAGATCCGCGTGCCCTCGATCTTGTAGTCGTAGCCATACAGGTCGCGCACCGCGTCAAGCGCCTCGACCAGCGTCACATCCTTGAGATTGGCGCTGATGGTGCCCGTCACGTCCGGATGGACCAGCATATTGTAGCGCGTGCCGGCCACGATGGAATTGAAGAACTGCGGCGCCGGCACGTTATTGAATGCCACATTGAAGCGTTCTTCGAGCGCCCCGCGGGCCTTGGGCAGCTGGCTGGCCAGGGTCGACACGGGCGGCAACAGTGCGTTCGAGACCGCGTCCTCGGTCGGCGCCGGCGCCGCCTTGTTCACGGCCGCCGCCTGGATCTGGGCCTGGATGGCATCGAAGGTGTCGCGCTTTTGCGGCACCTGGCAAGCGGCCAAGAGGAGCGCGGTCGCCAGCATCCCAAGCATGTAGTGTAATTTTTGCATTCTTTTATTGTCTCATTTGTTATGGCAATGCTAATGCAACTCAGCCGCGCCGGCCTTGGCCGATGCGGACGGATACAGCTTCAACACCAACTTTTCCTTGCCTTGCACCAGCACCGCGGCGGTATCGGTGATGCTTTCAAGGTGGTAGCCTTTGAACTGCTCGCCCTGGCGCAGCATCTGGCCGTCGATCACCGCGATGCGGCGCGCGCCGGCGCCGCGTCCCAGCAGCACCGATTGCAGCTGTGGCCGCGCCGGTCCGGCGAGCACCTGGGCACCGCTCGGCGCCAGCAGGGCTGCTGGCGGCCGGGTCGGGTCGGGCAAGCCCTGCGCCTGCAGCGCAGGCCAGGCGGCAAGCAGGACGGCACATGCCAGCAGGGGCCGCATCACAACTTCATCCATTTCTGATCCAGGCTCAAAGTGTACAGGGTCAAGGTCAGGCGCGAACTGGGATAGCGCTGCACGTCGAGCGCGGCCTTGCCCCAGAACAGCTGGGTCGGCATCGCTTCGAGCGCGCTCATATAGTCGACCATGTCGAGATAATTGCCTTCCATCGTGATTTCGACACCGTGCCGGAACAGCAGCTGCCCCGGGCTGAGCGCCGGCGCCGCTTCGACCGGTTTGGCAGCGGGGTCGGTCGGCTTGGGCGGCTCCGCCTTGGCCAGCGCCGTCTCGCCCGGCATCGGGTCGGACAGGCCGCTCACGGGCAAGGTGCGCATGCCCATCACGCGCAGGCGGCCATTACTTTTCAGGATCACTTCGAGCAGCGGCACGACCTTGTCGGGCGCCACCAGGCCTTGCTGCATCGAACGCAGCGAAGTGTTCAGGCCGGCGATCTCGGCACGCAGCTGGTTCAGTCTCTGGCGCGTTGCCAGGTCGGGATCGATACCGTAGGCCTGGACCTTGGCCGTGATCTCGGCATCGATGCCGGCCAGGTTGTTCTGCTGATGCCTGATCTGTTCGTTCAGCACGGCACGCCGGCTGAACATCGGACTGAGCAGGAAACTCTGGCTCAACATGACGATCACGGCGGCGGCGCCGCCGAACAGGATGGCGCGCTCGCGCAAGGTCAGCGCGTCGATGCGGCCGGTCAATTTCAGCCAGAGGGCCTTCATTTACGCACCTCCGCTTCGCCGGCCACCGATTGCAGCGTGAATTCGAGGAAAGGCGCCGGCACGCTGGCGCCGGCGGCGCCTGTGCTGCCGGGCGGGGCCTGCAAAGGCCGCTCGATGCGCAGGCTGGCAAAGGTTTTCCCGCGCAAGACTTGCTCACGCGTCAGATGGGCGATGAACTCCGGCACCATCGTCGCGTCGAGCGCCCTGCCCTGCACCGCGATCTGATTGCCGGCGCCCACGATCGATACACCGGTGAGCCACATGCCCTCGACGTTCTGGCGCGCCAGCGCCTTGAAGTAGCCGGAATAGCCCGCCGTGTTACCGATATCGCCCCGTTGCAGCACACTGCCAACGTCACGCAGTGCGCGCAGCTCCGCTTCGGCCTGCGACAGCTCGGCCGTCAATTCCTTGCTGCGCTGGCGCGGTGCGTATTCGAGGTTGACCGCCGCCAGCCGCGCCTGCTTCTGGCTCAGGCGCTCGGCGCCCGCCGCAGCCTGGACGCGCAGGCTGTCCACGTTCCGGTTACCGTACATGGCCAGCAAAGCGACGCCGATCACCAGCACGCCCAGTGCCTGCGCCATCGACGACGCGGCAAAGACCTTCTTCTGCTTGAGGAAGATCGGATTGAACAGGTTGATCTGTTGGCTCATAGCACCGTTTCCTCGTGACGCAGGGCGGCACCCAGCGGCAGGAACCAGCGCTGCTGCTGGGTCACGTCGGCCAGCGCCGGAAATTGGCTCAGGTCGATCAAGCTATCGAGCTGCAACTCCTCGACCGGCATGTACAGATTGGCCGACAGGTAGTCGTGCAAGGCTGGCACGCCGGTGGGCGCGAGCATCAGCTTGGCCACGCCAATAAAGTGGAACTGGCGGTCGAAGTGGTCGAGCGAGCGCTGCAGTTCAAGCGTAATCTTGTCAAAACTGGCATTGCGGCGCTCGATGTCGCTGTCGCGCAACTGGGCCAAGGTCACATCGATGCGCCTGGCCAGGTACAGCTCGGTGTTAAACGTGACGGTCAGCATGCCGCCATCGTCGTGGAAGGACAACATCGCCAGGCCCCGCCCGGCAGGTTCAGCCAGGGCCGAAATGTTGCGCTGGGCCATCTCGGGGATGTCGATCACCGCCAGCGGCACTTTGGCGGCCACGAACAAGGCCTGGCGCTGCTCGATGACGCTGTTGCGCGCCGCGACGGCGAACATGGTGTGGGCGCGCGAGGCGGCGTTCTTGTCGACCGGGATGTCGAGCACGTCGACGGTGGCATCGTCGACATGGAAGTCGAGCATGTCCTGCAGGCGCCAGCGGACGGCCGTCTTGAGCTCTTCGGGCAAGACGTTCGGCGCGTCGACGCTGAGGATCTGGTAGTCGCCGGCTGCCAGCAGGGTGCTGCAGCGGTAGTTCGCCGCCTGCACTTCCTTGCCGAATTTCTCCAGCACCTCGGCCGACTGCGGCATGGCGGCGGCGTGAAAGACAGACAATTCCAACACCGGCTTGGCGTCTGGGACTCGTTTGATGCTTGCCGCCGCAATCCCATCGCTGAGGAACGCAATTGTGATGCAGCCGGCATTCTTCTTTGTTCGCTTAAAAAAATGCATGCCCGCAATCTTGAAAGTTTAGCGATTTGATGAAGATCGCACGGTAGACGTTTGATTATATTCAAACTTCGTGCAATCTTAATACCAAAATTTGCATCTTTGAGACAACATTCTGACTTTTTTTCTCTAAAAGCATCAAATCGGAACAAATTTTGTTGATCAGCAGTATCATCACGAAATGCAGCTGTAGTATATTTCACTGCACTAAGAGTAGTTGGAATTTACCAAGCTCTGCAACAGAATGAGCGTCTCACCCAACATCTCAGTTAGTACACAACTTTGAACGGACCCTGGAGAATCGCATGCACAAGACTGTAAATCGCCGTCAATCCGGCTTCACCTTGATCGAACTGATCGTCGTGATCGTGATTCTCGGGATCCTGGCGGCGACCGCGCTGCCGAAGTTTGCCGATCTGGGGGGCGATGCACGCACAGCCAGCCTGAACGCGGCCAAGGGCGCGCTGTCCTCGACTGCGGCCATGGTGCACGGCAAATACCTGATTTCCCCAGGCACGACCTTGTCGTTCGAAGGCACTTCGGTACCCTACGCGACGGTCATCGTGTCAGGCTACCCGATGGCTTCGACCGCGTTGGCCACGGCTGCAGGTTTGAATGCCGCCGATTATGTACCCTATGCTCCTGGCGCGAGTGCTACTGTGAACAATCCTGCGGTCAGCGCTACCGAGATTGCCTTCATTCCGAAAAGCGTCGATGGTACCGTCAAGGGCTTGAACTGCTTCGTCAAGTACACCGAGCCAACCAGCACCACCAGCCAACCGGTCATTGCCGTTACCTCGACGAGCTGCTAATGCAGTGCTGCGCTCGCGCTGCCAGCCGATGACATGAAAGGCTGTGCGCGCACAGCGCTCGGCCGGCGAGGCTTCACGCTGGTCGAACTGATTGTCATCATGGTGATGATTGGCGTCATCGGGGCAGTGGCCGCGCCGCGCTTTTTCGCGCGCCAGGGTTTCGACGCGCGCGCATTTGCCGACCAGTGCGCCGCCATGCTGCGCTATGCGCAAAAAATCGCCGTCGCCCAAAACCGCCCCGTGTGGGTCCGCCTGAATGGCGCCAGCGTCGCACTGTGCTTTGACGGCGCCTGCGCCAGCAAGGTCAACGCCCCCGGAGGCAGCAACAGCGGGAACGCGGCCACCATCACCGCCTGCGCCAGCAGCACCTGGTTTTGCGAAGCCATACCGGGCACCGTCAGCTACTCGGCCAGCGGCCTCGGATCGTCCTTCTATTTCGACGCGCTCGGCAGGCCGTTCGCCGCCGCCGACACCCAGCCCACCTTGGTGTCGACCTTCCCGGCCAAGACCTATGGCGTGGCGACCACCACCCGCATCGTGATCACGGGCGACAGCAGCAGCTACAATGTGATCGTGGAACCGGAAACGGGCTATGTGCACAACTAGGCGGCCCGCGCGCGGCTTCACGATGATCGAACTGATCATCTTCATCATGATCGTCGGGATCGCCGTGGTCGGCACCATCAGCCTGCTCTCGGTCACTTCAGGCCGCAGCGCAGATCCGCAAATACGCAAGCAAGCCTTGACGATCGCCGAAAGCCTGCTTGAGGAAATTGAACTGGCCCACTTCACCCTGTGCGATCCGACCGACGCCACGGCCGACGTTGCCGCCCATGCCAGCGATTGCAGCAGCGTGGTGGAGGACTGGGGGCCGGAGGCCGGCAACAGCCGCCCCTACGACAACGTCAACGATTACGTCAACAGCAGCACCCACGTGGGAAGCTATACGACCGATGCCAACGGCGGAAGTTTTCCAAGCAACTATGTCGCCACGGTGAGCATCAAGACCGAATCCGGGCTTGGGCCCTCGGGTGGGGTGATCATGTCGGACAACACCCCGGCCAACATGAACGCGCTGCGCATCAAGGTGCGCGTCACTTATCCGCCGAACAACGATTTTGTCGAGCTCGACGGCTATCGCACCCGTTACGCGCCCAACTCCCTGCCATGATCACGCCGCGCCGCCCTCGTCCGCCGCGCCGCGGCTTCACGATGATCGAGCTGATCATTGTAATGGTCATCATCGGCATCATCGGCGCCATGGTCAGCAGTTTCATCCGCTTGCCGGTGCAAAGCTACGTCGACGCCGTCGCGCGTGCCGACGTCACCGATGTGGCCGACACGGCGATGCGGCGCTTTTCGCGCGACCTGCGCCGCGCGCTGCCGAACAGCATCCGGGTCGACTCCAGCGGCCAGGTGCTTGAACTGCTGCTGACCAAGACCGGCGGGCGCTACCTGGCCGAGACGGACAACCTGGGCGCGACCGGCGCCCTGAGCTTCACCACCGCCACCACCAAGACCTTCACCGTGGTCGGCGACTTGCCGACCGGTCGCGAGTCGATCCTGGCCGGCGATTCCATCGTCGTCTACAACCTGGGCGAAGGCATGGAGCCGGCCAATGCCTACAATTGCGCTGCCGCCGAAGGCTGCAACCGGGCCACGGTCGCCAGCGTCAACAACAGTACCCGGGTCGTCACCATGAGCAGCAATCCGTTCGCCAGCCAGACGCCGGCGATGCCCTCGCCCACCAGCCGCTTCCAGGTCGTGAGCACGCCGGTCAGCTACCATTGCGACCTGCGCGCCGGCGTCATGACGCTGACCCGCTATTCGGGCTATGCGATCCAGGCCAGCCAGCCGACCAGCGGCGGCGGCGCGCCCGACGCGACCTTGCAAGGCGCCAGCAGCCAGGGCCTGCTGGCCAACAACGTGCAGGCGTGCAGCTTCACCTCGGTCACCCTGCCCAATGTGCAGCGCGGCCTGGTCGGTTTGACGCTCACCATCGGCAAGCCGACCGATCCGGCCGGCCCCGTCGTCCTCAACCAGCAAGTCCACGTGGACAATTCACCATGATGCAGCGCAGCCGCGGCTTCGGCCTGATCACCGCCATCTTCCTGCTGGTGGTGCTGGCCGGGCTGGGCGCGGCCATCGTCAATGTATTTAACACCCAGCAATCGTCCTCCAGTCTCGATGAGCAGGGCGACCGCGCGCTGCAGGCCGCGCGTGCCGGAATAGAATGGGGCTTGTACGTACAGATGCAGCCAAGCGCGGCGTCCTGCTTCAGCGCGACCTCGTTCAAGATGCCCGCCTCCACGGTCACACCTCCCGTCACCAGCGTGCTGGCGCCGTTTACGGTCACGGTGGTATGCACTGCGGCGAGCACCCCGGTTGGCAGCATCGTGCGGCGCCAGATCCGCGCCACCGCCTGCAACCAGCCGGCCGGCTCCGGCGCAGGCACCTGCCCCAATCCGAACGCCAGCGCCGACTATGTCCAGCGCATGGTGCAAGTTGAATTCTGAAAAAGACGCAATGCGGGGTTTATTGGCCGTCGAGGCGCAGGATGTCCAGGCTGCGGCGCGATGGCGGCACGAAGCGCACCTGGTAGCGCAGCCGGTCCTGGTCGCGCGTGGGTTGATACACGAGCGTCTTCGCGCCGGGGTCGAAATACCAGGAGCCGGGCTTGATCTGCCCCGGTTTGGGCGCATAGTACTCGCCCAGGTAATTGGACGGCGGCTGGAGCAGCCAGACCACCGGATTGGCCACCAGCAGCGCCGCCAGCCGCTCCTCGCCGCCGTGCAGCGCCAGCGCCGCCTGCTGGTTCGCCAGCGCCGCGCGCAAGGAGCCGATGGTGCGCTCAACGGCGGCGCGCTCGGCCTCGTCCTGGTAAAAGCCGACGCGCTGCAGCAGCACGCCGACCAGGATCGCGAAGATGGTGGCCACCACGGCCAGTTCGAACAGGCTAAAGCCACGCGCCGCGCGCGACCTCATTTGTGCAGGGCGGTCTTGCCCAGGTCCCAGATCGGCAGGAAGATGCCGAGCGCCAGGACCAGCACCATCGCGCCGAGGAAGGTGATCATGATCGGCTCGATCTGGGCCGACAGCGTTTTCAGTTCGTAGTCGACTTCACGTTCGTACATTTGCGCGATCTCGTCCATCAGGTCGTCGAGCGAACCGGTCTCCTCGCCCACCGCGATCATTTGCAGCACCACCGGCGTGAACACCCCGGCCGTGACGGAGGTGCGCAGGATGCTCTCGCCGCGCTCGACGCCGTCGCGCATCTGCTCGATGCGCGCGGCCAGGTAGGCGTTGTCGACCGTCTGCGAGACCACCGTCAGCGCCTGTACGATCGGCACCCCGCTCTTGCTCGAGAGCGCGAAGCTGCGCGCGAAGCGCGCCATGGTGCCCTTCATGATGATCTTGCCGGCGATCGGGAACTTGAGCTTGTGCTTGTCCCAGGCGTAGCGCCCCTTGGTGGTGCCGAGCCAGGCGCGAAAGCCGAAAAAACCCACCACCACGCCGGCCAGCAGCAGCGGCCAGTAGGCGACCGTGAAATTGGACGAGGCGATCAGGATGCGCGTCATCAGGGGCAGTTCGGCGCCGAAGCTGGCGAACACCTTGACGAACTGCGGGATCACGAACACGTTGACCACCACCATCGCGATGACCATCGCCAACACCACGAAACTCGGATAGCGCAGCGCCGATTTGACGCGCTCGCGCATGCTGCGGTCGAACTCGAGGTGGTCGAACAGGCGCAGGAACACTTCCTCGAGCCGCCCGGTCATCTCGCCCACGCGCACCATCGACAGGTAGAAATTGCTGAACACGTCCGGATGGCGGCGCATCGCGGCCGACAGTTCGCGTCCCGAATCGAGCGACTCGCGCAAATCCTTGATGATGCGGCCAAACGATTTGCTGATCGCCGACTCCTGCAGGCCGGCCAGCCCGCGCATGATGGGCACCCCCGACTTGAGCAGGGTGTAGAGCTGGCGGCTGAACAACTGCACGTCCATCGACGTCACTTTTTTCTCGGACAGCTTTTCCCACCATCCCTGCTCGTTGCCGCCGCTGGTGACGGCGCGCTGGGTCAGCGTCACTTCGATCGGCGTCACACCGGTGGCGAACAATTGCGAGGCGACGACGCCGCTGTCGGCCCCTTCGAGCACACCTTGCATCAGCTCACCGCGCGCATTGCGGCCCTTGTAGGCGAAGAAGGGCACGGTTTAATCCTCGAGCTGGCTACTGATGCGCATCGCTTCCGAGATCGTGGTGCGCCCCTGTACTGCCAGCTGCACCGCGTGGCGACGCAGCGTCTCGCCGGCCATCTCGGCCTGCGCCGCCTTCAGGAACACGGCCGGATCGTGGTGGTGCGAGGCGTCGACGACGGCGCTGGTCATCTCGAGCAGTTCGTAGACCCCGGTGCGCCCGCGGTAGCCCATGCCGTTGCAGTGAGAGCAGCCCTTGCCGTGGACGAAATTGACGGCGTAGGTCTCGCCCAGCTCGATCGTGAGCCATTCGCGCTCGGTCGGCGTGGGCTCGTAGGCGGTGGTGCAGCTCTCGCAGATCACGCGCACCAGCCGTTGCGCCAGCACCGCCTGCAGCGAGCTGCCCACCATATAGCGCGGCACGCCCATGTCCATCAGGCGCAGCGGGGTGCTGGCCGCATCGTTGGTGTGCAGGGTCGACAGCACCAGGTGACCGGTCATGGCGGCGCGCAGGCCGATCTGGGCGGTTTCCTGGTCGCGCATCTCGCCCACCAGCACGATGTCCGGATCCTGGCGCAACGCCGAGCGCAGCACGCGCGCGAAACTGAGGTCGATCTTCTCGTTGACCTGCACCTGGTTGATGCCGGGCAGGCGGTACTCGACCGGGTCTTCGACCGTGATCAGCTTCTTTTCCACCGAATTGAGTTCCGACAGCGCGCTGTAAAGCGTGGTGGTCTTGCCCGAACCGGTCGGCCCGGTCACCAGCACCAGGCCGTTCGGGCGCGCCACGATGGCGCGGAATTTTTCGACCAGCTTGGGCGGCATGCCGATCGCATCGAGCCGCAAGGTGGTGCCGCCCTGGTTCAGCAGGCGCATCACCACCGACTCGCCGTGCTGGGTCGGCATGGTCGAGATACGCACGTCGATGCGCTGCTGCTTGACCTTGATGGCGAAGCGGCCGTCCTGCGGCAGGCGCTTCTCCGAGATGTCGAGGTCGGCCATCAGCTTCAGGCGCAGCGCCAGCGGGGTGGCGATCTTGGGGTCGGCTTCGGTCTGCAGGTGCAGCACGCCGTCGATCCGGAAGCGGATTTGCAATCGCGCCTCCTGCGGCTCGATGTGGATGTCCGAGGCGCGCACCTGGGTGGCGTCGTCGAACACCGACTGCAGCAGCTTGACGATGGGCGCCTCTTCCAGCCCCGGGTTGGCGGCCAGTGCGCCGAAGTCAACGAAGCTGTCGCCCAGGTCCTGTTCGAGCTCGCGCGCGAAATCGGTGATGTCGTCGGTGCGCCGGTAGATGCGGTCGATCGCGGCCAGCACCTCGGTCTCATTGACCACCGCCAGCTCGATGCTGGCCTTGACCAGGCGCGAGATCTCGTCGTAGGCGAACAGGTCGGTCGGGTCCGACATGCCCACCAGCAGCACCCCGCGCTTGTCCTCGAGCACCAGCGCGCGAAAGCGCCGCGCCTGGGTCTCGGGCAACAGGCGCACGATGTCGGGATTGGTGTTGTAGAACTTGAGGTTGATGTAGGGGATGTCGAGCTGCTTGGCCAGCGCGCCCGAGATCTGCTCCTCGGTGACGAAGCCGTTCTCCACGAACACCCGGCCCAGCTTGCGTCCCGTGCGTTTCTGGTCCGTCAGGGCCAGGCCCAACTGCTCCTCGGAAAGGAGTTTTTGCTGCACAAGAATTTCGCCGAGCCGTACTTTTTCTGGCCTTGCCATGGACTACCCTCATAGAGTTAAACGACTGCGCGATCATTCTATGACAGAAATGCGCAAAATCTTAACTTGGAGCATGAAAAAAGGAGGTGGCGCGCTGCCGATTTGTGTCCACTGTCCCATTTCCGCTAGACTTGGGGATGATCCACGGACAGCTTCGGCCCTACCCATGAGCACTTCGCCCCCTTCCCGCCGCCGAATTTTCCTGATGCGCCACGGCAGCGTGAGCTACTTCGACGAAGCCGGCAGGCCCATCGAGCCCGAGACAGTGCCGCTCAACGAGCTGGGGCGCGCCCAGGCCAGCGCGGCCGGGCGCGTGTTCGCCGCGGACGGCGTGCGCTTTGACCGGGTGATCGCCTCGGGCCTGCCGCGCACGCTCGAGACGGCCAGCCGCGTGCTGGCCGAGACGGGCCAGCAGATCGCCATCGAAACCTGGCCCGAGCTCGAGGAGATCCGCGGCGGACGGCTGGCCGAGATTGCCGACTGCGACTTGCGCCAAGCGTTTACCGGCGTGTTCGAGGGCCCGGCCAGCGAGCAGCAGCGCTTTCTCGGGGGCGAATCGGTGGGCGAGCTGATGGACCGGGTCTACCCGGCGATTGCCCGCCTGCGCGCCGATCCCGGCTGGGACACGGTACTGCTGGCCCTGCACGGCGGCGTCAACTGCGCGATCCTGTCGCTGGCGCTGACGGGCCAGCGACACTTCCTGGGCGCGCTGGCGCAGACGGCCGGCTGCATCAACGGGCTCGACGTCGGCCACGAAGCGCACGACTGGGTGGTGCGTTTCGTCAACTACGCACCGCCGCTGCCGCTGCAAGGCGAGACCCGCAGCACGACGATGGAACAGCTGTACGCCCAATACCGCCGCGCGCGCTGAAAACCGGGGGCAGAACACATTTACATCGAAAACCGGGGTCAGAACACATTAACGCTGAAAACCGGGGTCAGAACACATTTATAGAGAATTAATGTGTTCTGACCCCGGTTTTCGACCACGGTTTTCGGCAATAGAAAATTAATGTGTTCTGACCCCGGTTTTGGGCGCCATTTAATAGTACGGTCGTTCTTTTTATCGGATAGAATAGGCCCACCATTCACGCGGGAGACGCAGATGTTCGAAGAGATGATGGGCACCAAGCCGGTGTCGGAGCGCCAGAAGTTCGACGTCGCCGCGCTCGACGCCTACCTGGCGGTCCATGTGCCGGGCTACCCGGGCGGTCCGCTGGCGGTGCAGCAGTTCAAGGGCGGCCAGTCCAACCCGACCTTCAAGATCAGCGCCGGCGACCAGCATTATGTGCTGCGCACCAAGCCCGGCCCGGCCGCCAGGCTGCTGCCTTCGGCCCACGCCATCGAGCGCGAATTTCGCGTCATGGATGCGCTGCAAAAAGCCGGCTTTCCGGCCGCGCGCCAGTATGCCCTGTGCACCGACGAAGCCGTCATCGGGCGCGCCTTCTACGTCATGGAGTTCGTCGACGGGCGTGTGCTGTGGGACCAGTCGCTGCCCGGCATGACGCCGGCCGAACGGGGTGCCATCTACGACGAACTGAACCGCGTGATCGCGCAGCTGCACAATATCGACTACGCGGCCATCGGCCTGGCCGACTTCGGCAAACCGGGCAACTACTTCGCGCGCCAGATCGAGCGCTGGACCCGCCAGTACCTGGCCTCGGCCACCGAAACGATCGAAACGATGGACCAGCTGATCGCCTGGCTGCCCCACAACATCCCGCCCGGCGACGACACGGCCATCGTGCATGGCGACTTCCGGCTCGACAACATGATCTTCCACCCCACCGAGCCGCGCATCCTCGCCGTGCTGGACTGGGAACTGTCGACCCTGGGCCACCCGGCCGCCGATTTCTCTTACCACTGCATGAGCTGGCACATCGAACCGGGCCAGTTCCGCGGCATCGCCGGCCTCGACCTGGCCGCCCTGGGCATCCCCGGCCAGGACGAGTACATCGCCCGCTACTGCGCGCGCACCGGCAAGACGATCCGCGCCGAGAACTTCAATTTCTACATGGCCTACAACATGTTCCGCCTGGCCAGCATCATGCAGGGCATCATGAAGCGCTACGTGGACGGCACCGCGTCCAGCGCCCAGGCCCTGGAAAACGGCAAGGCCGCGCGTCCCATGTCCGCCCTCGGCTGGCAGTTCGCGCAGCGCGCCATCGCCACTCCCCACTAAGGAAGGATAGCAGCATGGATTTCGACTATTCCGAACGTTGCAAGCAATTGCAGGCGCGCCTGCTGGCCTTCATGGACCAGCACATCTATCCCAACGAGGCCGCTTTCAAGCAGGAAGTGGACCGCAACGGCAGCGAACAGGGCAACCGTTGGATCCCCACCGAGCTGATCGAGCGGCTCAAGCCGCTGGCGCGCGAACAGGGCTTGTGGAACCTGTTCCTGCCCAAATCGGTGCGCGCCCCCGAGGGCCTCTCCAACCTCGACTACGCCCCCCTGTGCGAGATCATGGGCCGGGTGGGCTGGGCGCCGGAAGTGTTCAACTGCTCGGCGCCGGACACGGGCAATATGGAGACGATCGAGCGCTACGGCAGCGAGCAGCACAAGCGCGACTGGCTCGAGCCGCTGCTGCGCGGCGAGTTCCGCTCGGCCTTCGCCATGACCGAGCCTGGCGTGGCTTCGTCGGACGCGACCAACATCGAGACGCGCATCGAGCGCGACGGCGACGACTACGTGATCAACGGCCAGAAATGGTGGATCTCGGGTGCGGGCGACCCGCGCTGCAAGATCTTCATCCTGATGGGCAAGACCGATCCGCAGGCGGCGCGCCACGCCCAGCAATCGATGATCCTGGTGGCGGCCGATTCTCCCGGCATCACCATCACCCGCCCGCTGCCCGTGTTCGGCTACGACGACGCGCCGCACGGCCATTGCGAGATCGTGTTCAAGGAGGTGCGGGTGGCGGCATCGAACCTGCTGCTGGGCGAGGGCCGCGGTTTCGAGATCGCCCAGGGCCGGTTGGGGCCGGGCCGCATCCACCACTGCATGCGCGCCATCGGCGTGGCAGAACGGGCGCTCGGTTTGATGTGCCAGCGCCTGAACCGGCGCGTCGCGTTCGGCAAGAAGCTCTCCGAACAGGGCGTTTGGCGCGAGCGCATCGCCGACTCGCGCATCCAGATCGACACGGCGCGCCTGCTCACGCTCAAGGCGGCGGCCTTGATGGACACGGTGGGCAACAAGCACGCCCAGGCCGAAATCGCCATGATCAAGGTGCTCGCGCCGAACGTGGCCCAACAGGTGCTTGACTGGGCGATCCAGGCCCACGGCGCGGCCGGCGTGTCGGACGACTTCCCGCTGGCCGCCCAGTGGGCCGGCAACCGCACCTTGCGCCTGGCCGACGGCCCGGACGAGGTGCACCGCAACGCCATCGCCAAGCTGGAACTGGCCAAGCACCTGGCGCCAGGCTAGGCGCGCTGGCCGCGCCGGGCCGCGCGCCTCTTGAGAAAATACTATCAAGAAACCTGCGGCTCGGCTACCATCAGCGTACGGTGGCGCATGGGCGTCCCCTCGTCCGTCGCGGAGGTTCAGGAAGTGCCGTTTTTTTCGAAACACACCCTCCCCTCGATCCGCTCGAAAACGGCGACCCTCGTGCTCGCCTGCGCCCTGCCGACCATTCTCGGCTTCGGCGCCCTCTCATATGATTTGTACCAGCGCGAGCGCGGCGACGTGCTCAAGGATGCCACCGGCATGGTGCGCGCCCTGCTGCTCGCCTTCGAGCGCGACCTCGACAACGGCGAGGCGGCCGCGCGCGCGCTGGCCAGCTCGCCGAGCCTGGCCAGCGGCAACCTGGCCGCCTTCCATGCCCAGGCCGCCAGCCTGCTGCGCCCCGGCCTGCCGGCCGTCGCCTTCGTGCTCAGCGATGGCGCCGGCAAGGCGCTGCTCGATACCCGCACCCCGTATGGCCAGCCGCTGGCCGGCAACGGCAACGCGGGCCAGGTCCGCGCCGTGTTCCGCTCCGGCCAGACTGCCGCCTCCGACCTGTTCCGCGCCAAGCCCGGCGCGCGCCCTTTGATGTCGATCGACGTGCCGGTGCTGCGCGAGGGCGAGCCGGCCTACGTGCTGTCGGTCCTGTTCGAGCCGGCCAGCATGGGGCGCCTGCTTGAAGCCCAGCATATTCCCGACGGCTGGACCATGGCCATCGTCGACGGCCAGGACCGCATCGTCGCGCGCAGCCTCGATCCGGCGCGCTATGTCGGCGCGGCGATCAATCCGGTGCTGGCGGCCGGCGCGCGCCGGGCCGCTAGCGGCCGGCTCGAAACGAGCACCCGCGAAAACGTCCGGGTCGACACCGTGTTCGTGCGCTCGCCCGCGCGCGGCTGGCTGGCCGTGGTCAGCGTGCCGGCGGCCGCCGCGTCCTGGGCCGTGATCCATTCGCTGGGCCTGATGCTGGCCGTGGTGGCCGCCTTGCTGGTGACCGGCTTTGGCACCGCCTGGTGGATCGGCGGTGCGATTGGCCGCTCGGTGCGCGCCCTGTGCGGTCCGGCCATCGCGCTCGGGCGCGGCGAGCCGCTCGAGATTGCGCCCTTGCAGATCCGCGAGGCGGCCGAGGTGGCCGAAGCCTTGCGCCAGCTCGAGCGCGAACTGTCGGGCTACCGCAGCGACCTCGAAGGCCTGGTCGAGGAGCGCACCCGTCAAATGCAGCGCTCGAACACCCTGCTCAGCACCGTGTACGCGACGGCGCCGGTCGGCCTGTGCATGCTCGACCTGGAGTTGCGCGTCGTGATGGTCAACGACTATCTGGCCGCCATCAACGGCAAGCCGGTGGCCGAGCACACCGGACGCACCCTGCCCGAGCTGCTCGGCCCGATCGGCCTGGAATTCGAGCACTCCTACCGCCAGGTGCTCGCCGACGGTGTCGCACTGACCGGGATCGAGACCAGCGGAGTGCTGCCGCACGCGCCGCACGCCGAGCGCCAGTGGCTGGTGAGCTACTACCCGGTGTTCGAGCACGACACGCAGCAGCTGGTCGGGGTCAGCGCGGTGGTGCTCGACATCACCGAGCAAAAAGCGCTCGACTTGCGCATGCGCGACAACGACGAGCAGTTCACGGCCCTGTACGAGCAGTCCGGCGACGCCCACATGCTGGTGGCGCTGGGTGCCGGTTTCGTCGGCGGCAACAAGGCGGCCGCGGCGATCTTCGGCTGCGCCGACATCGAGCAATTCCTCACGCTCTCGCCGGCCACCACCTCACCCGAATTCCAGCCCGACGGCCGGCGCTCCGACGAGAAGGCGCAAGAGTTCATGCGCCACGCGCTCGAGCACGGCAGCAACCATTTCGAGTGGCTGCACCAGCGCACCGACGGCAGCCTGTTCGACGCCGACGTGCTGCTCACGAGTCTGAACATCGGCGGCAAGGGCGTCATGCTGGCCACGGTGCGCGACATCAGCGCGCGCATCGCCGCCGAAGCGGCCCTGCGCGCGGCCAGCGAGCAACTGGCACAGAGCGAACGCTTCCTGCGCACCGTGACCGACAATGTGCCGGGCATGGTGGCCTACTGGGACGCCGGCCTGCGCTGCCGTTTCGTCAACCGCCACTACATCGACTGGTTCGGCCGCGACGACCACGCCATGCTGGGGGCGCCGATGGAAGAGGTGCTGGGCAAGGCGCTGATGGCGCAGAACGCGCCCGCGCTGCGCGCCGTGTTCAGCGGCCAGGCGCAGCATTTCGAACGCGAGATGGGCGGCCCCGATGGCGCCCTGCACTACCTCTGGACCAGCTACATCCCCGACTTCGATGGCCAGGGCGAGGTGCGCGGCCTGTTCGTGCTGAAGTACGACATCACCGAGCGCAAACAGATCGAATTGCGCCTGCAGCACGTGAACGAACAACTGGTGCAGGCGCTCGACAGGGCCGAGATGGCCAGCAGCGCCAAGAGCGAGTTCCTGGCCAATATGAGTCACGAGATCCGCACCCCGATGAACGCCATCATGGGCCTGGCCCGCCTGCTCGAGGAGGGGCCGCTGGGCGCGCGCGAGCGCGGCTATGTGGCCAAGATGAAGCGCTCGACCCGTTCGCTGCTGGGCATCCTCAACGACGTGCTCGACTTCTCGAAGATCGAGGCGGGACAGCTCACGCTCGAGAGCACGGGCTTCCGGCTTGACCAGGTGTTCGAGAGCATCTCGGTGCTGGTCGCATCGAACGCCTGGCAGAAAGGCGTCGAGCCGATCTTCGCGGTGGCGCCCGAGGTGCCACTCGAGCTGGTGGGCGACCCGATGCGCATCGAGCAGGTGCTGCTGAACCTGATCGGCAACGCCATCAAGTTCACTGCATCCGGCGAAGTGGTGCTGGCAGTGCGCGTGCTCGAACGCGACGCGGCCAGCGTGCGGCTCGAGTTCGAGGTACGCGACAGTGGCATCGGCATCGACCCGGCCGAACAGCCGGCCATCTTCGACGCCTTCTCGCAAGGGGACAGCTCGACCAGCCGCAAGCACGGCGGAACCGGCCTCGGGCTGGCGATCTGCCGGCGCCTGGTCAATCTGATGGGTGGCCAGATCGGCGTGCGCAGCGCCCTCGGCGCCGGCGCCACCTTCCATTTCGACTGCAGTTTCGGGGCGGCACCGGAGGCGCCCTTGCTGGCCGCGTCGTCCCACCCCGAGCTGGCCGGCCTGTCGCTGCTGCTGGTGGACGACAACGCCAGCGCCGGCGCGGCGCTGGCCGGGGCTTGCCGCGCGCTTGGCATGCAGGTGGTCCAGGCCAGCAGCGGGGTCGCCGCGCTCGAGCTGCTGCGCGCGCCGGGACAGGCCTTCGAATTGATGTTGCTCGACAGTGCCATGCCCGACCTGGACGGCGTTTCGGTGCTCACCTACGCGCGCGCCGATGCCGCCATCGCCGTACCCCGTTGCGCCCTGATGCTGCCCGACGAGCAGCGCGAACGCCTGCTGGCCCTGGCAGACGACATCGGGTTCGACGCCCTGCTGTGCAAGCCGGTCACCCCCGGCGCTCTGCTCGCCGCCATCGCCGAACTGTGCACCGGCGAAGCACCGGCCGGGACACCGGCCGAAGCGCCACTGACCGGGCGCCTGAGCGGCATCCACGTGCTGCTGGTCGAAGACAACGAGATCAACCAGGAGGTGGCCAACTACCTGCTGCAGCACGCCGGCGCCCGGGTCGACATCGCCGCCAATGGCCAGGAAGCCCTGACCATGCTCGCCGAGACGCCGGGCCGCTACGATGCCGTGCTGATGGACATCCAGATGCCGGTGATGAACGGCTACGAGGCCACAGACGCGATCCGCCGCATGGGCCTGACCGAGCTGCCGATCATCGCCATGACCGCCAACGCCATGGACGAGGACCGCCAGCACGCGCTGGAGGTGGGCATGAACGGCCACCTCGCCAAGCCGATCGAGGTCGACCTGCTGGTGTCGACGCTGAACCGCCTGACCGGCGGCGGCGAAGCGCGCGAGCAGGAGCTCGCCACCCATAGCGGCTACAGCTACAGCGGCGCTCCGCCCGGCGCCATGCCGCTGCCGGCCCACATCCCCGGCATCGACCTGCATTCGACCCTGCCCCGCTTCGGCGGCAATTTCGCCAGTTTCGTGTCGCTGTTCAAGCGCTTCGAGAGTTCCCAGGGCGGCACCTTGTCCGAGGTGCGCAACCTGTTGCGCGGCGCCGACCGCCATAGCGCGATCCAGCTGGTGCACCGGCTGCGCGGGGTGGCTGCCAACCTCGGCGCGACCGGGCTGGCCGAGCACGCGCTCGAGTTCGAGCACGCCCTGCGCGGTGCCGACGACGCCGAGCTGATGACGCGCCTGGCCGGGCTGGACGAGGAGCTGGCGATCCTGCTCGAGGCGGCGCGCAACCTGGCGCTGCCGGTGCAAGCCGAAGCCCAGGCCCCGCTGGGCGACATGGGCGAGGTTGAAGCAGCGCTGGCGGACTTGCTCGATTTACTTCAAAATAACAATCTCAAGGCAATGGGCAACTTCGAGGCCCTGCGCACCGCGCTGGCAGCGGCGCTGGCGCCGGCGACGGTGGCAAGCCTGGGCGAGGCGATCGAATCGCTCAGTTTCGCCCACGCCGCCACCCAGGTGCAGGACATTTTGAACCGAAAGGGCACTCCATGAGCTGGACCACGATGGCAAGCCATGGTCGCATCCTGATCGTTGACGACGCCATGGAGAACATCCAGATCCTCCACCATGCGCTGCAGGACGAGCACGACGTGCTGTTTGCCATGAACGGTGCCAAGGCGCTGCAGGTGGCCCAGCACCAGCTGCCGGACCTGATCCTGCTCGACGCGGTGATGCCGGACATGGACGGCTACGCGGTGTGCAAGGCGCTGCGCGAGAATCCCCTCACGCGCGACATCCCGATCATCTTCGTGACGGCGCTCAAGACGCCGGAGGACGAGACGCGCGCGCTTGAATCGGGCGCCGCCGACTTCATCAGCAAACCGGTCAACGCGGCCGTGGTGCGCGCGCGCGTGCGCACCCAGCTCACCGTCAAGCGCCAGAGCGACGCGCTGCGCGAGCTGACGCTGACCGATCCGCTGACCGGGGTGGCCAACCGGCGCGCCTTCGACGAGACGCTCGACTCCGAGTGGCGCCGCTGCGGGCGCGCGCAAGTGCCGCTGGCGCTGCTGATGGTCGACATCGACCATTTCAAGGACTACAACGACGAATATGGGCATCCGGCCGGCGACACCTGCCTGGAGCAAGTGGGCGCGGCGATGCGGCGCGCCGCCGGCCGCCCGCACGACCTGGTGGCGCGCTACGGCGGCGAGGAGTTCGCGATCCTGCTGCCGCAGGCCGACCTGCAGGGGGCCGAGGCGGTGGCCAGGAAGCTGCTTGAAGAGATCGCCGCGCTCGACATCGGCCATGTGCGCTCGCGCTCGTCGACCCGGGTGACGGTGAGCATGGGCGTGGTCAGCGCGGTGCCGACCGACGCGCTGGTCCAGGGCCAGCTGATCAGCGCGGCCGACGCGCTGCTGTACCAGGCCAAGGCCGGCGGGCGCAACCGCTACTGCACCCAGGGCACGGATTAGACGGCGCACCTGAATTCGCGAGGGTTTGGAAGGCGCGCGCCCGCTTGGGGTTCCACCCTACGAGCTTGTGAAAAATACGATTTCACGGCAATCGCGTATCGAGGCAGAAGAACGAAGCGTCTTCCCCCTAGGGATAACGGCGCAGCAGCACTTCGGCCACGCAGGCCGGCTTGGCGCTGCCGTCGCACTCGATCAGCACACCCCACTGCATCTGCGCGCCGCCGGCGATGTCCTCGACCGCTTCAAGCGTGAGGCGGGCGCGCAGGCGGCTGCCCACCGGTACCGGGGCCGGAAAGCGCAGCTTGTTCAGGCCGTAATTGAGGCCCATCTTCACGTCCACCATCAACAAGGCGTTCTCCAGCATGGCCGGCAGCAGCGACAAGGTCAGGTAGCCGTGCGCCACCGGCGCGCCGAACGGCGACTCGCGCCGGCAACGTTCGACGTCGACATGGATCCATTGATGGTCGCCCGTGGCGTCGGCAAACGTGTTGACCCGCTGCTGGCTGATGTCGACCCAGTCCGACACCGCCACCTCGCTGCCGATCAGCGTTTTCAGCTCGGCCAGGCTGGCAATCTCACGCATCGCCGCCCTCGCGCGGGCGGCGCCCGAACATGCCCATGCCCTCGATCGTGCAAGCGAGTTCGCCGCGCTGGTTGTGCGCCTGCCAGCGTGACCATACCACGCCGCGGTCCGGGCGCGAGGCCGATGCCTTCACCTTCAGCGTCACGTAGCTCACCGTGAGGGTGTCGCCGGCGCGCACCGGCTGCAGCCAGCGCACGCTATCGAGGCCGGGCGAGCCGAGGCTCGACGCCTCGCACATCAGGCCGTCAACCACCATCCGCATCATCATGCTGCAGGTGTGCCAGCCGCTGGCGATGACGCCACCGAAGATCGAGCCGGCCGCCGCCTCGTGGTCGACGTGGAACGGTTGCGGATCGAACTGGCGCGCGAAGGCGATGATCTCCTCCTCGCTGACACTGCGACTGCCCAGCGCGATCTCCTGGCCGGGAAAAAAGTCTTCGAAATACCAGCCGGTCTTGTTCATGCGCCAACGCTCCCGGCCTGCGCCATGAAGCGGCCCAGGTGGTGGTCCGAGTCGCCAAGCGTCAATTCGATCATGCTCAGGCGCTTGAAGTGGTGGGCGGCGGGCAGCTCGTTCGTCACGCCCATGCCGCCGTGCAGCTGGACCGCCTGCTGGCCGACGAATTTCATCGCCTGCCCGACCCTGAACTTGGCCGCCGACACCACGCGCCTGCGCTCGCCGGCGTCAGCGCCCGACAACTTCATGGCCGCCAGCAGCGCCATCGAGCGCGCCTGCTCCAGGTGGATGTACATGTCGGCCATGCGGTGCTGCAGGGCCTGGAATTTGCCGATCGGCGCGCCAAACTGGGTGCGCGTCTTGAGGTACTCGAGCGTGGCCTCGAAGATCGCTTCCATCGCGCCCAGCGCCTCCGCGCACAGCAGGCCGGCGCCGTAGTCGGCGCCCGCCTCGAGCACCTCCCAGCCGGCATCCAGGCGTCCCACCAGGCTCGACGGTGCCAGCAGCACCTGGTCGAAGCGCACCTCGGCGGCGCGCTGGCCGTCGATGGTCCGGTAGTCGCGCATCGTCACCCCCGGCGTGGCCGCCGGCAGCACGAACAGGCTGATGCCGTCCGTGTCGCGCCGCGCGCCGCTTGAGCGTGCCGAGACCAGTACCTGGCCGGCCTGGGCGCCATGCAGCACCACCTGCTTGGCGCCATTCAGCACAAAGCCGCCCTCGCGCGTGGCGGCACTGGTGGCGATGTCGTGCAAGTCATGGCGCGCCTGGCGCTCGCCGAGCGCGCAGGCCAGCTTCAGGCTGCCGGCGGCGACCTGTTCGAGCAGCGCAGCGTGGCCGCCGCCCAGGCGCAGCAGCTCTGCGCCGAGCACGGTGGCGAAGTACGGCTCGACCACCAGGCCGCGCCCCAGCTCGCGCATCACCACGAACATGTCGATGGCGTTGCCGTTGAAGCCGCCCTGCGCCTCCGGCACCGGCAGCGCCGTCATGCCCAGTTCGGCCAGCATGGCCCAGGCCGCGTCGCAGGTGCCGCCGGCCGAGCCGATGATCCTGGCGCGCTGTTCGAAGCTGTAGTCCTTGCTCACCCAGCGCTTGAGCGCGTCGGCAAATTGCAGCTGCTCTTGGTTGAAATTGAAGTCCATGTTCAGTTCCTCACAGGCCCAGGATCATCTGGGTGATGATGTTGCGTTGAATCTCGTTCGAGCCGCCGTAGATGGACGTCTTGCGGAAATTGAAGTAGTGCGAGGCCAGCGGAGCGGCGTCGTCGTCGCCGCCGGCCGCATGGGCCTGTTCGCCTTCCAGGTAGGCCGGATCGAAGGGCAGCGCCATCGGGCCGGCCGCCTCCATCATCAGTTCGGTCAGGCCCTGCTGGATTTCGGTGCCGCGCACCTTCAGCACCGACGCTTCGGGTCCGGGCGCGTGGCTTTCCTGGGTCAGCACCCGCAGCACCGTCATCTCGAGCGCCATCAGCTCGATCTCCAGCGTGGCGACCTTGGCGCCGAACAGCGCGTCCTGCAGCAGCGGCTTGCCGTTCTTGAACTGCTGGCCCGCGTAGGCCTTCAGGAAGGCCAGTTCGCGCTTGGAGCGCCCGACCGCGGCGATGCCCGTGCGTTCGTGGCCAAGCAGGTATTTGGCGTAGGTCCAGCCCTTGTTTTCCTGGCCGATCAGGTTCTGCACCGGCACCCGCACGTCGTCGAAGAAGACTTCATTGACTTCGTGGTCTTCGTCGAGCATCAGGATTGGACGCACCGTGATGCCCGGCGTGTGCATGTCGATCAAAAGGAAGGAGATGCCCTCCTGCTTGCGCACACCGCTGTCGGTGCGCACCAGGCAGAAGATCATGTCGGCGTGCTGGGCCAGCGTGGTCCAGGTTTTCTGGCCGTTGACGATATAGTCGTCGCCATCGCGCACGGCGCTGGTCTTGAGCGAGGCCAGGTCGGAACCGGCGCCCGGTTCCGAATAACCCTGGCACCACCAGTCCTCGCACGACAGGATGCGCGGCAGGTAGTGGGCTTTTTGCGCCGCGCTGCCGAAGGCCATGATCACCGGCGCGACCATGTTCACGCCGAACGGCAGCACTTGCGGGGTACCGGCGCGCGCGCACTCTTCTTCCCAGATGTGGCGCTGCACCGCGTTCCAGCCGGGCCCGCCGTGCTCGACCGGCCAGCCGGGCGCCACCCAGCCTTGCCGGGCGAGGATTTGGTGCCAGCGCACGTAATCGGAGCGGGACATGCGCAGGTGCTTGCGCACTTTCAGCCGCAGGTCGGCCGGCAGGCTGGCGTCGAGGAAGGCGCGCACATGGTCGCGGAACGCCAGGTCGTCGGCGGAATAATTCAAGTCCATACAGTCTCCTCATGATGGCCGCATCACAAAAAAGCACGACCGTTCACAAGAATTGTACCTGATTATTCGATTAAACCGTAGGGCGGAAAAAAGCAGCGTCACCAGCCACAAACCATCGACGGCTCATGGTGGATGACGCTGCGCTTTTCCGCCCTACAAAGAACAGCTTAGTTGCCGATTTCCTTGGTCGCTGGCATGTACGGCATCACGCGCGAGGCCATGCGCACATCCGTCTTGAGCATCGTGACCTCGTCGCTGAGGATGTGGGCCGCTTCCTGCAGCATCACGTCCTTCGCGTTCTTGGCCGCCTTCTCGGCGGCCAGTTCGGCCACCAGGTTGCGCTCGTCGGCCTGCAGGCCATCGTCCTGGCGCTTGAGCGCCGCCTTGGCCACCTTGGCCACCGGCTTGCCGGCGTCGTCCACGGCTGGCGTCAAGGCCGCCTGGCGCGCTTCGCGCAGCTTGGTGCGGGCATCCTGCGCATCGCGTTCCTTGCGGCGCACCGCCTCGTTGAGCGAGATCAGGTTTTCCTTGCGCAGCTTGCGCACCTCGGCGATGTCTTCCTGCAGGTACTGGAAGTCCTTGTCCTTGGCAATGCGCACGTCGTGGCGTTTTTGCAGCGGCGACATCAGTTCCTTCAGGTCGCCGGATGGCACGTAGACGGCCGGTTTGATCGCCACCCAGGGCAGCGCATTGTCGTAGGTCGATTCGCCAAAGCTTTCGGCGTCGGCGGTGACCGGCATCTTGATGTCGGGCGTGACGCCGCGCAGCTGGGTGGTGCCGCCGTTGATGCGGAAGAACTGCGCGATCGTCATCTTGAGCTCGCCCAGATGCACTTTGTCGCTCTGGGCAAAGCGGTCCAGGCCAACCAGGGTCTGCACGGTGCCCTTGCCAAAGCTGGTCTCGCCGATGATCAGGCCGCGACCGTAATCCTGGATCGCGGCGGCGAAAATTTCAGACGCCGAAGCCGAGCCGCGGTTGATCAACACCCCCACCGGGCCATCCCAGGCCAGCCCGGCGTTCATGTCGCTCTCCACCTCGACCTTGCCTTCCGCGGTACGCTGCTGCACCACCGGCCCCTTGTCGATGAACAGGCCGGTCAGCTCGACTGCCTCGTTGAGCGAACCGCCGCCGTTGTTGCGCAGGTCGATCAGCACATTGTCGACCTTCTCGCGTTTGAGTTCGCCAAGGATGCGGGCAACGTCGCGCGTGGCGCTCTTGAAATCCTTGTCGCCGCGGCGCCGGGCCTCGAAGTCCTGGTAGAAGGTCGGCAGCGAGATCACGCCGACGCGGCGCTTGATGCCGCCATCCCTGACTTCGATGATCGACTTCTTGGCCGCCTGCTCTTCCATGCTGATCTTCTTGCGCACCAGCGAGACGGTGATGTGCTTGCCGTCGGTGCCGGCTTCAGATGGCAGCACGTCGAGCCGCACCACCGAATCCTTGGCGCCGCGAATCTGCTGCACCACGTCGTCGATGCGCCATCCCAGCAGTTCGGTAAATTGCGGGGTGTCGCCCTGGGCCACGCCGACAATCCGGTCGCCCACCTTCAGTTTGCCCGACAGGCCGGCCGGGCTGCCTGGCACGATCTCGCGGATCACCGTGTATTCGTCGCGCGTTTGCAGCACGGCACCGATGCCTTCGAGCGAGAGCCGCATGGCGATGTCGAAATTCTCGGCCGAGCGCGGCCCGAGGTAGTTGGTGTGCGGCTCGATCGAGGTGGCATACGCATTCATGAACATCTGGAATACGTCTTCGTTGGTCAGCTTGCGCACCCGGGTCTGGTAATTGTCGTAACGCTTGTCGAGCGTCTCGCGGATCGCCTTGTCATCCTTGCCCGCCAGTTTCAGGCGCAGCCAGTCGTTCTTGACGCGCTTGCGCCACAAATCGCGCGCCTCGTCGTCGCTCTTGGGCCAGGCCGCCTTTTCACGGTCGATCTGCAAGCTTTCGTCGGCGCCGAAATCGAATTTGGTCTTGAGCAGTTCGCGCGCATAAGCGATGCGTTCGTCGAAGCGCTGCTGGTAGATGCCGTAGATCTGGAACGGCAGGGTCAGGTTTTCATTGTTGATGGCGTCGTCGAGCTTGGTGCGCACGCTGTTGAACTGGTCCACATCACTTTGTATGAAGAACAATTTTTCGCCATCGAGCGCCTTGAAGTAGCGGTCGAAGATCTTCTCGGACATGGCGTCGTCGAGCGGCACGGCCTTGTAATGGTAGCGCCCCAGCACCCGCGAGGCCCACAGCGCGGCCTGAGTCTGCGCCGCAATCGGCTTGAGCTGGACGGTGCCGACCTTGTCGGGCTGCGCGATGGCCAGGTTGGCCGCCAGCGCGATTGCCAGCGCGGTCATGAACATGTGCTTCTTCATACTTTGTCTCTCCGAGCGTAAATCCAATGACGCCATGGCGCCACCCGAACCAATTCTAACAGGATACAGCTTTCGTACAGGCGCAGCTTGCGCGAACTCGCTTAGAGCCAGCTTAAGGAAGTCTACCGTGCGCGCTTAAATTCCCGCGCCACCTTGGTAGTGAAATAGCAACCATGCGCAAGCGGCAATCAGCGGCAAATAGGGCCAGGAGCGCACTGCAATGCGCCAATCGGCCAGCGACGGCCAGAACGAGAGGAACTGGGGGGCCAGCAGGAAAGCCAGCAACAGGTCGAGCGGCTCGAACTGCCAGGGCTGGCGCGTGCGCCACCAGGCGACGGCGAACGGCAGCAGCAGCGTCAGCAAGGGGGCCAGCGCGGCCGGCGCCGCGTTGTACCAGCGCACCCGGGTCAGCGTGACCGAGCCCAGTTGCCAATGGCTGCCCACGCGGCGCGGAATGACGCTGAACGCGGCCGGCCGCGCGCCGCTGAGCAGGCCGACACACAGGTGGGCCAGCTCGTGGCACACGGTGCCGGCCAACGTAAAAATGAAAAACAGCGGATGGCTGGCCGCCAGGATGCGGATCAACAGCGCCAGCGCGGCCGACGGCAGCAAATAGAGCAGCAAGGGGCCGTGCCGGCACACGATCGCCGGCAGCAGCGTGCCGCAGGTGGCAGCGAGATTCATGCGCTGCCCGCTCCCGCCTCAGACGGCGTAGAAACAGCGGCCGCACGCCTGGCGATAGCGCTCGTTGCCGCCGATGCTGACCTGCTCGCCCTGCTTGATGCGCTTGCCGTTCTCGTCGACCCGGATGTTCATGGTCGCCTTCTTGCCGCAGGTGCAGATGTTCTTGAGCTCTTCGATGTCATCGGCCAGCGCCAGCAGATAGGCCGAGCCGGGGAAAGGCTCGCCGCGAAAGTCACTGCGCAGGCCATAACAGATCACCGGCACGCCCTTGACCTGCGCCAGCTGGTGCAGCTGCTGCACTTGCACGGTGCTCAGGAACTGGGCCTCGTCGACCAGTACGCAAGCGACCTGTGGCACTTCGGCGAGGAAATCGGTGGCGGCGTCAAAAATATCGACCTGGCGCTGCGGACCGAGGCGCGAGGTGACCCTGCCGACGCCGTAGCGGCTGTCGATGGCGGCCGTGTAGAGCTGAACCTTCTGGCCCTGTTCTTCATAGTTGTGGGCGACCTGCAGCAATGCCGTCGATTTACCGGCGTTCATCGCCGAGTACCTGAAATAGAGTTTTGCCACTGACCGCCTGCCGATATGCCGATTGAAGTGCGAAATTATAACAAGCGCCCGTTCCCCGCGGGGGCTTCGTCGAAAGCCTGCGCGGGAACGAGCTGGCAAATTTTCAACGATTGTTCACTGGCCGGGATGGTACTTGCGTTCCAGGTTCTTCTCGATGTCCTCTTTGTAGAACAGCACATCCTTGAACTGTCCCTTGCTGTACATCTCGGCCTGGTCGTTGTAGTGCGGCGAGGCCGGATTGGCGCTCTCGCCCCCAGCCAGGATGCTCTTGGCACGGATGCGCGGCCCGAATTCCACGGCCGCCACGAAGCTGTTGCCGCGGTCGCCGTAGATGCGCTTGGTTTCCTGCCTGGCGACCATGCCAAATGCGGCCAGCGAGCCCCAGGTGGCCGACGCGAACGGCACCGGATAGCTCGGCTTGCTGTCGTCATATTTCTGGTTCACGTCGCCGCTGGCGCGCTGGAAGCGGTTGATCTCGCCCCATGGAGTCTGCCAGCTGCCGAAATCGGCGCTCAGCTTCTCGGCCGCGCGCGCCAGCGCCTGCAGCCTTTGCTGCGGCGTGATGGTGGCGCACAGCGCATCGATTTCAGCCAGGTTCTTGCCGCTCAGGCGAGGCGAGGAATGGGCCACCAGCTCTTGCCCCCAGTAGATCGCCAGCGAGGTCGGCACCGACTCCAGGCTGTAGCGCCGGTCCCAGTTGCGCAAGGCAGCCACCTGCGCTGCCGTGCCAGCCTTGAGCGGATCGTCCGGCGCCGCTTCGTCCCAGGCCTTGAACAGGGCCGGCAGCATGCGCTCGAAAGCGGGCATTTCGCTATCGTAGGCCGCGCCAATCAAGCTCTCCAGCGTGAAATCCTTGTGCCCGGCGAGCACCTTGATGGCGTGCAGCCCGCGCGCGTTCTCCTGCAGCGCCGACATGTAGGCCGGGAAGTCCTGCTGGCGCGGGCTGCTGGCGCCGGACGAGGCGAACGGCCAGTTGTTGGTGTTGAGGACGTAGCCGCTGGCCGGATTGAACAGGGTAATCGTCTCCTTGACCGCGTGGACGCCCTGCCACTCGGTGGCCGGATCGCTGCCATCGACCGGCTGCGTCCAGTCGAAGCGTGGGTCGCGTTTCGGGATGAAGTTTCCGTGAAAATAGGCGATGTTGCCGTCGCCGTCAGCGTACACGGTGTTGTTCGAGGAGTTGGTGCGCAGCTCCATCGACCGATAAAAGGCCGCGTAATTGCTTGCCTTGGTACGGCTGTAGGATTGGGTCAGGGCCTTGAGCGGATCATCCATCATGCGCACCGCGACCCACTTGCCGTCGGCCGCGCGCACCACCGGGCCGTGGTGGCTGAAGTAGGCGGTGATGGTCTTGCTGGCCATGCCGCTGGCCGTCTTGTATGGCAGTGCGATCGGCACGGCCCTCATTGCCCGTTCGCCGGCGCCGTATCTATAGAAGACCTTGCCGTCCTTTTCGACGACCGTCTCCAGGTACTCGTCGATCACGTCGCCGCCGCCGGAGGTGTGCATCCACCCCGCCCGCTCGTTGAATCCCTGGTAGACGAAGAACTGGCCCCAGGTCACGGCGCCGTACGCGTTCAGGCCTTCGCCGCTGACCATGTGGACTTCAGGACGGAAGTAAAACGAGGTGTGCGGGTTGATCAGCAGCAGCGCGTGCCCCGAGGCGCTCGACTTGGGCGCGATGGCGAAGCCGTTCGAACCACGCGGTTCGGCTTCGATGGCCGGTGTGGCGTCGGCCAGTTGCGTACGCTTGCCGTAGAACGCCTCGAGCTGCTTGAGGTTGATCGATTCGATATCGCCGCCAATGCTGCCTTCGCTGAACGCGAGTGCCATCCAGGGTTCGAAATGGGTGATCAGTTTCGGTTTGACCTCGGGATGGGTGAGCAGGTAGTAATTGAGGCCGTCGGCGAACGAGACCATCAGCTTTTTCAGCCATGCAGGGCTGGCCGCATATTTGGCCTGCAGCGCGCTCGGTGTGATGTACAGCTTCATGCGCAGATCGCGCCAGATGGCCGCTTCGCCTTCCACCTCGGCCAGGCGGCCCATCGCGTTGATGTAGTTCAGTTCGACCCGGTTGAAATCGTCCTCTGCCTGTGCATACAGCAGCCCGAACACGGCGTCGGCGTCGCTCTTGCCGAACACATGAGGAATGCCCCATTTGTCACGCAGGATCGTCACGCGTTGCGCACTCGCCTTCAGGCGCGGCAGCTCGGGCGCTGCCAGCACGGTGGCGCTGGCGCAGGCCAGAAGGATGGACATCGCAAGGCGGGATACATACATATAGGCTGCTCCTGGAATCGGGAACGCTAGTGTAACGCGGTCAAAAAAAGTAGGGTGGAACCCCAAAGGCTCTAGCGCCTTCCACCATTGCACGCGTCGCGTTGACGCAAGCAATGGTGGAAGGCGCTCGAGCCCTTGGGGTTCCACTCTACGAGTTGGTGAATATTTCAATTCCCGCGTAGGGGCAACGTCGAATCAATTTTTCGATTTCCCCGCAAGTTCCGCGAGCCAACGATGCTCCTACATTTCCGAGATTTGCTCGCGCAGGCGCGCGTTCTCCACCTCCAGCGCATCGACCTTTTCGCGCAGCTTGGCTACCTGGACGCGCAGTTCGGTTTCGGCGTCGGCGGCCGGCTCCTTGGGTGGACGGCCCCCTGCTTTTTGCTCGCGCACCTGGCGCGCGGCCTGCTGCAGTTCCTTGCGACCGCCCGCAACGGCGGCGTTCTGCACCGATTCGGGCAACGAGGCGACGTTCGCGGCGGCGTTGATCGAGATGGTCCCCGCGCGCACCGCTTCGACCAGCTGCGGCGTGGCTGCCTTCTGGATCCGCTCGATCTGGCTGATGGTGTTGCTCGACACGCGTGCGGCCTTGGCTACATCCTCGCGCGTATTCCATGGCGGCGACTCAGCTACCCTGGCCCCATCGGCTGCCGGTTCCGGCTCGCCCGACTTCTGCGCCACACGCGCTGTCACGATGTCCTTCTTGCGCAGCGCCAGCACACCGCGCTGATAATCCGATACGCTGCGCCGCGCCAGATGGTTATCGATCACCCACAGCATCACGTCCTCGATCGAGTTGAAGCTGGCGTTTTGCACGGTTCGAAATTCAATGCCATGCTGGCGGCAGATGGCGTAGCGGTTGTGGCCGTCGATCAGCACCTCGCCCCACAAGACGAGCGCATCGCGGCAACCTTCGGCCAGCAAGCTGCGCTCCAGCGCGGCGTGTTCGTTGTGCGTCAGCGGATCGATAAAGGAACGCAGTTCCTCGTTGATGGTAATGTTCAATTCAATTCCTTGGCTATACGGCGGCATGCGCCGAGACGCATCCTACACCATCTGCGCCATCTGCCAAAGGGGTCCAATACACACCGCCAGACGCCCCGGATGTGCTAGAATCTCGCCCGCTGCCCGGATGGTGAAACTGGTAGACACCCGAGACTTAAAATCTCGTGCTCGAAAGGGCGTGCCGGTTCGATTCCGGCTCCGGGCACCACGAATTTCCAGGCAAATCAAGTAGCGAAAAAACCCGCATGCTCGTCGAGCGCTGCGGGTTTTTTGTATCGTGGCGGTGATCAGCGCTTCAGTTGCGACAGGTCGCGCACTGCGCCGCGGTCGGCCGAGGTCGTCAGTGCGGCGTAGGCTTGCAGGGCCTGCGAGACGTAACGCTCTCGGCTCACCGGCTTCCACGCTCCCTGGCCGCGCGCTTCCATCGCGGCGCGGCGCTGCGCCAACTGGTCCGCGCCGATGCGCAGGTTGATCGTGCGCGACGGGATGTCGATGTCGATCATGTCACCCTCTTCCACCAGGCCGATCGCGCCCCCTTCGGCCGCCTCCGGCGAGGCGTGGCCGATCACCAGGCCCGACGACCCGCCCGAGAAGCGCCCGTCGGTCAACAGCGCGCACGCCTTGCCCAGGCCCTTCGATTTGATGTAGGAAGTCGGGTACAGCATCTCCTGCATGCCCGGGCCGCCCTTCGGTCCCTCGTAGCGGAT
Source organism: Pseudomonadota bacterium (assembly GCA_040390195.1). GTDB lineage: Bacteria > Pseudomonadota > Gammaproteobacteria > Burkholderiales > Burkholderiaceae_D > Telluria_A. The sequence goes on along the minus strand of JAZJYV010000034.1, from coordinate 20,883 downwards.
GATGACGACGTCGCCTTCATGCACGGTGTCGCCCAGGATGCCTTCAACCGCATCATCCTGGCTCTCGAACACGCGCGCCTTGCCGCTGAATTTCAGGATGCTTTCGTCCACGCCGGCCGTCTTGACGATGCAGCCGTTTTCCGCCAGATTGCCGTACAAGACGGCCAGGCCGCCGTCTTGCGAGTAGGCGTGCGCCTTGTCGCGGATGCAGCCGGTGGCGCGGTCGAGGTCGAGCAGGGCGAAGCGCTCCGACTGCGAGAATGCGGTCTGGGTTGGCACGCCGCCGGGCGCCGCGCGAAACAAGCTATGCACGGCCGGATCGTCGCTGCGGCTGATGTCGTTGCGTTCGATCGCCTCGCCCATGGTCGGCGCGTGGATCGTCGGCAGCGAGGTGTCGAGCAGGCCGGCGCGCGCCAGCTCGCCCAGGATGGCGAAAATGCCGCCGGCGCGGTGCACGTCTTCGATGTGGTACTTGTCGGTCATCGGCGCGACCTTGCACAGGCAAGGCACCTTGCGCGAGATGCGGTCGATGTCGTCCATGTCGAAGTCAACCTCGGCCTCGTGCGCTGCCGCCAGCAGGTGCAGCACGGTGTTGGTCGAGCCGCCCATCGAGACGTCCAGCGCCATCGCGTTTTCGAACGCGGCCTTGGTGGCGATCGAACGCGGCAGCACCGAGTAGTCGTCCTGCTCGTAGTGGCGCTTGGCCAGCTCGACGATCAGGCGACCGGCACGCAGGAACAATTCCCTGCGGTCCGAGTGGGTTGCCAGCACGGTGCCGTTGCCCGGCAGCGCCAGGCCCAGTGCCTCGGTCAGGCAGTTCATCGAATTGGCCGTGAACATGCCGGAACAGGAACCACAGGTCGGACAGGCCGACCGTTCGATCTCGGCCACGTCGGCGTCGCTGACCGATTTGTCGCCAGCCTTGACCATCGCATCGACCAGGTCGAGCTTGATGATCTTCTGGGCGCCATCGACCACCTTGATGACCTTGCCCGCTTCCATCGGGCCGCCGGAAATGAACACCACCGGAATGTTCAGGCGCATCGCGGCCATCAGCATGCCCGGTGTGATTTTGTCGCAGTTGGAAATGCACACCATCGCGTCGGCGCAGTGGGCGTTGACCATGTATTCAACCGAGTCGGCGATCAGGTCGCGCGAGGGCAGCGAGTACAGCATGCCGCCGTGGCCCATCGCGATGCCATCGTCGACGGCGATGGTGTTGAATTCCTTGGCGACGCCGCCGGCCGCCTCGATCTCGCGCGCCACCATCTGGCCCAGGTCCTTCAAGTGCACGTGGCCCGGCACGAACTGCGTGAACGAATTGACGACGGCGACGATCGGTTTGTCAAAATCGCCGTCCTTCATGCCGGTGGCGCGCCACAGCGCACGCGCGCCGGCCATGTTGCGGCCCTGGGTGGTGGTATGTGAACGGTAGGTCGGCATGAAATTTCCTCAAAATGGCAAACTGGCAGGACCATCAGCATGCCGCGTTTGCAATGAGTTGTCCAATATATGATTTAACTGGCTGTGATTCCTTATGCATATCACAAGAAGACCTTCACACGCGCGGCCAGTTCCTGCAAAGGGCAATCTCCGGCGTCATCGCCGGTACGCACCACCACCACCCGATCGGTTTCATCGGACCTCAATTCATCCTGCACCCTCAGTTGATGGGCCAGCACCACCAGGTCGGCGTCCGAGGCGTCGCTGCCCGCGCGGGCGCGGGTGGCGAGGCGCGCCCGCAAGGCCGGCAGTGGCGCCCTGACGTCCAGGATCACAAAAGGCAAGCCGAGCTCGCGCGCGAGCGAACGAAACAGTTCGCGCTGCTGGTACGACAGGAAGGCGGCATCGACCAGCACCACCAGGCCCGCCACGAGCGCCTGGCGCGCCGCACGCGCCAGGCGGCGATACGTGGCTGAACCGGCGCGTGCGTCGTAGATGCCCTGCCCTGGCGCCGCCCGCGCGGCCTGCGTCGCCGGCAATCCGCGCAGGCGTTTGCGCTCCACATCCGAGCGAATTTGCAGAGCGCCGAGCGGTTCGACCAGGGCGTCGCAGGCGAACGACTTGCCGCTGCCGGACAATCCGTGCGTGATGATCAGGCCCGCCGCGCCACCGCTTGTGCAATCGCGCGCAAACGACAGGTAGCGCCATGCCTCGGCGATGGTGGCCGCACGCGCGCCAGGCGTGCCAGCCTGTCCGGAGCTGAGCAAGTTTGCCTTGCAACGCACCAGCGCGCGCTGCACGCAATAATAGGCCAGCACTGCAAGACCTTCATAGTCGCCCGTACCCTGCAAATAGACGTTGAGGAATCGGCTGGCCAGGTCGGCCCGCCCCCGGCTGCGCAAATCCATCCAGGGAAAGGCGATATCGTGCATCACGTCGATCCAGCGCATCTCGGGCGCAAACTCGATGCCGTCGAAGGCCTGGACTTGTCCGTCGATGGTCAGCAGATTGCCGCAATGCAGATCGCCGTGACCCTCGCGTACCCATCCTGCGTGCTTGCGCGCATCGAAGCTGCGTGCCATGCGGCGGTGCTGGGCGCCGATCCAGCTTCCAAGCTGCGCCAGGGCCACGCACTGCTCAGGGTCGGCGAGCAGTGCGCCGACTTCCGCAAGGTCGGCCTTGGTACGCGCGATCACGCGCACGCGCGTGCCCCAGGCCTGCTCCTGTGGCGCCCTTGGGACGTCGTGGTGAAAGCGCGCCAGCAGGCGCCCCAGCGACGCCGCCTCGCCGGCACCGAGCACGCCGCGTTCGAGCCGGTCTTGCCAGAGCGCGCCCTGGTCGAACGTGCGCATCCGTACCGCATAATCGAGCACGGGACCGGCGCCATCGAGGACCGGCCGTTCATGGGTGCCGGTAATGCAGGCGACATCGAGATACAAGCGGGGCGCCAGGCGCCGATTCAGCCGCACTTCTTCTTCGCAGTAGTACTGGCGCGCAGGCAGCGTGAGGTAGTCGAGAAACGCTGTGCGCAACGCCTTCTTGAGCTTGTAGCTGAATACCGGATGGACAATCACCCAGGAGATGTGGGTCTCGATCAGCCGTACCGGCGCGCCGTCCGCGGCCAGCAGCGCGGCCAGGGACTTGACCAGCGCTGCTTGCCGCTCGACTTGCGCCTGCGCAGCCGACGAAGGGGACCGCCTGCTTCGATTCATTGACCGGCCAGGGCGATCAAGGGGCGATCGCGATGCGGTTGCTCACTTGGCAGACGCCGGGCGCCAGCCAGGCGGCGCGCTCGGCATCCTCGCGTTCGGCCCAGGACTTGACCCGGCCCGTGAGCGTCACCTCGCCGCCGTTCGCCTCCACTTGCACCGCGTGCGCATCGAGCTGGGCGCTGCGCTCGAGGGCGGCCACGATCTTGTCGCGCACCTCTCCTGGCGATTCGGCCGGCCGCAGGATGATCAGGTTCGCCACGCCCTTGACGCCCCGCACGTGGCGCAACGCCTCCTCGGCCCGCTGACGCTGGTAATGCCACACGACGTGACCCTCAAGCCGGACCTGGCCTTGGATAACGACGAGCTGGACGGTTTTCGACGAACGAGGCAATTGAAGCTGCAATGCCGTTTGCGCATCGCGCGCGATTTCGCAATCGGGCCGCGCTTCGCTGTCGAGCCGTACTTCGATCTCATTCGCCACCGCCGACACGCCCACGACCCGCCTGGCGGCCTGCCCTGCTTGCACTTTCTGGCTGTAGCTGCGCACGAAACCACGCAGCGTCACCACCTGCTCCCTGACCGTGACGCCGACGCCGGCCGCGCCGACATCGGCGTCCCACATCAGCTCGCGCTCGACGTTTTCCTTCACTTCACTATCGCTCGACATCTCGTTTTCCTCATCTGAGTGACGGATCGCGGTTGCCGGCCGAAGACGATCGACACGATCCCGTCAGCCACCCTTCGAGCATCCGCTCCAACGGCGCTTTGGGGTTGACGCCGCTCAAGGGTGCAGCCAGGTTTTTATGGTCAATTGCCGTCGCAAGGGCATCGAATTGACTATTCAAGGCGTGTTTGCCAGTCGCGGTGAAAAATGGTGGCGCGGTTGAGGTGCGTCAAGCCTGAGGATGAGTGAAATGCCAGTCTAGGAGCTGCAGCCAGGCAGGCGGCAATACAACGCTTGCCCTCATGCCGCCATTTTCCGAGGAGAATTCGCATGCCAAACAATTTGACCCGCTTTGATCCGTTCGGCAGACTGGCCCGTTTCGACCCCTTGCGTAACGTCGACGATATGTTCAGCGAATTCGGACTGAGCCCGCGCGCGCGATTTGCCAACATGGCGCCGCGCGTGCGCATGGATATCACCGAAAACGAGCAAGCCTATCTCGTCAAGGCCGAAGTGCCGGGCGTCAGCAAGGAAGACATCAAAGTCAATATCGACGGCAACCAGGTCACCATCAGCGCCGAAGTCAAGAAGGAAACCGAGCAACAGGGCGAGGCGAGCCTCTATAGCGAGCGGCGCTGGGGACAGTACTACCGCAGCTTCACTTTGCCGCAAGCGGTCGACGACGCCACGGCCAAGGCCGAATACCGGCAAGGCGTGCTCGAACTGACCCTGCCGAAAAAGGGCAACGGCAGCCGCAAGACGCTTCAGGTCCTGTAGCGCAGGCCCCGCCGTGCGCGCCAACGACGACAGCGGGCTAATACGCTGGCCCCGCCTCTGGCACTGGTTGCTCATTCCGGCGTCCTTGTCGCTGGTACAGCTGATCATCGGGCAAGCGCGCGTACAGCCGATCGCCTACAGCGAGTTCAAGCAACTGCTGGGCGCGGGCCAGGTGCGCCAGCTCAGACTGGCACCCCAGCTCATCACGGGCAGCTTCGGGCGCGACCAGGCCGCCAAGGTGCTGCCGCCCCAGCGTTTCAATGCGAGGCGCTGCGATGCCAACGGCCAGTGCAAGTTTTCGACCGTGCGCGTGGCCGACCCGGCGCTGATCGGGCAGCTCGAGCACGCCGCGGTGCAGTTCGAGGGCGAGGCCGACAACACGTGGTGGCCGACGCTGCTCGGCTGGGTCTTCTCCATGCTGATGCTGCTGTGGGTGCTGGGTCTGTCGCGCCAAGCTGCTCAACGAAGTGGCCCTGCCGGCGGGCCGCAGCAGCCGGCCCGGGGTCACGCCGGCCAACATCGAGCAGGCGCTGGACCGCCTGATCGCGGGCCTCGAAAGGAAGAGCCGGATCCACCTTGATCCGACCCGGCACAGGCCGCTCACCGTCAGTAGCGTGCATGACAGCCTGACCAGTCGACGGTGAACTCACTTAAGTATTTTTGAAAAAAATCCATATAAGCCGATACGCCCCCCCCTTCCCCGGCCGCGCATCTCAGAAGGTGTATGCCAGCTGCAGGTGGATGCCACGGTCCTGCAGGCTGGCGCCGGGCACCGCGGCCGACACGGGCCGCGTCAGGCGGCGCGCCCACGCCAGCTCGATGCTGGCGCCGCGCCATTCGAGGCGGCCGGCCAGGCCGAGCGAAGCGAGGTGCTCCGGCGCCGCGCCGACATTGCGCGCCTGGCCGGCATCGAGGAACGGCATCAGCATCAGCGTGGGCGCGCCTGGTCCCTGACCCAGCAGGGGGTAGTCGCACTCGAGCGTGAGGTAGGCGCCGCGGTCGCGCACCAGCTGGTTTTCGCGGAATCCGCGCACCGAACTGACCCCGCCGACCGCCAGCGCATCGAGCGCCAGCAGGTGCTGCGGCGAATACTGGGCGGCCCCGCGCAGCAGCAGTTGGGCGCCATTGTCGAGCAGCTGGCGGCCATATTGCCATTGTCCCTGCCACAGCCAGAAGTGCTGCGCCGGCACCAGCTGCGCCGGCAAGCCGTCGATTCTCTGCAGGTTGTTGCGCCCGGCGCTGACGCTGCTGCGCGCTGCCAGCACCTGGCCGCTGCTGCGCCACGCCGCATCGATCCAGAACCGCCACAGGCGTTCGCGCGTGTCGCCATTCGGCTCGCCAGGCACGAAGGAATACGGCTGTCCCAGCAGCGAAGTGCGGTTGGCGCGCCACACCAGGCTGGCGCCGGCGCTGAGCTTGCCGGACAAGGTTTCGCGCACCGTGTGGCTGACACCGAGTTCGTCGTCGCCCAGGCGGCTGCGGATGTCGAGCGCGCGCGTCGGCTCCTCGATCACCGAGGCGCCGCCCCGCTCGCTGCGCAGCACCAGGCTGCTGCCGTCCTGCCCCAGTGGCAGCTGCCAGCCGAGCGCCGTGCGCGTGCCGTGGCCGCCGCCCAGCGGCCCTTGCACGCTGGCGTCGAGCAGGTCACCCTGGCCGCTGAGGTTGCGCAGCACGCCGGCCAGACCCAGCACGTTCGCGCCGATCGCCAGCGGGCGGTAGTTGTTGGCGAAGGCGCGCAGCTGGAAGGGGCGCGCGCGCTGCACCTCGACATCGAAGATCGCCTCGCCCTGCCGCACGCCGGGAATCAAGCGCGCATTCATGCGCGCGAACAGGGGATCGGCCAGCAGCAGCTGGAAGCGTTCGCGCAGCAGGTTCAGGTTCAGCGGCGCATCGGGCGCGCCGGCCAGGCGCTGGCGCACATAGCGCTGGTCGAGCCGCTCCAGGCCACGCAAGCGCAGTTCGGTCAGGCGCCCCATCTGCACGTCGAATTCGAGCACGCCGTCCGGGTCCAGGCGCGGCTGGCCGACGCCGGAGTTGATGTAGCCGCTGTCGGTGTACAGGCGCGTCAAGTCCTGGCGCAGCATCTCGAGGTCGGCGGCGCTGGCCTGGCGGCCTTGCCAGGGCGCAGTCAGTGCCTCCAGGCGAGCGGCCGGCAGCACCGTGTTGCCGTTGACCAGAACGCGCCGCAGCAGCACCGGTTGGTCCGCCTCCTGGGCCGCCAGCGGGGGCGCGGCCAGCCAGGCCAACAGCAGCAGTGCGCCGCGCCGCCTCATCGGCAACCCACTACAGGCCCGCTGGCCAGCTGCGCCGCGCCGGCACCCAGCGCCGGTGCGGGCGCACCCAGGCGAGCGCGCGCCGACGGCGCCAGGCCGCCACGTCCGCTCACCGACAGCGTACTGGTGCTGCCGCGCAGGCAGGGATTGCGTCCCAGGCCGCCGGTGTCGATCAGTTGGGCATTCAGGCCATGGAGGCTGGCCGACAAATCGAGCGCAGGGCTGGTGATGGCGATGGTGCCGCTCACGCCATCGGGCGCGGCAGCCTGAATCACGTTCAGGCCGAACACGCCGGCACGCGCCTGTAGCGCCTGCGCGCCGCCGACGAACAGGCTGCTGCCGCTGGCCACCAGCAGGCCGACTTTGACATTCACCAGGCCGCCGCTGGCATGCAAGGCGGCCGTGTTGGCCTGGATGAAACCGGTGTTGAGCAGCAGCGCGGCGGCGCCGACCGTGATGTCGCCGCCGTTGCCGCTGCGCCCGAGCACGGAAGTCGTCAGCAGACTGTCGCCGAGCACCATCAGGCGCCCGCCCGCGATCGTGATGGCGCCGCCATTGCCCAGGTTGGCGACGGTGGCAACGCTGCTGGTGCCAAGGCGCAGCTGCTCGCCCGCGTCGATGCGCACCGCGCTGGCGGCCACGTTGCCGCCAGAGGCAGCCGACACCAGCGCATGGTCCAGTTCGATCAGCGGCGCGGCCAGCACGATGCGGCTCGGCTGCACGGCGGCGGCCGCAGCCGGGCTCAGGGTGGCGCCGTTCTGGATCAGCACCACGGCGCCGTCGCTGATGCGTAGGCTGCTGCTGGCGGCCATGTCGATGGTGCCGGTCTGCCCCGACGAGCCGGACGCCGCCTCGGCCGTGACCGAGGTATTCGCTCCGGACAGGTCGATGCGCGCCGCGCGCAGCGTGATCGAACCGGCGCTGCCGCTGCCGAAGGTGGTGCTCGAGAGCTCGCCGCGCGCGATCGACAGGTCGGCGCCGACCCGCAGGTCGATGTTGCCGGCCCTGCCCCCCAGTTCGGACAAGGTCTGGCTGTGGATGGTCGCGCCGTCCATGTGCAGGCTGGCCGCGCGCAGCCCGATGGTGCCCGCGTCACCCAGCGAAAACGTGCTGTTGACCAGGCCGGCGTCCTGGCCCATCACGATCTGGCCGCTGGCGATGAGGGCAATATTGCCCGCGTTGCCGCGCAGACCGGGGGTGAGCGCGAAGCTGCTCACCAGCGACGCCTGGTCGAGCGCGATGCTGGCCGCCGTCAAGCTGATGTTGCCGGCGTTGCTGTTCGAGGCGCTGCTCGAATCGATGAAGCTGGCCCCGCCCAGCGTCAGTGCGCCCTGCGCCACCAGATCGATGTTGCCGGCCGCGCCGGCCGTCTCGGTCGCGGCCCGGGTGTCGATATACGAGGCGCCGCCGAGCGCCACACTGCCCGCCGCAATGTGGATGCTGCCCGAGTGGGCGCCGGTCTCGCTGCCGCTGCCAATGCTACTGCCATGGGCCAGCGTGAGGGCGCCGGCGACCTGGATGTCGATGGCGCCGCCATTGCCGCTGCCGCCGAGCGCGCCATTGAACACTTGCCCGCCGTCGAGCCGCAAGTCGTGCGCGCTCAGGCTGATCGCCCCTGAGTCTGCGCTCGAATAGGTGCCCGAGCTGACGAAGCCATTGTTGATGACCGCCATGCTGGCGCTGGCGGCGAGCGCGATGTCGCCGGCCGCCCCGCTGCCGTCGGCCGATCCGCTGGAAATGGTCGTGATCAGCTGGCTGGCGCCGCCGTCGACCGTCAGCTCGCGCGCCGCCACCCGCAGCGGGCCGCCGGAGCCGCCGTCCGTGCCGAAGGAGTTGATGCTGGCGCCGTCCGACACGACAACGGCGCCGCTGGCGGCGATGTCGAGGGCAGCAGCGCGGCTACCCACACCGCTGCCCACGGCGTACAGGCTGGCGCCGCCGCTGATGGCGATTTCGGCCGCGCGCAGGTGCACGCTGGTGCCACTCTCGGGCGCGCCACTGAGGCTGGCAATGCTGGCGCCCCCGCTGGCACTGAACCGGCCCGGCGTGTCGAGCGCAATGGCGCCCACCGGACCGCCGCCAAGGGCTGCGCTGTAGACCTGGGCATGCGCATCGAGCGTGATCGCGCCCCCATCGAGGCTGACGGCGCCGGCCGCACCGGCGCCAAAGTCGTAACTGCCCACCTTGGCGTTCGACAGCAGCAGCGTGGCCGTGCCATGGAGCGTGATGGCGCCGCCACTGGCGCCGGCGTCGACCTCGCTCGTCACGTCCGAGCCGCCGTCGATACGCATATCGCGCGCGCTCAGCGTGATGGCCCCGCCGTTGCCGACGCCCTCGGTGCCGGCGTGGACGCTGGCGCCACTGCTCAGCGCCAGCGTGGCGGCGGCGCGCAGCTCGATGGCGCCGCCGTTGCCGCTGGCGCTGTCCGGCGCCAGGCTCATCACGCTTGAATTGTCGATCCGGATGTTGCCGGCCCCGACCTCGAGCCGGCCGCCGTCATGGCCGCCACGGCTGATCACCTCGAGCAAGGCGCCGTTACTCACGCTGACCTCGCCCGCCAGCGGCGGCAGCGGCGCGCGCAAGCCCAACGTCTGCGCAGCCTGGCCCACGGCCGCCAGCCGCAGGTCGGCCCCGGCCGCGCCGACCAGGCTGGCGTCGACGCTGATGTCGCCCGCCACCAGCGACAGCGGCTGCAGCGCGCGTGTCACCAGGACGGCGCCATCGCGCACGCTGATGGTGGCGCGCGTACTGCCCAGGAAGCCGAACGCTTCCGGCGCCGCGCTGGAAAAACTGCTGGCCGCCTTCAAGTCGGCCTGCATCACGGCGCCGTCACCAAAACGCAGGAAATTGGCGCTCGAGAGGTGCAGCGCACCGGGCACGTCAAGCGCCGCGCCGGCGCCGAAGGTGATCCCGGCCGGATTGATGAAGAAGAAAGCCGGGGTGGCGCCGCCGGCATCGAGCACGATCCGTCCCTCGATGCTCGAGGCACCGCCGGTGACCCGGCTGATCACGTTGGCCAGGCCGGGCACGCTGCTGCGAAAGGTCGCGCTTTCGTCGGGTGCCAGGTTGAAGGTCTGAAAACTATGGAACAGATTGCTGCCAACGAGCTTGCCCAGCGATTGGGGAATCTCGTAGGCCGGCCCGCCCAAGCTGCGCCCTGCCTGCCCCAGGCTGGCGTCGGTGCGAATCTGGCCCTGGGCCGCGCCCTGCAGCGCCAGTGCGGCGCCCAGCCAGGCCAGGCGTAGCGTGGCGGCGTTCACAGCCAGTTCCCGATCAACACGAACGGCGCCCACGACCAGGGCTGGGCCGACTCGGCACGCCCGATCAACTCGAGCTGGGCGCGCCGCAGCGCCTGGGCCTTCGACAGCTGCGCCGCGCCGATGCCGGCATAGAAGCTGCCCATCAGCCGCACCGCCACCGCATCCTCGACCGGCCACAGCGCGCCCAGCACGCTCTTGGCGCGCGCCTTGATGGCCGCGCCCGACATGCCCAGCGGTGCCCGTTCGTCGCCTTCGGCCGTCTCGCACGCTGACAGGGTGAGCAACTCGATCGGATGGCGCTGCACGCCTTCGCTGCGCAGCAAGGCTTGCAATCCGTCGAGGGTGAGCAAATCGTCGTAGGCAAGCACGAAACTGGCCGCGCCGCTGCCACCGAACACGCCATGCGAGGCCACGTGCACGATGCTGTAGCCGCCCTGCTGTGCGGCCGCGCTGAAGGCGGCCACGGTGAAGCCCGCGTCGAGCATGTGGGTGCCTGGCAGCAGGCGGCCGACGGCGTCGATCTCGCTGGCCACTCCCGGCAGCGCCAGCGCCTCGCGCATCGACAGTGGCGCACCATCCGGCGCCGCGCGCGCCATGCCCGGTGCGCGCAGGCGGCGCGTCTCCCCACCGGCCATGGCGCGCAACTGCGCCGCGAAGCGTTGGCCGACAGCCGTTTGCGCGAACTTATCGACCACGGGACCGAACTGCGAGGCGCCCGCCACCAGCGCGCGCCCGGCCAACGCCGCCGGAACGCTGGTGTTGGTCATCGACATGCCCGTCACGGTGGTGATCGCCAGCGCTTCGATGGCGAAGCGCTGGCCGTCGTGCAGCGCGCCGAACGGCACCAGGCGCAGCGCGCCGTCCGGCACCACGATCAAGGTGCTCACACCGTTGGCGGCCAGGAAGCCTTGCAGCGGGCGCAGCAGCCAGTCGTACAATTGGCGCGCCGTGCGGGCATAGGCGGGCGAACCGCTGCGCAGCTCGGCCGCGAAAGCGTTGGCGGCCGCGCGCAGCTGCGCCGCGTCAGCGCCGCTGCGAAACACGGCGATCCCGTCCGCACTCTCGATGAGCAGCTCGACATGGTCGGCCAACAGGACCGGATAGAGCACCGCGCTGGCGGCCGGAATCAGGCTGCCGCTGTCGCCCTTGATCTCGTCGACCGTGCAGCGGTCGCCCAGGTAGTCCTGCAATTCGGCCTGCTTGAGCGCTTCGAGCACGTCGCGCGCGCGGCGCAAGTGCGCGCCGGCCTGCGCCGGATCGCGCGCGGCCGCAGCCAGCAAGCCGTCGACCAGTCCCAGATAGACCGGTTCGAACCAGCTGCGATACGAGGAGCTGCCGTCGTCGAGGTCGATCGGGATGTCGGCGCGCATCGCGTCGATGCGCTCTGCGGCGCGCAGGTAGGCCGCCAGCGACGGGCCGGCCTGGCCCAACTGGCGGTACAGGCGGCCGAGCCGCGCTTCGAGCGGGATCGCCAGCTCGCCTTGGCCGGGCGCCAGGCGTGCCAGCTGGGCCAGCGCCTGACGGCTTTGCGCCAGCGCGGGAACCAGCTGGCCGGCCAGCTCCGCCGTCCCGGCCTGGCTGTCGAGCAGTTCGACCGTGAGGCGCGAGGGCGCCTGCCCCGCCAGCAGTCGCGCGGCCTGCGCCAGCGCGTGTTGCGCCAGTGCCGGCGCGCCTTGTGCCAGCGCCTGCTGGCCGAGATTGAGGAGCAAGGGCGCGCGCTCGGCGTCGGGCGCGCCGCTCGCCTCGATCTGCGCGAACAGCGCGTCGAGCAGTGCCGCGGCCGGCTCCAGCGCCGCCGCGTTCAAGCCGGCGCGCAGCCCGATCGGGCCCGGGTCCAGTTGGCGCGCCTCGCCATACCATTGCAGCGCCAGTACGCGCTGGCGGCGCTGGGCGGCCAGGTTGCCCAGCGCCAGCGCGTGGACCGCGCGCGGCGCGCCGCTGCTGGCCGCATAGGCCTGACGCAGCAGGGGTTCGGCCTGGTCCGGATGCCCGCCGAGCAGCAGCGTCGCGCCCAGCTCGGCGGCCGCGCGCGTGCGCGCTGGCTCGCTGCGGGCCTCGGCCACGGCCTGGCGCAGCGCGTCGAGCGCGAGTGTGAGATTGCCAGCCTCACGCAGCTGGATGCCGCGCGCCAGGGCGGCCTGGAATCCGGCCTGCGCGCGCGCCGCGCCACCGGCGCAACACATGGCCAGTACGAACACGGTGGCATAGCGGGCCAGGCCAGTCGGGCTCATGGCGAATCCAGTCAGGGGGGAGTCCCAGTGTGTCAGCAAGCAGTGCCGGGCGTCAATAAATTTCTGGCCTCAATTTCCAAGGTGAAAAAGGGCCGCGCCGCAGCAGGGGTTTCGGCGATTTTTTTGAATCACCGTTCATGAAACAGGCCGAACTCGCCGTCCAGACGGGTGTCCAACCGATGAAATTGGGCCGCCATCATGAGCGAGACGCTGTACTCACCCGTTGTGCTGCGCGATGGCGAGCTGTACGCCGGTCTGATCATTGGCAAGACGGGCGCGCCCTGCCATCATGTGGTGCTGCTGCCTGGCGAGGCGAGCGATGTATCGTGGGGCGTCGCCCGCGAGTGGGCCGCGGAGGTGGGTGGTGAGCTGCCGAGCCGCCGTGAGTTGTCCTTGTTGTTTGCGAACCAGAAGGAAAAATTCGAGCGCGTCTGGTATTGGTCGAGCGAGCCGCAAGAGCCTCGCTCCCAGCTGGTGTGGGGGCAAAACTTCACCAGCGGCATACAGACCATGTACGGGCGGCCATACCGCGGACGGGCGCGTGCCGTCCGCAGGGTGCCTCTCGACTAACCCGGCCTACTTCACTTTCGGCAGCGCGACGTTGGCCTTGAAGCGTGCCGCCAGATTCGGCTGGGTTTCGAACTTGTCGAACTGCGCATCCATCACCTGGGCCAGCAAGTCCAGCCGTGCCGAGAAGCTCGGGTGGGTCTTGACCATCAAGGCCAGGCCCGAGTAACTTGGGTTGACCGTCTGCAGCGACTGCAGCACGGCCGGCAAGCCGTAGGGGTCGTAGCCGGCACGCGCGCAAATCACCACGGCCATGCGGTCGGCCTCGAACTCGTCGTCCTTGTCCAGGCCACGCATATACAGTTCAGTGCCAAAACCGGCGATCTTCGCCAGCGCCGGTGTCAACTGGCCGTTCTGAGTCAATTGGGGATTTTTCTCCAGCACGGCCGCGCCGAGGTCGGCAAGCACGCTGGTGCCATTTGCCTTCTTCAGCGCAGCCAGGTGATGCTTGCGCAGCACATGCGAAATCTCGTGTGCCAGCACACCAGCCAGCTCGGCCTCGTTGCGCATGCTTAGCAGCAGGCCGCGGGTGATGAAGATGTAGCCGCCCGGCGCGGCGAAGGCGTTGAACTCGTTGTCGTCAAGGACGGCGAAATGCCAAGGCAGGTCGGCCCGTTCCGTCTGCAAGGTCAGCCACATGCCCACATCGGTCACGTAACGCTGGACCTTTTTGTCTTGCAGCAGGGGGGCCGCGCCCAGTAGGTTGCTGGCGATGCCGGCGCCGATGGCGATTTCCTCCGGCTCGGTCAGGTCGCGCTGGCCGTCGGCGGCCTTTTGCACCTTGGTCACCACATTTTGAACATCGTTCCAATCCATTTTGCTGGCGGCGCCACTGAGAACCATCGGCGCGACGGCGCAACCGGAACAGCCCAGCATCAGGGCCAGCAGGGTCAGGGTGGTTTTCATTTTTTCGCTCCCGTCTCAGGGGTTTTTACGGCGGCCACGGGCGTGGGCAGGAACTCCATCGTCTTCGAGCTCAGTTTGCCCGTCTTGGCGAAGGCGTCCAGTTCACCCGGGGCCAGCGTCAGCTCGTTGAGCTGCCTGAGCTGGACCGGATTGGCATGGGGATTTTTCAAGGCTTCCTCGGAGATGCCGCGCACGCCCGTGGTCGGGGTGCTGCCGCCGGTGCCGGTGGAGGCGATGTTCATCAACACGGAGAGGTTGCTGCTGGCGCCACCGGCCTTGGGTGCGCCGGAGACGGCGTCGAAGCGCAGGCTGAGCATCTTGACCCAGCCAGTCGACTTCTCGGCCTTGACCTGCATCCAGCTGGCTTGGCGCTGAAGCACGTCGACCTTGCTGCTCTCGGCCAGAGAGTGCACGACGGCCGCGTCGCTGAACGGCTTGGCCTTCATCTCGGTCGGGCGCACAGTGTACGCCAGTTCGGCGGCGCCCGCGCCGGCCACCAACAGGGCCATCCCGGACAGGATGAACATGCTTCGTTTCATGATTTTTCCCCTTTTTGCGGTTCAAACAAATTCACTTTTTGTTCCCTCCCCTTGACCTCGAACGCGCCAAACGGGGTAAATTCGAAGGCGCCACCGCACAGCGCCATGGTTTCCTGCGACACCAGGATGCGTGCCACGCCCTTGGTCAAGCCCTCGATCCGGCTGGCCAGGTTGACCGTGTCGCCGATCGCCGTATACTCGCGACGCTGGTCGGAGCCAATCAGGCCCACCACCGCCGGCCCGGAATGGATGCCGATGCCGACGTCGAACACGGCCTCGCTGTCGCCCAGTTCGGCCTTAAAGCGCTGTAGTACCTCGGCCATTTCGAGCGCCGCCAGCACCGCGTTGTGCGCATGCATGGGGTCGTCCAATGGTGCGCCCCAAAATGCCATTATGCAATCACCGATGAACTTGTCGAGCGAACCGCCGTGGCGGAAGATGACCTCGACCTGCAAGGTGAAGTAGCGGTTAAGCAACAACACCACCTCTTGCGGCGTGCGGTTCTCGGACAAGGTGGTGAAGCCGCGGATGTCGGAGAACAGCACCGACACTTCGCGGCTCTCGCCGGCGCGCAGCACGGCGCCCGTCGTCACCAATTGCTGCACCACGTGGGGATTGACGAAGCGGCTGAACAGCTGGATCGCCTGCTGGCGCGACTTGCGCTCGGCCAGGTAGGCTTGCAGGGAGGCGGCGAAAAAATACGACCAGCCCAGCAGCAGTACGCCCACCGTCGGCAGCAGCCACAGCTGCGCGATGGCCCACCAGGTGCCGATGAGCATCAAAGCGCTGGTCGCGGCCAGCGCCGCGCCCACCTTCAGCAGGTGGAACCCGCGCTCGAAACTCCAGTGCAGCACCAGCAGCAGTATCAGCGCCAGCGACGGCATCAGCCAGGGCGGCGGGCTGCGCATGGTGCGCCCGTTTTTCAGGTTGTCGATGGCCGTGGCGAGGATCTGCACGCCCGGGTACAGGCTGTCGACCGGGGTCGCCCGCAAATCGTTGAGGCCGTTCGCGTCGGTGCCGATGATCAGTATCTTTTCCGCCAATTCGTCTGGCGGACGGCGCGGATGCTCGCGCCCGGCGTCATCGTACAGGTCGGCGTAGGAGATGTGGCGAAACGCCTGACGCCCGCCGCGCCAGGCCAGCAGCAGGTCGGCGCCGGAGGGCAGGCGATAGCCAAGGTCGGCCGCGACGCGGGCCGGCAGCGATGGCAGGCGCCAGCCACGCGCCTCGAAATACAGGGGATAGCGCCGCCCTACCCCGTCCTCGTCAGCGAGGTAGTTGATGGTGCCGCCGCGCCAGAAGCGCTCCTCGAGCGCCAGCGGCGGCTGCACGGCCAGCCTGGCCTCCGGATCGGCGTCAGCCTGGCGCTGCAGGCCAATCAAGGGTGCCAGCACGCGCACCGGCGCGCCCGCGTGGTCGTTGGCCGCAGCCATGCGCACCATCGGGAAATACACATTGCCGTTGCCCTCAAGCGCGGCGTTGAACATCTTGTCACTGTCGGGCCGGTACACGTCGCGCTCGTTGAACTGGATATCGAACACCACGGCGGCCGGGTGTTGGCGCAAGACCGCCTCGAGCAGTTCAGCATGCACCGAACGGGGCCATGGCCACTTTCCGGCCACCGCTTCCATGCGCGCCAGGCTGGGGTCATCGATGTCGACGATCACGATCCCGGGGTCGGTTGCAAGCGTGGCCGCGCGCAGGCGCACGAAGCGGTCGAGCAAGCGATTTTCCAGTGGCGCGAGCGCGTGCAGGGCCAGCATTTCGAAGGCGGCCAGCGCCAGCGCCACGGCGAACAGCACGTCCCGGGCGGAGATCCGTTTCAAGAGGGTGGACAGGAATGGCATGCGGGGCCGCGCGGTCGGTTCGAGGTTTTATTATAGACAACATTTGGTGGTCGTCTGCAGCATTTTTGTTGGGATATAATCACGGACACAGCCACCCTCGCCCACGCCATGCAGCCACAGATCCAGGCCCTGTTCGACAGCACCACCTCCACTGTCACCTATATCGTGTACGAAGCGTCGGGCGGTGCCTGCGCGGTGATCGATCCGGTGCTCGACTACGAGCCAAAATCGGGCCGCACTTCGACCCGTTCGGCGGACGCCGTGGTCGCCTTCGTGCGCGCCCAGGACCTGCGGGTGGAATGGCTGCTCGAGACCCACGCACATGCCGACCACTTGTCGGCGGCGCCCTACTTGAAGCGGCAGCTCGGTGGCCGGACCGCGATCGGCGCCGGCATCCGTGGCGTGCAGCATGCGTTCGGGCAGGTGTTCAACACAGTGCCGCCGGCCCAGCAGGGCAAGCAGTTCGACCACTTGTTCGAGCCGGGCGAGGCATTCATGATCGGGCGCCTGGAGGCGCGCGCCATGCACGTGCCGGGGCACACGCCGGCCGACATGGCTTATCACGTGGGCGACGCCGTGTTCATCGGCGACACCATGTTCATGCCCGACGTGGGCACTGCGCGCTGCGATTTTCCCGGCGGCTGTGCGGCGATGCTGTACCAATCGGTGCGGCGCATCCTGGCGCTGCCGGGTGGCACGCGATTGTTCATGTGCCACGACTACCCGCCGGACGGACGCGCGCCGGCGTGGGAGTGCACGGTGCAGGCACAGCGCGAGCGCAACATCCACATCCACGACGGGATCAGCGAGGCGCAGTTCGTCGACATGCGCACCCGGCGCGACGCCACGCTCGAGATGCCGACCCTGATCCTGCCGGCGATCCAGGTCAACCTGAACGCGGGACAATTGCCGGAGCCGGAAGAGAACGGCGTGCGCTACCTGAAGATACCGCTTAACGCCTTCTAGGCTGTCAAGAAAGCACGCCGGCGCAACCGGGGTCAGACCCCCAACAGAAGAACCGGGGTCCGACCCCTCAAGCGGCAACCGTGATTACTTGCGATATGTCGATCAACGGCGAGAACACGGCCGTGCAGATTGCCCATACCCATCGGCACCAGCGCAGCCTAGAGCGGCATGAACAGCTTCATGGCCGCGATGCCGATCGAGGGGTCTGACCCCGGTTCTTCCGTTGGGGGTCTGACCCCGGTTGCCCGGCGGCGTCTGAGAACCGGGTCAGCCCCCTCGATCGACTAGTCGCTACTTCGGGATCACATTGGCGCGCCCCAGGCCAGTCTCCATATTGGCCAGGTACCAGGTCATGGTAGCCATCACGGCCACGTGGCGGCGCAAGTCTTCCTGGTTGACCTTGTCGAGCGTGTCGGCCGGCGTGTGGTGGAAGTTGAAATACTGCGAAGTGTCGATCAGCGGCGAGAACACCGGCACGCCGGCGTCTTCGAGGCCGTGCAGGTCGCCCGTACCCACCACGTCAACCCGTTCGAACACGCCCGCGCCCATCGGCAACAGCGCAGCCTTGAGCGGCGTGAACAGCTTCATGGCTGTGATGCCGATTCCCGCGTGCCAGCCGAACGGACGGCCCGAACCGCCGTCGCTCTCGATGGCCGCGAAATGCTTGCCCGCGTTAGTCTGGTTGGCGTCGAAATAAGCCTGCGCGCCGCGCCCACCGTTCTCCTCGTTCATCCAGGCGATCACGCGGATCGTGCGGCGCGGCCGGTAGTCGAGCTTCTTGAGCGTTTCGATCACCGCCATCGCGCTGGCAACGCCTGAGCCGTCGTCATTCGCCCCTGTAGCCAGGTCCCACGAGTCAAGGTGGCCCGAGACGATCACGATCTCATCGGCCATGTCGGTGCCGGGCAGGTCGGCGATCACGTTGTAGCTGTCGGCGTCGGGCAGGATTTGCGGCGTCAGTGTCAGGTGCATCGACAATGGGCCGCGCGCGGCCAGGCGCGTCATCAGCAGCGCGTCTTCGGTCGTGACGGCGGCAGCGGGAATGCGCGCGCCATCCTGCAGGCCGCTCGCGCCGGTGTGCGGAATGCGGAAATCGGCGCCGCCGACAGCGCGCACCAGGGCCGCCGCCGCACCCATCTCGGCTGCCAGCTTCGGTCCGATGGTGCGGTACTGCGCGCCCTGGCCATACGCCGGGCCTGCCAGGCCGCGGTCGGCCTGGTGCTGGTCGAAGGCGACGTCGAACAACACGATACGCCCCTTGACCTCGGCCGCGCGCGCCTTCAGTTCGTCGAAGCTGCGCACCACGATCACCTGCGCCGTCAGGCCGGCGGCCGGCGTGGCGCCGGATCCGCCCAGCGCGGTCAGCACCACGCGCTGCGACAGGCCGGCCGGGCGGCCGCTGTACTCGACCAGCTCCGCCGTCTCCTGGCCGCGCACCCAGTGCGGCACCTTGACCGGCTGCAGCGTGACGGTCGCGCCCAGCTTGCGCATGGCGTCGGCCACCTGGGTGACGGCGGCGGCGGCGCCGCTCGAGCCGGACAGGCGCGGGCCAACCAGGTC
The DNA here is from genome assembly GCA_040390195.1 of Pseudomonadota bacterium. Lineage (GTDB taxonomy): Bacteria > Pseudomonadota > Gammaproteobacteria > Burkholderiales > Burkholderiaceae_D > Telluria_A. The sequence goes on along the minus strand of JAZJYV010000034.1, from coordinate 2,138 downwards.
GGTCAGGTCGGCCAGGCGGGCGTACGCCCAATCGCTGCGCAGGGCGCTGTCGCGAATCTGGTTCAGGGCAGCCGGGTCGTTGCCAGGGGTGGCGGCAAACGCACTGGCGCCCAGCAGGCTGGTGGCGAGGATAGTCAACATCGGCGAGCGGGTCATTCGGAACATCCTTCAATCAGTTTCAAGGGACGGTCACAATACCCCATCTGCGTCAAACTTGCAGTGGCTCGCTCATAACTCCACAAGCTTACGCGGCGACCAGCCGCAGCCGGGTGATTTCGGACGGCGCGCCGAAGCGCTTGGGCGGCCCCCAATAGCCGGTGCCGCGGCTGGTGTAGACCCACAGGCCGCGCAAGCGGTTCAAGCCGGCCGTGAAGGGCTGCTGCAGCGGCACGAACAGGTTCCATGGGAAGAATTGGCCGCCGTGGGTGTGACCAGAGAGCTGCAGGTCGAAGCCGGCGGCGGCGGCCGCCTCGGCGCTGCGCGGCTGGTGCGCCAGCAGGACGCGCACCCGCACATGGTCCGGCGCGCCGGCCGCCGCCGCGTGCGGATCGCTGCGATGCGATTCGAAAAAGTGGTGGGCGCTGAAGTCGTTCACACCGGCGATCATGATGGCTGCGCCGCCGCGCTCACGTACAACGTGCTGGTTCATCAGCACGGTCAGGCCGAGCCGGCGCATCTCGACGATCCAGGCCTCGGCGCCGGAATAATATTCATGGTTGCCGGTGACGAAAAAGGTGCCGTCGCGCGCCACCAGGCGCGCCAGGGGCGCCGTGTGCGCGGCCAGTTTTTGCACACTGCCGTCGACCAGGTCGCCGGTAAGCGCGATGGCGTCGGGCCGTAGTGCGTTGACCTTGTCGACGATCGCATTGAGGTAGCCGCGCTTGATGGTGGCGCCCACGTGCACGTCCGACACCTGCACGATCGAATAGCCGTGCAACTGCGACGGCAGGCCGGCGATCGGCACCTCGACCTCGACCACCCGCGCCAGGCGGCGTGCATTGACCAGCCCGACCAGCGTCGCTGCCAGCGCCAGCAGCGGCACGCCGGCCGCGCTGGCGCCCTCGAAAGCGTGGCCGGCGCCGGCCAGCGCCAGCAGCAGCAAGGCGCCGTCGCGCAGCACCGTCAGCACCAGCAGGGAGGAGAAATAACCCATCGTCAGGGCGCCGGCCCAGGCCAGCTGGTCGGCCCAGCGCAGCCGTACCAGGCGCGTGCCGAACACGGCGGCCGGCATCACGATGGTCGACGCGGCCAGCAGCGCGATCGCAGCGGCCAGCGCGCCGGCGCCCAGTTCCAGCGCCGGTAGCAGGCGCAGGCCGATGTACAGATGTAACAGGGCCAGCGTGGACAGGACGACAACAAGGAAGCGGCGCGTGGGCATGAGGGTTCCGGACAGTGGCGAATCGTTCACAGATGGGGGGCCGCGTCGCGTCTGCAAGGGCCGATCGCGCTTGTTACAATTTTGGGGCACTTGTAAGTGTGTGTATAAAGCATGGCGCGCCGCGCAGCACGGCCTATAGTGAGCTCATGCCCCGACCCAGTGCGATCATCCTGATCCGGTTGCGGGCCAAGGAAACGCCATGTTGAACAAAAAATTCTTGAGCGCGGCATTGCTGGCCGCCGTTGCCGTGAGCGGCTCGGCACTGGCGGACGACCGTGCTGTCAACACCGTCGCCGGCGCAGTGATCGGCGCGGCCATCGGCCACAACACGGGCGACCGCAACGGCGCCGCCATCGGTGGCGTGCTGGGCGCCGTGGTCGGCAATTCGCTGTCGAGTCGCGATGATCGCCGCTACGACGACCGACGCTATGCGCCGGCGCCAGTGTACGTCGAGTCGCGCGGCTATGCGCCGGTCTACTACGAGCCGGCTCCGGTTTACTATCAGCCGGCCCCAGTCTACTATGCGCCGCCCCAGCGCTACTATGGACCGCCGGCCGTGGTCTACGTCGAACCGGGCGGCGGCTACTACCGTCACCACCACGGCCACTACCGCTAGTCGATCGCAAGGGGTCGGACCCCGGTTTTTCTGTTGGGGTCCGACCCCGGTTGCGGCGGCGTCTGCGAACCGGGGTCAGACCCCCAACGGAAAAACCGGGGTCTGACCCTAATGCCGCTAAGTTAAGTCGAAATCGGGCCATTT
>JAZJYV010000033.1:317-130105 GCA_040390195.1 Pseudomonadota bacterium | reverse complement strand
CGAAAACGTGTTCTGACCCCGGTTTATTATAGAAATGTGTTCTGACCCCGGTTTTTTGGCGAAAACGTGTTCTGACCCCGGTTTATTGGGCGCCGGATTTAGACTTGCATGTTCATGATCTCGTGGTAGGCCGACACCAGCTTGTTGCGCACCTGGACCGTGGCCTGGAAGCCGATGCTCGCTTTTTGCATCGAAATCATCACGTCCGACAAGCTCACCTTGTCGTCGCCCATCGCAAAGCCCTTGCCCAGGGCGTCGGCCTTGGCCTGGCTGTCGTTGACCTGGTCCAGCGAATTCTTGAGCGCGTCGGCAAAATTGACCTTGGCCGCCGGCGCCCCATCGACCTCGGCTGGCGCTGCCGCCCCCGCCTGGCGCGTCGCCGCCGCCTTCAGCTGGGCCATCATCGCTTCGATCCGCCCGCTGTCTATCGCCCCTACATTCATGTGGCCCTCCTCCGCTGTGCTCTCACCAGGCACAGCCATGGCGCCGCCGCGCAGGTACAATAGGCGTACAAGCGAAGTCAGGCTGTCAGAATACCAGCGCCAACGCCACATTTTCGGTCGAGCAAGGGCCGAAAGCGCGCTCTGTTTCGACGATTGATTCGGGCGCAGGACCAGCATAATTGTGCTTGAGCCCCATTCCTTGTCCGGATTTTGGGAATTATTTACGCGTTGGGCGTCCCGCCCTCGGAAACCATCATGGCAGCAGCAGCGGAAGACCTGATCGACATTACCCCAAGGCCGGTGCCGTTCAGCCAGACCACGATCGGGCGCAATTTCCTGCTCGGCCTGGGCATCGCCATCGTGCTGGCGATCATGACGGTGATCTGGATGTGGAGCCAGCAGCCTGAATACCGCGTGCTGTTCTCCAACTTCACCGACCGCGACGGCGGCGCCATCACCGCCTCGCTCGACCAGATGGGCATCAAGCACAAATTCTCCGACGGCGGCGCGGCCATCCTGGTGCCGGCCGAGCAAGTCCACGACGCGCGCCTGAAACTGGCCGCCCAGGGCTTGCCCAAGGGCGGCAACGTCGGCTTCGAGCTGATGGAGAACCAGAAGCTGGGCGTGTCGCAGTTTCTCGAACAGGTCAACTACCAGCGCTCGCTCGAGGGCGAACTGGCGCGCTCGATCCAGTCGCTGTCGGCCGTGAGCTCGGCGCGCGTGCACCTGGCCCTGCCCAAGCCGTCCCTGTTCGTGCGCGACATCCAGAAGCCGACCGCCTCGGTGCTGCTGAACCTGCAAACCGGGCGCGCGCTCGACCAGTCGCAAGTGAGCGCCATCGTCCACCTGGTCGCCTCCAGCGTGCCCGAGCTGCCGACCTCGAACGTGACCGTCGTCGACCAGTCCGGCAACCTGCTGTCCGACACCAGCCGTTCGCTGGGCGGCAAGAACCTCGACCCGAACCAGCTCAAATACGTGCTGCAGCTGCAGCAAAACATCGTCAAGCAGGTCGAGTCGATCATCTCGCCGCTGGTCGGCCAGGGCAATGTGCGCGCCGAGGCCACCGCCGACGTCGACTTCTCCCAGGTCGACACGGCCGCCGAGAGCTTCAAGCCCAATTCGCCGCCGGCCGCCTCCACCATCCGCAGCCAGCAGTCGTCGGAAGCGGGCGGCCCCGGCGCCGCCCCCGCCTCGGGCGTGCCGGGCGCGCTGTCGAACCAGCCGCCGGGCACCGCCACCGCGCCGCTGACGGCCAGCGCCGGCGGCGCCGCGCCGGCCGCCGCTGCCGCCGCCGGCCCCACGCGCAAGGATTCGACCACCAATTTCGAAGTCGACAAGACGGTGCGCTACGAGCAAAAGCCGATGGGCGGCGTCAAGCGCCTGTCGGTCGGCGTGGTGGTCAACTACCGCCGCATCGTCGACCCGAAAACCAGCAAGGTCACGGTGCGCGCCCTGTCGGCGCCCGAGGTGGCCCAGATCAACGACCTGGTCAAGGAGGCGATGGGCTTCTCCAAGGAGCGCGGCGACACCCTGAACGTGACCAACGCGCCGTTCGACGGCGTCGACCGGCCGGAGAGCCCGCCGGCCGCCGTCGAGTGGTGGCGCGACCCGGAAAACATCGCGCTGGCCAAGGAGATCGGCAAGTTCACGCTGGCGGCCATCGTGCTGGCCTACCTGTTTTTCCGCATCCTGCGTCCGATGATGCGGCCCATTTTCCGCAAGCTCGACGAGATCGCCGAGGTGCCGCCACCGCCCCCACCGCGCGTATTGACGACCGAGGAGGCGCACGAGGCGGCAGCCCAGCGCTCGCAGCTCGAAGAAATGGAAGCGCAACAGGCGCAGGGGTATCGCGAGAACCTGCAAATGGCCAAGAACCTGGCCAAGGAAGATCCACGGATCGTGGCAAACGTCGTAAAAGCATGGGTAGGCGCGAATGAATGACAATGGGATCCAGAAGGCCGCTATCCTGATGCTGGCCATCGGCGAGCACGAGGCGGCCGAAGTGATGCGCTTTCTCGGCCCGCGCGAGGTGCTCAAGCTGGGCGCCGCGATGGCGACCATGAAGAGCGTGCAGCACGAGCAGGTCGTCACCGTGCTCGACGCCTTCCGCGCCCAGACCGAACTCAATTCCACGGTCGGCCTGGACTCGGACGAGTACATCCGCCAGGTGCTGACCAAGGCGCTGGGCGACGACAAGGCGTCGGTGCTGCTCTCGCGTATCCTGGGCGGCAAGGACGCTTCGGGCATCGAGTCGCTCAAGTGGATGGATGCCTCCTCGGTGTCCGAACTGATCCGCAACGAGCACCCGCAGATCATCGCCACCATCCTGGTCCACCTCGAGCGTGACCAGGCCTGTGAAATCCTGGGCAACTTCACCGACCGCCTGCGCAACGATGTGGTGCTGCGCATCGCCACCCTCGACGGCGTGCAGCCGGCCGCCCTGCGCGAGCTCAACGACGTGCTCACCAAACTGTTGTCGGGCAACGAGAACATCAAGAAGTCCTCGCTCGGCGGGGTGCGCGCGGCCGCCGAAATCCTCAACTTCATGAGCGGCGAGCAGGAAGGTTCGGTGATGGACAACATCAAGAACTACGACAACGACATGGCCCAGAAGATCATGGACGAGATGTTCGTGTTCGATAACATCATCGACATCGACGACCGCGGCATCCAGCTGCTGCTGCGCGAGGTGCAGTCCGAAATGCTGATCATCGCGCTCAAGGGCGCCTCGCAGGACCTGCGCGAGAAGATCTTCAAGAACATGTCGGCGCGCGCCGGCGAGATGATGCGCGAAGACCTCGAGTCCAAGGGTCCGGTGCGCCTGTCCGAAGTCGAAGCCCAGCAAAAGCAGATCCTGCAAATCGTGCGCAGGCTGGCCGATGAAGGCCAGATCGTGCTGGGCGGCAAAGGTGAGGATTCCTTCGTCTGATGGCTACCACCCCTAAAGAATTGCAGACCGCCTACCAGCGCTGGGAAATGAATTCATTCGGCGACGAACGACCCAGCGTGGTGGCCAAGCGTCCGCCCCCGATCGAGCTGCCGTCCGAGGAAACCGTGGCCGGCATCCGCGAGGAGGCGCGCCTGATCGGCTACGAGGAAGGCCACGCCAGCGGTTACGCCGACGGCCTGGCCATCGGGCGCGCCGAGGCGGCCAGGGAGCTCGAACACCTGGCCTCGATCGCCGTCATCTTCGGCACTGCCGTGGCCGAGGCCGACGAGGTGATCGCCAACGACGTGCTGGAACTGGCCCTGCACCTGGCCAAGGGCATGCTGCGCAACGCGCTCGAGGTCAAGCCCGAGCTGCTGATCCCGGTGGTGCGCGAGGCGATCGAATACCTGCCGGTACTGCAGCAACCGGCCCTGCTGCTGCTCAATCCGGCCGACGCCGCGCTGGTGCGCCAGGGCATCGGCGAGGAACTGGAAAAAGGCGGCTGGCGCGTCGTCGAGGACAGCCAGATCGGCCGCGGCGGCTGCAAGATCGACACGGCCAGCAACCAGATCGACGCCCAGACGGCGTCGCGCTGGCAGCGCCTGACGGCCGCGCTGGGCAAGAACGTCGACTGGCTGGGCCCATGAACCGGGCCGCGCCCGACCGCCACACGGCGCGCTGGAAGTCCTACCTCAAGGATTGCAGCGCGCTGGTCGATTTCGTCGAGCCGATGCAGATTTCCGGCCGCGTCACGCGCGTGGCCGGGCTGGTGATGGAGTGCGTGGGCCTGCGCCTGGCCGTCGGCAGCGCCTGCACCATCCCCATGCCCAACGGCGCGCGGGTCGAGGCCGAGGTGGTCGGCTTCGACGGCGACCGCCTGTTCCTGATGCCGCAGGCCGACGTCGAGGGCATCGTGCCCGGCACCCGCGTGTTCCCGATCGAAGTGTCGGTGCCGCGCCCGGGCAGCGTGACCCATCCGCGGCGCCGCCCCAGCGACCGCGCGCGCCACCTGCCGGTCGGCGCCGGCCTGCTCGGGCGCGTGCTCGACGGCGCCGGGCGGCCGCTCGACAGCCTCGGCCCGCTGCTGACCGACGACAGCGCGCCGATCAATGTGCGCCCCTCCAATCCGCTCGAGCGCGCGCCCATCGTCGAGACGCTCGACGTGGGCATCCGCGCCATCAACAGCATGCTCACCGTCGGGCGCGGCCAGCGCCTGGGCCTGTTCGCCGGCTCCGGCGTGGGCAAGTCGGTGCTGCTGGGGATGATGGCGCGCTACACGACGGCCGACGTGATCGTGGTCGGCCTGATCGGCGAACGGGGCCGCGAGGTCAAGGAATTCATCGAACAAATCCTGGGGCCGGAGGGCTTGAAGCGCTCGGTGGTGGTGGCCGCGCCGGCCGACACCCCGCCCCTGATGCGCTTGCAGGGCGCCGCCTACGCCACCGCCATCGCCGAGCATTTCCGCGACGAGGGCAAGAACGTGCTCCTGATCATGGACTCGCTGACCCGCTACGCGATGGCGCAGCGCGAGATCGCGCTGGCCATCGGCGAGCCGCCGGCCACCAAGGGCTATCCGCCGTCGGTGTTCGCCAAGCTGCCGATCCTGGTCGAGCGGGCCGGCAACGGCGTCGAGGGCGGCGGCTCGATCACCGCTTTCTACACCGTGCTCACCGAGGGCGACGACCAGCAAGACCCGATCGCCGACGCCGCGCGCGCCATCCTCGACGGCCACATCGTGCTCAACCGGCGCCTGGCCGAGGCCGGCCACTACCCGGCGATCGACATCGAACAGTCGATCAGCCGCGCCATGCATTCGATCACCAGCACGGCGCACCAGCAGGCGGCGCGCCGCCTCAAGCAGCTCTATTCGCGCTTCGAGCGCTCGCGCGACCTGATCAGCGTCGGCGCCTACGCCCCGGGCAGCGATCCCCTGCTCGACCAGGCCATCGCCCTGAACGAGAAAATCGAGGGTTTCCTGTGCCAGGAGATCCCGGACAAGGTCGGCATGCTCGAGAGCTTGGGCCAACTTACCTCTCTGTTCGCCTGATTGACGCTGCGCGGCCACGCCTATAATTGCCCATCATGGCCAAGCAATCCGCACTCGACACCCTGATCGAACTGGCCCAGCGCGAGGCCGACGAGGCCGCGAAACGGCTGGGCCTGGCCCTCAAGGGGGTCGAGGAAACCGAACAGAAGCTGCAAATGTTACTGGGATACCGTGACGATTATGCCTTGAAGCTCGATGCGGCCCAGGTGGCCGGCATCACGCCGCCGGCCTACCGCAATTTCGTCGCCTTCCTCGACAAGCTCGACAACGCGATCAAGGGGCAGCGCGAAGTGGTCAAGCACGCGCACCACAAGAGCGACATCGAGAAGCGTGCCTGGCAGGCGAGCGAGCGCAAGCGCCTGTCCTACCGCACGCTCAACGAGCGCGCGGCGGCCGAAGCGCTGCGCGTGGAAAACAAGCGCGACCAGAAACTGATGGACGAACACGCAGCACGCCAGGCCTATCACAAACGCTGACCTCATAACGAACCGATCGCCCATCATGAAGACCCAGAACCCGCTCCTGCCGATCCAACTGACGGGCGCCACGCCGGCCCCGCAGCGCAGCAACGCCAATCCGGAAGGCGCAGCCCAGTTCAGCGCCGCCCTGTCGCGCGAGATCGACCAGCGCAAGGCCAGTACGCCACCGGCGCCCGCGGCCCAGCCGCCGGCACGCCAGGCGGCGCCCGCCAATGCACAGGGCGGCGCGCCGGCGGACAAGCCGGCCGATGCCAAGCCGGCCGATGCCAAGAGCGCCGACGCCAAACCGGCCGACACCAGGAGCGCCGACGGGGACGACAGCGGCAGCGCCGCCAGCGTCGCCAAGTCGGACCTGGACGCCAACAAGAATGCCGAAGCGGCCGCCGCCACCCCGGTGGCCGACATGCTGGCGCTGGTCGCCAGTTTCAACCCGGTCCTGCAAGTGGTCCAGCCGCTGCGCGCCGCCGCGCCGGCCGAGAGCAAGCCGCAAGCGATCGCCGCGCTGGGCGTCACGGCCGGCGCCGATGCGCTGCCGCAGGCGACGCTTGCCGTCGCCGGCGCCGCCAGCAGCGCCAGCGTGGCCGCTGCCGATGCCACTGCCGCGCTGGCCCCGGCACTCGATCCCGCCGCCGCTGCCGCCAGCCCCGCAACGCTGCTGCCAGCGGCGGCCAAACCGGTCGCCGACGCCGCGCCCGCTGATCCGAAGACCGATGCCGCCAGTGTCGCGGCCCTGGTCGAGAAACTCACGCTGCCGCTCAGCGCGGCGCTGGCCACCAAGGCCGCGCCTGTGGCTGCGGCGCCGGTGCCGGCCGCCGCCATTCCCCTTGCCGTCGACAGTATCAAGACCCGGCGCAGCGCCGAAGCGCCGGCAGCCGTCGCCGCCGCGCCGCGCGCCGATGCCAGCGTCACTGCCCCGCCAACAGCGCCCGTCGCTGCCGCCGCCGAAGCCCTGGCCGCGCCCGGCGCCGCCAAGCCGCAGGCCGAGGCCGCACCGCTGGCCGATGCCAAGCCGCAGGCGAGCGAGCCGGCGCTGGCCGCCGCACCGAAGATCCAGGCCGACAGCGCTGTGCCGCTGCGCACGCGCGACGCCGCGCCTGAACCGCTCGCCCTGCGCGAGGCGCCGCTGGCGGTCGCCGCGCCCGCCCTCGCCGTGCCGCAGGCGGGCCTGAACCTGGCCCCTGTCGTGAACGCGACCGGTGCCGACAAGATCAGCGCGCGGGTTGGCACGCCCGGCTGGGACAATCAGGTCGGCCAGAAGATCGTGTGGATGGTGGCCGGCAAGGAGCAAAGCGCTTCCCTGACCCTCAATCCGCCCGACATGGGGCCGATGCAAGTGGTCCTGAGCGTGACCAACGACCAGGCCAGCATCACGTTCTCGTCGGCCCAGCCGGAAGTGCGCCAGGCGCTCGAGAACGCCATGCCGCGCCTGCGCGAGATGATGAGCGACAATGGCATTTCCCTTGGCAACGCCACCGTCAACGCCGGCATGCCCGACCAGCGCCAGGCCCAGGGCGAGCAGCAGCAGCGCAGCGCCACGCCGGGCGGCGCCCGCTTCGACACCAATGGCAGCGCCAGCGAGGCCGCGGCGCGGGTGGCCGCGCGCCCCGTCACCCCCGGCACCGGCCGGGGCCAGGTTGACACCTTCGCCTGAGCGCGCCCGTGGACAACTGGTGAAAAAGTCGACTTAATTCGTCGGCCGTGCCAACGGGAAACGCATGCGTTTCCCCCATACAATGCGTCCCATTCGCCGGAGTATGGATTTCCGCCTGCGCGCGAACGACCAGGTATCGTGATTTGGAATTATTTTCCACCCGGCTTTTCAAATTGACATCGCCGTGACGGGCAAGCGTTGATCTGGGCGGCCTTATTCCCTCTTTTCAACGCTTCCTTCCGCTCAGTTAAACCTGATAATGACATAATGCAGGCACGATCCATTTGATAGCCGAGTCGAGGTACCTTGAAAGCGAATGCAAAAATGAAAGCTGACCCGAAAGCAGAAGTAGCAGCGGCAGCACCGAAGTCTTCCAAGAAGAAGTTGCTGGTCATGCTCGTGCTGGGCCTGGTGGTACTGGGCGCTGCCGGCGGCGCCGCCTGGTTCCTCACGCATGGCAAGCCGGCCGATGGCGCCGCCGAGCACAAGCCGGCCAAGATCGAGCCGCCCGTGTTCGTCGTCATCGAACCGTTCACGGTCAACCTGCAGCCGGAAAATGGCGACCAGTACCTGCAAATCCAGTTCACGCTGCAGGTGGCGAACGCCGAGAACGAAGAGAAGATCAAGCTGAACATGCCGAAGGTGCGCAGCCGCTTGCTGCTTTTGTTGTCAGCCAAGAAAGCTTCGGAATTGAACACCGTCGAGGGCAAGAAGCTGCTCTCGTCCGAGATCGTGGCCGCCATCAAGGCGCCGTTCGCCGAGAAGGGCGAGCCGCAGGCCGTCACCGACGTGCTGTTTACCTCCTTCATCATCCAGTAAAGCACCACCATGGCCGATAATTTCCTCTCCCAGGAAGAAGTTGATGCCCTGCTCAAGGGCGTCAACGGCGATCAGGACGACGCGGCCGCGCCGGAAGAGGCGGCCGGCGTACGCACCTACAACCTGGCCACCCAGGAGCGGATCGTGCGCGGCCGGATGCCGACGCTGGAAATCATCAACGAACGCTTCGCGCGCCTGTTGCGGGTGGGCCTGTTCAACTTCCTGCGCCGCAGCGCCGAAGTGTCGGTCGGCTCGGTGCGGGTGTCGAAGTACAGCGAATTCATCCGCAACCTGGTGGTGCCGACCAACCTGAACCTGGTGCACATGAAGCCGCTGCGCGGCACGGCCCTGATGGTGTTCGATCCGGGCCTCGTGTTCCTGTTGGTGGACAATCTGTTCGGCGGCGACGGCCGCTTCCACACCCGGGTCGAGGGACGCGACTTCACCCAGACCGAGCAGCGCATCATCCTGCGCATCCTCGACATCGTGTTCGAAGCCTACACCAAGTCCTGGGAGCCGGTGTTCCCGGTCGAGTTCGAGTACATCCGCTCGGAAATGAACACCCAGTTCGCCAACATCGCCACCCCCAACGAGGTGGTGGTGTCGTCCACCTTCACGGTCGAGCTCGGTTCGGTCAGCGGCCAGATCCACTTCTGCATGCCCTACTCGATGATCGAGCCGATCCGCGACGCCCTCACCTCCAGCCTGCAGGGCGAGGCGCTGGAAGTGGACAAGCGCTGGATCCGCCTGATGACCCAGCAGATCCAGATCGCCGAGGTCGAGCTGGTGGCCACGCTGGGCCACGGCCGCGCCTCCTTCGACGACATCCTGAACTTCAAGATCGGTGACATCATTCCCCTGTCGGTGCCGGAGATGATCCAGGCCACGGTCGACGGCGTGCCGGTGATGGATTGCACGTACGGCATCCTGAACGGACAGTACGCCTTGAAAGTGGAAAAATTGCTGGCCAATGCCGATACTAAATAAGGCGAACCCGGCCGCGGCCGACGCCCCTCACACAGGAGAGCACAATGTCCGATAACCAAGACGACCAGAGCATGGACGACGACTGGGGTGCCGCCATCGCCGAGCAGGCCAAGGCCGAGGCCGACGCCCTGCAAAACCAGGCGGCCAGCGCCGCCGTGTTCAAGGATTTCTCGAACAAGGGCAGCAAGAGCGAGACCCCGAACGACATCGACTTCATCCTCGACATCCCGGTCCAGCTGACGGTGGAGCTGGGGCGCACCAAGATCGCCATCAAGAACCTGCTGCAACTGGCCCAGGGCTCGGTCGTCGAGCTCGACGGCCTGGCCGGGGAACCGATGGACGTGCTGGTCAACGGCTGCCTGATCGCCCAGGGCGAAGTGGTGGTGGTCAACGACAAGTTCGGCATCCGCCTGACGGACATCATCACGCCGTCCGAACGCATCCGAAAACTGAACAAATGAGGACGCGCCTTCCTGTCCTGGCCGCCGTCGCGGCCGGCCTGCTGCTGGGCAACGCCCATGCGCAGACGGCGCCGGCCGGCGCCGGCGCGGCCACGCTCAATGCCTCGGCCGGCAACCTGGTGCAAACCATCGTCGCCCTCATGCTGGTGCTGGGCCTGCTGGTGGGCCTGGCCTGGTTCCTCAAGCGCTACGGCCCGAAGCCGGGCCGCGGCACGGCCCCCGTGAAGCTGGTCGGCTCGCTCGCCCTGGGCGGGCGCGAACGCATCATCGTGGTCGAAGTGGGCGAGCAATGGATCGTGGTCGGTGCCTCGCCCGGCCGCGTCAACGCCCTGGCCACCATGCCAAAGCAGGCAGGCGCGCCGGCCGAACTGGCACCCCACTCCCCGGCCGCCGACAATTTCGGCGCCTGGCTCAAACACACGATCGACAAACGCAATGCAGATTAAGCACCACCCCTTCCTGATCCACGCCCTGCTCGGGCTGGCCGCGCTGGCGCTGCCGCTGTGGGCGGCGGCGGCGCCGGGCATCCCGGCCTTCACCAGCAGCCCGGCGCCGGGCGGCGGCACCGCTTATTCGCTGCCGATCCAGACCTTGCTGCTGATGACGGCGCTATCCTTCCTGCCGGCCGCGCTGCTGATGATGACCAGCTTCACCCGCATCATCATCGTGCTCTCGCTGCTGCGCCAGGCGCTGGGTACCCAGTCGGCGCCGCCCAACCAGGTGATGGTCGGGCTGGCCCTGTTCCTGACCCTGTTCGTGATGGGCCCCGTGTTCGACAAGATCTACACGGACGCCTACCTGCCGTTGCAGGAAAACAAAATCCAAATGGCCGAGGCGATGGACAAGGGCGTCGCGCCGCTGAAATCGTTCATGACGCGCCAGACCCGCCAGGCTGACCTGGCCCTGTTCGTCAAGATGTCGCGCTCGCCCGCGCTGCAGGGGCCGGAAGACATCCCGCTGCGGGTCCTGATCCCGGCCTTCGTCACCAGCGAACTGAAGACGGCGTTCCAGATCGGCTTCGCCATCTTCATCCCCTTCCTGATCATCGACATGGTGGTGGCCTCGGTGCTGATGTCGATGGGCATGATGATGATGTCGCCGGCCGTCATCTCGCTGCCGTTCAAGCTGATGCTGTTCGTGCTGGTGGACGGCTGGCAGTTGCTGCTCGGCTCGCTCTCGCAGAGCTTTTTCTAGGGAGGTGCCATGAATCCGGAATCCGTGATGACGATGGGCCGCACCGCCATGGAGGTGACCTTGATGGTGGCCGCGCCGATGCTGTTGGTGGCCCTGATCATCGGCCTGGTGGTGAGCATCTTCCAGGCCGCCACCCAGATCAACGAGGCGACGCTGTCGTTCATCCCCAAGCTGGTCGGCATCTTCGTCGCGCTCGTCATCGCCGGGCCGTGGATGCTCTCGGTCATGCTCGACTACATGCGCCAAGTGTTTACCGGCATTCCGGGATTGATCGGCTAGGGCGCGCTGCCCTGCGCCGACGCTCTTTTATGCCGTTAACATGATTACGCTGACCAGCGCCGAAATGAACACCTGGATCGCGGCGCTGCTGTGGCCGCTGACCCGCATCCTGGGCCTGATCGCCGCCGCCCCGCTGTTCGGCAATTCGAGCGTGCCGGTGTCGGTCAAGGTGGCGCTGGGCGTGATCCTGGCCACCATCATGACGCCGGCCATCCCGGCGCTGCCGGCGGCGGACCCGCTGTCGATGGCTGGCATGTTGATTTTGTTGCAAGAAATGCTGATCGGACTGGCCATGGGCTTTGCGATGCGCATCGTGTTTGCCGCCGTCGAGATGGCCGGCGAAGTGAGCAGCCTGACCATGGGCCTGGGCTTCGCCACCTTCTTCGACCCCCAGTCCTCGGGGCGTTCGTCGGCGATCAGCCAGTTCCTGGCCCTGATCGCCACCATGGTGTTCCTGGCCGCCAACGCCCATCTGGTGCTGCTCGAGGCGCTGGCCGAGAGTTTCATCACGATGCCGGTGTCGGCCGCGCCGATGGCGGCCGGCGCGCCGTTCGAGCTGGTCAAGTGGGGCGGGCGCATTTTCAGCGCCGGCCTGCAGTTGTCGCTGCCGATCGTGGCGGCCTTGTTGATTACCAACGTCGCGCTGGGCATCCTGACCCGCGCAGCGCCGCAGTTGAATATTTTCGGGATCGGCTTTTCGGTCTCGCTGGGCGTGGGCTTGCTGGTGATCAGCCTGGTCATGCCCTACCTGGGCGGGCCGATCGTGAACCTGATCAACCAGGGCATCGAGGCCAGCCGGGCGGTGGCGCGCGCGGCTGGACAAAGCGTTAAACCTGGTACAAAGGCAAGTCAAATAGCCCCTGTATTACCGAGATTTTGATTTCCTTGCGGCAATATGTCGCGTATGATGTGAGCATCCCCGGAGAGATTGCATGCCCTCGATCGTCGCTACCCTGAGCACCACGCTGATTGCCGGTCTGTCGACCGCGCAAATCGCCGTGCTCACGACCGATGATTTCTCCGCCCTCTCGACCAGCCAGATCGCGGTCCTGACGTCGGCCCAGGTGGGCGTGATCCAGACCGACTCGCTGGCCATCCTGACGACCGACCAGATCGATGTGCTGAGCACGCGCCAGCTGGCCGCCCTGACCACGCTGCAACTGCGCGCCTTTGACACGGGCCAGCTGCAAATTCTCGACACCACGGACGTAACGGCGCTGTCGACGCGCCAGATTGGCGCCTTGCTGGCGGCCCAGCTGGGCGCGTTGGGCACGGCCAACCTGGCGGCGCTGCGCAGCACCCAGATCGCCGCCTTGCAGAGCAGCCAGATCGGCGGCCTCTCCACCGATCAGATGGCCGTGCTCGACACGGCGCAAAGCCGGGCCCTGGGCACGGCGGCGCTGGCGGCGCTTTCGAGCGACCAGGTGGGCGCCCTGCTGACGTCGAGCCTGGCGGCGCTGTCGACCGGCCAGGTGGCCGCGCTGCAAGCGCTGCAACTGTCCGGCCTGAGCACCGACCAGGTGGTGGCGCTCACCAGCGCCCAGTTCGGCGCCCTCGGCACGGCGGCCCTGGCCGGCCTGTCGACCGACCAGTTCGGCGCCATCGAAACGCGCGACCTGCGCGCTTTGACCACCACCCAGCTCGTCTCGCTGGCACCGGACCAGCTGCTCGGCTTGACGACGACCCAGGCGGCATCGCTCAGCACCGCCGCCATCGCGGCCCTCACCACGGTGCAAATCACGGTGCTCAGCAGCGACCAGATCGCCGCCCTGCCGGCCCTGACGGCGCTCACCAGCGCCCAGTTCGGCGCCCTCACGGCGGCCCAGGTGGCCGGCCTGGGCACCGACGACGTGGCTGCGCTGTCGACCGTGCAACTGGGCGCGCTCAGTGCCGACCAGGCGCTGACGCTGACGACCGACCAGATCATCGCCCTGACCAGCCGCCAGGTCCAGGCCCTGTCGACGGCCGTGATGGCGGTGCTGGCCAGCGACCAGCTGGCCGTGATGCAAACGCGCGACGTGGCGCGCCTGTCGAGCGCCCAGCTGGCCGCGCTGCAAGTGGCCAGCCTGGCCGGCTTCGACACGGCCCAGATGCACGCCCTCTCGAGCAGCGCCGTGGCGGCCCTGACGGTGGACCAGGTGATCGGCCTGTCGACCGCCCAGATCGCGGGCCTGGCCTCGCTGGCGCCGTTCTCGAGCAGCCAGATGCTGGCCCTCACCACCGCCCAGGTGGCCGCGCTGGAGACGGGCGACGTGGCCGCCCTGAGCAGCGCCCAGCTGGGCGCCCTCGACGTCGACCAGGTGTTCGCCCTGACGACCGACCAGATCGTCGCGCTGACCAGCATCCAGGCCGGCACGCTCACCACCACCACCCTGGCCTACTTGTCGAGCGAGCAGCTGGCGGTGCTCGAGACGCGCGATGTGGCCCAGCTGAACTCGGCGCAACTGGCCGTGCTGTCGGCCCTGCAGCTCAGTGGCCTGGACACGCGCCAGGCGCATGCCTTGACGACGGCCGCGCTGAGCGGGCTCGACGCGACCCAGATTGCCAGCCTGAGCGACACCCAGCTCGACGGCCTGCGCACCCTGACCTCCTTGTCGAGCAAGCAGATCATCGCGCTCACCACGTCGCAGGTGGCCAACCTCGACACGGCCAACCTGGCGACCCTGGTCACGCGCCAGGTCGCCGCCCTGAACGCCGACCAGGGCATGGCCCTGACGACCGACCAGATCACGGCCTTGACGACGGCCCAGGTGCGGGCGCTGAACACGAACCTGATCGCCAACCTCGACACCAACCAGATTGGCGCCTTCGAGACGCGCGACATCGTCGCCCTGAGCACCAAGCAATTGGGCGCGCTGTCGAACGCCCAGATCGCCGCCTTCAGTTCGAGCCAGCTCAACGCCCTCTCGAGCGGCCAGCTGGGCTCGCTGAACACGGACCAGGTGGCCGCCCTGACGTCGGCCCAGATCGCCGCCCTGAATACCCTGGCCGGCTTCACCACGCGCCAGATCGCCGGCCTCTCGACCGACCAGATCGCCACCCTGGGCACGGACGACGTGGCCGTGCTGGCAACCAGCCAGGTGGCGGCCCTGCAGGCGAGCCAGATCCAGGTCATGGGCACCGACCAGATCGCCGTGCTCGACAGCGCCCAGGCGCGCGCCCTGACCACCTACGCCATCATGGCGCTGTCGACCGACCAGATCGGCGCGCTGACGCTGGCCGACATCGACGGCCTGCGCACCAGCCAGGTCGCGGTGCTCGGCACCGACCAGTTGGCCGCCTTCAACACCGACCAGCTGGCAGCCTTGACCAGCGCTGAAATCGGCGCCCTGAGCACGCGCCAGGTGGCCTCGCTCGACAGCAGCCAGATTGCCGCCCTCAGCTCGCTGGCCGGCCTGACGACGCGCCAGATCGCCGCCCTCTCGACCGACCAGGTTGCCAACCTGGGCACGGACGACATCGCCGCCCTGAAGACGAGCCAGGTGGCGGCCCTGACCAGCCGCCAGACGGCAGTGCTGACGACCGACCAGGTGGTGGCCCTGTCGAGCGCCCAGATCCGCGCCCTGTCGACCATCGCCCTGAAGACCCTGACCACGATCGAGATCGGCGCCATCGAAATCGGCGACATTAGCGGCTTGAAGACCAACCAGATCGCCGCCCTGACCACGCGCCAGGTTTTCTCGCTGACGACGGCCCAGATGGCGGCGCTGCCGACGGCCTCGATCGCGGCCCTGACCTCGGTCCAGATCCGGGTGCTGGGCAGCGACCAGATCGCGGCCCTGTCGACCCTGGCCAGCCTGACTTCGGTCCAGCTCAACGCCTTCACCACCGACCAGTTGGCCGCGCTCGACACGCGCACCCTGGCCACGCTGCGCACCAGCCAGATCCACGCCCTGCTGAGCCAGCAGCTGGCGGCCCTCACCACGGACCAGGTGGTGGCGCTCGACACGGCCCAGGTGGCCGCGCTCGACAGCGGCGCGCTGGGCCTGTTGAGCACGGACCAGATCGCCGCCCTCGAGCTGGTCGACGTGGCGGTGCTGCGCAGCAACCAGCTGACGGCGCTGACGACGGCCCAGCTGGCCGGCTTCCAAGCCCCCCAGCTGGGCGCGCTGACGACCAGCCAGATCGCCGCCCTGAGCGCGGTGCAGGTGGCCAGCATGGACAGCAAGCAGTTCGCCGCCCTGAGCTCGATGGCGGCGCTGTCGACGCGCCAGCTGGCAGCCCTGCGCACCGACCAGCTCGCCGCCCTGGGCACGGACGACCTGCGCGAACTGAAGTCGAGCCAGCTGGCCGCGCTGCGGATCGGCCAGGCGGGCGGCTTGAACACGGACCAGATCGCGGCGTTGACGACCGACCAGCTGCGCGCGCTCAGCACCGGCGTGCTGGCCGCGCTCAACACGGACCAGCTGTCGGCGCTGGTGGCGACCGAGATCGCCTCGCTGAGCACGGGCCAGGTGGCGGCCCTGACCACGACCCAGGTGGCGAGCCTGTCAACGGCCCAGATCAACGCCCTGACCACGGCCGAGATCGCGGCCCTGTCGGCGGCCCAGAAGAGCGCGCTGACGACGGCCCAGTTCGCAGCGCTGGCCTCGCTGGCGCCGTTTACCACCGACCAGATCGCCCTGCTCACGACCGACCAGATCGCCAACCTGTCGATCGCCTCGCTGACGAGCTTGCGCACCAACCAGATCGGCGCCTTCAACACGGCGCAGGCGTCGGCCCTGACGACGGCCCAGCTGGCCGCCCTCCTGACGACCCAATGGCGGGCCCTGTCAACGCGTGCGCTGGCCGCGCTGGGCACCGACCAGGTGGCCGCGCTGACGACGACCGCGCTCGACGCGCTCGGCACGGGCCAGGTGCGGGCCCTGACCACGATCCAGATCGGCGTGCTCAACACCGACCAGTTCGGCGCGCTCAGCAGCGCCGACGTGGCCGCGCTGTCGATGGCCCAGGTCAGCGCCCTGACGACCGACCAGATCGGCGCGCTGTCGAGCCTGGCCGGCTTCTCGACGGTCCAGATCCAGGCCCTGACCTCGGTCCAGATCCTGGGCCTGGCCGTGTCCAACCTGGCGACGCTGCAAACGCGCCAGGTGGCGGTGCTGACCAGCACCCAGGTGGGCGCCTTCGGCACCGACCAGATCGCCGCGCTGAGCAGCACCCAGCTGCGCGCGCTGGCGCTCGACAAGGTGCCGGTGCTGAGCACGGACCAGCTGCAGGCGATCGAGACGCGCGACTTGGCGGCCATGAGCACCAGCCAGATCATCGCCCTCACCACCGTCCAGGTCGGCGCGCTGACGCTGTCCCAGTTCGGCGCCCTCACCAGCAACGAAATCGCGTCCCTGACCACGTCCCAGCTGGTGGTGCTGGGCACCGACCAGCTGGTCGCCCTGAGCAGCCTGGCGCTGCTCACCAGCCGCCAGGTGGGCGCGCTGACGTCGGCCCAGGTCGGTGGCCTGGGCAGCTCCCTGCTGACGCTGCGCACCAGCCAGCTGGCGGCCCTGGGCAGCCGCCAGGCGGCGGGCTTGGGCACCGACCAGGTGAGCGCGCTCGACACCAGCCAGTTGCGGGCCCTGTCGACGGCCGCCATCGCCAGCCTGGGCACCGATGAACTGATCGTCATCGCGCCGGGCGCCATCGCCCAGCTCAAGACGGGCCAGATCGCCGCCCTCACCACCGACCAGATCGCGGCCCTGCTGACGACCCAGCTGCACGCCTTCACCAGCGCCGAGATCGGCGTGCTGAGCAATGCCCAGATGGCGGCGATGTCGACCACCCAGCTGCTCCAGCTCGGTTCGATCCTCGACTACACGCCGGACCAGATTGCCGGTGTGTCGACGGTGCGGATCGCGGCCATCACGCTGGCCGACCTGGTGCTGCTCAAGACCAGCCAGATCGCCGCCCTGACCAGCCTGCAAATACCGGCGCTGTCGACCGACCAGATCATCGCCTTGAGCACGGTGCAGTTCGGCGCGCTGAACTCGCGCGCCCTGCGCGCCCTGACGACCGACCAGCTGCCGCTGATCGAAGTGGACGACCTGGCAGCGCTAAAGACCACCCAGATTCCCGTGCTGGGCACCGACCAGCTGGCCGTGCTGTCGACGGTGCAGTTCGGCGCCCTGACCAGCCGCGAAATTGCCGCTTTCAGCACCACCCAGCTGCGATCGCTGTCGACCGGGCAGTTGAACGCGCTCACGGGCGCCGACGCGCTCACCAGCGGCCAAGTGCCGGCCCTCACCACCGACCAGGTGGCAGCGCTGGCGCCGGCCCTGCTGGCGAGCTTGAAGACGGGCCAGTTCGCCGCCCTGACGTCGGCCCAGGCGGCGATGCTGACGACCGACCAGATCATCGTACTCAGCAGCAGCCAGTTCGCCGCCCTCAGCACGCGCGCGCTGGCCGCCCTGTCGACCGACCAGATCACCGCGCTGACGCTGGACGACCTGGCGGCCCTGCGCAGCGGCCAGGTCGGTGTGCTGGGCACGCTGCAATTGCAGGCGCTCAGCACCGTCCAGCTGGGCGCGCTGGGCAGCAACCAGATCGGGGCCCTGAACACACTGCAAGTGGCCAACCTGACGACCGACCAGGTCCTGGCCCTGAACACGGCCCAGGCGCGCGCCCTGTCGACGCTGGTGATCGGCGCGCTCAGCACCGACCAGCTGATGCAGCTCACGGCCGACGACATCGGCGCCCTGCGCACCGCCCAGGTGGTGCTGCTCAACACCAACCAGGTCAGCGTGCTGTCGACCATCCAGCTCGCTGCGCTGGGCAGTGCCGCCCTCGCGATCCTCACCAGCGCCCAGCTGGCGGTGCTGACGTCGGACCAGTTCCTGGCCATCACCTCGCTGACCACCTTTAGCACCAAACAGATTGCCAGCCTGTCGACGACCCAGGTGGCGGCCTTCGACCTGGCCCACCTGGCCATGCTCAGCAGCACCCAGATGGCGGCCCTGACCAGCCGCCAGAGCGCGGTGCTGACGACCGACCAGATCACCATGCTGAGCACGGCCCAGGTGCGCGCGCTCAGCACGGCGGCCCTGCGCGTGCTCTCGACCGACCAGATCGGCGCGCTCACGCTCGACGACATCGCGGCGCTGCAGACGGTCCAGCTGCAAGCGCTCAACACGGACCAGCTGCTGAACCTCACCAGCGACCAGATCGGGGCCCTGAACAGCACCGAAGTGCGGGGCCTGACCACGGCCCAGGTGGCCTTGCTGTCGACCGTCCAGCTGAGCGCCCTGAGCCAGCTGAACCAGCTGACCAGCACCCAGTTCGGCGCCCTGACCACGATCCAGCTGGCCAGCCTGGACGCGGCCCACATGGCCGTGCTGAGCACGGGCCAGCTGGCCGGCCTCAGTTCGCGCGTCATCGGCGCACTGAGCACCGATCAATTGCTGGGCCTGACCACGGCCCAGTTGCGCGCGCTCTCGACCGGTGCCGTGCACAGCCTCTCGACCGACCAGTTCAGCGCCCTGGCCGCCGTCCAGGTGGCCGCGTTTTCCAGCATCCAGGTGGCGGCCCTGTCGACGGCCCAGCTGGAAGTGCTGACAGCCGACCAGAGCGCGGCGCTGACCAGCGGCGAACTGCGCGCGCTGTCGAGCGTGCAGCTGCGCGCCCTGACCAGCAACCAGCTGGCCAGCCTGACGCTGCTCAGCTTGAGCAGCGTCCAGCTGGGGGCCCTGACCTCGACCCAGTTGAGCACGCTCGACAGCGACCATTTGACGGGCCTGGGCAGCACCCAGATGCAGGGCCTGGTCAGCGTTCAGCTGAACGCCCTGACGACGACCCAGCTGGGCTATTTCAGCGCCAACCAGTTCCGCGCCCTGAGCACGGCGGCCTTGTCGGGCTTGACGACGCTGCAGATGCCGGGCCTGAGCGGGGACGAGCTGCAAGGCATGAAGACCACCCAGGCCCAGGCCTTGACGACGCTGCAGCTGTCGGCCATCGGTACCGACCAGATCGGCGCCCTGGGAAGCAGCGCGCTGGCGGCCCTGACCACGGCCCAGCTGCGCTCGCTCTCGACCGACCAGATCGCCGCCCTGCCGTCCCTGGCGCCGCTGACCACGCTCCAGATTGCCGGCCTCTCGACGGTCCAGCTGCAAGCGCTCGACGTCGACCACCTGGGCACGCTCAAGACGAGCCAAGTGGCCAACCTGTCGACGCGCCAGACCAGCGCCCTGACCAGCGTCCAGATCGCCGCGCTGGACACGGCCCAGGTGCGCGCACTGACGACGGCCGCGCTGGCGAGCCTGTCGACCGACCAGGTCAGCGCCATCGAACTGGACGACATGGCCGCGCTGTCGACGACCCAGATCCCGGCGCTGCGCACCACCCAGATGCTGGTGCTTTCGCTCGACCAGATTGCCGTGCTTGGCACCCGTGCGATCCGCGCCCTGACCACGGCCCAGCTGCGGGTGCTCACCAGCAGCCAGTTGACGTCGCTGAGCGACTTCAACGCGCTCGACACGCGCCAGGTGGCCTCGCTGAGCAGCGACCAGATCGGCAACCTCGGCACGCCGCTGCTGATCGGCCTGACCACCAGCCAGCTGGGCGCCTTGACAGCGGCCCAGGCCGCCGGCCTGTCCACGGCCCAGTTGCTGGCCCTGAGCGAAGACCAGGTGCGCGCGCTGGCGCCAACCATGCTGCCGGGCCTGAACTCGACCCAGCTGCAGATCCTCTCGCTCGACGACATCGCCAACCTGCGCACCACCCAGCTGATGGCGCTGACGGCGCTGCAGGTGTCGAACCTGACGGTGGGCCAGATCGCCGCCATCACCACCAGCCAGATCCACGCGATGAAAGCGTCCCAGATCGCCGCGCTGACGGCCGACCAGGTGATGGCGCTGACGACCGCCCAGCACGCGGCGCTGAGCGCGATCCAGCTGGCCGTGCTGCCGGTGGGCAGCCCGCTGATCCTCGACCTGAACGGCGACGGCGTGCGCACCCTGTCGATCGACGCCGGAGTGCGTTTCGACCTGTTCGGCGACGGCGCGCCAGTGCGCACCGGCTGGGTCGGCGACGGCGACGCCTTGCTGGCGCTGGACCGCAACGGCAACGGCAGCATCGACGATGGCGGCGAGTTGTTCGGCACCGCCACCCGGCTGGCCGACGGCAGCGTGGCACGCGACGGCTTCGCCGCGCTGGCCGCGCTCGACGCCAATGGCGACGGCAAGATCGACGCCGCCGACCCGGCCTTCGGCGCCCTGCGCGTGTGGGTCGACGCCAACGCCGACGGCGTCAGCCAGGCCGGCGAATTGCGCTCGCTGGCGCAGGCCGGTGTGGCCAGCCTCGGCTTGAATGCGACGCAGGCCAACGACAAGAACGCGGGCAACTGGGTCGGCCTGAACGGCGGCTACCTGGCCACCGATGGCAACACGCACGCCCTGTCGGACGTGTGGTTCGTGGCCAGGCGCGATGAAGCGCTGCAGGACAAGGTGAATACACTGGCGCAGGCGATCGGCAGCTACGATGCGACGCCGGCGGCCGCACCGACGCTGCCACCGGCAGCGGCCGGCGCGCTGACGGCCAGTGTGGCCGCACTGGCCGAGGCGCTGCAGCAGTACGGCGGGCGCAGCACCGAACTGGCCGCACCGGATGCCTCGGTGCTGCGCCAGCAACTAATCCAGGCGGCAGCGGCCGCCATGCTGGCCGAACGCAAAGACTAGCCAGTGCCACGAGTGGCAATTTCGGCGATAAAATGTACGCTGGAAAAGCGCAGCGCATTTCGCCTTTGGCTTCAAGGCACCGGACTAAGCAGGCTGTCAATTTGATGGGCGAAGTCGTCAGCTGGCATCGGCCGCCCGCAATAGTATCCCTGCGCCTGGGTGCAGTTGTGCGCCAGTAAAAAACCCGCTTGCTCGGCGTTCTCGACGCCCTCCGCGATGATGTCGCACCGCAAGCCTTCGCACATCCCGATCATGGCGCTGACAATCGTTGCGTTATAGGCATGGGTGGTGATCTCGCGCAAGAATGACTGGTCGATTTTCAGCGCATCGATCGGAAAATGGCTCAGGTAACTGAGGCTGGAATAGCCGGTGCCAAAATCATCGATGATCAGGCGCACGCCGATGTGCTTCAGTTCGCTGAGCACGCATATCGAGGCTTCCGCATGCTGCATCAACACGCTTTCGGTGAGCTCAAGCTCCAGGTAGCGCGGCGCGATGTGCGAGGCCAGCAGAATGGCTTGCAGCTTGGCCAGGAAATGGTGGTGCCGGAACTCTGGCGCGGAAACATTGACCGAGATCGGTACCAGCCGCACACCGTGCGCATGCCAGGATTGGATCTGGCGGCAGGCATCGGCCATCACCCAATGCCCGATCGGAACGATCAAGCCCGCGTCTTCGGCGATGGGAATGAATTGCGCTGGCGAAATCAAGCCACGCCGTGGGTGATGCCAGCGGATCAGCGCTTCGGCGCCGATCGTGACGCCGGTGCTCAGATTGATTTTTGGCTGGTAATACAATTCGAATTCGCCGTGATCGAGCGCCCGCCGCAATTCACTCTCGACCGTCTGCCGTTCGACGGATCGGACCGTCATGTCGGGCGTAAAGAATTGCGCGTTATTGCGTCCGCTGTCCTTGGCGTGGTACATCGCCAGGTCGGCATTCTTGATGAGCGTCTCGGCATCCCGGCCGTCATCCGGATACACGCTGATGCCAATGCTCATCGATACCTGCAAGTCGTGGCCGGCGATCCGGTGCGCCTCGGCGAGCACGGCAATGAGTTTTTCCGCGATGATGCCGGCATCGTTGGCCTGTTCCACTTCCGATAGCAAGACCAAGAATTCATCCCCGCCAATCCGGCTCACCGTATCCGATGCGCGCACGCTCGCTTCCAGCCGTTGCGCCACCGACTTCAGCAAACTGTCGCCAATCCCGTGCCCCAGCGAATCGTTGATGTGCTTGAAACGGTCCAGGTCGAGAAACAGCACGGCGAGCCGGGTGTGGCTGCGTTCGGAAAAAGCGATCGCCTGGGTCAGGCGGTCAGTCAACAGCATCCGGTTCGGCAGGTTGGTCAGGAAATCGTGTTGCGCCAGGTAGGCCATCTGGCGCGTCAGTTCGCGCACGCCGCTGCTGTCGCGAAAGACGATCACGACGCCGATGGTCTTGCCGTTCGCGTCCTGAATCGGCGCCACGGTAAATTCGATCGGCATCTCGCTGCCATCGCGCCGGACCAGGATCGATTGCCGGGCCGCGCCCACAGCTTCCTCTTTACCTACGACCGGCAACAGCTGCACGGCTTTGCGCTGGTCTGCTTCGACGATATTGAGCACTTGTCCAAGCAGTTGGCCACGCGCTTCGTCCGATGGCCACCCTGTCATGTGGCTGGCCACTTTGTTCAGGTACTGGATTTTTCCCTCGGTGTCGGTACTGAGCACGGCGTCGCCGATCGACTCGAGTGTCACGCGGCTGCGTTCCCGCGCCTCATACAGGGCCGCCAGCACGGCGTTGCGCTCGGTCAGGTCGCGCGCCGCGGCCAGGACCTGGCTGCCGTCTTGCGCACCGATCGGTGCCAACAGTATATCGAGGGGAAACTCGCTGCCATCCTTGCGTTGCCCGAACAGCGCCAGCCCCGCCCCCATCGGTCGTTGATGTGGTGCTTCCAGGTAGCGCCGGCGCTGTTCCAGGTGCGCGCGGCGCAGCCGTTCTGGCACCAGGCACTCGATGGCTTTGCCAAGCAATTCCTGGCGCGTGTAGCCGAACGCCTTTTCCATTTGCCGATTCGCGAGGACAATCTCGCCGCTCGCGTTGACCACGACCAGCGCATCGGGCGACGCGTCAAAAACGCGCGCGTGCTGTTCCTTTTCGAGGTAATGGCTGGCAATCGATTCGCTGGTCGCCCGATCGATCGCTTCATTGAATCGAATGAAGTCGTCCACCGACGTCCTCGACGCGCGCTTGCCGCAGAGCGCCCCCTTCCACGCCCTTGTGACGCGCGCGCGCAACTCCAGGTATTCGGAGACGGTCGCATTCAGGCTGAAGCCGCACTCGACCCGGCTGCTGCCATGGACCGAGGCTGCCGATTTTTCAATCCGCGGCGCGCCGGGAACTGCCAGCGCCACGCTCTTCGCAACAGCAAGATCGGCAGCGATCTTTTCCAGCACTTGTTTCGCATGATTGCGCAACATGACGCGATCGCTTCTTTGTGCTGCGGGGACCAGGGTCGCGGCGAACGCTTCCCACTCGGCGAGAATAGTTTCAATATTGTCGATAATAAATTTCGACAGGCTGATCATGTTCGATTGTCGGTATCAGGCGGCGGCCACCAGTTAAATGGACACGCCGCCGACACGGGAGTTCCCAGGGACGCCCCTGCGCTGCGCAGCGATTTAGCCGATGTAATTGAACAGCGACAGTCCCGACAGCGTTTTGAAGGATTTCTGGGCCGCCTCGAGCGTGAATTGCTGCTGCGAGAACAGCGAAATGGCCTTGACGGTGTCAAGGTCCTGCAATTCCGACAGGGTCGAGGCGTATTGGATGTTCAGGTCGTCGCCCGAGCTGTCGAGGTAGTCGAGCTCCTTGAGGCGCGAACCGATCGAGGCGCGCACCCCCAACACATTGTCGAGCGCCGAGTTGAGGTTGTCGTGCGCCGTGTTCAAGCCGTTGGTCAGGCTCGCCTGCCCGGCCGCCCCGACGGCCGGCGTGCGCAGCGATGCGATCAGGTCGGTCAGGGTGGTGAAGATCGATTGCTTGACGGCCGGCTTGACGCTGAACTGGTCGCCGTCGGCCGGGATGCCCTTGACGTCGAAGGCCACGCCATCGAAGGTGATCTGCTGTCCGCTCTGGTAGGGCTGGGGCACGGCCACGGCCGGCGGCGGCGGCACCGGGTTGCCGGTGGTGGCGTCGGTGATGGTGTAGGTGGTCACCGCCGGCACGCCGGCGACGGCGAAGCTGATCGTGTAGTCGTGGCCCGTGAGCGCCTGGGCGTTGGCCACCGCGCCGCTCGAGACGATGCCCGAGCCGGTGTTGGTGGCCGCCGCCGCCGTCTCGAAGGTGCCGTTGCCGGTCACATTGTTCTCGAAGATCGAGCTGCCCGAGTCCGAGATGGCCACCTGGCGCGAGGAGCCGACCTGCAGCTGGCGCAGGCCCTGGTCGCCCTGGTACTGGGCGCCGGTGGCGGTCTGGGTGAACGGCAGCGTCGTCGAGCGGTAGCCGGCGAACAGGTAGCCGCCGGCGCCGTCGGCGCTGTTGGCCAGGCCCAGCAAGTCGTCGAGGCGGCCGGCCAGTTCGGTGGCGTACGATTCGCGGTCGGCCTGCGACAGCGCGCCGCTGCCGGCCGCGGTGGTGATGGTCTGCACGTCCTGGATCAGGCTGGTGGTGCCCTGCAGCGCCAGCTCGACCTGCGACAGCGAGCTGCGCGCGTTCTGGCGGTTGGTGGCGAACTGGGTGTTGACCGATTGCGACTGGGTCACCTCGAGCGCGCGCGCCGAGGCGATCGGGTCGTCCGCCGCCGTGATCATGCGGCGGTTGGTCGACAGCTGGAGCTGGGTCTTGGCGATCGCGCTTTGCAGCGTGCCCAGCTGGCCGGTGCCGGTGTCGAAGATGGTGTTGGTGCTGATGCGCATGATGGTCTCGTCTGAACGGATTAGCGGCCCAGCGACAGCAGGGTATCGAACAGGGTGCTGGCAATCTGCATCACCTTGCCCGCCGCCTGGTAGGCTTGCTGGTACTTGAGCAAGTTGGTGGCCTCCTCGTCGAGGTTGACGCCCGACACGCTTTGCTGGGCCTGGTTGGCCTGGTCCAGCAGGGAGGACGAGGCCTCGCTGTTGACCTGCACTTCGCGCGTCTTGTTGCCGACAAAGCTGACCAGTTCGGCGTACGCGGACTGGTAGGTGGCGCTGCCGTTGTCGAGGATGTTCTTCGTTTGCAGCGCGCCCAGCAGGCGCGCGTTGCGGTTATCGCCCACGCCGCTGGTGTTGGGGCCGACGCTGAAGGTGTCGCCGTCGTCCGGCGCGCCGGTGAAGCTCAGGTTCACGCCACCGAAATTGTAGCTCGCGTTGGCGGTGTACGGAATCGTCGGGGTGCCGGCTGGATAGACGGTGGGCACGCCGTTCAGCGTCACCGTCACCGCTTTGCCAGCCGGAAAGCCCGACAAGGTGCCGGTGGCGCTGGCGTAGGTGAGCGTCAGGGGCGCGACCAGCGCGTTGCCCGGCGCCAGGTAGGCCGCGTCGATGCTGCCTTCGCCGATCTTGGCATTGCCCGTGTTGCTGGCCGGGGCGCTGGTGGTGATCGGCGCGCCGGCCGCGATTTTCGAGCGGTCCGACAGCGCCACCGCGAAGCCGGAGGCGCCGTTGATGGTCGGCCGGATCAGGAAGCTGTCGCCCGAGGAGGCACTGCCGGAGACGTTGAAATCGACCCCGTCGATGGTCTGCGGCCCCGCCTGCGGGAATGGATTGATCAGCGTGCGCTGGTTGTCCGACAGGCGCGTGACGGTGAAGTTGTTGCCGTCATAGTCGAGCCGGTAATCGCTCTGGGACAGCTTGGTCGGATCGCTCACCACCGCCGTCACCACCGTGGTGCTGTTCAGTGCGTTGGTCTGGGCCTTGCCGACGAAAGCCGGCGCGGCGACGAAGAAATCGCCGCCCGGGTTGCCGCTGTCGTCCTGGCCCAGGCGGTGCTGGGCGTTGAAGGTCTCGGCCAGCCCGATGGCGATGCGGCCCAGCGAATTTTGCGACCGGTCCAGCGAATTGGCCCGAAAATCGAACAGGCCGCCCAATTCGCCGCCGGTGAGCGTGTTCTCGCCCAGCACGGTGATCTTGTTGCCCGTCACGTAGCCGACCTCGACCCGCGTCAGGTCGGTCGGCGAGGTGGTGGCGGCCAGCTCGAAGGCTTTCTTGCCCACCACCAGCGGCTGGCCATTGCCGATCGAGACGGTCAGGCTGTTGTTGTCGCCCTTGACGACGGTGGCCTTGACTTGCTTGTTCAATTCGCCGATCAGCTGGTCGCGCTTGTCGAGCAGGTCGTTCGGCTGGCGCGTCAGGTCGGTGCTGAAGGCGCCGATCTGGTCGTTCAGGTCGGCGATCTGCTTGGCGTAGGAATTGATCAGGGTGACGTTCGAGGTGATCTGGGTGTTGACGCCTTCGCGGATTTCCTGCAAACGGCCGTCCAGGCCCTGGAAGCGCGCGGCCAGCGAGTCGGCGGTCGACAGCAGCGCCTGGCGCGAGGCGACCGAAGCCGGGTTCGAGGCCACGTCCTGCACGCCCTTGAAGAAATCCTGCAGCGCCGGCGACAGGCCGGAAGTGGTGTCGGCCAGCAGGTTGTCGACCTGGTTGATCTGGGCGGCGAAGGAATCGAGCGCGCTCTTGGTCGACTGCGCCGTGCGCACCTGGGCGTTGAGGAAATCATCGGAATAGCGCTTGATCTCGGCCACCTGGGTGCCGGTGCCAACGAAGCCGTAGCCGAAATCCTGTGCCAGGCTGGACTCCTGCACCGACACCTGGCGGCTGTACCCGGCCACATTGGCATTGGCGATGTTGTGCCCGGCCGTGGACAGGCCGACCTGTGCCGCGAACAGTCCGGTCTTGCCAATGTTGAGGAGATCTCCAGCCATGATATCGGGTCTTTCTTTCGTTAAGCTAGTCTACGGCATAATTTTTAGAAACTTGATTTTCCAACAGGCAACAGAGCGCGGGTTTCAAGCCAGGGAATGCTTGATAATCCGCGTCAATTTGGCCGCGTACAGAGGGTCGGTCGCGTAGCCGGCCTTCTGCAAGCCGTGCGCGAAGCCGCTGGCGTCGCTTGCATTTGCTAACACTTTTTCGTAGCGGGGATTGGTGGCGAGCAACTTTGCGTAATCCTTGAAGCCGTCGGCGTAGGAATCGTAGGCGCGGAACTTTTCCGAGCGGGTCTGCGGCACGCCGTTCACATATTCGGTGGTGACGGCGGTGACGACCTTGCCCTTCCAGCCGGGTCCGGCCTTGATGCCGAACAGGTTGTGGCTGGCCGAGCCGTCGGCATTGCGGATCTCGCGCTTGCCCCAGCCCGACTCCAGCGCCGCCTGGCCCAGCATGAACTTGGCGGGGATGCCGGTGGCGCGGCTGGCCTCGTCGGCGTGCGCGGCCAGCTTGTCCTGGAAGGCCTTGATGTGGGGCGCCTGCGGCCGGCCCGAGGGCAGCTCCGACGGCGCCAGCAGCGCGCCCGGCGTTTTCAGCAGCGTGGCGGCGTCGGCCCCGGCCGGCATCGCGCCCGAAGTCGGAATGTTCTGGTCGCCGCCGATGGCCAGCGCCTGGGCGTTCGCGGTCTGGGCCGATAGCTGGCGGATCAGCACGTCGGCCAGGCCGACCCCGCGCTTGGCCAGGTTCTGGCTCAGCTGCTGGTCGAGCATGCCGGTAAACATCTTGGTCTGCTGGTTGTCGAGCACGCCGTCCTGGGGCGTCGCCTCACGCGCACTTTTCATCATCATGTTGATGAACATCGCCTCGAACTGGGTGGCGGCGCTCTTGAGCGCCTCGGGCGAACCGTCGCGCGCCGATTGCTTGAGCGCGCCCAGGCCCTTGGTGTCGAGCGCCAGTTTGCCGTTCAATTCCGTGCTGGTGGGGCTGATCATGGCGCGGCCCCTAGATGATCTCGAGGTCGGCGTGCAGCGAGCCGGCCGCCTTGAGCGCCTGCAGGATCGACAGCAAGTCTTGTGGCGACGCGCCGATCGCGTTCATTGCCTTGACCACCTCGGCCAGCGAGGCGCCGCCCTTGACCAGCACGACCTTGCCCGGATCCTTCTTCACTTCGATCTGGGTGTTCTGGGTCACCACCGTCTGGCCGCCCGAGAACGGGCCGGGCTGGCTGATCACCGGCTCCGAGCTGATCGTCACCGACAGGTTGCCGTGCGAAATGGCGCAACTGTCGAGCGTGACCGACTGGTTCATCACCACCGAGCCGGTGCGCGCATTCATCACCACCTTGGCCGCGCCCTTGGCCGGGCTCACGTCGAGCCCTTCGAGGATGCCCAGGAAGGCCACCCGCTGGTCGCTCGAGGAGGGCGAGCGCACGCGGATCACGCGCCCGTCGAGCGCGGTGGCGATGTCGGGGCCGAAATGGGTGTTGATCGCCTCGACCACCCGGCTGGCGGTGAGAAAATCGGTGGTGTTCAATTCAAGGCGGATCTGGTTGTTCTCGCCCAGCGTCGAGGCGACGGCGCGCTCGACCGTGGCGCCGCCCGAGATCTTGCCCACGGCCAGGTGGTTGACCTGGACCTGGGCACCGCCGGCGGCCGCGCCCACGCCGCCCACCAATACATTACCCTGGGCCATGCCGTAGATCTGGCCGTCCGCGCCTTTGAGCGGCGTAAGCAGCAGCGTGCCGCCGCGCAAGCTCTTGGCGTTGCCGATCGAGGACACCGTGATGTCCATCGTCTGGCCCGGCTGGGCGAAGGCTGGCAGCGAGGCGGTGACGGTGACGGCCGCCACGTTCTTCAATTGCAAGCTGGTGCCGACCGGCAAGTTCACGCCCATCTGCTGCAGCATGGCGACGATCGACTGTACCGTAAACGGGGTCTGGGTGGTCTGGTCGCCGGTCCCGTCAAGGCCGACCACGATGCCGTAGCCCATCAACTGGTTCTGCCGCACGCCGGCGATGCTGGCCAGGTCTTTCAGGCGTTCGCCCTGCGCCAGCTGGGGGGCCAGCAAGGCGGCGCACAGGCCGAGGAGGAGAAGTTTGGCGCGCATCATGCGTCCGATCAGAAAGGCAAGAGCGACTGGAAGAAACGCGAGGCCATGGCCGTCATTTCAGCGCGGTCGATCTGGCTGTTGGTGCGGTATTCGACCCGCGCGTCGGCCACATGGGTCGACGAGACGGTGTTGCCGGTGCCGATGCTGTCGGGGCTGACCATGCCGGAGAAGCGGATGAATTCGACGCCCTTGTTCATCGCCACCTGCTTCTCGCCGGCCACGATCAGGTTGCCGTTCGAGAGCACCTCGGTAACCGTCACGCCGATCGAGCCGGTGAAGGTGTTGCTGGCGCTTTGGGCGTCGGCGTCGGCGAACTTGTTGGCCGTCGAGGTGGCCAGCGAAGGGCCGAGCCGGCCCTGCAGCGGTCCGGGCGGCGTGAAGTTGATCGCGCCGGACTTGTTGCCCGAACTGGCGCCCGCTTTCACGGCCGAAGTCTTCTCTTCGATGTTGACGATCAGCAGGTCGCCGATGTGGCGCGCGCGCCGGTCTTCGAACAGGGGGCGGTACTGGCTCAACTGGAAAATGGCGCCATTCGACGGCGCCGCCGCCTCGGCCAGCACCGGGCGCGCCGTGGTGGGGTGCTGCACGATCGAGGTCGGGACGGTGGTGCAGCCGGCCAGCGCCAGCAGGAACAGGGGCAGGAACGGTTTCATGGCGGTTCCCATCAGAGCTGGGCCAGTTTCTGCAGCATCTGGTCGGAGGTGGTGATGGCCTTGCTGTTGATCTCGTAGGCGCGCTGGGTCTGGATCATGTTGACCATCTCCTCGACCACGTTCACGTTCGAGGTTTCGACATAGCCTTGCAGAATCACGCCGGCGCCGTTGGTGCCCGGGGTGTTGGTGTTCGGGCTGCCCGAGGCGCCCGTTTCGACGTACAGGTTCTCGCCCTTCGATTCGAGGCCGGCCGGATTGACGAAGGTGGTCAGCTGCAAGGTGCCGATCTGGGACGGCGCGGTGGTGCCGGGCAGCGTCACCGAGACGGTGCCGTCGCGCCCCACCGTGACCGACAGCGCATTGGCCGGCACCGTGATGGCCGGCTGGATCACGAAGCCCGACGAAGTGACCAGCTGGCCGTTGGCGTCGCTCTGGAAGGAGCCGTCGCGGGTGTAGGCCGCGGTGCCGTCGGGCAGCAGCACCGAGAAGAAGCCGGCGCCGTTGACCATCAGGTCCTTGGCGTTGTTGGTTTGCTGGGGATTGCCCTGGGTCTGGATGCGTTCGATCGCGACGCTGCGCACGCCTGTGCCGATCTGGGCGCCGGACGGCAGGTTGGTTTGCTGGGATGACTGGGCGCCGGGTTGGCGCACGTTCTGGTACAGCAGGTCCTCGAACACCGCGCGCGAGCGCTTGAAGCCGTTGGTGCTGACGTTGGCCAGGTTGTTGGTGATGACGTCGAGGTTGGTCTGCTGCGCTTCCAGGCCGGTCTTCGCGATAAAAAGGGAACGGATCATAATCTTCTCCAGTTTCGGACGCGGACGAACCGCGCACCGATCAATGAGCCGATTATGCGCGCCGGGGCGTCAACTCAAAGCGAGGAGCTGGGTAGCTTTCGCCGCGTTGTTCTCGGCATTCTTCATCAGGCTCATTTGGGTTTCGAAGGCGCGCGCCAGGGCGATCATGGTGACCATCGAATCGACCGGGCTGACGTTGCTGCCTTCGAGCGCGCCGCCGGCCACCTGGACCAGCGGGTCGGACGGCGCGGGCGTGCCGTCGCGCAGGCGGAACAGGCCATCGTCGCCACGCACCAGGTCTTGCTCGGGCGGGTTGACCAGCTTCAGGCGGCCCAGCGTGGTCGAGGTGCCCGGCTTGGTGGAGGTGGTAATGGTCGAAATGGTACCGTCGCCGGCGATCGCTACCGACACTTCGGGCGGTACTGTGATCGGACCGCCGTCGCCCTGCACGGTCAGGCCGGCGTTGGTTTGCAGCAGGCCGTTGGCGTTGATCTGCAGCGCGCCGTTGCGGGTGTAGGCCTCGGTCCCGTCGGGCATCTGCACGGCCAGCCAGCCCTTGCCCTTGACGGCCACGTCGAGGTCGCGCCCGGTCATTTGCAGCGAGCCGGAGGAATAGTCGGCGCCGACCGTGGCGTTGACCACGAAGGCACGCGTGGGCAAGCCGTCCGACTCGACCGGCACGGCGCGGAAGGAATCGATCTGCGCGCGAAAGCCGGTGGTGCTGACGTTGGCCAGGTTGTTGGCCGTCGTCGCCTGCTGCTCGAGGATGTGCTTGGCGCCGCTGGCGGCGGTGTAGACTAAACGGTCCATCAGGTTCTCCGTGACGCACGGCGAAATGCGCTGCGCTGTTCCACCCTGCGGTGCGCGTGACGCAGGCTCGCAGAGTGGACAAGCGCAGCGTCATCCGCCACGCGCCGCCAAAATTATCGCAGGTTGACCAGGGTCTGCAGCACCGAGTCCTGGGTCTTGATGGTCTGCGCATTGGCCTGGTAGACGCGCTGCGCGGTGATCATGTTGACCAGTTCAGCCGTCAGGTCGACGTTCGAATTCTCGACCGCCGACGATTGCAGCACGCCCAGGCTGCCCGAGTTCGGCGTGCCCACCAGGGCCACGCCCGAGGTCGACGTCTCGGCCCAGGCATTGTTCCCCAGCGGCGACAGGCCGTTCGGGTTGGCGAAGTTGGCCAGCACGATCTGCCCCAGCGCGTGGGATTGGCCGTTGCTGTACTGGCCAAGGATGATGCCGTCGTTGCCGGCCGAGAAGCGCTGCAGGTGACCGGCCGTGTAGCCGTCCTGCGTGGTCTTCTTCTCGCTGGTGGCCGCGCCGTACTGGGTCGAATTGGCGAAATTGAGCTGGATCGACAGCAGCGGATCCGAGCCGGTGGGCGGGAAGATCGGCAGTTTGACCGTCAAGGGCAAAGTGTAGGAGGTGGCGGCGGGATTGGCCGCAATCTCGGCCTGCAGCATCGCAGCATTGCTGAGCGCGCCGCTGGTATCGAAATCGAGGTGGCCCACGCGCACGGGCGGTACCCGCACCGCATCCGCAATGAGCGCATCGATCTGTTCCGGCGTGTTGCCGACGGTGGTACCGGCGCTGGTCGCAGCGGCGGTGATCGCATCCTGCTGTGCCTGGCTCGCCCCGGCCAGCGCGGCGGCGGCGACAACCGCGGCGCCCGCCGCGGTCGAGTAATCGATCGCTGCCTGGTTGGTCGCATCGATGGCCGCCTGGTCGCGTGGCACCACTGCGACCGAGGTCGACCAGGCCGCGCGCGCAAGCACCGCAGCCGGGTCGGCCTGTCCCGACTGGGCCACCGCCTGGTTGCTGATCTCGACGCCGTCGGCGGCGACATACACGTCCCAATGGCCGGCCGCCGTCTTCACGTAATAGGAGGACATCACGTGCGGATTGCCCAGGCTGTCGAACACGTCGATCGGGGTCTGCTTGTTGTAGCTGGTCGGGTCGGTTGCGTTGAAAGGCACGGTGACCGGCACGGTGCTGCCCGAGTCGAGGTTGATCTCGGTGTCGACACGGGTGGTGGCGACCGGCTTCAGGTCGGCCGTATTGATCATGATCGGCACCGGCGCGCCGGCCAGGATGGTGCCGGTGGGGCCGGCCGTAAAGCCGGTCAGCTTGGCGCCCTGGGCGTTGACCATGAAGCCTTCCTTATCGAGCGAAAACTGGCCATTGCGCGAATACTGGGTCGCGCCCGACACCGTGGTGCGAAAGAAGCCGGCGCCGTTGATGGCGATGTCGAGCGGGTTGTTGGACGACTCCACGTTCCCCTGGGTGAACTGCTGGGCGATCTGCGACACTTTCGAGCCAATGCCGGCCTGGTTGCCGCCGGCGCCGTTGAGCGAGTTGGCGTACACGTCGGCGAACTGCGCCTGCGATCCCTTGAAACCAACCGTGCTCGCGTTGGCAATGTTGTTGCCGATGACATCGAGCGATTTTGCAGCGC
The DNA here is from genome assembly GCA_040390195.1 of Pseudomonadota bacterium. Taxonomy (GTDB): domain Bacteria; phylum Pseudomonadota; class Gammaproteobacteria; order Burkholderiales; family Burkholderiaceae_D; genus Telluria_A. The sequence continues at coordinate 97,255 of JAZJYV010000033.1, read as the reverse complement.
CGTTCAAGCCGCTAAGTCCCTGTTGAAAAGACATGGTGTTCTCCTGATTAAAAGTGTGTCGCGGCTTACAGAATCTGCTTAACGTCCGCCATCGTGACGACGTTCTTGTTGGTGAGGTTGAGCTTAACACCGTCGGTGGCGCTGGTGGTGACGCTGACCACGCTATCGAAATGCAAGCCCTTGGCGTCCTTGAGCGCCTCGCCGCTCCGGGTGGCCTCGACGCGGAACAGGTACTTGCCGTCCTTGAGTGCTTCGGTCTTGCCGTCGACCATGCCGTCCCAGCCCAGCGGCACCGAACCGGCCGCCTGCGGCCCCAGCGCGATGCTCTGCACGTCCTTGCCGGTGCGCGGGTCGGTGATGATGACGTTGACGGCGTCGGCCGCCGTGGCCAGGTTCACGCCGAAGATCGCCTTGCCGCTCGAGAGCGTCATATCGTTGCCCTCGACCAGCACGCCGTGGCCGATCATGCTGGTCGCCTGCAACGTCTCGGACGACTGGTAGCTCGATTTGAGCGACTCGAGCGTGGTGTTCAATTTGTTGACCCCGGTGACCGTCGACAGCTGGGCCAGCTGGCTGGTGAGCGCGGCGTTGTCGAGCGGGTTCAGGGGATCCTGGTTCTTCAGCTGGGTCACCAGCAGGGTCATGAATTTGTCGGTATCGGCCTGCACGCTGTCGGTGGCCGCTTTTTGCGGATTGACCGTATTGAGCAAGTCTTGTGAAACAACACCGGAACTGGCGGCGACTGTGGACATGATGGTTTCCTATGGATTACTGACCGAGCGTCAGCGTCTTGAGCAGCAAAGTCTTGGCCGCGTTCATGGTCTCGACGTTGGTCTGGTAGGAGCGCGAGGCCGACAGCATGTTGACCATCTCGTCGACCACGTTCACGTTGGGCATGTTGACGTAGCCCTTGGCGTCGGCCATCGGGTGCTTCGGGTCGTACACCTGCTTGAGCGGAGACGCATCCTCGACCACTTGCCGGACCCGCACACCGGTGCCGCCGCCCTCGGTGGCCTGGGCCTCGAACACGACCTGCTTGGCGCGGTAGGCTTCGCCGCTGGCGCTGGTGGCGCTGTCGGCATTGGCCAGGTTGCTGGCCACCACGTTCAGGCGCTGGGCCTGGGCGCTCATGGCCGAGCCGGATACATTGAAGATATTAAATAGCGACATGATTACTGGCCTCCCTGGATCGCCGCCATCAGGCCGCGGATCTGCATATTGATCATGGTGATGCCCGCCTCGTAGCGAATGGCGTTGTCGGCAAACTGGTTGCGCTCGACGTCCATGTCGACCGTGTTGCCATCGACGGCGCCCTGGATGCGGCCGCGGTATTGCAGCGGCGTGCCGTCGGGCGTGCTGTCGCCGGCGCCGCCTGCCACGGCCACGTGGGCCGGATCGCTGGTGGCCAGCACGCCGGCCGGCGGCGTGGTGCGCGCCAGCACGCTTTGCAAGGCGCTGCTGAAGTCGAAATCGCGGGCTTTGTAATTGGGCGTGTCCGCGTTCGCGATGTTCGACGCCAGCACTTGCTGGCGCGACGAGCGCAGGCTCAGCGCGGCTTCATTGAAGCGCAGGTAGTCGTCGAGTTTGCCAATCATGTCAGCTCCGCATCTGTTCACTGCCACCGGGCTGGGGGCAATGATCTTGTTATGACAGGATCGATCATACGGCCGGGGCCGCCAACTCAATCGAAGGATAAGGATGGGCAAAGCGAGCCTGTTCGCCGCTTCGTCCCGGCCGGGCACGGCCCAAAATGGCACCATCATGAAAACCACCCTGCTCGCCGCCCTCCTCCTCAGTTCGCCGCTGGCGCTGGCCCAGACCAGCGCCCCGCGCCAGGACATGGCGGCCCTGCGCAGCGTCGTGGAACAGTATTTACAGGCCCGCACGGCCGGTTTGCCGGGCCAGGCCAGCGTGGTGGTGGGCGCCGTCGACGAGCGCGTCAAGCTGGCCGCCTGCGCCGCACCCGAAGCGTTCCAGCAGCCGGGCGCGCGCGCCTGGGGCAAGACCACGGTCGGCGTGCGCTGTGCGGCCCCAACGCCGTGGACGGTGTATATTCAAGCCCAAGTGAGCGTGCTGGCCGAGTATGTGGCGGCCGCCATGCCGCTGGTCCAGGGCCAGACCATCGAAGCGGCCCAGCTGGTGCTGCTCAAGGGCGACATCGCGGCGCTGCCGAATGGCGTGCTGACCGAGATGGCACAGGTGGTCGGGCGCAGCAGCACGGTATCGCTGGCCTCGGGCGCGCCCCTGCGGGCGGACCTATTGCGCAGCAAGCCGGTGGTGCAGCAAGGCCAGCTGGTGCGGCTGGTGTCGGCCGGCGCGGGCTTTCGGGTCTCGGCCGAGGCGCGCGCGATCGGCACGGCCGGCGACGGCCAGGTGGTCCAGGTGCGCACCCCGGCCGGCGCCATCATCAGCGGCGTTGCCAAGGCGGGAGGGCTGGTCGAAGTGGTATTTTGAACAATACCCTGGAAAAGCCAAGGATCTGCGCTAAAGTTTATGGAGGAAGCGCCGTTACTTACGCATATCCCGGAGTTTCTTGCTCCGACCAGAGAAGGATGATGCTGTGAAAATTAACGATACGCTCAAGAGCACCCCTGGCCTGCCGGCGACCAATACGGCGGCCACAAGTGCCAAAAGCACCGAGAAAGCCGCCAGCGCCGCACCGGCCAGCACAGACAATGTGCGCCTGTCGGCACAGGGGCAAGCCCTGGCCAGCGCGGTCGGCGGCAGCAACGCCGTGTTCGACACCAAGAAAGTCGAACGCATCAAGCTTGCTATCGCGGACGGCCAGTTCCAGGTCAATTCAGAAAAAGTGGCGGACGGCTTGCTGGAAACGGTGCGTGACCTGCTGCATTCACGAAAAAGATAAACCATCATGGCAAGCCCGGCAACGACCTTGCGCGACGAACAAGCGCTGATGAGCACCCTGCTCAAGCTGATGAAACAGGAACAACAGCTGCTGGTCAGCGCCGACACCGAGGGCTTGACGGCCATCACGCCACAGAAATCGCAGTTGATTGTCCAGATGGGCCAGCTGGCCAGCCAGCGCCATCAAACCTTGGGCAGCCTGGGCTGCGCAGCCCAGGACGCCGGGATGGAAACCTGGCTCGACCACGCCAACGACCCCGCCTCCCTCGCCTTGTGGCAAGACCTGCTCAGTTTGACGCGCGAAGCCAAGGAGCTCAACCGCGTCAACGGCATGCTGATCAACAAGCAGCTGCAACACAACCAGACCATCATCAACGCCATGCGCACGCCGGCCAACGCCGCCGAGACCGGGTTTTACGGGCCCAGCGGGCAAGCCGTGAGCGGAGGCGCATCGCGCCGTTTCGTGGTCGGTTAAGTCCCCGAATTTCGGGTCGATCAGGCGCGCAATCGGCCCTGCGTTTTTTCTAGCGCGGCGAAATTTCGGTGGTGGTGTCGGGCAGGGCCGAGAGGATGGTGACGGCCACCCGGCGGTTGCGGGCGCGCCCTTCCGGCGTATCGTTGGTCGCCACTGAAATGTTCGAGCCGTAGCCCACCACGGTCAGGCGCTCGGGCGCGACACCGCTGTCGGTGAACAGGCGCACCACGCTGCTGGCGCGCACGGCCGACAATTCCCAGTTCGATGGAAACTGCAGGTTGCGGATCGGCGTGTTGTCGGTGTGCCCCTCCACCTGCACCGCATGGGGATCGCTCTTGAGCAGCACCGCCAGCGCACGCAGCGCCTGGTTCGATTCGGCCGTGAGCGCCGCCTCGCCCGGGTCGAACAGCACGCTGGCATTGATCTCCACGCTCACCCCGCGGCTGTTCTGGGTGACCCGCACCTTGCCTTCCTTGACCAGCGGCGCGAGCGTCGACTTGAGGTCCGAGGCCAGCCGGCTCAGGCGCTCCTTCTCGCGCCGCATGGCTTCGGCGCGCTTCTTGGCCACGATGTTGGGCAGGTTGATGGCCGGCTGGGTCTCGTTTTGCGGCTGGGCATTGCTGCGCCCGCCGAACGCGCTGCCCAGGGCGTCCGAAAACATCCGGTACTTACCCTCGTTGACCACCGAGATCGCGTACATCACGACGAAAAAAGCGAACAGCAAGGTGATCAGGTCGGCATAGGAAATCAGCCAGCGCTCATGGTTCTCGGGCTGTTCCTCGAACTTTTTGCGGGCCATGGTCAGAGCCGCGTGAGCAGGCTGGCGACGCGCTCGTCGATCACCCGCGAATGGTCGCCGCTGGCGATGTCGTAGAACACGTCGACCAGGATGTCGTACTGGGTCACGGTCTCAGCCACGATCGACTTGAGCTTGTTGCCGACCGGGTAGAAGAACAGATTGGCCAGGCCGACGCCGTAGACGGTGGAGACGAAGGCGACCGCGATGCCGCCGCCCAGCTTGGACGGGTCGCTCAGGTTTTCCATCACGTGGATCAGGCCCAGCACGGCGCCCAGGATGCCGATGGTGGGCGAATAGCCGGCTGCCGACTCCCAGATCTTGAGCGACTGGCGCTGGGCGAATTCAAACGCCGTCACCTCGGTCTCGAGCAGGCCGCGCAGCTTGTCCGGATGGATGCCGTCGACCACCAGGCGCAAGCCTTTTTGAATGAAGCGGTCGGGCGTGCTTTGCATGAAGCGCTCGAGCGAGAGCAGGCCGTCGCGGCGCGCGTGCAAGCTCCATTGGGCGATCTCGCGCGCCAGCCGGGCGCGCTGGCTTGGCGGCGGGCGGAACACCCAGGCCAGCATGCGCACGCCGCGCAGGAAGGTGGGCGCCTCGGTCTGCAGCAGCACCGCGCCGGCGGTGCCGATCACCACGATGGCGAAGGCGGCCGGCTGCAGCAGGGACGCGAACTTGCCCCCTTCCAGGCCATGGCCGATGAACAATCCGGCCAGGGCGAGGACGATGCCGGCTACGCTGGCCCAGTCCATGCCTGCTCCCGTAGTGCTGCCCGCAAGCGCGCCACCGCCTGGGTGTGCAATTGCGACACGCGCGATTCCGATACTCCCATGACGGCTCCGATTTCCTTGAGATTGAGTTCTTCTTCGTAGTACAGGCCCATGAGAATTTTCTCGCGGGGCGGCAAGGCATCGATGGCGTCGATCACGGCCTGGCGGAAGTCGCCGTCGAGCAGGCTGCGCAAGGGATCGCTGTCATCCACGGCGTAGCGGTCGAGGAAGCTGTCGCCGCCCTCGTTGTCGTGGAAATCTTCGTAGTACACCAGCTGGTGGCCGCCGCCGTCGGACAACATGTCCTGGTAGTCGGACAGCGACAGCTTGAGCAGCTTGGCCACTTCCGACTCGCTGGGCGGGTGGCCCAGCTTTTGCTGCAACGTGCTCATCGCCGATTCGATCTTGCGCATGTTCTGGCGCATCGAGCGCGGCAGCCAGTCGCTGTTGCGCAATTCATCGAGCATGGCGCCGCGGATGCGCAGCACGGCATAGGTCTCGAACTGGGCGCCATGGGTCTCTTCGTAGCGGTTGATGGCGTCGAGCAGGCCGATCATGCCCGCTTGCACCAGGTCGTCCACTTCCACACTGGGCGGCAGTTTCGCCTTCATGTGGTGGGCGAGACGCTTCACCAACGGCATATGCTCCGTCAGTAAGTGGTCTTTGTCCGCTTTCCCTTTAGGCGTGTACATGATTATTGTTGATTATTAAGAGCCAAAATGGGTGTTTCCCCCTGTTCGACCGAGTTGAGGCATGCCCGACAGCGCGAAGCGCCCTGCCAGGCGGCGAAACGCGACCGACGCCCCCGCCAGTGGAAAAGCGTCGACCACGGCGCGACCGAGACGGGCGGCGCGATGCAAATATTCATCGGCCGGCACCGAGCCCATCGAAATGAGCTGCACGGCGAGGTAACGGCTTGCCGCAGTTGCCATATTATCGTATACCACCTTTGCTTCCATTTCGGAAGCATTGGTGACCAGAATCCCGAACGGTCGGCGGCCCAGTTGTTGCGAAAGGCGCTTGATGAGGCGGTAGGCGGCGGTGATCGAAGCGGCGCTGGTCGAGACCTGCACCACGATCTCGGAGCTGGCCATGATCGGCACCGGAAAACTGTCGTCGCGGCCGAATTCGCCGTCGACGATCACGATGCCGGTCTGCTTGACCAGCACGTCGAAGGTTTTCGCCAGGCGGCGCGCATCGTCGGCGCCGCCGCGCTGGCCCTGGCCGCGCGCCAGGCTGACCACGCCGAAGCCTTGCGGCACCTGGTTGATGACCTGGTTCAAGCCGCATTCCTGGCGCGCCACCTGCATCAGGCTGGCGCCCTTGTCGACCCCGAGGCGCTGGGCCACGCCGTAGTCTTCGCGGCAGGCGTCGACGATCAGCACATCGTTGCCGGCGCGCGCCAGCGAGGCGCCCAGGTTCACCAGCATGGCGCCCTTGTCGTCGTCGGCGGTGGCGGAGAGGAAGGTGACGATGCGCGGCTTGGGGCCAGCCAGCATCCGGCGCAGGCCCTCGGCCTGGTCGAAATCGAAATTAGCCAAGGGACACCTCGCGCAGCGTGCGGTCGTTGCGCGCATGGGCCGCGCCGGCCATCAGCAGCGGCAGTTCGGCGTCGGAGTATTGGGTGGCCGTGTCGCGCTTGAGGCGGAAGGCGCGGTCGACCAGCATGCCGCGGTCGGCCAGGTGCAAGTCTTCCGGCACCCGTTGGCCGTTCGAGACGTAGTACAGGTTCAGTTTCTGGCGGATCACCACGTCGAGCACATTGCCGATCGAGGCTGCCTCATCGAGCTTGGTCATGATGCAACCGGCCAGGCCGCTGCCCTGGTAGGCGCGCACCACTTCGCTGAGCGTTTCGTTGGTCGAAGTCGCATTCAGGCACAGCAGGCGCTGGACGTCGGCCCCCGTTTCGGACAGCATCGCCACCTGCTCGGTGACCATCTGGTCGCGCTGCGAGACGCCGACCGTGTCGATCAGCACCGTGTGCTTGTTGCGCAATTCCTTGAGGGCGATGCGCAGGTCCGCCTCGTCCTTGACCGAGTGCACCATCACGCCGAGGATCTTGCCGTAGATGCGCAGTTGTTCGTGGCCGCCGATACGGTAGGCGTCAGTGGTGATCAGGGCCAGCTTTTCCGGGCCGTGGCGCATCACGCAGCGCGCGGCCAGCTTGGCCGTGCTGGTGGTCTTGCCCACGCCGGTGGGGCCGACCAGGGCGAACACACCGCCCTTCTCGAGGATGTCGTCCTCGTTGGCCATGGTGTTCATATTGCGCGTCAAGACGGTCTTGATCCAGCGCAGGCTGTCGGCCGCGTCCTTACCGGCGGGCAGCTTCTCGATCAGGTAGCGCGCCAGGCTGACGGAGAAACCGGCGGCCAGCATCTCGCGCAGCACGCCCGCTTTTTGCGGCTCGCGCTGCTGCGTGGTATTCCACGACAGTTCGGCCAGCTGGGTTTCCATCAGGCCACGCATGGCGCGGATTTCGCTCATCATGCCCGACATTTCGGCGGCCGCGCTGTCCTTGGCCTGGGCGATGGCGGCCGACATCATGGAAGACATCTGGGCCATGTCGAAGCGGTCGGCGGGAGGGGAATATGGGTCGGCCGGGCGCCGGTTGGCATACGATTCGGGGGCCAGGTCCAAGCTCGGGCGCGGCTGCGCCATGTCGCTGCCGTGGGCGGGCGAGGAGACCGAGGCCGCATCGTCGCTGGCCAGCGCCAGGATTTCGACGACGCCATCAACCGGACGGTTCGACAGGATCACCGCATCGGGGCCGAGCGCCTCGCGCACCTTGCGCAAGGCATCGCGTGCTGTCGCCGCAGTAAATTTCTTCACGTTCATTTCTGGCCTCGACGATGTTGGTCTGCGTTGTTGTTCGTTGCCATCTTCAACTCCTGGATACCGGATCGGCCGCAAGGGCTTTTCTCACAGTGCCATTATTGTCGATACCAGAATGAAACCATCGAGCGAAAAGGCAGGCAAATGGGGGTCATTTCGAAACCGGGGTCAGAACACGTTTCGATGTCAAAACCGGGGTCAGAACACATTTTCCAAAAAAACCGGGGTCAGAACACGTTTTCGACACCGAAACGTGTTCTGACCCCGGTTTTTGGAAAATGTGTTCTGACCCCGGCTTTTTTGGAAAACGTGTTCTGACCCCGGTTTTCAGGCGGGGGCGCCGACCAGGCTGGTGACGCGGATGGTCTTCGTTTCGGGGATCTCGGAGTGGGACAGTACCTTGAGCTGGGGCAGCGCGCGCCTTAGGAAGCGCGAGAGCAAGGCGCGCAAGGGGCCCGGCACCAGCAGCACGGGCGTGAGCCCCATCTGCTCTTGCTGAGTCGCAGCATGGGCGGCCTGCTGGGCAATCGTGTCGGCCAGGCCCGGTTCGATGCCGGCCTCGCCGCCCGCCCCCAGCGCTTGCATCAAGAGCCGTTCGAGTCGGTTGTCGAGCGTCATCACGGACAGCTCGTTGGTGCCCGGGAAAAGCTGCTGGACGATCGCGCGGCCCAGGGCCACCCGCACCAGCGCCGTCAGCTCGTTCGGGTCCTGGATGTGGGCGTACTCGGACAAGGTTTCAATGATCGAGCGCATGTCGCGGATGTGCACGCCTTCGACCAGCAGGTTCTGCAGCACTTTTTGCAGCGTCGACAGCGACACCACTTTCGGCACCAGGTCTTCGACCAGCTTGGGCGCGTCTTTCGCCAGGTGGTCGAGCAGCGCTTGCACTTCGGCCCGTCCCAGCAACTCGGAGGCGTGGGTCGTGATCAGGTGGTTCAGATGGGTCGCCACCACGGTGCCGGCGTCGACCACGGTGTAGCCCATGCTCTGCGCCTCGTCGCGCAAGCCGCCGTCGATCCAGGTGGCGGGCAGCCCGAACGCGGGGTCGGTCGTCACCAGCCCCGGCAAGGTGCCGCTGGCCATGCCGGGATTGATCGCCAGGAATTGCCCGTTCAGGGCTTCGCCATTGCCCACTTCCACGCCCTTGAGCGTGATGCGGTAGGCCGAGGGCTTGAGCTCGAGGTTGTCGCGGATGTGCACCGGCGGCGCCAGGAAGCCCACCTCTTGCGCGAACTTCTTGCGGATGCCCTTGATGCGCTTGAGCAGCTCGCCGCCCTGGGTCTTGTCGACCAGCGGAATCAGGCGGTAGCCCACTTCCAGGCCCAGGGTGTCGACCGGCATGATGTCTTGCCAGCTCGCTTCCTCGGACTCGTTCGTGGCCGCCGCCGGCGGCGGCGTGGCAGCCTCCTCGGCCACCGCCAGGCGCCGCTTGCTGATCAGGTAGGCGGTGCCGGCCAGGGTCGCCGCCAGCAGCAGGAACACGAAGTTCGGCATGCCCGGAATCAGGCCCATGCCGCCGATGATGCCGGCGGTGATGTACAGCACTTGCGGCTTGGCGAACAATTGCTGCACCAGCTGGGCGCCAATGTCCTGTTCGCTGGCCACCCGCGAGACCACGATACCGGCCGCCGTCGAGATGATCAGCGATGGAATCTGGGCCACCAGGCCATCGCCGATGGCCAGCAAGGTGTAGGTCTTGAGCGCTTCGGAAAAGCCCAGGTCGTGCTGCAAGATGCCCACCAGCAGGCCGCCGACGATGTTGATCACGGTGACCATGATGCCGGCCACGGCGTCGCCCCGCACGTATTTCGAGGCACCGTCCATGGCGCCGTAGAATTCGGCTTCCTGCGCCACTTCGGTGCGGCGCCGGCGCGCATCGTTCTCGCCGATCAGGCCGGCGTTGAGGTCGGCGTCGATCGCCATCTGCTTGCCCGGCATCGCGTCCAGGGCGAAGCGCGCCCCCACTTCGGCGATCCGGCCCGCGCCCTTGGTCACGACCGTGAAGTTGATGATGGTGAGGATGATGAACACCACGATACCGACCGTGTAGTTGCCCCCGATGAGGAAGTGGCCGAACGCTTCGATCACCTTGCCGGCCGCCGCGCCGCCGGTGTGGCCCTCGGTCAGCACCACGCGGGTGGAGGCGACGTTGAGCGACAGGCGCAGCATGGTCGACACCAGCAGGATGGTCGGGAAGGCCATGAAGTCGAGCGGCTTGACCGTGTACAAGCTGGTCAACAGCACGATCACGGCCAGCGCGATGTTGAAGCTGAAAAAAACGTCGAGGATGAACGCTGGCAGCGGCAGCACCATCATCATCAACAGCAGGATGATGATGACCGGCGCGGCCAGGCTGTTGCCGCCCTTGCCGCCCAGTCCGGTGAGCCAGCGCGGTAGAGTCAGGCTGTTCATGATGTCGCTCCATTATTGTTGTCGGGCTTCTGCTGCGAAGCGGGGTTGAGCGGGTCGAGCTCTGGCGGCACCGCCAGGCGGGTCGGACGGTCCGGATGCTTGCCGCCGTTCTTGCTGTAGGAACGCAGCTGGAACACATAGGCCAGCACTTCGGCCACGGCCGCGTACAGCGCCTCGGGAATCTCGTCGCCGATCTCGGTGTGCTTGTGCAGGGCACGCGCCAGCGCCGGCGCTTCGAGCAGGGCGACCTTGTTTTCCCTGGCGATTTCGCGGATCTTGGCGGCCACCTCGTCGCTGCCCTTGGCCACCACCATCGGTGCGCCACGCTGGCCATCGGCGTACTTGAGCGCCACCGCGTAGTGGGTCGGGTTGGTCACCACCACGTCGGCGGTCGGCACGGCGGCCATCATGCGGCGCCTGGCCATCTCGCGCTGCAGCTGGCGGATCTTGGCCTTGATTTGCGGATTGCCGTCGGACTCCTTCGATTCCTGGGTCACTTCCTGGCGTGTCATCTTGAGCTTGTTGGCGTAGTGCCAGACCTGGTAGGGCCCGTCGATCGCCGCCACCAGGCCGAGTCCGCCGACGATGAACAGGAAGGCCGAGGCGATCAGGTCGAGCATGTGGGTGCTGCCCGAGCGCACCGATTCGACGGCCAGGCCGAGCACGGCTTCCTTCTGGCTCAACACCACCAGCCAGGCCACGCTGCCGACCACGATGGTCTTGGCAATGGCTTTGAGCAGTTCGACCAGCGCATTGCTGGAAAACATATTGGCCAGGCCCTTGGCCGGATTGAGTTTCAAGAAATTGGGGGCAAAGGCCTTGGCGCTGAACAGCCAGCCGCCGATCAGTAGGGGCGAGGCGAGCGCGACGAGCATCACGGCCAGCGCCAGCGGCATGCAGGCCAGCAGCACCGAGCCGACGTCGTTGGTGATGCGGTTGAGCAGCACGTCCGAATCGAACGCTTGCACCCGGTCCATCGCCAGGCCCGACACCATCGCCGCGTTGAGCTGGCGCACCACGGAGCCGCCCGTGAACCACAGGCCGGCGCCGGCCGCCATCAAGACTGTAAAAGTGGCCACTTCACGCGATCGGGGCACGTCGCCTTCTTCACGGGCCTGCTCCAATCGCTTGGCTGACGCGGGTTCGGTCTTTTCTGCGTCGCTGTCTTCTGCCATCGTCGACTCCTGTTTGCACAGTGACTATTGTCGACGATATTGCCGCACGGCTAAACTTGGAACAGGGCGGCAAAGGGCGGTCTGCTCGGCCCCTAGCGCGGCTTGCGCGCCTCGGCCTGGCGCACGGTTTGATCGATGGCGCCGAACACGGATTTGCCGTTGGCGTCGAGCATCTCGATGCGGATGGTGTCGCCAAACAGCATGAACGGGGTGCTGGCGACGCCGTCGGCGATCGTTTCCAGGCAGCGCTTCTCGGCAATGCAGGAATAGCCGCGGCGGGCATCCTTGTTCGATACCGTGCCCGAACCGACGATCGAGCCGGCGCGCACATTGCGCGTCCTGGCCAGGTGCGCCAGCAGTTGCGGGAAGTTAAATACCATGTCGACACCGGCCTCCGGCTGGCCCACCAGCTTGCCGTTCCAGGTCGAGCGCAGCGGCAGGTGCACCTTGCCGTCTTTCCAGGCCTGGCCCAGCTCGTCGGGCGTGACGGCCACCGGCGAGAAGCTCGAGGCCGGCTTCGACTGCAGGAAACCGAAGCCCTTGGCCAATTCCGGCGGAATCAGATTGCGCAGGGAGACGTCGTTGACCAGCATGATCAGCTTGATTTGCAATAACACCTGGTCGGGCGTCGCGCCCATCGGCACGTCGCCCGTCACCACCGCCACCTCGGCCTCGAAGTCGATGCCCCAGGCTTCGTGGGCCAGCACGATGTCGTCCATCGGGCCGAGAAAGTCGTCGCTGCCGCCCTGGTACATTAGGGGATCTTCCCAGAACGAGTCCGGCATGTCGGCGTTGCGCGCCTTGCGCACCAGTTCCACGTGGTTGACATAGGCCGAACCGTCGGCCCATTGGTAGGCGCGCGGCAACGGCGCCATGCATTGGGCGGGATTGAAGTCGAAGCTGCGCTGGGCGCGTCCGTTGTTCAGTTTTTGGGACAGCTCGTTCAACTGGGGGGCAATGAAGGCCCAGTCGTCCAGCGCAGCCTGCAGGGTCGGCGCGATGCCGTCGGCCAGGTGGGCCGTTTTCAAGTCGCGCGCAACGACGGCCAGTTGCCCGTCTCGCGTTCCGTCGTTAATTGTCGCTAATTTCATCGATATTCTATCAAGGGGTCAGACCCCGCTTGTTCTGCCGGGGGTCTGACCCCGGTTAAGGCGGCGCCTGCGAACCGGGGTCAGACCCCCGGAAAAGAAAAACCGGGGTCTGACCCCTTGGCTAAGCGGCCAGCAAGGCCAGTTGGGCGCTGCCCAGGTAGCACCACTCGCCCTCGGCGATTCCCAGCGAGGCCAGCGTCAAGCCGCCGATCGCCGAACGGTGCAACGCACTGCAGTGGTTGCCAGCAGCAGCCAGCATGCGCTTGACCTGGTGATACTTGCCCTGCTCGAGCACGATCTCGAGCAGGTGCTCGCCGCGCTGCACGCAGCTGAGCGCTGCCAGCGGCGCCGGTTCGTCGTGCAATTGCACCCCTGCCAGCAAGAGCGCCACCAGTTCGGGTGTCACCGGCTGCTGCGTGGTCGCCTGGTAAATTTTCGGAACATGCCGCTTCGGCGACGATTGTGCATGGATAAATGGCCCATCGTCGGACATCAGCAACATCCCGGTGGTGTCATGGTCAAGCCGCCCGACTGGTTGCAATTCGCGCCAGGTGAATTGCTCGGGCAATAAGGTCAGCACGCCGGGATGATGGCTGGGCTTGCGCGAACACTCGACGTTGACCGGCTTGTGCAGGGCAATATACAGGTGTTGGCGGTACACCCACTGCTCCTCGAACACGGTCAGTACCAGGCCGTCGGTCTCGACGCTGGCTTTGTAGTTGGTGTGGACGACGCCGTTGACGGCGACCTCCCCGTCTTCGATCAGGGCGCGGCAGTATTTGCGGGTGCCGAAGCCCTGGGATTGCAGGATGCGGTCCAGTGATAGTGTGCTCATGGGCGTGACTTTAACAGAACGCCGAAACGGCTGGAAGCGCCGCGCTTGCCACTTTCGTGTCGTGCAGAAATTTGGCCACCGGCAAGGCAATGCTTTGACGCAGATCAAGTTTCACAATTTCCTGGCCGGTAGACTGTGCACATTAGGAATCGGCCTAGTCCTCGTTAAGAATATCTACGATGGATATTAGGACAAATTACAGCTCACCTGACGGAGGTGCATCATGTCCAGCTTCTCGGCTCTTGAACTCGAACAACTTGCGATCGATGAGGAACCCGGCGCGCCGGACGACCATCTGCAACAAGCCCTGGCCCAGTCGGCGCAGCATTCGGCCAGGCTGGCCATCGTGCGCTGGAGCAATGGTGCCAATTTTCCGCAAATGCAAGTAGACGCCGCCTTGCGCCTGTCGGCCCAGGCGCGCTGGTATGCGCGCGTGCAACTCAACCTGGAAACCTGGCTTGCCAACGGGGGGTTTTCGGCGCCCGATACCGGGGCCAGTGTCGACACCCAGAAGTGAGCGTGCCAACATGAAAACGACGGCATTGCGCCGCCGTCTTCACGTCCCACCAAGGGGACTTAATGCGAGGAATCGTAATTCTCTCTATGCCGCATCGCAGATGCAGTTAGTAGTTCATTTCAAAACAAATGCTGCCAACACGCTGAACTTTTTATATCGGCCCCCCTTGGAAAGAACTACAGGTCCAATATAGAACACCTGTTCAAACTTTCAAGGAAAATATTGACTTGATAATTTTAACGCAGAGTTGGCTTGGCGCCATGGTAGACCGAGCGCAAGGCACCGCTGCCGACCGCCGCGCCAAATTTCTTGAGCACGCGCTCCGGCAAGCCTTCGTGGGCGGTGTAGTCGACGATGTCTTCGACCTTGACCACATCGCGCGCCACGCTGTCGACAGTGCCGAAGCCGTCGGCCAGGCCCATCTCGATGGCCCGCGCGCCGCTCCAGAACAGGCCGGAAAAGGTTTCCGGCGTTTCCTTCAGGCGCTTGCCGCGGCCGGCGCGCACCACGCCGATGAATTGCTGGTGGATCTCGTTGAGCATGGCCTGGGCGTACGCCTTGTGCTTTTCCGATTGCGGGCTGAACGGATCGAGGAAACCCTTGTTCTCGCCGGCCGTCAGCAGGCGCCGCTCGACGCCGAATTTCTCCATCGTGCCGGTAAAGCCGAAGCCGTCCATCAAGACGCCGACCGAGCCGACAATGCTGGCCTTGTTGACGTAGATATTGTCGGCCGCCGCGGCGATATAGTAACCGCCCGAAGCGCAGATTTCATCGACCACCACATACACCTTCTTGGACGGGTAGCCCCGTTTCAGGCGCAGGATTTCATCGACGATCATGCCGGCCTGGACCGGGCTGCCGCCCGGGCTGTTGATGCGCAGCACGATCGCCACCGAGCCGCCGTCGGAAAACGCCTTGTTGAGCGAGGGGATGACCACGTCGGCCGAGCCACTGCCTTCCGATTCGATGCTGCCGTTGATCTCGATCAGGGCCGTGTGCTTGCCCAGCGTCTCCATGTCGGCACCGCTGAAATTGAAATCGAAATACGCCCACAGCGCGAAAAACGCCAGTCCCAGCGTCGTCAACTTGAAGAAGATGCCCCAGCGGCGCGCCGCGCGCTGCTCCTTGACGGTGGCAAACACCAGCTTTTCGAGCGTTTCACGCTCCCAGTTGCTACTGGTGGCGGGCGTGCCCGGGGCCGGCGTTGCTTCGGTATTGGTCGTCTCGCTCATGGTGGTCGTCATTATCCTTGTATCGTCAGGCGCTCATGCCTGGGGCGGGCGGATGAACTCATCCGGCTGCCAAAAAATCTTGCCCTCTGCTTCACGCACGGGGATCGGGCGCAGGCGCCCTCCTCGGCAGGGGCCGCCCGCGCAAAAACCACTCTCGGGCACGTAGATCGCGCCGTGCGTCGAACACATCAGGAAAGTCCCGCTGGACTCGAAAAACTCGCCTTCAGCCCAGTCCAGTTCGATCGGGACATGGGCGCAGCGATTCAAATAGCCATACACTTTGCCGCCGTAGCGCACCACGAAGCCGGTGGTGGCGTCGCCGAAGGCGCGCACGGGAAAGCGCACGCCCTTGCCACCTTCGAGCAGGAGCTCGGCATCGCAGACCAGCACTTCAGGCGCGGCATCAGGCATATTCGGTCAGCCATTCATGCAACTGGGACACCGAGGCGGCCGAATACAGGGGGCCGCATGCGCTCAGCTGCTCCACCGGATGGGCCCCGTACTGGACCGCCACACTGGCCGCGCCGGCATTGTTGGCCATCAACAAATCATGGGTAGTATCGCCGATCATCACGGTACGCCGCAGATCCTGGCCCAATTCCCGCGTCAACTCTTGCAGCATGGCCGGATGGGGCTTGGAAAACGTCTCGTCGGCGCAACGCGTGGCGTCGAACAGGGACAGCAGGCCGACCGCGTTCATGGCACGGTTCAAGCCGACCCGGCTCTTGCCCGTGGCCACGGCCAGGAAGTAGCCATCATGCGCTAATTCCGTCAACATGTCGCGTACGCCATGGAACAGCACCAGTTCATGGTCCTTCGACAGGTAGTGGAAGCGGTAGCGCTCGACCATCCGCGACGTCATCGCCGGGGCAATGTTGGGCATCACAGCCTGCATTGCCTCGTGCAGGCCGAGGCCGATCACATGGGATGCCGCCTCGTCGGGCGGAATCGGCAGGCCCAGGTCGCGCGCGGCGGCCTGGATGCATTTCACGATGGTCGAGGTGCTGTCCATCAGGGTGCCATCCCAATCGAAAACGATCAGGTCAAATTGCTTTCTTGCCATGTTTCCCGACCGCTTGTGACGGCCGGCTCCTTGCTGATAGTTAGTCGGTGCGCTTGCCTTAGCGAGTAGCATTCGCAAGTGGTTTCCCCAAGCTTAACAAGAAACGCTCGCACTCTGCTGGCAGCGGCGCGTTTATCGTCTGCGGCAAGCCGCTGTCCGGATGGGTAAACGTGATCTGGTGGGCGTGCAGGAACATGCGTTTGAGCGCGCCGCGCGTGGCGTCAGCCTTGAGCAGGACCCGGTTCAGCGCGAAATCGCCGTATTTGTCGTCGCCCAGGATGGGGAAGCCCGAGGAAGCGAGGTGAACGCGGATCTGGTGCGTGCGCCCGGTCTTCAATTCGGCCTCCAGCAAGGCGCATTGCTGCCATTTGCGCAACAGGCTGAACACCGTGTGCGACTCCATGCCGCCGGTCTGCACGCATACCCGGCGCTCGCCCTCGGCGGTGGTGAATTTATGCAGGGGCAGCTTGATGTGCTGGCGCGCGTTCTTCCAGTCGCCGCCCACCATGGTCAGGTAGCGCTTGTCGGTCAGGCCGTCGCGCATCTGCTCGTGCAGATTGGTCAGCGCCGAACGTTTCTTGGCGATCAGCAGCAAACCCGACGTTTCGCGGTCGAGCCGGTGCACCAGTTCCAGGAACTTGGCGTCCGGGCGCGCCGCGCGCAACTGTTCGATGACGCCATATGACACGCCCGAGCCGCCATGCACGGCCGTGCCGCAAGGCTTGTCGATGACGAGCAGGTGGGCATCCTCGAACAGGATGGCGAATTCGGCGCCGGGTACCACGACAGTTGATTTTTCAGCAACACGGACCGGGGGAATGCGCACCACGTCGCCGTTTTCCAGGCGGTACAGCTGGTCGATGCGGCCCTTGTTGACGCGTACCTCGCCCGAGCGCAGGATGCGGTAGATATGGCTCTTGGGCACGCCTTTGCACACGCGCAGCAGGTAGTTATCGATCCGCTGTCCGGCTTCTTCTTCGGTGATCGTTACAAACTGGGCTTGCGGCTGCGCCTGTGATGAAGGGGGAACAACATCATTTTGCATCTTCATTTGCTCTGTCTTCCCAGAAAATCTCTCTAAGTCCTTCATTTTGAATATATAATCGACAGGCGGCGGTCAAACCTCTGCTGGTGTAAGAATTAAAACGATATTTTACACAGGGGCGTCTCCATCGGCCTCGCCAAATTGCAAATTCGATGGAAAAAATGTGTACGCACATCCCTGCGCGAATCAAGGTTGCACCGTTGTTGTAATCGGATCCTGCCCAGGGGTGCTGAATTGGATTGATTGGAATTATAAGGATAAGTACCGGCAAGCTGACCCACGAGGCCAGCTCGCCGGTTGATGGCGTCGATAACGCTTGTCGTTTTCGCCAGACCCGCAGTAAGCCTCATCCTGAAGGCTTGAGAATAAAGGCTGGAGCAATAGCCTGGGTATCGAAGTCTTGGTTTGATTGCTGGCTACACGGTCAGGCTTTCTGATTTGCTCACCGCCTGGCCTTGGCCTGTGCCCCATGTTGTACCGGGCACTCAAGGTTGCAGGTGATGCGTGCACTCGGCATGTCGATCGACCCCCTCGCGCCCTGTTGCGGCCATGTCGCTGTTCGCGCCTGCGCCGCACGTTAAGGCATACCCACCTCCATCACTCCGCTTCTCGCGTACATTCCCTGTACTTTTCGCCGCTTGTCACCGAGCGGCGCTGGAACGGCCCCCGGGCCGCGGAGCATAAAAATGAAACGCATGTTGTTTAACGCGACGCAGCAAGAAGAACTGCGCGTTGCCATCGTCGACGGTCAGAAACTGATCGACATCGATATCGAATCGGCCGGCCGCGAACAGCGCAAGTCGAATATCTACAAGGGCGTCATCACCCGCATCGAGCCTTCCCTTGAAGCCTGTTTCGTCAGCTACGGCGAAGACCGCCATGGCTTCCTGCCATTCAAGGAAGTGGCGCGCACCTATTTCCGCGAAGGGGTCGATGTCCGTACCGCCTCGGTCAAGGAAGCGCTGCGCGAAGGCCAGGAAATCATGGTCCAGGTCGAAAAGGAAGAGCGCGGCAATAAAGGCGCGGCCCTGACCTCCTTCGTCTCGCTGGCCGGACGCTACCTGGTCCTGATGCCGAACAATCCGCGCGGCGGCGGCGTATCGCGCCGGGTCGAAGGCGAAGAGCGCCAGGAACTGCGCGAAACCATGGACAAGCTGGACCTGCCGCAAGGCATGTCGGTGATCGCCCGCACCGCCGGCATCGGCCGCAACGTCGAAGAGCTGCAGTGGGACTTGAACTACCTGATGCAACTGTGGCGCGCCATCGAAGGTGCCGGCAAGTCGGCCAACGGCGCTTTCCTGATCTACCAGGAATCGTCGCTCGTCATCCGCGCCATCCGCGACTACTTCCAGCCCGATATCGGCGAGATCCTGATCGACACCGACGAGATCTATGAGCAGGCGCACCAGTTCATGAGCCACGTGATGCCCGACATGGTGCATCGCGTCAAGCGCTACAGCGACGACGTGCCCCTGTTCTCGCGTTTCCAGATCGAGCACCAGATCGAGACGGCCTACTCGCGCACCGTGCCGCTGCCATCGGGCGGCGCCATCGTGATCGACCACACCGAGGCGCTGGTCTCGGTCGACGTCAACTCGGCGCGCGCCACGCGCGGCTCGGACATCGAGACGACGGCCTTCAACACCAACTGCGAAGCGGCCGAAGAAGTGGCCCGCCAGCTGCGCCTGCGCGACCTGGGCGGCCTGATCGTGATCGACTTCATCGACATGGAAGTGGCCAAGAACCAGCGCGAAGTCGAGCAGCGCCTGAAAGATGCGCTGCACCACGACCGCGCCCGGGTCCAGATGGGCAAGATTTCCCGCTTCGGCCTGATGGAACTGTCGCGCCAGCGCCTGCGCCCTTCCCTGTCCGAAGGTTCGCACGTGACCTGCCCGCGCTGCTCGGGCACCGGCCACATCCGCGACACCGAATCGTCGGCCCTGCAAGTGCTGCGCATCATCCAGGAAGAGGCCATGAAGGAGAACTCGGCCACCATCCACGTGCAGGTGCCGGTCGACGTGGCCGCCTTCCTGCTCAACGAGAAGCGCGGCGAAGTGCTCAAGATCGAGAACCGCCACCGCATCAGCGTGATCCTGATCCCGAACAAGCACCTGGACACCCCACACTACAAGCTCGAGCGCATCAAGCACGACGATCCGCGCCTCGAAGACAACCAGGCCAGCTACAACCTGGCCGAGCAGGCCGAGACCGACATGGCCTACAGCAAGCGCCAGAAGGAAGAAGTCAAGCCGCGCCAGGAAGCCATGGTCAAGACCATCACCCCGGCCCAGCCGGCGCCGATGGTCGACCGCACCGAAGCACCGAAGGCCGCTCCGGCCCCGGCGCTGGTGGCCCCGGTCGAGCAAGGCTTGTTCAGCAAGTTCATCGGCTTCTTCTTCAAGAAAGAGGCACCGGCCGCCGCCCCAGCGCCGGCAGCGCCGGCCAAACCGGCCGCCGCCGGCGACCGTGGCGATCGCAACAGCCGTGGCCCGCGTGGCCGCAGCCGCAGCGGCAAGGGTCGCGAGGAACGCGAAGCCAAGCCGTCTGACGACAGCGTCAAGGCCGCCGATGGCGAAACCAAGAGCGCCCGCCCGCCGCGTCCCCCACGTCCGCCGCGCGAAGCGCGTGAAGGTGGCGAGGCAGCAGTGCCGGCAGCGCGCGCCGAACGGGGCGAACGCGCTGAACGGGGCGAACGTGCCCCGCGCCAGCCACGCGAACGTGCCGACTACCGCACCCCGGTAGCCGAAGCGAAGAGCGAGGAACTGGTCGTCGCGCCGATCGTGGCCGCCGCCTTGAACGGTGCCGGTCCGCTTGTCGAGCAAGAAGGCGCGCCGCAAGTGGCGAAAATGATCACCACCATCGGTCCGAACGGTGAAGAAATCGAAGTCGAGGCAGGTGGCGATGAGCCGCGCCGCCGCCGTCGTCGTGGTGGCCGCAACCGCAACCGCCGCGACCGCGACCAGGTCGAGGGCAGCGAGAACGAAGCAGGCGACAATGATGGCGACAACGAAGGCGCCGATACGCCGGCCGTCGAAGCTCCAGCCGTGCTCGCCGATGCGTCGCCCCTGCTTGCAGCCGAAGCGGTGGCCGAGCCTGTTGAGCCAGTCGCGGCTGTAGCATCGGTCGAGGCTGTAGCATCGGTCGAGGCAGTGGCCGAGGCCCCGGCACCGGTCGAAGCCCCTGCGCCGGTCGAGGTAGTTGAAGTGGCCGCACCGATTGCCGAGGTCGTGGTGCAAGCCGCTCCCGTGGCCGTCGCAGCGGTCGAGGAGCCAGCGCCGGTGGCGGCGCCGATTCCTGCCCCGCTGGTCCAGGCCACGCTGTTCACGCCGGAGCCCGCGCCGCTGCTTGAAGCGCCGGCCCCGCGTGTCGAAGCCGTCGTCGCGGCACCGGTCGCCGCCAAGCCGGCCCCGGCGGCCGATCTGGGCGCGATCCTCGGTTCGGCCGGTTTGACGCTGGCCGCGACCGATCCTGAAAAGCTGCGCGCAGCCCAGGAAGCGGCCGCCAAGGCAGCGCCACCGGTGCGCGTTCCACGCGAACGCAAGCCGCTGCCGCCGCAAGTCGATGAGCCGCTGATCCAGATCGACACCAGCCGTCAATAAGACGGTTCGGCAATGATCAGGTAGAAAAAGGGAAGCCGCGTGCTTCCCTTTTTTTTTTGCAAAGAAACACGCGGTGGATTGCGCCGCGCCTGTCCGCAACTTTGGAAATATCGCGAAATCGAACCATTCACAAACTCGTAAATAAGCGCAAGCCCACTCCGCCATTTTCGCCGACACCATGACGCTCCCTTCCGACAGCCGCCCCCTCCCCGTCACCTTGCGCGAAGCGTTCTGGTACTGGCTCAAGCTCGGCTTCATCAGTTTTGGCGGCCCGGCCGGCCAGATCGCGTTGATGCACAGCGAGCTGGTCGAGCGGCGCCGCTGGATTTCCGAGCAGCGCTTCCTGCACGCGCTTAACTACTGCATGCTGCTGCCCGGTCCGGAGGCGACCCAGCTGGCCGTCTACATCGGCTGGCTGATGCACAAGACGCGCGGCGGCATCCTGGCCGGCGTCCTGTTCGTGCTGCCATCGCTGCTGATCCTGATCGCCCTGTCGTGGATCTACATGGCCTTCGGCAGCCTGCCGCTGGTGTCCGCCATCCTGTATGGCATCAAGCCGGCGGTGGTGGCCATCGTGCTGGCTGCCGCCTGGCGCATCGGCCGCCGCAGCCTGAACAACCCGGTGTTGATCGCGATCGCCGCCGCTGCCTTCCTGGCCATCGCCGTGGCCGCCCTGCCCTTCCCCTTGATCGTGCTGGGCGCAGCGGCCATCGGCTGGGTTGGCGGCCGCGCCTGGCCGGCGTATTTCCAGGTCGGCGGCAAACACCCGGACAGCCGCGCCTCCTACGGCCTGGCACTGATCGACGACGACACCCCGCCGCCGCCGCACGCCGCGTTCAGCTGGCCGCGCCTGGTGCGCGTGGCGCTCGGCGGCTGCGCGCTGGGCGCCGCCGCCTGGGCCGCGCTGGCCCTGCGCTACGGCGCCGGTGGCGCGCTGGCTCAGATGGGCTGGTTCTTCACCAAGGCCGCCTTGATGACCTTCGGCGGCGCCTATGCGGTGCTGCCTTACGTCTACCAGGGCGGCGTCGAACATTACCACTGGCTCAGCGCGGCCCAGATGATCGACGGCCTGGCGCTAGGCGAGACCACGCCCGGCCCATTGATCATGATCGTCGCCTTCGTCGGCTTCGTTGGCGCCTGGGGCCAGGCCCCGCTGCTGCTGGCCGGCGCCGCCGGCGCCTCGGTGGCCACCTTTTTCACCTTCCTGCCCTCGTTCGTGTTCATCCTGGCCGGCGGCCCGCTGGTCGAATCGACGCGCGACAATGTGCGCATGACGGCACCGCTGACGGCCATCTCGGCGGCCGTGGTCGGGGTCATCGTGAGCCTGGCGCTGTTCTTCGGGCGGCACGTGTTCCTGGGCGGCGCCGCCCCCGACTGGGTGGCCGCCGTCATCAGCGCGCTCGCCTGCGTGTCACTGTTCCGCTACCAGGTCGGCACCATCAAACTGATCGCCGCCTGTGCGCTTGCTGGCCTCGTGATATCGTACTGGCATGGCTGAAAAAATCATCATGCTCAGCGACGAACGCACAACGTCGCCGGCAATTCCCAGCGTGCTCGAGACGCCCACCGGCCTGCTCGGCGACGCGCTCGGGCGTCCGCTGCACGACCTGCGCATCTCGGTCACCGATCGCTGCAATTTCCGTTGCGTGTATTGCATGCCGAAGGACGTGTTCGACAAGGACTATGCCTACCTGCCGCACAACGCGCTGCTCACGTTCGAGGAAATCACCCGCATCGCGGCCCTGTTCGTCGCGCACGGGGTCGAGAAACTCCGCCTGACGGGCGGCGAACCCCTGCTGCGCAAAAACGTCGAGAAACTGGTCGGCATGCTGTCGGCCCTGCGCACGCCCAGCGGTCGCGCACTCGACCTCACGCTCACCACCAACGGCTCGCTGCTGGCCCGGAAGGCGCAGTCGCTCAAGGATGCCGGCCTGAACCGGGTCACGGTCTCGCTCGACGCACTCGACGACGCCACCTTCAAGCGCATGAACGACGTCGATTTCGCCGTCGGCGACGTACTCGACGGCATGGCCGCCGCGCACCAGGCCGGACTGGGACCGATCAAGGTCAACATGGTCGTCAAGGGCGGCATGAACGACCAGCAGATCGTGCCGATGGCCCGCCATTTCCGGCATTCGCCGTACATCCTGCGCTTTATCGAATACATGGACGTGGGCGCCTCGAACGGCTGGAACCTGGCCGAGGTCATCCCCTCGTCCGAGGTGGTGCGCCGCATCAGTGCCGAGATGCCGCTGGAGGCGGTCGGGGCCAACTACAGCGGCGAGACAGCGGCGCGCTGGCGCTACCTCGACGGCGGCGGCGAGATCGGCCTGATCTCGAGCGTGACCCAGGCCTTCTGCAAGGACTGCTCGCGCGTGCGCCTGTCGACCGAGGGCAAGCTCTACACCTGCCTGTTCGCCACCCGCGGCCACGACCTGCGCGCCCTGCTACGCGCCGGGCACAGCGACGCCGAAGTCTCCAGCGCCATCGCCCAGCTGTGGCGGGTGCGCGCCGACCGCTACTCCGAGACCCGCACCATCAACACCAGCGGCATCGAACGCGGCGCCAGGAAGGTCGAAATGTCCTACATTGGAGGCTGAGCTCATGCCAATCGACGCCACCGTCACCGGCTTGATCCTGGCCGGCGGACGCGGTTCGCGCATGGGCCACGTCGACAAGGGCTTGCAGCCGTTTCGCGGCGCGACCATGGTGCAGCATGTGATGCAGCGCCTGGCGCCGCAAGTGGCGGCGATGGCGGTCAACGCCAACCAGAATCTTGAACGCTATGCCGAATTCGGCATGCCAGTCTGGCCCGACGACCTGGCCGGCTTCGAAGGCCCGCTGGCGGGCCTGGAAACGGGCCTGCGCCGCTGCGCCACGCCCTGTCTGGTCACGGCCCCATGCGACTCGCCGTTCGTCCCGGCCAACCTCGTGGCGCGCCTGTCCGAGGCGTTGCAGGCCGATGGCGCCGACCTGGCGCTGGCCGAAACGGTCGAGGCCGGCAACGACGGCGTCATGCGCGTGCAGCCGCAACCGGTGTTCGCGCTGGTACGCAGCAGCGCCCTGCCGCACCTGACGGCCTACCTGGCCGGGGGCGGGCGCCGCATGGACGGCTGGTATGGCGCCATCAAGGTGGTGCGCGTGCGCTTTGACGACGCCAGCGCCTTCCGCAACATCAACACGCTGCTCGAACTGCAGCAATATGAAGCCGACCAATAACATGACCATGCCGACCCTGAACGACGTCACCAGCTGCCTGTCCGGCTACGATCCGGAGGCACTGCCGGTGCGCGACGCCCAGCGCATCATTGGCCAGTTCGTCACCCCGGTTGGCGCGGTGGAACAGGTGGCCCTGCGCTCGGCGCTGGACCGGGTACTGGCGGCCGACATCGTCTCGCCGATCAACGTACCGGCGCACGACAACTCGGCGATGGATGGGTATGCCTTGCGCGGCGCCGACCTGGCGCCTGACGGGCCCACCACGCTGTCGGTGATCGCCACCGTGTACGCGGGCCGGCCCTCGGAGGCGCTACCGGCACAGGGCCAATGCGTGCGCATCATGACCGGCGGCGTGATGCCGCCGGGCTGCGACAGCGTGATCCCGCAAGAGCATGTGGCCGTCATCGGCACGGCCAGCATCACCATCGGCGCCGGCGCCGTTCGCAGCGGCGACAACCGCCGCTTCGCCGGCGAAGACCTGAAGGCGGGCAGCGCCGCCCTGGCCAAGGGCAAGATCATCCGCCCGGCCGACCTCGGCCTGCTTGCGTCGCTTGGCATCGCCGAAGTGCCGGTCCGGCGGCGCCTGCGGGTGGCCTTCTTTTCGACCGGGGACGAGCTGCGTTCGATCGGCCAGACGCTCGACGAAGGCTGCGTCTACGACAGCAACCGCTATACGCTGTATGGCATGCTGCAGCGCCTCGGCTGCGACATCATTGACATGGGTGTGGTGCGCGACGAGCCCGACGCGCTCGAGGCGGCGCTGCGCAGCGCCTGCGAGAATGCCGACGCGATCATCACCTCGGGCGGGGTCTCGGTCGGCGCGGCCGACTACACGCGCGACATCATGGCGCGCCTGGGCGACGTCACGTTCTGGAAGATCGGCATGCGGCCCGGGCGTCCGCTCGCGTTCGGGCGCGTCAGCTCCAACGGTAAAAGCGCCTTCCTGTTCGGCCTGCCCGGCAATCCGGTGGCGGTGATGGTGTCGTTCTATTTCTTCGCGCGCGCCGCGCTGCTGCACATGATGGGCGCGAGCGCGCCGCAACTGCTGGTGCGCGTAAAATCGGCCGACCCAATCCGCAAGAAGCCCGGCCGCACGGAGTACCAGCGCGGCATGCTGTCGGTGGGCGAAGACGGCCTGCAGCAGGTGCGCATCACCGGCGCCCAGGGCTCGGGCATCCTGCGCTCGATGTCCGAGGCCAATTGCATGGTGGTGCTGCACGACGAGCAGGGCAACGTCAACGCCGGCGACTCGGTCGACGTGCTCCTGTTCGAAGGCCTGGTCTGAACGCCAGCAACAACGAGACATGTGGGGTGTGTGGAAAAGCGGAGCGCCTTCCACCTTTCAAGCAGCGAATTCGTCGATAGCCCGCAATACGAGCTTAACTTGTGACCTGTAGCCGTCCTAACAGCCCTCATGCGCCGGGATTGTCGCTCTCCATCATATCGAGCTCCGGCCCCAGCATCAGCTGCGCCGCCTCGCTGGGCAGCGCTTCCACCGACTTGAGCTTGCGCGCCATCTGACGGCTGCGCACTTCGGCGTTTTCGATATTCTTGGCCGCCCTCTCGAGCGTGAGCTTGGTCTGGCTCAGCACATCCCCGAATTTTCCGAATTCCGTTTTTACGGCGCCCAGCACCTGCCACACTTCGGACGAGCGTTTTTCCAGCGCCAGCGTGCGGAAACCCATCTGCAGGCTGTTCAGGATTGCAGCCAGCGTCGATGGTCCGGCGATCGAGACCCGCATCTCGCGCTGCAGGTCGTCGGCCAGTCCGGGGCGCCGCATCACTTCCGCATACAAGCCTTCGGTCGGCAAGAACAGGATGGCAAAATCAGTGGTGTGGGGAGGCGACAGGTATTTGTCGCAGATGGTTTTCGCTTCGACGCGCACCGCGCGTTCAAGTTCGCGCCCGGCCTGGGTGACCCCTTCGGCATCGGCGCGGTCAGCCGCATCGAGCAAGCGCTCGTATTGCTCCTTGGGGAACTTGGCGTCGATCGGCAGCCATACCGGTACCGCGCCGTCGGTCAGCCCCGGCAGCTTGATGGCGAATTCGACGCGCGCATTGCTGCCGGCGATGGTCTCGACGTTCTTGGCGTACTGGTCGACCGTGAGCACCTGTTCGAGCAGCATTTCGAGCTGCACCTCGCCCCAGGTGCCACGCGTCTTGACGTTGGTGAGCACCCGTTTCAGGTCGCCCACGCCGATGGCCAGCTGCTGCATTTCGCCCAAGCCCTGGTGCACTCTTTCGAGCCGCTCCGAGACGTGACGGAACGATTCGGACAGGCGCGTCTCGAGCGTCGCGTGCAGTTTTTCGTCGACCGTCTTGCGCATCTCCTCGAGCCGCGCGCCGTTGTCGGTCTGCAGGTCCTTGATCTTCGATTCGAGCGTGGCGCGCACCTCCAGCATGCGCTGCGCGTTCGATTCGGTCAGGCTGACCAGGGTCTGGTTGAGCGTGTCGGCGAAACGCTTGAGGGAAGACGATTGCTCCTCGCGTCCGCTGATGCCAGCGAGGTGGATCTGCTGGCGCATGCTGTCGAGTTGCTGCACCGAGGCGGCGTGGTACTGGGCCAGGCTGGCGCCCAGTTCCTGGCGCGTGGCCTGGGCGCTCGCCTGCAGCTCGCGGCGCAATTCGCGTTCGAGCCGCTCGCCGTCGGCGCCGCGCGCGCGCAGCAGCAACGCCACCTGCAGCGCGATGAGAATGGCAGCAATGCCTGTGATCAGGAGTTCAGTTTGAGTCATCTGGTCAGCCGGCCTTGTTGCGCATCCAGTCGGCGGTCTGGAAGAATGACGCCATCAGGCGCAACCGCAGCGCCTCGTCGATGCCGATGTCTTCCATGGCCCAGGCCATCGCCCGCAGCCACTGATCGCGCTCGCTGCTGCCAATGGCAAACGGCAGGTGGCGCGCGCGCAGGCGCGGGTGGCCGTGCCGCTCGACATACAGGTCGGGGCCGCCCATCCAGCCGGACAGGAACATGAACAGCTTTTCGCGCGAGCCATCCATCGATGGCGGATGCAGGCAGCGGATGCCGGCAAATTCCGGCTCCAGCTCCATCAGGTCGTAGAAACGGTCGACCAGCTCGCGCACGCGCGCTTCGCCGCCGATTACCTCATATAGAATTTGGGGTTCAGTCATGCCCGCCATCATAGCGCACGGCGCATGACTTCGCCGCGCCTGTGGCCAGCGCCTGCAGGTAAAGCTGGCCTGGCCGCGCCACTCACGCTTCGCGCAGCGTTTGCAATGGCGGCTGCTTGAGCACATCGCGCAAACCCAGCCAGCCACCGACGATCGCGCAGGCAACGCCCACCGCTGCCCCGGCGACCCAGACGCCGGGACTGAAACTCCAGGCGAACTTGAACTGATACGTCGCCAGCGCCCAGCCCAGCGCCGCCGCGCCGCTCGCGGCCAGCACCCCGGACAGCCCCCCGACGAGCGTAAATTCGATCCACTGGGCTTGCGACAGCTGGCGCCGCGTCGCGCCCAGCGCGCGCAGCAAGCCCGATTCGCGGGTCCGCTCGTCTTGCGACCCCATCAGCGCCGCGTACAGCACCAGCACGCCCGAAGCGAGCGTGAACATGAACAGGAATTCGACCGCCGTCACCACCTGGTCGAGCACGTCCTGCAACTGGCGGATGATGCCGCTCACGTCAATCACTGTCAGGTTCGGAAAATCGCGCGTCAGGCTGTTGGTCAGCGTGGCCGCCGCGTCCGGCACATGAAAGGCCGTCATGTAGGTCTGCGCGGCCTGCTCCACCGCCCTGGGATTGAGGATGACGAAGAAGTTGGCGCGCATCGAGCCCCACTCCAGCTTGCGCAGGCTGGTCACCTTGACGTCGACGATGGTGCCGGCGATGTCGAAGCGCAGCACGTCGCCCAGCTTCAGCTTGAGCGTCTTGGCGATGCCCTGCTCGACCGACGCCTCGGCCACGCCTGGCCCGTCGCGGAACCAGGCGCCGGCGATGATCTGGTTGGTCGCCGGCAGCGCCTGCATGCTCGAGAGGTTGAATTCGCGGTCGGCCATGCGCCTGGCATCATCCTTGTCGTAGGTGGCGGCCGTGATCGGATGCTGGTTGACGGCCGTCAGGCGGCCGCGAATCATCGGATACAACAGCACATCCTTGACCTTGGCGGCGGCCAGGCGCTGCTCCAGCTCGCCCTTTTGCTCGGGCTGGATATTGATGATGAAGCGGTTCGGCGCATCGGCCGGCGTGGCGGCGCGCCAGGCCGTCATCAGGTCGGCGCGCACCACCGTCAGCAGCAGCAGCGCCATCAGGCCCAGCGCCAGCGACACCACCTGCACCACGGTGGCGCCCGGACGGCGCTGCAGCGCCGTCACGGCGAAGCGCCAGCTCTGGTGGTCGACCGCCCCGCGCAAGGTCTTGAGCGAACGCAGGCCCAGCCACGCCACCAGCGCGAACAGCGCGAACCCGCCAATAAAGCCGAGCGCGGTGGTCAGCGCCAGCCGGGTGTCGCCGGCCTGCCACCACAACAGCGCCACGAACACGCACAGCCCCAATGCATAGGTGGCCAGCGCCAGCGGCTTGGGCGCGGCCTGCTCGCGCCGGATCACCCGGTTGTGCGGCACGTTGCGCAGCTGGAGCACCGGCGCCAGCGCGAAGCCGACCAGCAGCAGCATCCCGGTCAGCACGCCTTGCAGCGCCGGCAGGGCCGACACCGGCGGCAGGTCGGTCGCGACCAGCCTGCCGATCAGCTCGAGCAGCACGAAGTGGCCGCCGAAGCCGACCGCCACCCCAAGCACGCTGCCCACCAGGCCCACCAGCGTGAATTCGATCAGGTACAGCGCCGTCACCTGGTTCTGGGTCAGGCCCAGGCAGCGCAGCATGGCGCAGGCGTCGAGGTGGCGCAGCATGAAGCGGCGCGCGGCCATCGCCACCGCCACCGCCGCCAGCAGCGCCGACAGCAAGCCCACCAGCGACAGAAAACGATCGGCGCGGTCCAGCGTCGAGCGCATCTCGGGCCGCCCCGACTCCAGCGACTCGATGCGCACGCCCTTGACGCCCCCCTCGGCGATGGCCGTCTTCAGCCACTGCTCGTACCCGGCCACGCGCGCCGTATCGTTGTGCGAGGCACCTGCCACCTGCATCCGGTAAGTCACGCGCGAACCATTGTCGACCAGGCCGGTGGCGGCCAGGTCGGCCATCGAGAGCATCACGCGCGGCGCGAAATTGGCGAACGAGGGGCCGCGGTCCGGCTCGACGGCGATCAGCTGGGCGATGCGAAAGCGCTTCTCGCCGAGCACGATGGTGCTGCCGACGGCCGTCTTCAAGCCGCTCAGGATGTTGGCGTCGACCCAGACCGTGCCCGGTTGCGGCGTGTCGCTGGTTTTCTCGCCTTGCGCCTGGGCCGCCTGCGCGACACTGGTGCTCACGCGCAGCTGGCCGCGCAGCGGATAGCCCTGGCTGACCGCCTTGATCGACGCCAGCTGGGCCACCGATTGCTCGCCCTGTCCGGCCTGCGCCATGCTGGGAAAGGTGACGGTGTCGGCCAGGCGCAACCCGCGCCGCAGCGCCTCGGCGCGCCAGGCCGGCGCGATCGGCAGGTCGGCGTTCACCAGCAGGTCGGCGCCCAGCAACTGGTGGGCGTCGCGTTCGAGGCCGCTGCGCATGCGGTCGATGAAAAAGCCCACCGCCGACAGCGCCGACACCGCCACCATCAGCGCCAGCAGCAGGAAACGCAGTTCTCCGGCGCGCCAGTCGCGCGCCGTCATGCGCAGCGATTGGGTCAGCATGCGTGCGCGAAGTACTGGTCGACTTCGTCCAGGTAGCGGCGCTTGCTCGCCGCATCCAGGAAGGCCGCATTGAAGCTGTTGCGCGCCAGCCGCTGCGCATGCGCCAGGCCCAGCGGCAGCGCCTCGAAGGCCGCCTCGAAATTGGCGTTCAGGTAGCCGCCGAAATAGGCCGGATCGTCCGAATTGACGGTCGCCAGCAGCCCGGCGTCGAGCAGCTGCAGCAAGTTGTGCCCGGCCATGGTATCGAACACGCGCAGCTTCACGTTCGACAGCGGGCACACCGTCAAGGCCACCTGTTCGCGCGCCAGGCGCGCCGTCAGCGCCGCGCTTTCAAGGCAGCGCACGCCGTGGTCGATCCGTTCGACGTTGAGCAGGTCGAGCGCCGTTTCGATGTAGTCAGGTGGTCCCTCCTCGCCCGCATGCGCCACCAGGTGCAGCCCCAGTTGGCGGCAACGCTCGAACACGCGCGCGAACTTCTCGGGCGGATTGCCGCGTTCGGACGAGTCCAGTCCGACGCCGATGATCTTGTCGCGAAACGGCAGCGCCTCCTCCAGGGTGGCGATGGCCTCGTCCTCGCTCAGGTGGCGCAGGAAGCACATGATCAGGCTCGCCGAGAGCGGCGCGTCCTGGCAGGCGCGCCAGATGCCGTTGATCACGCTGGCGAACGGCACCCCGCGCGCGGTGTGGGTCTGCGGATCGAAGAAGATCTCGGCGTGGCGCACCTGATCGGCGTGCGCGCGCGCCAGGTAGGCGGCCGTCATGTCGTAGAAATCCTGCTCGGCCAGCAGCACGCTGGCGCCGGCATAATAAATATCGAGAAACGACTGCAAGTCGCTGAAGTCGTACGCCGCGCGCAGCGCCCCGACCGAGGGATAGGCCAGGGCAAGGCCGTTTCTTTGCGCCAGCGCAAAGATCAGCTCCGGCTCCAACGATCCTTCTATGTGAATGTGCAGTTCTGCCTTGGGCATTTGTTGCACAATATGGCGCAACTGGTCGTTTAACATCGTAGTTTTCTCCGGCGACGAGCAGGTTCGAGAGCATTCCAGTATGCAGTGTAGCGCAAGCGGCGAAGAGCGAAAGTGCATGGCGGAATTTGTGTGACATGGCTTCGCGTGCGTGCGCCGCCATCGGACAAGTTCGTGCACACTGGAACAGAGCAATGTGGATGCTGCACGCAACTTTCTACAGTCAAAGAATTCGCTTTAAGAAACCCGCGCAAAAGCGCGTGATCAAGCGTCGAAATGGCCGTCGTTGTCGTTCAAATTACTTGATTTTTATGTTTAAAATCAATGTCTTATGGCAGTTACATTCAGTCACACGACATTACTTTGACTTCCGGAACTAATAGGCACATAATAAATTTCATAGGCGTAAGAAGACGTTCTCAGCACGCGCAAATCTCCGGAGCAGACCGGTATAAAAACAGCATCGTTATTCGTTTTTTGTTTCGGATTTTATGGAACAGAAACTGCCGCTAACGATTCAACAAAGAGTACGCCAAAGCACAAGGGGCCCGGCAGCACGCCGGCAGTGTTTGCACATTAAAGGACACTCACATGACCATTTTTGACAACTACGCAGCTCGCTACGAGCGTACCCGTGAAGAGGAATATTCGCTCTCCGAGTATCTGGCACTATGCAAGAAGGACCGACTGACCTATGCCAGCGCTCCGGAACGCATGTTGGCGGCCATCGGCGAGCCTACCTTGATCGATACGCGCAACGACACGCGGTTGTCGCGCATCTTCGCCAACAAGGTCATCAAGATCTACCCCGCCTTCCGCGATTTCTACGGCACCGAGGAGGTGATCGAGCAGGTCGTCTCCTACTTCCGCCACGCGGCCCAGGGACTGGAAGAGCGCAAGCAAATCCTTTACCTGCTGGGACCGGTGGGCGGCGGCAAGTCCTCGATCGCCGAAAAGCTCAAGGCGCTGATGGAGCAGGTACCGTTCTACTGCCTGAAGGGCTCGCCCGTCAACGAGTCGCCGCTGGGCCTGTTCAACGAGGACGAGGACGGCGTCATCCTCGAAGAAGACTACGGCATCCCGCGGCGCTACCTGCGCACCATTCCGAGCCCGTGGGCGGTCAAGCGCCTGCACGAGTTCAATGGCGACATCAACCAGTTCCGCGTCGTCAAGCGCTATCCCTCGGTGCTCAAGCAGATCGCCATCTCCAAGACCGAACCGGGCGACGAGAACAACCAGGACATCTCTTCGCTGGTGGGCAAGGTCGACATCCGCAAGCTCGAAGACTATGCCCAGGACGATCCGGACGCCTACAGCTATTCGGGCGGCCTGTGCCTGGCCAACCAGGGCTTGATGGAGTTCGTCGAGATGTTCAAGGCGCCCATCAAGGTGCTGCACCCGCTGCTGACGGCCACCCAGGAAGGCAACTACAAGGGCACCGAAGGCTTCGGCGCGATCCCCTTCGACGGCATCATCCTGGCCCACTCGAACGAGTCGGAGTGGAAGACCTTCCGCAATAACCGCAACAACGAAGCTTTCCTCGACCGCATCTACATCGTCAAGGTGCCGTACTGCCTGCGCGTGACCGACGAGATCAAGATCTACGACAAACTGATCCGCAACTCCTCGCTCGAGAAGGCGCCCTGCGCGCCCGGCACCATGAAGATGATGGCCCAGTTCGCGATCCTGTCGCGTCTGAAGGATCCCGAAAACTCGAGCATCTTCTCGAAGATGCTGGTCTACGACGGCGAGAACCTGAAGGACACCGATCCGAAGGCCAAGTCGATGCATGAGTATGTCGACTACGCCGGCGTGGACGAGGGCATGAACGGCCTGTCGACCCGCTTCGCGTTCAAGATCCTGTCGAAGGTGTTCAACTTCGACACCAGCGAGGTGGCGGCCAACCCGGTGCACCTGCTGTATGTGCTCGAGCAGCAGATCGAACGCGAGCAATTCCCGCCCGAGACCGAGCAGCGCTACTTCTCCTACATCAAGGAGCACCTGGCGCAGCGCTACGTCGACTTCATCGGCAAGGAGATCCAGACCGCCTACCTCGAGAGCTACAGCGAGTACGGGCAGAACATCTTCGATCGCTACGTCACGTTCGCCGACTTCTGGATCCAGGACCAGGAATTCCGCGATCCGGACACGGGCGAGAGCTTCGACCGCGACTCGCTCAACAACGAACTCGAGAAGATCGAGAAGCCGGCCGGGATCAGCAATCCGAAAGACTTCCGCAACGAGATCGTCAACTTCGGCTTGCGCGCACGCGCCACCAACGGCGGCAAGAATCCGGCCTGGACCAGCTACGAGAAATTCCGCACCGTGATCGAGAAGAAGATGTTTTCGAACACCGAGGAGCTGCTGCCGGTGATCTCGTTCAACGCCAAGGCCAGCGCCGAAGACGCCAACAAGCACGCCGATTTCGTGGCGCGCATGGTCGAGAAGGGTTACACCGCCAAGCAGGTTCGCCTGCTGTGCGAATGGTATCTGCGGGTGAGGAAATCATCGTGACCATGGCCTGCCACGGCGTGCCGGCGGCATGCCATTGGCGCCCAGGCGGCGTATCATCTTAAGGGGCGGGACCAGATCCCGCCCGCCGCGATTTTCAGCAGGAGGCACGTTTTGACTTACCTCATCGACCGTCGCTTGCAGGGCAAGAACAAGTCAGCGATCAACCGCGAGCGTTTCTTGCGCCGATACAAGGGCCAGATCAAGGATGCCGTGGGCCGCGCCATCAAGGGCCGCTCGATCACCGACATCGAGAACGGCGAGAAGGTGTCGATTCCGGTCAAGGACGTCAACGAACCGAATTTCGGCCACGCCCATGGCGGCGTGTGGGAAACCATCAACCCCGGCAACAAGGAATACCAGAAGGGCGACCAGTTCAACCGGCCCAAGGGCGGCGCCGGCTCCGGGCGCGGCAAGGCCGGCAATAGCGACCAGCAATCCGAGGACGACTTCATCTTCGAGCTTTCGCGCGAAGAGTTCATGAATTACTTCTTCGAGGACCTGGAACTGCCGAACATGGTCAAGACGCAGCTGACCCAGACCACCGAATTCAAGAACCAGCGCGCCGGCTACAATATGTCGGGCACGCCGTCGAACATCCACGTGCTGCGCTCCCTGCGCGGCGCCCTGGGCCGGCGCATCGCCGTCGGCGGCAGCTCGCGCAAGCAGCTGATCCATATTGAACGCGAACTGGTCGATCTGCTCGAAGAAGGCGCGCCGCTGGACGATCCGCGCGTGGTCGAACTGAAGCGCCTGATCCACCACCTGCACACCAAGCTGCTGGCGATTCCCTTCATCGACCCGTTCGACCTGCGCTACAGCAACCGCATCAAGGTGCCCAAGCCGATGACCCAGGCCGTCATGTTCTGCGTCATGGACGTGTCCGGCTCGATGGACGAGAGCCGCAAGGACACGGCCAAGCGCTTCTTCATCCTGCTCTACCTGTTCCTCAAGCGCGCCTATGACAAGATCGAGGTGGTGTTCATCCGCCACCACACGGCGGCGGCCGAGGTCGACGAGAACGAGTTTTTCCACTCGCGCGAGTCGGGCGGCACCGTGGTCTCGTCGGCCCTGAACCTGCTCACCAAGATCATCGGCGAGCGCTATGGCAGCGGCGAATGGAACAGCTACGTGGCCCAGGCCTCGGACGGCGACAACTGGGACAACGATTCGGTGCTGTGCAAGCAGCTCCTGATCAACACCATCATGCCGTCCGTGCAGTACTACACCTATGTCGAGATCACCGACGGCCCGCCGCAGAACCTGTGGGAGCAGTACGCCGAGGTGAGCGATCACCATGTCAACTTCGCGATGCAGAAAATCGTCACCCCGGCCGACATCTATCCGGTGTTTCGCGAACTGTTCAAGAAGCAGCCGAAGTAAGCTGAAAGCACCACGATGCCAAGAGACCCGAAAAACCCGCGCGCCCTGCCCGAACAGTCGGAATGGACTTTCGACCTGATCGAACACGCACACGAGGAAATCCGCCGCGTGGCCAGGAAGTTCGGCCTGGACACCTACCCGAACCAGCTCGAGATCATCACCGCCGAGCAGATGATGGACGCCTACACTTCGGTCGGCATGCCCGTCTCCTACAACCACTGGTCGTTCGGCAAGCACTTCCTGTCGACCGAGAAGAGCTACAAGCGCGGCCAGATGGGGCTGGCCTACGAAATCGTGATCAATTCGAACCCCTGCATCGCCTACCTGATGGAGGAGAACAGCCTGACCATGCAGGCGCTGGTGATCGCGCACGCCGCCTACGGCCACAATTCCTTCTTCAAAGGCAATTACCTGTTCCGCACCTGGACCGATGCCGACGCCATCGTCGATTACATGGTGTTCGCCAAGAACTACATCAATGAATGCGAGCAGCGCCACGGCATCGACGCCGTCGAATTGCTGCTCGACTCTTGCCACGCCCTGCAGAACTACGGCGTGGACCGCTACAAGCGCCCGGCCAAGCTGTCGATGGCGCAAGAGTACGCGCGCCAGAAGGAGCGCGAGGAATACGCACAGTCCCAGGTCAACGAGCTGTGGCGCACCGTGCCGCGCCGCGACGAGCTCGAGGAAGACGTGGTGGTGCCGCGTTTTCCGCCCGAGCCCGAAGAGAACCTGCTCTACTTCATCGAGAAATACGCGCCCCTGCTCGAACCGTGGCAGCGCGAGATGGTGCGCATCACGCGCAAGATCTCGCAGTATTTCTATCCCCAGCGCCAAACCCAGGTCATGAACGAGGGCTGGGCCACGTTCTGGCACTACACCATCTTGCAGGAGCTATACAAGGAAGGCATCGTCGGCGACGGCTTCATGATGGAGTTCCTGCAAAGCCACACCAACGTGGTCTACCAGCCCTCGGCCACCAGCCAGTACTACAATGGCATCAACCCGTATGCGCTGGGCTTCGCCATGATGAGCGACATCCGGCGCATCTGCGAAAACCCGACCGCCGAGGACCGCGACTGGTTCCCCAACATCGCCGGTACCGACTGGCGCGCCGCGCTCGAATTCGCGATGCGCAATTTCAAGGACGAGAGCTTCATCGCCCAGTACCTCTCGCCCAAGCTGATCCGCGACTTCCATTTCTTCGCCGTGCTCGACGACGACAAGAACGAGAAGCTGACCATCTCGGCGATCCACGACGAGCGCGGCTACCGCTATGTGCGCCAGCAGCTGGCAGAGCAGTACAACCTGGGCAACCGCGAACCGAACATCCAGGTCTGGCAAGTAAACACCCGCGACGACCGCGCCCTGACCTTGCGCCACAGCCAGTTCCAGCGCCGGCCCCTGAACCAGCATGCCCAGGAGGTGCTCAAGCACGTGGCGCGGCTGTGGGGCTTCGATGTGCACCTCGAGACGGTCGACCCGGACGGCAAGGTCGTCAGCAGCCTCGAGTGCAAGCGAGAGAAACGCAACCGCGGCGGCTGAGCCACCCCGCCCTTCAAACCCGGTACAGACCAAGGTTTTCGACAAAACCTTAGTCTGTCCCGGGTTTTCATTTGGCCGGCCCAGGCTGGGCCGCACAAAAAACAGGCAAAACGGGCGTCAAACGCCTCGCAATCCAGGCGAGCGCCCCCTAGCAAAAAAAAATGCTACCGTCTGGCTTATATCCCTCATTACGCAAACTTATATTTGCCAGGAGATGGAATTTTTCGCGGTAAATTCCGCCCTTTTTCGGTCACGCCGCATCATCGATTGTCAGCAGAAAAACGATTAACCAATCTTGAAAAATAAGCATGATAAATTTATCTTGAAATTGATTTCATAAACTTGCCAAAAACGCAGATCTTCCCTCTGTAGACCGACAAATCAAACCGGTTTTGAGATTAAAAATATATGTGAAAAAAAAGAGTTCGTAGGTATAATTCGCCGATGTCCCGGATGCGGCTGGCGGTCTCGCCGTATTTAGTGGGTTTAGTAGCAACAAAAAGAGTTGGTATTGGAGAAAGCAGGCATGAATTTTTCGCATGAGAAGCAGCCCGGGAAGAATTTCACTGGCATAACCATTGTCATCATTCTGCACGTGCTCGTTGCCTATGGGGTCGTAACCGGTCTCGGCAAACGCATGGTGGCGAAGATGGCAGAGGCAGTGGAGACCAAGATAATCGAGGAAGTCAAACCTCCTCCACCGAAGGACGTGCCGCCCCCACCTCCACCGCCGGAAATGAAAGCGCCTCCACCGCCTTTCATCCCGCCAGTCGAGGTCAATGTGCAGCAGCCGCCTCCGATGCAAAGCGCCATTGCGGTGTCGTCGTCGGCCCGGCCGGCCACCACCGAACTGGCCCGTCCGCAAGCGCCGGCAGCGCCGGCAGCGGCCAATCCGAACCCGGTGCGTATCGCCGCGGTGGCAGACTTCAATACTTGCGCCAAGCCGGAGTGGCCGAAAGCTTCGCTGCGCAATGAAGAAACCGGTACCGTGACGCTGTCCTTCCTGATCGGGACGGACGGTCGCGTGGCCGATTCCAAGATCGTCAAGTCTTCTGGCTTCAGGGATTTGGACAAAGCGGCAGTGACCGGCATCAGTAAGTGCCGGTTCAAGCCAGGCATGAACGACGGCAAGCCGGAACAAGCGTGGATGCAAATGCAATACGTCTGGACGCTGGAATAAAACCGAGATAGCTCGACTGTCTCACACCATGATTTTCGTTGTCACACTGTTCAGCGAACTGATTATTTTATAAATTTGGAGGAAGCATGTTTAAGAATACCCGTTTGTCCGCTATCTTGGCGGCTGTCCTGTTCTCGGTCACAGCAGCTGCAGCCCTGGTGTCCGCACCAGCCTTCGCTGACGCTCCTGCTTCCGCAGCAGCATCAGCCCCAGCGGCCAGCGCCCCAGCGGCCGACGCACCTGCCGCCGCTCCAGAAGCTGCCGCCGCTGCACCAGCCGGCAAAGAAGAAGTGTCGAACCCGTTCGGTATCGAAGCAGTCTGGGCGGGCGGCTTCGTGCCACGCGCCACCCTGGTGATCCTGTCGCTGATGTCGATGGGTTCGTGGTACATCATCATCACCAAGCTGCTCGACCAGATGAAGATCTTCAAGCAGTCGAAAGAGACCTCGTTGAAGTTCTGGAAAGCTTCCTCGATCGCCGCCGGTTCGGCATCGCTGAAAGAAGGCAGCCCATTCCGCTTCATCGCTGAGTCGGGCACCAAGGCAACCCAGCACCACGACGGCGCCCTGCTCGAGCAGATCGACCTGTCGACCTGGGTGACGATGTCGATCCAGCGCGCTGTTGAGAAAGTTCAATCGCGCCTGCAAGACGGCCTGTCGTTCCTGGCAACGGTCGGTTCGACCGCACCGTTCATCGGCCTGTTCGGTACGGTGTGGGGTATCTACGGCGCGCTGACCAACATCGGCATGACCGGTAACGCATCGATCGACAAGGTCGCAGGCCCAGTGGGCGAAGCGCTGATCATGACCGCCTTCGGCCTGTTCGTCGCCGTTCCTGCCGTGCTCGGTTACAACTGGCTGGTTCGCCGCAACAAGTCGGCCATGGAAGATGTCCGCTCGTTCTCCGCTGACGTCCACTCGGTGCTGATTTCCGGCGCGATGTCGACCTCCGAAGCTGGCCGTGCCGCCGGCGCCAAGAAGATCGGGTAATTGCCATGTCCATGAGCGTCGGCTCCGATGACGGAGAAGAAGATGCAGTCATGTCAGAAATCAACACGACGCCGCTCGTCGACATCATGT
Organism: Pseudomonadota bacterium; assembly: GCA_040390195.1. Classification (GTDB taxonomy): domain Bacteria; phylum Pseudomonadota; class Gammaproteobacteria; order Burkholderiales; family Burkholderiaceae_D; genus Telluria_A. The sequence goes on along the minus strand of JAZJYV010000033.1, from coordinate 58,923 downwards.
TGGTTCTGCTGATCATCTTCCTGATTACGAGCCCGGTTGTCCTCAAGCTGCAGAAGATTGCTCTGCCGACTGAGTTGAACCAGGCGATGAAAACCAAGCCGGAAGATGTCAACATCGTTGTAAACAAAGATGGCGACATGTACTGGAACCAGACCAAGCTGCAGGACACGACCGCGCTGTTCGAATTCTTCAAGAAAGAATCCGTCAAACTGCCGCAGCCGGAAGTCCATGTACGTGGCGACCAGGAAACGCGCTACGAGTTCATCGGCAAGGTGATCTACACGGCACAACGTGCTGGGATTCAAAAGGTCGGTTTCGTTACGGAACCACCGGATAAGGGCTAAGCCCCCTTCCCGCGCCGCCGGGCTGTTCGCCGCCGGCGCGGCGGAATCCCAACATTTGAAAAGGAAACACCATGAGTATGAATGTCGGTTCGGGTGGCGCTAAGGCGGATCCGGAACCAATGATGGAAATGAACATGACCCCCTTGATCGACGTGATGTTGGTCTTGATCATCATGTTGATCATCACGATTCCAAAGCAGAACCACTCGGTCAATCTGAATATGCCGGTCGGCAATCCACCGCCACCGACCAAGGAACCTGTCGTGATCACCATCGACGTGGACTTTGACGGCACCATCCTGTGGGACAACGTGGTCATTCCTGACCGCCCCACGCTGGAGTCGAAGCTGACGGCAGTGGCCGCCCAGGCGGACCAGCCTGAAGTGCACCTGCGCCCCAACAAGCTGGTGTCTTACAAGTTCGTGGCCGGTGTCATGGCCGCTGCCCAACGTCTTGGCGTGACCAAGATCGGCATGGTCGGCAACGAGCAGTTCCAGTAAGCACTTTTGTGACCAACACGGCAGGGACACCCCTGCCGTGTGTTTTTTGACTGAAAGATTCCCACGATGATCAAGTTTCGCCTCGCTCAACTCGGCCTCGCGATGGCCGCTCTCGGCTTCACCGCAGCTACCCCGGTCCTCGGCCTGTCCTCCGCGTATGCCGCGGAAACGGTGCGTGCGGAAATCGGCGGGCCCCTGCAGGCTGCCCAGTCCCTGATGAAAGCTGGCAAGAACAAAGAAGCGCTGAACGAGCTGCACAAGCTCGACAGCGTCGGCGGCAAGACCGCCAATGAGGCTTACCTGATCGAGCGCGTGCGCGCCGCTGCCGCCTCCGGCGCGGGCGACAACGATGCCGCAGCCAAGTCCTTCGAGGCGCTGATCGCCTCGGGCAAGCTGCCGCCAGGCGAAGCGGCGAAATTCTCCGAAGGCCTGGTCGGCATCTACATGCGCGCCAAGGAGTACGCCAAGGCCAACGCCGCGATCCAGCGCTCGCTCAAGGAGCACGACGATCCGAAGATGCGCGCCTACCTGATCCAGAACTACGTTTCGATGGGCAACATCGGCGCCGCCACCAAAGACTTGCAAGAGCAGCTCAAGAATGACGAGCGCGCCGGGCGCGCTTCCTCGGAAGACAATCTGCAGCAGATGGCCAACCTGCAAAACAAGAGCGGCGACAAGTCCGGCTACGTGAATACGATCGAAAAGCTGGCCGCCAGCTATCCGAAACCGAGCTACTGGCTGGACCTGCTGAACCGCGTGACGGCCAAGCAAGGCTTCTCCGAGCGACTGGGCGTGGACATCTACCGCCTCAAGCTGGCCAACAACCTGCTCAAGAAGCCCAGCGAATACCTGGAACTGGCCCAGCTGGTGCTGCGCGACGGCGCCCCTGGCGAAGCGGTCAAGGTCGTCGACAAGGGCTACAAGGCGGGCATCCTGGGCACCGGCAGCGACGCCGCGCGCCACCAGCGCCTGAAGGACCTGGCCGAGAAGCAACTGGCCGATGGCAACAAGAACCTGGCCACGACCGAAGCGGCGCTCGACAAGGCACGCGACAACGACGGCCTGGTCAACCTCGGCTATGCGCTGGTGCAAGCGGGCCAGGCCGACAAGGGCTTGAAGATGATGGAAGCGGCGATCAAGGCCGGCGACCTGAAGCGTCCCGACGATGCCAAGCTGCACCTGGGCCAGGCTTACGCGGTGGCCGGCAAGAAGGCGCAAGCGATCAGCACCCTGAAATCGGTGGGCGGCAAGGACGGCACGGCCGAACTGGCGCGCTACTGGATCATGGCGATCAACCACCCGATGGCGTAATCGACGCTGCCCCGTGCGCAAAGCGCCGCCCTGCTCCGCAGGCGGCGCTTTTTTCATTGGAGCGCGGGGCCAGGCCCCGGTTTTGGCGCCCGGGCTTGGCCCAAGCTTGCCATTCCCGCCAGCCGGGGTGTGAAACCTTGCGGTTGACCGTATAATCCTCTATTTCCCTGCAGTTTTACACTCAAGCATCTTATGAAGGTTTTTCGCGGACTTCCCAACGACCGGGCGCGTGCACCTTGCGCCCTGACGATCGGCAACTTTGACGGTGTCCACCGCGGCCACCAGGCATTGTTGGCGCGCGTCTGCGCAGCCGCGACCACGCTCGGCCTGGAAGCGGCCGTGATGACGTTCGAGCCGCATCCGCGCGAATTTTTCGCCGAGCGCGCCGGTGACCTGTCGAAGGCGCCGAACCGCATCGCCAACCTGCGCGACAAACTTGAATCGCTCGAACGGGCCGGCATCGACCGCGTCATCGTCGAGCACTTCAACGCCCATTTCGCCGCCATGACCCCGGCCCAATTCACCGAGCGCGTGCTGGTCGAGGGCTTGCACGTGAAGTGGCTGATGGTGGGCGACGACTTCTGCTACGGTGCCAGGCGCGCCGGCAACGTGGCCTTGCTGATCGAAGCGGGCAAGCAGCACGGCTTCCAGGTCGAGACCATGCCCACCGTGATGCAAGGGGCGCAGCGCGTGTCCTCGTCGGCGGTGCGCCAGGCGCTGGCGGTGGGCGACTTCGAGCAAACCGGCCAGCTGCTCGGCCACCCGTACGCCATGTCCGGCCACGTGATCCACGGCCAGAAACTGGGCCGCACGCTCGGCTTCCCCACGCTGAACCTGCGCGTCGCGCACCGCCCCGCCCTGTCCGGCATCTTCGTGGTGCAGGTGCATGGCCTGGGCGCCAGCGCCCTGCCCGGCGTGGCCAGCCTGGGCGTGCGCCCGACGGTAGACGACAAGGGCCGCATGCTGCTCGAGGTGCACCTGTTCGGCGACGCCGGCAATTGCTACGGCAAGCTGGTGCGTGTCGAATTCCTCGAAAAAATCCGCGACGAAGAAAAGTTTGTCGACCTGCCCGCGCTGATCCACGCGATCACCCTCGACGCCAACCACGCGCACGCCTGGTTCGCCCAGCGCGCCGGCGCCGTCACCGCCACTGACCGAATTTGAATCGGACTGCCCGCGCCTCCGATTCCCGCATTCCACTTTGAAGAAAAATATGTCCGATACCAGCAAACCGAACAAGAAGCCCGCCAGCAAATACCCGGTCAACATGACCGACACCCCGTTCCCGATGCGCGGCGACCTCGCCAAGCGCGAGCCGGGCTGGGTGCAGCAGTGGCAGCAGAAAAAAGTCTACGAACGCGTGCGCAAGGCCGCCGCCGGCCGCCCGAAATTCATCCTGCACGACGGGCCGCCGTATGCGAACGGCGACATCCACCTGGGTCACGCAGTCAACAAGATCCTCAAGGACATGGTCGTCAAGGCGCGCACGATGGCCGGTTTCGACGCGCCGTATGTGCCAGGCTGGGATTGCCACGGCATGCCGATCGAGATCCAGATCGAGAAACTGTATGGCAAGGGCTTGCCCACCGCCGAAGTGTTGACCAAGGCGCGCAGCTACGCCACCGAACAGGTCGAGCGCCAGAAGAAGGACTTCATCCGGCTCGGCGTGCTCGGTGAATGGGACAACCCCTACCTGACGATGGCGTACCGCAATGAAGCGGACGAATTGCGCGCGCTTGGCCAGTTGCTCGAGAAGGGTTACGTCTACCGCGGCCTGAAACCGGTCAACTGGTGCTTCGATTGCGGCTCGGCGCTGGCCGAGGCCGAAGTTGAATACCAGGACAAGCGCGACCCGGCGATCGACGTCGGCTTCCCGTTCGCCGAACCGGCCAGACTGGCCGCCGCCTTCGGCCTGCCGGCGCTGCCGGCCGGCGACGGCTTCGTCGTGATCTGGACCACCACGCCCTGGACCATCCCGTCCAACCAGGCCCTCAATGTGCACCCCGAACTGACCTACGCGCTGGTCGAGACGGCGCGCGAGGGCAAGCCGCTGCTGCTGATCCTGGTGGCCGACCTGGTCGAGTCCTGCCTGGCGCGCTACAAGCTCGAGGGCAGCGTCGTGGCCACCTGCCCGGGCGCGAGCCTGGCCGGCATCAGCTTCAAGCACCCCTTGTGGGCCGCCGACCCGTTCTACGACCGCCTCTCGCCGATGTACCTGGCCGACTATGTGACGACCGAGAGCGGCACCGGCGTGGTCCACTCGGCGCCCGCCTACGGGGTTGACGACTTCATCTCCTGCAAGGCGCATGGCCTGAGCGACGACGCCATCCTGACCCCGGTGATGGGCGACGGCCGCTTTGCCTCGACCCTGCCGCTGTTCGGCGGCCTGACCATCTGGGAAGCGTCCAAGCCGATCTGCGCGGCGCTGAGCGCCGCCGGCGCGCTGTTCGAACTGAAGATGTTCGAGCACAGCTATATGCACTGCTGGCGCCACAAGACGCCGATCGTCTACCGCGCCACCTCGCAGTGGTTCGCCGGCATGGACCTGACGCCGAAGGACGGCGGCCCGACGCTGCGCGAGAGCGCGCTCAAGGCCATCTCCGAGACCGAGTTCTTCCCGGACTGGGGCCAGGCGCGATTGCACGGCATGATCGCCAACCGGCCCGACTGGACCTTGTCGCGCCAGCGCCAGTGGGGCGTGCCGATGGCCTTCTTCATCCACAAGGAGAGCGGCGCCCTGCATCCCCGCACGCCCGAGCTGCTCGAGCAGGTGGCCCGGCTGATCGAAAAGAATGGCATCGACGCCTGGCTCACGGTCGAGGTGCGCGACTTCCTCGGCGACGACGCCGCGATGTATGTCAAGAACAAGGACACGCTCGACGTCTGGTTCGATTCCGGCACCACCCACCAGACGGTGCTGCGCGGCTCGCACGCGCAGCAGTCGGCGTTCCCGGCCGACCTCTACCTGGAAGGCTCGGACCAGCACCGCGGCTGGTTCCACTCGTCGCTGCTCACCTCGGCCATGCTCAACGGGCGCGCGCCATACAAGGCCCTGCTCACGCACGGTTTCACGGTCGACGCCGAAGGCAAGAAGATGTCCAAATCGCTGGGCAACACGCTGGCGCCGCAAAAGATCTCCGACACCCTGGGCGCCGACATCCTGCGCCTGTGGGTCGCCTCGACCGACTACACGGGCGAGCTGTCGATCTCCGACGAGATCCTCAAGCGGGTGACCGAATCGTACCGCCGCATCCGCAACACGCTGCGCTTCCTGCTGGCCAACACCTCCGATTTCGACCCGGCCAGGCATGCCGTGCCGATGGCCGAACTGTTCGAGATCGACCGCTACGCCGTCGCCAACATGGGCGCGCTGCAGGCCGACATCCTGGCCCACTACCAGCGCTACGAGTTCCATCCGGTGATCTCGAAGCTGCAGAACTACTGTTCGGAAGACCTGGGCGGCTTCTACCTCGACATCCTCAAGGACCGGCTCTACACCTCGGGCCTGGAGTCGCAGGCGCGCCGCTCGGCCCAGACCGCGCTGTGGCACCTGACCCAGAGCCTGCTGCGCCTGATGGCGCCGACCCTCTCGTTCACGGCCGAGGAAGCCTGGGCCGTGTTCGCCGGGCCGCAAGCCTACGCCGCCAGCGACGAGACCATCTTCACCCAGACCTACTGGACGCTGCCGGAAGTGGCCGACGGCGCCGCGCTGCTCGTGAAATTCACGGCCCTGCGCGCGGTGCGCACCGACGTCACCAAGCAGCTCGAGGAATTGCGCGTCTCCGGCGCCATCGGCTCGTCGCTGCAGGCCGAGCTGGCCATCAAGGCGGCCGGCGCCAAGTACCAGTTGCTGGCGAGCCTGGACGAGGACCTCAAGTTCGTGTTCATCACCTCGCAGGCGCAGGCCGTGGAAGTGGCCAGCGAGGCCGATGAATCGATCGCCGTGGTCGCCTCGAGCGCGCCCAAATGCGAGCGTTGCTGGCATTATCGCGCCGACGTCGGCAGCCACGCCGAACACGAGGGCCTGTGCGGACGCTGCGTCAGCAATCTGTTCGGCCAAGGCGAGAAGCGCGCCTACGCATGATCGTCACCGTCATGCCCGCGCAGGCGGGAATGACGGGGTGACGCTTAAAGTTTTGCCCCGCCATGCCGCTACCAGCGGTATGGCGGCCACTCACCTGACCTGAACTCCATGGCAACCAAGAAACCGACGTTTTCCTCCTCCCTGCAAGCACGCGCGAGCCTGACGCCATGGCTGGGCATCGCAGCGATCGTGATCCTGTGCGACCAGCTCTCCAAAATCCTGATCAGCAAACTGTTCGTGTTCGGCGAGGAGAAGCTGGTCACCTCCTTCTTCAACCTGGTGCTGGCCTATAACAAGGGCGCCGCGTTCAGCTTCCTGTCCAACGAGGGCGGCTGGCAGCGCTACCTGTTTACCGCCATCGGCGTGGCGGCGGTCGGCTTCATCATCTACCTGCTGCGCCGCCACGCGGGCCAGCGCCTGTTCTGCTGGGCGCTGGCGCTGATCATGGGCGGCGCGATTGGCAACGTGATCGACCGCCTGGCGTACGGCCACGTGATCGATTTCCTCGATTTCCATTTTGGCAGCTGGGGCCACTTCCCCGCGTTCAACGTGGCCGACAGCGCCATCTGCCTGGGCGCCTTCCTGTTCATCGTGGACGAACTGCGGCGCGTGAACAAGCACTAAGGAGTGCAGCAATGACGATGGACCTGAAGGACAAGAAAATCGTGCTCGGCCTGTCAGGCGGCGTGGCCTGCTACAAGGCGGCCGAGCTGTGCCGCGCCCTGACGCGCGAAGGCGCCTCGGTGCAGGTGGTGATGACCGAGGCGGCCACCCACTTCATCGGCGCGGTCACCATGCAGGCCCTGTCGGGCAATCCGGTCTACACCGACCAGTGGGATCCGCGGGTGGCCAACAACATGGCCCATATCGACCTCTCGCGCGGCGCCGACGCGATCCTGATCGCGCCCTGTTCGGCCGACTTCATGGCCAAGCTGGCCCATGGCGTGTGCGACGACCTGCTCTCGACGCTGTGCCTGGCGCGCCCGCGCGGCCTGCCGCTGCTGGTGGCGCCGGCCATGAACGTGGAAATGTGGCAGAACCCCGCCACCCAGCGCAACGCGGCCCAGCTGCGCGCCGACGGCTTGCGTATTTTCGGCCCGGCCGCGGGCGAACAGGCGTGCGGCGAGACCGGTCCCGGGCGCATGCTCGAAGCGCTCGAACTGCTCGAGGAACTGATCGCCGCCTTCCAGCCGAAGGTACTGGCCGGCAAACGCGTGCTGATCACCGCCGGCCCCACCTTCGAGGCGATCGATCCGGTGCGCGGCATCACCAATCTGTCCTCGGGCAAGATGGGCTACGCGATCGCGCGCGCCGCGCGCGAGGCCGGCGCCGACGTCACGCTGGTGTCGGGCCCGACCTCGCTGGCCACCCCGCACGGCGTGCGCCGGATCGACGTGAAAAGTGCCAGGCAGATGCACGAGGCAGTCATGTCGGCCGTCGTCGGCCAGCACATCTTCGTCGGCGTGGCGGCCGTGGCCGACTGGCGCGTCACCAACGCCAGCGTCCAGAAAATGAAAAAGCAGGACGACGGCGCCACGCCCAATCTCCAGTTCGAACAAAATGCCGACATCCTCGCCTCGGTCGCGGCCACCACCTCCGTCTCGGGCTGGCCGTACTGCGTCGGCTTCGCCGCCGAATCGGAGAACCTGGTGGCCTACGGCGCCGTCAAGCGCGAGAAGAAAGGCATTCCTCTGTTGGTGGGCAACATCGGCCCCCACACTTTCGGCCAGGACGACAACGAGATCGTCCTGTTCGATGAACACGGCCACACCGTGCTGCCGCGCGCCGACAAGCTCACGCTGGCGCGCCAGCTCATTTCCGAAATCGCCAAACGGCTCGATCAACGCTCCCTGCTCAAATAAATGAAATCAATCGACGTCAAGATCCTCGACCCGCGCATGAAGGAACAAATGCCGGCCTACGCCACGCCGGGCAGCGCGGGCCTCGACCTGCGCGCCTGCATCGACGCGCCCATCACCATCGAAGCCGGTGCCACGGTGCTCATTCCGACCGGGCTGGCGATCCACCTGGCCGACCCGGGCTATTGCGCGATGATCCTGCCGCGCAGTGGCATGGGCCACAAGAACGGCATCGTGCTGGGGAATCTGGTAGGCTTGATCGACTCCGACTACCAGGGCCAGTTGATGGTCTCGACCTGGAACCGCGGCCAGCAGGCGTTCACGCTCAATCCGATGGAGCGCCTGGCCCAGCTCATCATCGTTCCCGTACTGCAAGTCGGTTTCAAAGTCGTCGACGATTTCAACCAAAGCGAACGCGGTGCCGGCAGTTTCGGCAGCACCGGCCAACACTAACACCTGGGAAACACATGACAGCACGATCGACTCGTTTGCGCCCTGCCCTGTCCGCCCTGGCACTGGCATTGCTGCTGTCGGCCTGTGCCACCAAGGGACCGCAGCGGGCGACGCCGGCAGCCACGTCGGCCAACCATCCGGCGGCGGCCGAGGCGGCGCCAGTGCTCACGCCGCGCATGGCGGCGGCGGCCGAAGCGCTGACCACCATGGCGTCGCTGCAAGACCGGCTGTACCGGGTGGCGGCGCCCTTGCTGATCAACAATGCCGAGCTGTGCAAGACCCATGCGCGCAACCTGCTTGGCTTCACCGCCAAGAACCGCCACTCCTATCCCGGTGAATTCAACGGCGCCGCGCATGTCGCCTTCGGCATGGGCGAACGATTGCAAGTGACGGGCGTGCTGGCCGGCAGTGGCGCCGCGAAAGCGGGCCTGCAACGTGGCGACGGCCTGATTTCGGCCGGCGGCAAGGCCTTGCCGACCGGGGCCAATGCCTCGACCCTGGCCGGTGCCGTGTTCAGCCCGCTGGTGGCGGCCCAGCCGATCCTGGCGATGCAAGTCGAACGCGACGGCGACACGCGCCAGTTCAACGTGCCCGTCACGCGCGCCTGCGGCTTCGGCGTCGAGTTGGGCAACGGCGAGAATGTCAATGCGTATGCCGACGGCCAGCGCATCATGGTCACGCGCGGCATGATGCATTTCGCCCAGACCGACGAGGAGCTGGCCATCCTGATGGCCACCGGCATGGCCCACAACATCCTCGGCCACGCCGCCGCCCAGCGCAACGGCAGCGCCATCGGCAGCATCATCGACAACCTGATGAGCGTGCATCCGGACACCTCGATGCTGATCGGCAGCGGCGGCATCAAGGCCATGCCGCAAGAGCTCGACGGGCAAGCCGACCATCTGGCCCTGTACCTGCTGGCGCGCGCCGGCTACCCCGTCGATGGCGTGCCCGGCTTCTGGAAGCGGCTCGCCGCCACCTACCCGGCCACGGTGCTCAACGGCTATGTGGCGAACCATCCGGCCACCGCCTTCCGGCTCGCCACGATCGACAAATCGATGGCCGAGCTCAAGTTAAGGCAAGCGGCCAGGAAGCCGCTCACGCCATGAAGCGCCTGATCTGCCTGCTGTCGCTGCTGCCCATGCTGGCGCACGCATCCCAATGGGCCAAGGTCGCTTCGATCGATGGCAACGACTCCTATGTCGACAAGGCCAGCTTGCTCAAAGTCGACAAGAACACCAAGGCCTGGTCGATGGAGTCGTTTTCCAGCGAACAGTCGAAGGACGACGGCACGACCTACCGCTCGATGAAATCGCTCAAGACCTATTCCTGCGGCGAACGCACCACGACCTTGCTCAGCCAGGTGTACTATGCCGAGCCAATGGGCAAGGGCGCAGTGGTCCAGAGTTTGAAATATGAAAAATTCACCCCCGAGGACATCGTCCCCGACAGCGCCGAAGATGGCGCCCTGCAATTGATCTGCCACGGCAAGAAATAAGGGCAATACTTCGCACCTTGCACGGGCAAGCGTCAGCCGCCGAAATTGGGGAACAGCGTCCCCATCACCCAGGTGAGCACCCCGCAAAACACCACCGCGCCGACCAGCACGATCAGCAAACGGCCGAACTTCGGCGAGCCATCGTCTTTTTTTGTATCATTGCTCATTATTCCACCACGCTGGGTTGCTCAGGCACCCAGTATATTCGATCCCATGGATAGCATCGACCTCGAAGTGCTCAAGACCGCCGCCGGCTGGATCGCAGCGGGCCACCGCTGCCAACTGGTCACCGTGATCAAGACCTGGGGCTCGAGCCCGCGCCCGATCGGCGCCCTGCTGTCGATCTGCGACGACGGCCGGGTAGTCGGCTCGGTGTCGGGCGGCTGTATCGAAGACGACCTGATCGAGCGCGTGCGCAAGGAGGGCATCCGCCGCAAGCTGCCCGAGATCGTCAGCTACGGCATCAGCGCCGACCAGGCGCACCGCTTCGGCCTGCCCTGCGGCGGCACCATCGAACTGGCGATCGAGCCGCTGTCGGCCGCCAGCGGTCTCGATGAGCTGCTGGCGCGCCTGGACCGCCACGAACTGCTGGCGCGCCGGCTCGACCTTGCCAGCGGCCTTGTCACGCTCACGCGCGCCGCGCCGGGCGCGGTGCTGCAGCTTGCCGACGCTGTGCTGACGACCGTGCACGGTCCGCGCTGGCGGCTGTACATCATCGGCGCCGGCCAGCTCTCGCGCTTCGTCGCGCAGATCGCCAGCGCCATGGATTACTACGTAACCGTGTGCGACCCGCGCGAGGAATACCGCGCCGGCTGGCAACTGCCCGGCGTGCAGCTGGTGCACATGATGCCCGACGACCTGGTGATCGAGGCGCGGCTCGACCACCGCAGCGCCGTGGTGGCCCTGACCCACGACCCCAAGCTTGACGACCTGGCCTTGATGGAGGCGCTCAAGTCCGATGCCTTCTATGTTGGCGCGATCGGCTCGCGCATCAACAACGCCAAGCGGCGCGAACGGCTGCGCGAGTTCGACCTTGGCGATGCACAGCTGGCGCGCCTGCACGGACCGATCGGCCTGTACATCGGCAGCAAGACGCCGCCGGAAATCGCGATCTCGATCCTGGCCGAGATGACGGCCGTGAAGAACGGCGTTCCGCTGGCTTTCCAGGTGGCGCACGCCGAAGCGCTGCAGCGGGGCGCCTGAAGCGATTCAATCGCAAGAACCGGCTTTCGCCTTGCCCAGCCTGGGCCGTATATTGATTGCCGGCTCGCCGGGTGGAAAGGCGCAGCGCCGTCCACCTTGTCGCACGCAGCAAAAGTGGTAGGCGCTCGCCCCCTTGGGGCTCCATCCTGCAAAAACGAATGTCCTCAACGGATCACTAAAATGAATACTGCAAATTTTCTCCGCCTGGTGTTATTGGCCGCCATCTGGGGCAGCTCCTTCCTGTTCCTGCGCATCTGCGCGCCCGTGCTGGGGCCGGCCGTGCTGATCGAGTACCGGGTCGGCTTCGCTGCCGTGTTCCTGTTCGCGGTCGGGCTGTTCCTCAAGAAGCCGCTCGCGCTGCGCCGCCACTGGAAGCACTACCTGATCCTCGGCCTGCTCAATTCAGCGCTGCCGTTCCTGCTGTTCGCATTTGCCGCGCGCACGCTATCGGCCTCGGTGCTGTCGGTGCTGAACGCGACCGCGCCGATGTGGGGCGCGCTGATCGGCGCCCTGTGGTCGCGCCACGCGGTCTCGGCGCGCGTCGCCCTGGGCCTGGTGCTGGGCACCATTGGCGTGGCGCTGCTGGTCGGCTTCGACCATGTGAGCGCGCGCCCCGGCGCCGGCCTGGCGATTGCCGCCGCGCTGGTGGCGGCCATCAGCTACAGCGTGGCCAGCGCCTACACCCGCAGCGCCAGCAGTGTCGAGCCGTTCGCCAATGCGCACGGCAGCATGTGGGCCGCCACCTTGCTGGTGCTGCCGGTGCTGCCGTTCTTTCCGGCGCCGGGCGTGGCCAGCGTCGGCATCATGGGCGCGGCGCTGGCGCTCGGCGTGATGTGCAGCGGTATCGCCTACATGCTGTACTTCCGCCTGATCCAGGATGTCGGGCCGACTTCGGCGCTGACCGTCACCTTCCTCAATCCGCTGTTTGGCATCTTGTGGGGCAGCCTGTTCCTGCACGAGGTGATCGGCTGGTACACCATCGCCGGCTCGGCCATCGTGATCGCGGGGACGGCACTGGTGACCGGATTTCGCCCCTCGTTCGGCGCACGTGCTATCGTTCCCGCTTCGCCACAATCCAAGTAAAGGTGCGCCTTGCAGTCGATTCCCCTGCCGGCCGGCTATCGTGCCGGCGACGTGCTCGCTTTCCATGGCCGCGACAAGGAGGGCACCGCCGAACAAGTCGAGCCGGGACGCCTCCGCAAAGGCGTGCTGCTCGACGGTGTGCCGCTGCTGCTCGACGTCGCGCTCACCGCGCAGGCCGCGCTGTGCGAGGTCCATGCCGACGCCAGCCTGACGGCCGCGATCCAGGCCAGGGTCGACGACGCGCTGCTCAACATCCTGGGCTTGCGCATCGACCCGGCACCCTTTCTCAAGGCCACCAGGAAAGACCCGCTGATGGGCGCGCTGGCACAGCGCCAGCCTGGCCTGCGCATCGTGCAGTCGGCCACCATTTTCGAGGCGCTGACCTGGGCCATCATCGGCCAGCAGATCAACCTGAGCTTCGCCATCGCCCTGCGCCGCACCTTCATCCTGCAAGCGGGCCGCCAGCACAGCAGCGGCATCTGGTGTTATCCGGAGGCGCCCGACGTGGCCAGGCTGAGCGTGGAGGAGCTCACCGCGCGCAAGTTCTCGCGTTCCAAGGCCGAGACGCTGCTGCGGCTGGCCCAACTGGTTGACAGCGGCAGCGTCGCGCTCGAGCGCAGCGCCGACATCGATGCCTTCTCGGCGGCGCTGCTGGCGATCAAAGGCATCGGCCCGTGGACCGTCAACTACGCGCTGCTGCGCGGCTACGGCTATGCCGATTGTTCGCTGCATGGCGACGTGGCGATCCGCGCCGCCTTGCAGCAATTGCTGGGCGAGGACGCCAAACCCGACATGGCGCGCACTGAAGCACTGCTGGCGCAGTACAAGCCGCACCGGACGATGGCCGCCGCCCACCTGTGGGCCAGCCTGCATCCGCGCAGCGAAGAAGACGCTTGACCCTGACCTTGCGTCAGGCTTCAAGCTGGCCGCTGGCACGAACAATAAGGAATTCCCATGATGTTAAAAGTCGGCGAACTGGCCAAACGCGCTGGCCTGACGGTGCGCGCGCTGCATCACTACGACGCGATCGGCCTGCTGGCGCCGTCGGGGCGCTCCGAATCCGGATACCGCCTCTATAACCGAAGCGACATCGCGCGCCTGCACCAGATCCAGGCGCTGCGCCGCTTCGGCGTGGCACTGGCCGACATCGGCACATTCCTGGCCAGCCCGAATGGCGACCTGGGGAAGATCGTCGAACAGCAGATCGGCGCGCTGACCCGCCAGATCGACCAGGCCACCGCGCTGCGCAGCCAGCTGGGCCAGCTGCAGCGCCAACTCAACCTTGGCGAGGAGCCCGAGCTCGGGACCTGGCTGACCACGCTGGAGATGATGACCATGTACGACCGCTATTTTTCAAAGGAAGAACTGAAACGCCTGCCATTCTTTGATGGCGACGCCGCCTGCCTGGCCGAGTGGAAAACGCTGGTGGCCAGTATCGCGGCGCTGCAGCAGGCCGGCGTCGACCCGGCCGACCCGCGCGCGGCGCAACTGGCCCTGCACTGGATGATCATGATCGAGCGCGACACCGACGCCAGCCCGGACCTGTTCGTGCGCCTGAACGCCATGCACGCGAACGAGCCGCTGCTGCGCGAGCAGAACGGCATCACGCCGCAATTGCAGGACTATGTGGTGAGGGCGTTTTCGATCGCGCGCATGGCGCTCTACGAGAAGTACCTTTCGCCGGCCGAGTTTGAATTCATGCAAGCCAACTACATGAAGCGCGCCCATGAATGGCCGGCGCTGATCGCGCGCGTGCGCAAGGCAGTCGACGCCGGCATGGCCCCGACCGACCCGGCGGCGCGCGACCTGGCGCTGCGTTGGTTCGAACTGTTTCGCTCGTACGCGGGCGACGACCCGGCCACCCACCAGAAGATCCGTGCCGCGCACCAGAAAGAACCACGGTTCATGACCGGCACTTTCATCACCGAAGACCTGCTCGCTTTCATCGGGCCGGCGATGGCAGCGCTGCGCGCGCCGCCGTGCTAAGGCGCCAGGTAAACACAAAAGCCGCCGATCCTTTGCAAGATCAGCGGCTTCAAATTGGTTGCGGGGACAGGATTTGAACCTGTGACCTTCGGGTTATGAGCCCGACGAGCTGCCAGACTGCTCCACCCCGCAGCCGAAGTATAACCCATGCTTGCTGCGTCGCACAATGTTTAATTTCAAGGGAACGCAAAAACAAAAAACCGCTGACCCTCTTTCGAGAAATCAACGGTTTCGTATTTGGTTGCGGGGACAGGATTTGAACCTGTGACCTTCGGGTTATGAGCCCGACGAGCTGCCAGACTGCTCCACCCCGCGTCTGTGCATCCATTATAGGTCGGTTTCCGTATTTAGGCAATATTAATCCAAGGTCCGCATGCGATAGCGACAGGCAAAGGCATCGGAAAGGCAAGCTGGTGGCCTTGCCGGGGCGGCACGGGGCCGTCAATGGGTGTACAGTAGTCAAAAATTCCTCCATCTGGCGAAACATGAAATTCTGCTCCGAGTGCGCCCACCCCGTCACCCTGGCCATTCCCGAAGGCGACAACCGGCCCCGTTATGTATGCGCGCAGTGCACCGCGATCCATTATCAAAACCCCAAACTGGTGATCGGTTCGATTCCGGTGTGGGAGCAGGACGGCCAATTGCAGATACTGCTGTGCAAGCGTGCGATCGAGCCGCGCCACGGCTACTGGACCTTGCCGGCCGGCTTCATGGAGAACGCCGAGACCACCGCCGAGGCGGCCATCCGCGAGACCGAGGAGGAGGCCGGCGCCAATATCGACATCGGTGAGTTGTTCACCTTGCTCAACGTGGCCCAGGTGCACCAGGTCCACCTGTTCTACCTGGCCCGCCTGCGCGACCTCGACTTTGCGCCCGGCATCGAAAGCCTCGATGTGCGCATGTTCGCCGAGCACGAAATCCCCTGGGATGAGCTGGCCTTTCCCACCATCCGCACCACGCTCGAGCTGTTCTTCGCCGACCGCGCCCGCATGCGCGAGGGCGGCAGCTATGGTTTCCACAGCCGCGATATCGTGCGCCCGATGCGGGCCTCCGGGGCCTGATCCATGATCCCCTGGCTTGAAACCCACACCCCTTTCCCCGACGTCTCTCAGGCGCTCACGATGGACGCGCCCGGCCTGCTGGCGGCCGGCGCCGACCTGTCGCCCGAGCGCCTGCTGAGCGCCTACCAGAACGGCATCTTTCCCTGGTTTTCCGAAGGCCAGCCCATCTTGTGGTGGAGCACCGACCCGCGCATGGTGCTGCGCACCGCCGATTTCAAGATCAGCGACAGCCTGCGCAAGGCGCTGCGGCGGGTCGAGCAGAGCCGCCTGGGCGGCGGCCGCTGGCAAGTGCGCTTCGATTCGAATTTCGAGGCCGTGATGCGCGCCTGCGCGGCGCCGCGCAAGGACGGCCCCGGCACCTGGATCTCGGAAGACATCATCGACGGTTACGTCGGCCTGCACGCGCAGGGCCACGCCCACTCGTCCGAGCTGTGGCTCGACGGCGAACTGGTCGGCGGCGCCTACGGCGTCTGCATCGGGCGCATGTTCTACGGCGAATCGATGTTCGCGCGCGTCACCGACGGCTCCAAGATCGCGCTGGCCTACCTGGTGGCGTTCTTGCGCGGCCAGGGCGTGGCGATGATCGACTGCCAGCAGGAAACTGGGCACCTGGCCTCGCTGGGCGCCGCGCCCGTGCCGCGCGCGGTGTTTCTCGACCATTTGCGGCGCGCCATCGGCGAACCGGCCATCACCGACTGGCGGCCGGACCCGCCGCTGAACGAAGCGCGCTAGCCCTGGCCAAAATTTCGCTACAATAGGACGATGAACACCGGACGCATCGAAAGCACTGGATGACGCACTTAAACGACCTGCCCTTCTCGACGCTGCAGTTCTACACGACCGCACCCTACCCGTGCAGTTACCTCGATGCGCGCCAGGCCCGTTCGCAAGTGGCCACGCCTTCGCACCTGATCAACGCCGACGTGTATTCCGAGCTGGTCAAGAACGGCTTCCGGCGCAGCGGCATCTTCACCTACCGCCCGTATTGCGACGGCTGCCAGGCCTGCATCCCGGTGCGCGTGCGCGCCGGCGAATTCAAGCCCAACCGCGGCCAGCGGCGCGCCTGGGCGCACCACTCGGGTCTGGTCGCCACGGTGGCCAACCTGACCTTCTCCGACGAACACTACGCGCTCTACCTGCGCTACCAGACCACGCGCCACGCCGGCGGCGGCATGGACCAGGACAGCCGCGATCAATACGCCCAGTTCCTGCTGCAAAGCCGCGTCAATACCAGGCTGGTCGAATTGCGCGAGCCGGACGGCACGCTGCGCATGGTGTCGATCATCGACGTGCTCTCCGACGGCCTGTCGTCGGTCTACACCTTCTTCGACCCCGACGTGGCCGGCGCCTCGTTCGGCACCTTCAATGTCATGTGGCAGATCGCCCAGGCGCGCGAACTGGGCTTGCCCTATGTGTACCTGGGCTACTGGATCGCGCAAAGTCCCAAGATGGCCTACAAGATCAACTTCCGCCCGCTCGAGGCGCGCATCGACGGCGCCTGGGGCTTGCTCGATGACCAGGCTATTGGTGCTGCCGCGCACGGGGAGTAAAATGCAGGCATTTTGCATCAACCCGAGTAGCACATGTCCCAACACCTGCTGTACGCCCTGACCCGCCCGCTGCTGTTCGCGCTCGACGCGGAAACGGCCCACAACCTGACCTTGCCGGCCCTGCAGCGCGCAGCGAAGCTGGGCCTGATGGGCGCCGTGCGCCAACCGGCGCCCGATCCGCGCACCGTCATGGGCATCACCTTTCCCAATCCGGTCGGCCTGGCCGCAGGCCTGGACAAGGATGGCGCCTACATTGACGGCCTGGCCGCACTGGGCTTCGGCTCGATCGAAGTTGGCACCGTCACGCCGCGCGCCCAGCCCGGCAATCCGAAGCCGCGCATGTTTCGCCTGGCGGGCGCCAAGGCAATCATCAACCGCATGGGTTTTAACAACGGCGGCGTCGACGCCTTCGTGGCCAACGTCCAGTCCTCGCGCTATTACCAGGACAAGCGCGGCGTGCTCGGCCTGAACATCGGCAAGAACGCCGACACGCCGATCGAACGCGCCGCCGAGGACTACCTGCACTGCCTCGAAAAGGTCTACCCCTACGCCAGCTATGTGGCGGTCAACATCTCCTCGCCCAACACCAGCAACCTGCGCCAGTTGCAGGACGCCTCCGAGCTCGACGCCTTGCTGGCCAAGCTCAAGGAGCGCCAGCTGCGCCTGGCCGACCAGCACAAGCGCTATGTGCCGTTGACGCTCAAGATTGCACCCGACCTGGCCGCCGAGCAAATCAAGGAAATCGCCGGCACGCTGATGCGCCACAAGATCGACGGCGTCATCGCCACCAACACCACCACCAGCCGGCGCCAGGTCGAACGCGAACGCTACGGCATGGAAAAAGGCGGCCTGTCAGGCGCGCCCGTGCTGGACCTGTCGAACATCGTCATCCGCGCACTCAAGGCCGAACTGGGCGAGGCACTGCCGATCATCGGCGTGGGCGGCATCACCTGCGGCGCCGATGCCCAGGCCAAGATCGAGGCCGGCGCCAAGCTGGTCCAAATTTACAGCGGCCTGATTTTCGCCGGCCCGGGCCTGGTGCGCGACTGCGCCCGCGCCCTGAAATAAGGGGAAATTCGCATGCAGATAAATCAACTCGGCGCCAGCGGCCTGGCCGTCTCCAGGATCTGCCTCGGCACGATGACCTGGGGCGAGCAAAACAGCGAGGCCGAGGCCCACAGCCAGCTCGATTACGCGCTCGAACGCGGCGTCAACTTCATCGACACGGCTGAAATGTACCCGGTGATGCCGAGCGCCGAAACGCAGGGCCGCACCGAACAATGCATCGGCAGCTGGCTCAAGAAAAGCGGCAAGCGTGGCAGCGTGATACTGGCGAGCAAAGTGGCGGGACCGAATCCGGCCCTGCACTGGGTGCGCGGCGGGAAGAACAACCTCGATGCGGCCAATATCCGCGCCGCCGTCGAGGCCAGCCTGCAGCGCCTGCAGACCGACCATATCGATCTGTACCAGTTGCACTGGCCGAGCCGCAACGTGCCGATCTTCGGCGCCTCGGTGTTCAATCCGCAGGCCGAGCGGCCCTGCGTGGCGATCGAGGACACGCTGGCGGTGCTGGGCAGCCTCATCGATGCCGGCAAGATCGGCCGCATCGGGGTCTCCAACGAGAGCGCCTGGGGCGTGTGCGAATTCACCCGCCAGGCCCAACTGAAAGGCTTGCCGCGCATCGCCTCGATCCAGAACCTGTACAACCTGACCGCGCGCGGCTTCGAGACCAGCCTGCTCGACGAGACCTGCTACCGCGAGCAAGTGGGCCTGCTGGCGTATAGCCCGCTGGCATTCGGCCAGTTGAGCGCGAAGTACCTGGACGATCCGAAAGCGCATGGCCGGCTGACGATCTTCCCGCCCAGCTGGAGTCCGCGCTACCTGCGCCCGAGTGTGCTGGCCGCAGTCAAGGAATACGCGGCGCTGGCGCGCGCCAACGGCATGACGCCGGCCCAGATGGCGCTGGCGTGGTGCTATTCGCGCTGGTTCGTCGCCTCGACCATCATCGGTGCGACCAGCCTGGCGCAGCTGAAGGAAAACATCGACGCCGCCAACACCGCGCTGCCAGCCCACATGGAAGAGGCGATCAACGCCATCCACGCGCGCAATCCGAACCCGGGGCAGTAAAGGCGGTAAGCCATACCACTGGTAAACGACCGTGCAGCAATGACAGTGTCAGGGTGCCGGTTTTTTCGGCGCCACGAACGCGGCGCAGGGGTCCGGCCGCACATGGACCGGGATGCTGTGCACGACGTCGTAGGTGCCCGCTTGCGGCGCATTGCCCGCTTCGACAAAACCATGGCTGACTGGCGCCAGGCCCGACAACCAGCGCCCGGCGCCGATGTCGCGCCGCACATGGCCATTCCCGGCCAGCAGCACCACGCCGCCGCTGGCATGTTCCCTGACCGTCTTTGCCATCCAGATATCGCGCGTCACCTGGGCGCGCGCCATCCCGGGTAGCATCGCGTCGGGCAACTGGCCGCAATGGGAGGCGGCGATCTCGCTTTGCTGGCGCTCCATCAGGCCGGCCGGCAGCGGCTGGTCGAGCCCGAAGGCGGCGATGGTGGGCGCGTCGAGCGCCGCGCTGAAGCCATCCTTGATGACCTTCGAAGCATCGGCGCGCGACACGTTCGCGGCCAGCAGTTCGAGCTTGTAGCGCAGCGCC
Organism: Pseudomonadota bacterium; assembly: GCA_040390195.1. Taxonomy (GTDB): domain Bacteria; phylum Pseudomonadota; class Gammaproteobacteria; order Burkholderiales; family Burkholderiaceae_D; genus Telluria_A. The sequence goes on along the minus strand of JAZJYV010000033.1, from coordinate 39,326 downwards.
AGCTCGATCGGCGCCCGGTAGTGCTCCCAGCTCCAGCCCTTGCCATTCCCGGCTTGCGCGATGATGCAATCGGCGTCATGGCAGCTGGCCTGTGCCGCCGTCAGCGCCGGCTGGCGTTCGCGGTCGAACTGCTCCATGGCGATCGCCGGGCGCCAGCCCGCTTCGACCAGGGCGCGCAAGGCCTCATAGCGCTGGCGGTGGCCGTCCGGGTTGTCGTGGACCTCGCCCATCAACAGCACCTGGGACGGGGGCGCCGGCGCGACGCTGGCGCAGCCTGCGCCAGCAAGGATGGCCAGCAGCGCCAGCAGTTTCAGGGACAAGCCTCGGTTCGGCATCGGGCATTCCTTCATATTGGTTGGAATGCCGATCATAGCGCAGGCCGGGTCAGTAGATGAGCTTGGCGGCGACGCCGGTCAGTGTCATGGCCAGCAGGCCGCGCAGGAAGCGCTCCGGGACGGCGCGTGCCAGCCAGGAACCGAGCGTGATGCCGGGTAACGAGCCGAGCAGCAGCATGGACAGCAATTCCCAGTTGATCGAGCCGAGCCACCAGTGGCCGAACGCGGCGATGGCCGTCAATGGCACCGCGTAGGCGATATCGGTGCCAGCCACTTCCGCCGACGACAGCTTGGGATAGAGCAGCACCAGCAAGGTCGCGCCAATGGCCCCCGCGCCGATCGAGGAAATGGTGACCAGGGTGCCCAGCACGGCGCCGGCGGCCACGGTGGCGCAGGTGAGCGCCCGGCCTTGCAGCTGGCGTTCCGGATGGGCATGTATCCAGATCATCATCTTGCCCTTGAACATCAATGCCACGACCGTCAGCAAGACGGAACCTGCGATCGAATAGCGGATCAACTGGCTGATTTGCTGGTCCAGCGTGCCGTAGTGCTTGAGCGCGAGCGTGGCCACGACAGCGGCCGGCAAGGCGCCCACGCACAGGCGACGCACGATGTCCCAGCGCACCGTGCCGCGCAAACGGTGGGTGAAGGTGCCGGCGCTCTTGGTGATCGAGGCGAACGCAAGGTCGGTGCCGACGGCCACGGAAGGCGACACGCCGAACAGCAGCGTCAACAGCGGCGTCATCAGCGAGCCGCCGCCCACGCCGGTCATGCCCACCAGCAGCCCGACTGCGAAACCGGAAATTACGTACGTCAGTAACATGCAATACCCCCAAAGTGGATTCAAGGGTAAGGCCGCTCGGCTGTAAACCAAACTACGCAGATCTTATTTGCTTATGCGCGCTGTGAGGGGGGCGAAAAAAACGCGCCCCCGGGGGCGCGTGAAGAGGGGAGATTCTTACTTGTTCGGCTGTGGCGTGACACGCAGGTAGGGCCGCTGCGCCGTATAGCCTTTCGGATATTTTTGCTCGATCAGCTCAGGGTCCTGGACCGTCAGCGGAATGATCACGTCGTCGCCGTCTTTCCAGTTGCCCGGCGTGGCCACCGAATAGCGGTCCGTCAGTTGCAAGGCGTCGATCACGCGCAACACTTCGTCGAAATTGCGGCCGGTGCTCATCGGATAAGTGATCATCAGGCGCACTTTCTTGCTCGGATCGATCACGAACAGCGAGCGCACCGTGGCCGTGGCCGACTGTTCCGGGTGAATCATGTCGTACAGCAGCGACACTTTCCTGTCGCTGTCGGCAATGATTGGAAAGCCCACCACCGTGTTCTGGGTCTCCTCGATGTCGCGGATCCAGGTCTGGTGGGTCTCGACCGGGTCGACCGAGAGGGCGATGGCCTTGACGTTGCGCTTGTCGAATTCGGGTTTCAGCTTGGCCGTCAGGCCCAGCTCGGTGGTACAGACGGGCGTGAAGTCGGCCGGGTGGGAAAACAGCACCACCCAGGAATCGCCCGCCCACTCATAAAAATGGATCTTGCCCATCGACGAGTCTTGCACGAAATCGGGGGCGGCGTCGCCCAAACGAATAGCCATACGGATTCTCCTGTGTCGTGATAGGAACATCAATCATGCCAACGATGCCAGCATGTCGATTGTGCCCCAAAACGGCACGATGCGGCAAGCGCGCAGGATGGAAATCGGCTCAATAGAAGCGGTTGAACAGCACCACGGCCCAGGCGGCGCCGGCCAGGCACAGCGACAGCAGCACGGCCGCGCTGCCCAGGTCCTTGGCGTTCTTCGACAGCGGGTGGCGCTCGAGCGAGATACGGTCGACGATCGCCTCGATCGCTGAATTGATCAGCTCGACAATCAGCACCAGCACCAGCACGCCGATCAGCATCAGCTTCTCGAACGCGGAAATCTTCAGCATCATGGCCAGCACGCTGCCAACGACGACCAGCACCAGCTCCTGGCGAAACGCGTGCTCGTTCTGCCAGGCCGCCCGCAAGCCATCCATCGAATAGAAGAAGGCGGCGAAGATGCGCCTGAGTCCACTCTTGCTTTTGAATTCGCTAACCGGCTGTTCCATGGGGATCGTTTTCACTCTGTAATGATGTTTCATTATGCCTGCGCAGGGCCGGCACAGGAAGATTGCCACAACTTTTCGCATTGTGGTATAAAGTAAGGCATATACCGCACTGCAGCAACCACATTATGAAAATCGAAACAGCTGAACCGGCCAAAACCTCAATCCAGGTCATCGAACGCATGGTCGCCCTGCTTGACGCGCTGGCCAACTACACCGACCCGGTCAGCCTGAAGGAATTGTCGAAGGTCTCCGGCCTGCATCCGTCGACCGCGCACCGCATCCTGAATGACATGGTGATCACCCGTTTCGTCGACCGCGTCGAGCCGGGCACCTACCGGCTCGGCATGCGTTTGCTGGAACTGGGCAATGTCGTCAAGAGCCGCCTGTCCGTGCGCGAGGCGGCGCTTGACTTCATGCGCGCGCTGCACAAGAAGACCCAGCAAACCATCAACCTGTCGGTGCGCCAGGGCGACGAGATCGTCTACATCGACCGCGCGTTTTCGGAGCGTTCCGGGATGCAAGTGGTGCGCGCCATCGGCGGACGTGGCCCCCTGCACCTGACCTCGACGGGCAAGCTGTTCCTGTCGGTGGACGAGGCGAAGGCGATTCGCGCCTATGCCACGCGGACCGGCCTGGCCGGCCACAACAAGAATTCGATCACCGACCTGGCCAAGCTCGAGCGCGAGCTGAGCCTGGTGCGCGCACGCGGCTATGCGCGCGACAATGAGGAGCTCGAACTGGGGGTGCGTTGCATGGCCGCCGGCATCTACGACGATTCCGGCAAATTGATCGCCGGGCTGTCGATTTCAGCGCCGGCCGACCGCCTGCAGGAAGAATGGCTGGAAGACCTGGTCAGCACCGCCAGCCAGATCTCGTCCACGCTGGGCTACGCGCCCGGCGCCTGAGGCTCAACTCAGGCCGGGCGGCTTGATCGCTTCGAGCCATTTGCGCATCCGGCCGGCGTCGGCGGTGCGCGACTGCTTGCCCTTGGAATCGAGAAATACCATGATCACGGCGCGGCCCTGGATGATCGCCTGCATCACCAGGCAGCGTCCGGCCTCGTTGATGAAACCGGTCTTTTGCAGGCCGATCTCCCAGCCCGGCATGGCCACCAGATAATTCGTGTTCGAGAACTGCAGCGGCCGCCCGCCGGTGTCGACGACCGCTTTGGGATCGGTGGAAAATTGGCGCAGCATGGGCTCCTGATGGGCCACCATGGCCAGCCGCGCGAGGTCGCGGGCGCTGGCCACGTTATGACTCGACAGCCCGCTCGAGTCAACGTAGTGGGTTTCGCTCATGCCCAGTTCCTGCGCCTTGGCATTCATCGCCTCGACGAAGGCGGGCAGACCGCCCGGATAGTTGCGCCCCAGCGCAGAGGCGGCGCGGTTTTCCGAACTCATCAAGGCGATGTGCAGCATGTTCGCGCGCGTCAGGCGGGCGCCGACCTTGAGGCGCGAGCTGCTGTGCTTTTCGCGGTCGACGTCCTCGTCGGTGACGGTCAGCACTTCGTCCATGTCCTGCCTGGCCTGCACCACGATCAAGCCCGTCATGAGCTTGGTGATCGAGGCGATTGGCAAGGCCACATTGGCATTTTTCTCGAATAGCACTTCGGAACTGGCCTGGTCGAGCACCAGCGCGACGCTCGATTTGAGGTCGAGCGGATCGCGCGTGAGGTTCAAGCCAGCCAGGTCGCCGGCGCTCAGCACGGGAATGGCGTTGGCCGACAATACACGCTGGTAAGTGACCTTGCGCCTGCCATTGACCAGCGTGACGCGGCGCACAGTTTTTTCCGGCGCGGCCAGCAGCACCCGATGGCTGGCATCCTTGCGCTTGACGCGCGACTTCTTGGCTTGATGTTTGCCGGGCACCGCGGCGCCGGCGCCCTCCTCCGCGGCGGCCGACGCGGCCGGGGAGAACAGGAACAAGGCACTGGCTAGGGCACCCAACAAAAGCTTAAACATCTTGCAATCCTTTGACGCGACAACAGAGGCAGTTTGTTGCAGTCTAGCAAAACACTGGGCAAGCGCAAGCACATTTAACGATTTCCGGAATTAATTTGCCTTCAGGAAATTGAACGCCGGGCGCCTGCGCAACAGTACATAGTGTAGCGCGATTAGTCGCGGAACTGGACAAATCCGGGCACCGGTTCGCGCTCGGTGATCAAGGTGTTTTCCACTTTGCCGGGGTCGGCATGGCCCAGCGCCATGCCGCAGACCACGGTTTCGTTCCCCGGCAGGCCCAGTTGCTCGGCGATGATCCGGTGGTACTGGGTGAATGCAGCCTGCGGGCAAGTGTCGAGCCCGCGTCCGCGCGCCGCCACCATGATATTTTCGAGGAACATGCCGTAGTCGAGCCAGGAACCCTGCTCGAGCACCTTGTCGATGGTGAAGATCAAACCCACGGGGGCGTCGAAAAAACGGTAGTTGCGCCCGTGCTGGGCGGCCATGCCGGCCTTGTTCTCGCGCGTCAGGCCCAGCAGTGCGTACAAGTCCCAGCCCACCTTGCGGCGCCGGTCGATGAACGGCGCAACCCACTGGCGCGGGTAATAGGCGTACTGCTCGGTATGCAGGCTGGCCTGCTCCGGATCGTTGTGCACGGCCAGGATCGCGTCCGACAGGGCCGTCTTGGACGCGCCCGTCAACACATACACCTTCCAGGGCTGGGTATTGGTGCCGGACGGCGCGCGCGCGCTCACCTGGAGGAGTTGTTCGATATCTTCGCGCGCGACCGGTGTCGGCAGGAAGGCGCGGATCGAGCGGCGCGAGGTGATGGCGGCGTCGACCAGTTCTTGTTGTTGGCTTGAAATCATTAACACTCCTATTTTTTGACCACGCAGGCCACACCGAGCACCGCCACCACCATCCCGGCCACCCCGAGCAGGCTGAACGCCTCGCCGAAAATGAGCCAGGCCATCACGGCGGTGGTGGGTGGGGTCAGGTATAGCAGGCTGGTCACTTCGGTCGCATCGCTGCGCCGTATCAGTTTGAACAGCAGGAAAATGGCGCCGATCGACAGGGCGAAGATCGACCACAGCAAGGCGCCGATGAATTGAGGCGTCGATTCGACTGTCGCCAGGCGCAGGTCGAAACCCTCGCGCCAGATGGCAAACGGCAGCAAGGCCAGGATGGTGGCCGAAAACTGCACCACCGTGCCGGTGCGCAAATCGAAGCGCGGACAGTAGCGCTTCTGGTACAGGGTGCCGGCGGTGATCGACAGCAGCGCCATGACACTGTAGGCGATGGCCTCGGTCGACAAGGCCGCCACGTGGATCTTGGCCACCACCACCAGCGCCACCCCAGCCAGGCCCAGCGCCAAGCCCAGCCATTGGCGCGCGCGCACCCGCTCGCCGATCAGCGGCGCAGCCGCGCCCGTCAGGATCGGTTGCATGCCCACGATCAGGGCCGACAGGCCGGCCGGCATCCCGAGTTTGATGGCGCACCAGACGCCCGCCAGGTAGCCCGCCTGCAGCAACAGGCCCGCCACCGCCACATGGCCGGGATGCTCCGGCCATGGCGCTTTCCAGATCAACACGCAGGGCAGCAGCACCAGCAGCACGCCGCTGCAGCGCAACAGCAGGAAGGTCAATGGTGGCGCGTAAGGCAGGCCGAACTTGGCGACAATGAATCCCGTGCTCCAAAGCAACACGAAGAACAGGGGCAGCGGTGAGAGCCAGGCTGGCGGGTGGCGCGGCGCACCAAAAATTTGAGACTTGTTTGACATTTATCAACAAAAGCGCGAGGCGAAGAAGGCAGCCGATGCGCCGGATCAGCAAGATGGGAGCGCGATAGGGGCAGTCTACCATGCGTTGACGAGACAAGTTTCCGCAACTCATTTCTCCTATGAAAATAGGGCGGAAATGGCGCAAAACTGCGATGCAACAATACTCGAAATGACATGATTTTTGACCAAGACAAGTAAAATGGTGCGCCGCACAAAAAGCGCTTGACTTGCTTCGTAAACGCATTAGAATAGTCTCTGTTGCGCTGCACAAACCACCGCCAGCCCGAGATTCATCTGCTACACCGGTAACAAGCAACATTTAGATATCACACCTATTGATCAACTTCTGGAGAATAATATGTTTGCAATCCCTGAGCAGTTTTCGAACGCCACCAAAGCCAACTTCGAATCGCAATTCGCCATCTTCTCGTCGCTGACGTCCAAAGCGTTTGAAGGCATGGAAAAGCTGATCGAACTGAACATCACCGCTGCCAAGGCATCGTTGGAAGAGACCTCGATCGCCACCAAGCAATTGCTGTCGGCGAAAGATCCACAAGAATTCTTCACGCTGAGCGCAGCGCAAGCCCAGCCTACCGCTGAGAAAGCTGTATCGTATGGCCGTCAACTGGCATCGATCGCTGCCGGCACCCAAGCTGAATTCAGCAAAGCCGCTGAGCAGCAAATCGCCGAAACCAACCGCAAGGTCATCTCGCTGGTTGACGAAGTGAGCAAGAACGCCCCTGCCGGTTCGGAAAACGTCGTCGCCGCCATCAAGGCAACGATCGGCAACGCCAACGCTGGTTACGAGCAGCTGACCAAGACCACCAAGCAAGCGGTCGAAGCGCTGGAAACGAATGTGAACGCGGCTGTCAGCCAGTTCACCCAGGCCGCACAGAAAGCTGCCCCTAAGGCCGCCGCCAAGAAGTAATTTTCCAGCCTGCTGGAAACGAGAAATGCCCCGGACTCCGGGGCATTTTTTTTGAAGAATCGGGGTTCATATGAAAACCCGGGACAGACTGAGATTCTTTTTAAAACCCGCGGCAAAAAAACCGGGGTCAGAACACATTAAAACCCGGGACAGACTAAGGCTTTCGTGAAAGCCTTAGTCTGTCCCAGGTTTTAATGTGTTCTGACCCCGGTTTTTTTCGCCGCTATTCGCCGAGGTAGGCCGCTTGTACGCGCGGATCGTGCAGCATGTCGTCGGCGTTGCCGGTCATGATGATCGAGCCGGAATCCATCACGTAGCCGCGGTGCGCGGCCTGCAATGCGAGCTTGGCGTTCTGCTCGACCAGCAAGATCGTAATGCCCTGCTTCGAGACGTCGCGGATGACTTCGAAAATCTTTTCGACCATGATCGGCGACAGGCCCATCGACGGCTCATCGAGCAGCAACAGGTTCGGGTGGCTCATCAGCGCGCGCGCCATCGCCAGCATCTGCTGTTCGCCGCCCGACAGCGTGCCCGCCATTTGCGAGGCGCGCTCCTTCAGGCGCGGGAACACGCTGTACCATTTTTCGATGTCGGCATCGATGCCAGCCTTGTCGTTGCGCGTGTAGGCGCCCATCATCAGGTTTTCCTGGATCGACATGCGGGTGAACACCCCGCGCCCTTCCGGCACCATCGCCAGCTTTTTCTCGACCAGATGGAAGGACTTGGCACTCTTGATCGACTCGCCCATGTAGCTGATGCTGCCCTCCACGCTGCACGGCGGCAGCGTGCCGGTGATTGCCTTCAGGGTGGTGGTCTTGCCGGCGCCGTTCGCGCCGATCAAGGTGACCAGTTCGCCCTTGTTCACTTCCAGGTCGGCGCCCTTGACGGCCTTGATGCCGCCGTACGCCACCTTCAGGCCCGCAACCTTGAGAATGTTCTCGCTCATTAGTGGGCTCCTCCCAGGTAGGCTTCAATCACAGCCTGGTTTTTCTGTATTTCGGCGGGCAAGCCCTCAGCAATCGGCTTGCCGTATTCAAGCACGGTGATGCGGTCGCACAAGCCCATCATCAATTTGACGTCGTGCTCGATCAGCAGCACGGTCTTGCCTTCGGCCTTGATCTTGACCAGCAGCTCGCGCAGGGCCAGCTTCTCGGTTGCGTTCATGCCGGCCGCGGGCTCGTCCAGCGCCAGCAGTTGCGGATCGGTCGCGAGCGCACGCGCGATCTCGAGCCGGCGCTGGTCGCCGTACGACAGGAATTTCGAGGTGCGGCTGGCAAACGCGCCAATGCCGACGAAATCGAGCAGTTCCTGGGCACGCAAGCGGATCGCCGCCTCTTCCATGCGCGCCGCCTTGTGGCGGAACACGGCGCCGAACACGCCTTGGTGGGTGCGCACGTGGCAACCGACCATCACGTTTTCGAGCGCCGTCATCTCGCCGAACAGGCGGATATTCTGGAAGGTGCGGGCGATGCCGGCCTTGGCCACTTCATGCGGGGCCGACGGCGAATAGGGCTTGCCGGCCAGCTCGAAGGTGCCGGTGTCGGGCTGGTACAAGCCGGTGATGACGTTGAAAAATGTCGTCTTGCCGGCGCCGTTCGGTCCGATCAGGCCGTAGATCTGGCCCTTCATGATCTTGATGCCCACCTCGGTCAGCGCTTGCAGGCCGCCAAAGCGCTTGTTCACGCCGGCGATGTTCAGAATTACTTGTTCGCTCATCTCAGTCATCCTCAAGCGGCCGGAAACGATTCGGGCTTGTTGGTATCGGCGGCGTCGGGCCGGTCTTCGTGTTTCGGCGATGGCCACAGGCCGGCCGGACGGTTCAGCATGATCAGCACCATGGCCAGGCCGTACAGCAACTGGCGCAACACTTCGGCTTCGATCAGGATCTTGCCGAAAATCGCCTGCTGTGCAGGCTCGACCACATGGCGCAGCACTTCCGGCAAGGCCGCCAGCAACACGCCGCCCATGATCACGCCGGGAATGTGGCCGATACCGCCCAGCACCACCATCGCCAGCACGGCGATCGACTCGGTCAGCGAGAACGATTCGGGCGACACGAAACCCTGGAACGAGGCAAACATGGCGCCGGCCACGCCGCCGAATGAGGCACCCATGGTGAAGGCCAGCAACTTGACGTTGCGGGTATTGATGCCCATCGCCTTGGCCGCGATTTCGTCCTCGCGGATCGCCACCCAGGCGCGGCCCAGGCGCGAGTGCTGCAAGCGCGTGGTGACAAATACGATGGCGATGCACAGGAACAGGAACAGGAAGTAATAGGCGTTCACCGACGGCATCGAAAAGCCGCCCACGATCACGTTCGCGCGCGACCCTGGCTCACCGGCCAGCGACACGCCGAAAATGCGAATCGGGTCGATCAGGTTGATGCCCTGCGGGCCATTGGTGAAGTTGATCGGATCGTTCAGGTTGTTCATGAAGATGCGGATGATTTCACCGAATCCCAGCGTCACGATGGCCAGGTAGTCGCCGCGCAGCTTGAGTGTCGGCGCGCCAAGCAAAGCACCGAAAAAGCCCGCCACCAGCGCCGCCAGCGGGACGATGATCCAGACCGACAGGTGGATGCCGTTCTGGGTGATCTCCGGCCCCATCATGGCAACCAACGCATTGCCCAGCGCCGGGTAGCCGTTGACGATCGATTCGAGCAGGGCGGCGAATTGCGGCGAGGCCAGCAGCCCCGTCAGGTAGGCGCCGACGGCGAAGAAAGCGATGTAGCCAAGGTCGAGCAGGCCGGCGAAACCGACCACGATGTTCAGGCCCAGGGCCAGCATGATGTAGAGCAGCGCGATGTCGATGATGCGCACCCAGGAGTTGCCGAACTGGGCGGCAACGAAGGGGAAAATCAGCAGGCCGATCAACAGCACGGCCATGCTGGTGTAGGCCTGGCGCGGTTTGTTGCTAACGTCGAAATTGAGCAGAGCCATACGATTCCTTTATGCGCGGTCGGCGACGCGTTCGCCCATGATGCCGGACGGCCGGATCGTGAGCACGATGATCAGCACCACGAAGGCGAAGATGTCCTGGTAGTGGCTGCCGAGGAAGCCGCCGGTCAGGTCGCCGATGTAGCCAGCGCCCAGGCTCTCGATGATGCCGAGCAAGATGCCGCCGATCATGGCGCCGTAAATGTTGCCGATGCCGCCCAGCACGGCGGCCGAGAAGGCTTTCAAGCCTGGCGTGAAACCCATCGCGAACTGGATCGAGGAATAGTTGGCGCCCCACATCACGCCGGCCACGGCGGCCAGCGCGGCGCCAATGGCGAAGGTGGCGACGATGACCTTGTTCGAATCGACGCCCATCAGGCCGGCCACCCGCGGGTTCTCGGCAGTGGCGCGCATGGCGCGGCCCATCTTGGTCTTCTCCACCAGCACGACCAGCCCGAACATGGCCAGGGCGGCGAGCGCCAGCAACAACAGCTGGGTGTTCGAGATCACGGCGCCGCCGATCGACACCGGATCGGTCGACAGCAGTTGCGGGAACGGCAGCGGACTGCGGCCCCAGATCATCATGGCGAACGTTTGCAGCAGGATCGAAACGCCGATCGCGGTGATCAGCGGGGCCAGCCGCGGCGCGTTGCGCAGGCGGCGGTAGGCGACCCGCTCGATGATCACATTGACAATCATGCAAGCTGGAACGGCGCAGGCGATCGCGATGGCCAGCGAAGCGTAGCCTGGCAAGCCAGGTGCAAGCGCATCGAGCACCTTGAGGACCGACAAGCCGACCATCGCCCCGATCATCAAGACGTCGCCGTGGGCGAAGTTAATCAGGTTCAAGACCCCGTACACCATCGTGTAGCCCAGCGCGACCAGTGCGTACATGCTGCCGAGCACCAGGCCGTTGATAATCTGTTGGATAAAGGTATCCATGGTTTTTGCTTGCCTCTTTTTTTTCGATCTAACAAAAACGGCACCCGGAGAAATCCCCGTAGTGCCGCTCCTGGCCTGACGCCGCTAGTTCACAAACGCCGCACCCCAGGCCGGGCCGGGAGCGGGTGTTTCATGTCTCTGCTGCTACCGTGCATTTGCTGGACGTGTAAACATACGGTGTCCAGCCACAATTGTTCCGAGCGTCGCCATGATAGCGAGGTTTGGTAAAAACTAATATCGGAAAATCAGGTCTGTTCCAAATATAATTTTGCTTGCAGCCAACTTCATACTCCTGAGCCCGTCGTTCACGCGCAAGCGGGAATCGCTGGACTGTTGGTCCGGCGCGACGCCTAAGGTTTCCGCCTTCGCGGGAATGACGGATCAGGCGGTGCCGGGCTTGCCACCGTCGAGCCCTTTTGGCAGGGGAAAGGTCACGTGCTCTTCGACCCCTTCCAGGGCTCGCACGCTGCGCGCGCCGAGCGACTTGAGGCGGTCGATTACCGCTTGCACCAGCACTTCCGGGGCCGAAGCGCCGGCCGTCACCCCAATCCGCTGCTTGCCTTCGAGCCAGGCTGGATCGATCTGCGAGGCGTTGTCCACCATATACGCTGGCGTGCCTTTTTTCTCGGCCACTTCGCGCAAGCGGTTCGAGTTCGAACTGTTCGGACTGCCGACCACGATCACCACATCGACCTGGGGCGCCATGAACTTCACTGCTTCCTGGCGGTTGGTGGTGGCGTAGCAGATGTCGCCTTTTTTCGGCTCCATGATGTTCGGATACTTGAGCTTGAGCGCGGCGATGATGTCGGCCGTGTCATCGACCGACAAGGTCGTTTGCGACACGTAGGCCAGCAATTCCGGATTGCCCACTTGCAGCTTGGCGACGTCGGCCACGGTCTCGACCAGGTGCATGCCCTCCTCCGTCTGGCCCATGGTGCCCTCGACCTCGGGATGGCCGTCGTGGCCGATCATGACGATCTCGCAGCCCTGGCGGCGCATCTTGGCCACTTCCATGTGCACCTTGGTCACCAGTGGACAGGTGGCGTCGAAGATGGTCAGGCCGCGCGCCTCGGCTTCGGCGCGCACGGCCTTGGACACGCCATGGGCCGAAAACACCAGCGTGTTGCCGGCCGGGACGTCGTCCAGTTCCTCGATGAAGATCGCGCCCTTGTTGCGCAGGTCGTCAACCACGTAGGCGTTGTGCACGATCTCATGACGCACGTAGATGGGTGCGCCGAATTGCTGCAAGGCGCGCTCGACGATCTCGATCGCGCGGTCGACCCCGGCGCAAAAGCCGCGCGGTTGGGCCAGGAGAATTTCGTTGTTCATGGAAAATCCGGTTACAGGACAGAGAGAAGCTGGACTTCAAACCGCAGCGGCTTGCCAGCCAGGGGGTGATTGAAGTCGAACGTCGCCGATTCGGCGCCAAGTTCGCGCAACACGCCCGCAAAACGCCCGCCACCCGGCGCCGCGAAATCGACCAGGTCGCCGATCTTGTATTCTGCGTCCGGCTCGGAATTGGCGTCCAGCGTGGCGCGCGTGACGGGACGCACCATGTCCGGGCTGCGTTCGCCGAAGGCCTGGGCGGGCGCCAGCTCGAAGGTCTGGTGCGTGCCTTCCGCCAGGCCAATCAGGCACGCTTCGAGAAATGGCGCGAGCTGGCCCTGCCCCAGCATCAGGGTCGCGGGATTTCCGCCAAAGGTAGTGATGAGATCAGTACCGTCTGCGGTCGCAAGCCGATAATGCAGCGTGAGGTAGGCCGATTCGGTGACGATGGCGGGCGTTGGGCTGGACATGGTTTTCTTTAAAGCAGGCAAACCGATATTGTAAGCCACTGGCGCGCAAATCGGCTCGGAGAGCGCGCAATGGGCATCAAGCAATGGCCAGAACAACAACGTCCGCGCGAGCGCCTGATCCGCACCGGCGCCCAGTCTCTGTCGGATCCGGAATTGCTGGCCTTGTTCCTGCGGGTCGGCGTGCCGGGCAAGAACGCGGTGGAGCTGGGCCGCGAGGTGCTGGCCCATTTCGGCTCGCTGAGCGGCTTGTTCGCCGCCAGCCTGGGCCAATTCTCTGCCGTCCATGGCCTGGGCCCGGCCAAATTCGCCCAACTGCAAGCCATGATGGAGCTGGCCAGGCGCGCCAGCGGGGAACAACTGGCGCTCGGCTGCGTCCTGAGTGCGCCGGAGTCGGTGAAACAGTACCTGCGCATCCATTTGGCGCGCCACCGCCATGAATCGTTTGTCGTGCTGTTCCTGGACGTGAAGAACCGCCTGATCGCCGCCGAGGAAATGTTTCGCGGCACCTTGAGCCATACCAGCGTGTATCCGCGCGAAGTGGTCAAGGCGGCGCTGGCGCGCAACGCTGCCGCAGTCATGCTGGCGCACAACCACCCTTCCGGCACGCCCGAGCCCAGCGAGGCTGACCTGCTGCTGACGCGGGCGCTGGTGCAAGCGCTGGCATTGGTGGATGTGCGTGTGCTCGACCATTTTGTCGTTGCCGGCGCACAAGTGCATTCGTTTGCCGAACATGGGCAAATCTAGTCCGGCCAATTGTTAAATTTTACGAATGAACAGAGACACAATTGTTTTTCACAAGTCATTGATTAAGTGGTGGTTTTCGCGCTATACTCTTGTTTTTCCAAATTTGGAACTATTTCAAGGAGTGCGCTATGGCACGTGTTTGCCAAGTAACTGGCAAGGGTCCGATGGTTGGCAACAACGTCTCCCACGCTAACAACAAAACGAAGCGTCGTTTCCTGCCGAACCTGCAGAATCGTCGTATTTTTGTAGAATCTGAAAACCGCTGGGTCTCCCTGCGTTTGTCCAACGCCGGTCTGCGCGTGATCGACAAAGTCGGCATTGACGCCGTCTTGGTGGACATGCGCGCGCGTGGCGAAAAAGTCTAATTAGGGAGCAATCATGGCAAAAACTGGCCGCGACAAAATCAAGCTGGAATCGACCGCTGGTACGGGTCACTTCTACACCACCGACAAGAACAAGCGCACGATGCCTGCAAAAATGGAGATCATGAAGTTCGATCCCAAGGCACGTAAGCACGTCATGTACAAAGAAACCAAGATCAAGTAATTCGGTCTTCGTTTCCTAATAAAGCCGCCCACGCAAGTGTGCGGCTTTTTTTATAGGCGGCTCATGGTGGAATGCGCTACGCTTTTCCACCCTACGGATCCGTCGTTGCGGGCCGTAGGGTGGAAAAGCGCAGCGCATTCCACCATGCACCGCCCACAACGATGGACCCGTAGGGTGGAAAAGCGCAGCGCATTCCACCATGCGCCGCCCGCAACGATGGACCCGTAGGGTGTGGAAAAGCGCAGCGCATTCCACCACGATTCGCCCACAACGATGGACCCGTAAGGTGGAAAAGCGCAGCGCATTCCACCATGCGCCGCCCATAAAAAAAGCTCCCGAAGGAGCTTTTTTGCTTTATGCGTAACTGCGTAGCCGCAGCGAGAAGTCTTCCAGCGACTTGATCCCGGACACCTCGGCGCGTGCACACCAATCCTGCAACTGATGCAGCAACTGCTCGCGGGTCGAATGTGAACGCTCCCAGATCGCGCCCAACTCCACACGCATGTGGTGCATGGTCTCGAGCGCCTTGCTGTGCTGGAAAAGCTCGACCAGCTGCTGCTTCTGCGGTCCTTCCAGCTTTCCCGGCTCGCGCTGCAACAACTTGCGCGACGACTTCAGGAAACGCGATTCCAGCTCGGCCTTGTGCTTCAAGTGCTCGAATTCCTCGCGCCAGGCCGATTTGACCGATTTCGCATACTTGGCCATCACGTCATACCGGTTGGCGATCACCGACTGCAGCGTATCGAAGTCGGCCACCAGCTTGCCCGGCTCAAACACGGGCTTCGGCGCGATCTTCTTGACCTTGGCCAGGCCCAGCGTTTCGAGCGTACGGATGTAGAACCAGCCGATATCGAACTCATACCACTTGGACGACAACTTGGCCGAGGTGGCGAACGTGTGGTGATTATTGTGCAGCTCCTCACCACCGATCAGGATGCCGAACGGAATGATGTTGCAGGCAGCGTCGGCGCATTCGTAGTTGCGGTAACCCCAGTAATGGCCAATGCCGTTGATGATGCCGGCCGCCGTGATCGGAATCCACATCATCTGGACAGCCCAGATGGTCACGCCGTCAGCCCCGAACAAGGCCACGTTGACGACCATCAGCACTGCCACGCCCTGCCAGCTGAAACGGGTGTAGACGTTGCGCTCAAGCCAGTCGGTTGGCGTGCCATGGCCATACTTCTCCATGGTCTCCATATTCTTCGATTCAATACGATACAGCTCGGCGCCTTCGAACAGCACTTTCTTGATCCCGCGCGTCACCGGGCTATGTGGGTCTTCCGGCGTTTCGCACTTGGCGTGGTGTTTGCGGTGAATGGCCGCCCATTCCTTGGTCACCTGGCCGGTGGTCAGCCACAGCCAAAAACGGAAAAAATGGCTCGGAATCGCGTGCAGGTCCAGCGCGCGGTGCGCCTGATGGCGGTGCAGGTAGATGGTGACGCTGGCGATGGTGATATGCGTTACAACCAGGGTGTAGATGACAACTTGCCAGCCGCTAAGGCCGACCATGCCGCCCGACAGAAAATCGAGGATGGCATTCAGGGTGACACTGAACAAATTCATTACTGCTCCAGAGTGGATTGATGCTTTTTTTGCCACCTTCTAAGAAGTGGTCATTAAGCTGCATATTTTACGCGCTTATAGTGACGTACGGCACGATTCGCAGGAATCATTTCAATTCGGCGGAGCAACATTTGCCAATAGAGAATGGATATGGGCGTCGATCAGGCGCGTGTCGCGCGAAGGGTAAGCCAGCTTCAGCTGTCCGGCCTGGATCAGCGCGTAGATTTTCTTGTTGACGTCGGAAATCACACCGCCACGGCCGTTTTCCGGATCGCTGATCCAGAAACCGAGCTCCAGTTCATAGCCGTCGCTGGAAAATTTGAGCAAGGCCACGCCCGGCGCCGGCGCTGGCAGCACGCGTGCAACCTCCAGCGGCAGTGTTTCGAGCAGCGGTATCAATTGCTCCAGTTTGCTGTCATAGGCCACGGTGAGCGTGGTCGCGACCCGCACCGAACGGTTGCTCAGCGACTGGTTCTGCACGGGGCCAGAGATCAGCATTTCGTTCGGCAGCACCGTTTCGACTCCGTCCAGTCCCTGCAGCACGGTATAGCGGGTGTTGATGTGGGTGACCCGGCCGGCAAATTTATCAACTGAAATCATGTCGCCAATGGTCAGGCTGCGTTCGAGCAGGATCACGAATCCCGAAACATAGTTGCTGGCGATCCTTTGGAGACCCAGCCCGAGGCCGACACCGAGCGCGCCGCCGAACACCGACAGCACCGTCAGGTCGATGCCCACCATCGACAGGCTGACCAGCACCGCCACCACGATCAGCACTGCACGGCTCATGCGCGCCATCACCACCCGCAAGGAGCTGTGCACGGTCTGCATGCCCATCAGGCGCTCTTCCAGCGACGCGCCGGCCCACATGGCCAGGAACAGCAGCACCACCACCGACACCGCCGCCTGCAGGATCGCCTCCAGCGACACCGAATGGCGGCCCAGCGGCAAGGTCGTTTCGTCGAGGTAGCCGAGCACGTCCGGCCATAGCCCGGTGATGTACATCGCCACGCCAAGCCAAACCAGCAGCGCGAAAATGCGTTCGAAGGTGACGATGGCCGCACCCACCGGAGCGCGCCGCGCAAACACCCGGCGCAACAAATAGAAGGCCAGGCGGATCACGGCCAGGGAAGCGAACATCGGCAGGGCCACGCGCAGCAGGTTGACGTGGTGGGTCCTGGCCAGCGCCAGTTTTGCCAGCGCCAGCAGGCCGGTAATGAGCAGCGGGCCGAGCACCCGGGCAAAGCTCTCCACCCCGATGCGCAGTGCCGGGCCATCGCCATCGCGCTCGAGCCAGGCCTTGCGGATCAGGTGGGCCAGCCCCCAGCCGAGCACGATACACAGGATGATCGACCCGGCCTGCCAGGCAATGCCGGGCGCGCTCAGGTCCTCAAGAAAGTCGGACAGCAGGGTCGATAGGGGCATGGGCAGGAAGCGGCTTATGCGTCGGCGTCGGCGTCGGTCGCGTCGTCCGGCTTGGCCTTGGGCGGCTTCGGTGCCATCGGCTTGCGTTCGAGTACGGCGGCGAAGAAACCATCGGTCTGGTGTACGTGCGGCAGCAGCTTCAGGTAGTCACCCATTTCCAGGTCGATCTTTTGCTCGGCGAGCACTTTGCTCATTGGCACCAGGTCGAAATCGGGATGGCTGGCCAGGAATTGTTCGACGATGAAGTCGTTCTCTTCATTGAGCAGGCTGCAGGTGGCGTACACCAGGCGGCCGCCGCCCTTGAGCAGGCGCGCCGCACCGTCCAGGATCGAGGCTTGCTTCTCCTGCATTTCGGCGATCGCTTCGATTTTCTGGCGCCATTTGACGTCCGGATTGCGGCGCAAGGTACCAAGGCCGCTGCATGGTGCGTCCACCAGCACGCGGTCGATCTTGCCAGCCAAGCGCTTGATCTTGGCGTCGCGCTCGTGCGCGATCTGCACCGGATGCACGTTCGACAGGCCGCTGCGCGCCAGCCGCGGTTTGAGCTTGGCGAGGCGCTTCTCGGAGATATCGAAGGCGTACAAGCGACCGGTATTGCGCATCAGGGCGCCCAGCGCCAGCGTCTTGCCACCGGCACCGGCGCAGAAGTCGACCACCATCTCGCCGCGCTTGGCGCCGACGATCTGGGACAGCAGCTGGCTGCCCTCGTCCTGCACTTCGATCGCGCCATCCTTGAACAGCGGCAGGTTCTGCAGGGCCGGCTTCTTCAGCACCCGCAGGCCGAGCGGCGCATAAGGCGTCGGTTCGGCCAGGATCGGCGCCTGTGCCAGGGCCGCCATCACATCGTCGCGGTTCGATTTGATCGAGTTCACGCGCAGGTCGAGCGGTGCGGGCTGGTTCAGCGCGTCGGCCAGCACCAGCGTCTCGGCTTCGCCATACTGGGCCACGAATTTGTCGAACAACCACTTGGGCAGGTTCGAACGCATCTGGGCCGGCATCAAGGTACGGTCAATGCCCTTGATGCGCTCGAGGAAGGCGGTTTCCTCTTCGGTCAGGCCGCCCAGCGAGTCGGCACCCACCGCTTCGGCCAGGCCGAGAATGGTGAGGCGGCGCATGGTCGGGCTCGACCCCGCTTCGGCGAAGTCGGTAAAGAAGGACTTATTGCGCAGCACAGCGTAAATGCCTTCGGCGACGGCGCCGCGCTCGCGCGAGCCCAGGCGCGGGTGGTCTTTGAAATAGCGCGACAGGGTGGTGTCGGCGGGCGCCGAAAAACGCAAGATCTCGCGCAATACTTCTTCAGTATTGCCGAGTATCGCTGGTGGCAATCTCATGGAATTCCTTGGTTGTTAACTACAGTGTCAGTACGTGTACGCGAGGCGCTCTTCGATGAACAAGCGCGCGGCACGCGGATAAATCTGGTGTTCCTGGACCAGCACGCGGGCGGCCAGGCTGTCTTCCGTGTCGCCCGGCAAGACGGGCACGCGCGCTTGCGCCACCGCCGGACCATGGTCGAGTTCGGCCGTGACGAAATGCACGGTCGCGCCATGCTCGCTCACCCCCGCTTCGAGCGCCTGGCGGTGGGTGCGCAGCCCTGGAAACGAGGGCAGCAGCGAGGGGTGGATGTTCAGCATGCGTCCGGCGTAATGCTCGACAAACGGCGCCGTCAGGATGCGCATGAAGCCGGCCAGCAGCACCAAGTCGGGCGCAAACTGGTCAATCACACGCTGCAGCTCGGCGTCGAAATCGGCACGGCTGGAAAAATCCTGGTTGGCCACCACCGCCGTCGGAATACCGTTCGCCTGGGCAAATTGCAACCCCGACGCCTCAGGCTTGTTGCTGATCACGGCCGCTATGCGGGCCGGCCATTGCTCGTCGCGCGCAGCGCGCACGACGGCCTCCATGTTGCTTCCGCGCCCGGAAATGAGGATCACAATGTTTTTCATAAGCGCGCATTGTAACCCGGGAGGGCAGGTCCGGGCGAATTATGTTGCAGTGCAGCACGCCATCTGGACTGCCCTACTCGAAGGAATAGAAGACCCGGAACGGTACTTTCTTCTCAGCCCAGTAATCGGCCGCATCACGGAATACATCGAGCAGCGTCTCACGAGCTTCCTTGTCGAATTTCTGCGTGTTGGGCAATTGTTCGAGCACGACGATGAAACCGGGCTGGGGACCGGCCTTGTTGATGGTCTCGGTCAGGCACTCCTTGAGGGCCTCGAAATTCTTGCTGCACGGCTTGGGAAAGAGGAAATTTTCGCCAATACGGCCGCACACTTGCTGCTTGGTCAGGGTATCGGAGCAATGGGCGTACAGGAAGTGTTGCCCCAGTCGAGCGGCTTCCTCCTGCAATTCAACGACACGGAAAGCACGAATGGATTGCACGAGGTTCGGCGGCACTGTTATCAACAAACTCATTTTTCCCTCAAGTCGACCTGGTGTGGGCGGGTGTGTTTTTCATATTCTTCTCTGCCAGCGCTGATCCCCCAAAATCGTTTCCACGCGCCAATATAATCCCTTATTCGTATTAGGGTAACGTTTTGTGGTTACTGAATCAACCCGTATGTGATTTCAAACGCAAGATTTGTAAAAAAACAGAAGGTTTTCCCTAATCCACAGCTGTTTTTCCCTCTGAAAACCGATTCTGCGGCCGACTTGACCGAGAACCACCTGCTGTTACAATTTGTTGCCACACAGACTGCTAAATGGGCAATGAAAGGCTTAACATGGGAACCTTGGCATTCTTGGAAATGTCCAACCAGATGATGAGGTAGTGTATGAAACTGCAAGCAAGAATAATGATCTCTGCCCTGGGTCTGTGTGCCCTGCCACTGGTGCAAGCGGCTGAGTTCGAAGACTACGGCCGCGTGGTCCGGGTGCAGCCGCGCGTGGAACAGGTACGTCAGCCGCGCCAAGAGTGCAAGACCGAATACATGCAGGTGCCGGTCCAGCAGCAGCAAGAGCGCGGCGCGGGCGGGTCGATCATCGGCGGCATCGCCGGTGCGCTGGTCGGCAACCAGATCGGTGGCGGTAGCGGGCGTGCTGCGGCAACGGCCGCTGGGGCAATTGCCGGCGCCATTGTCGGTGACCGTGCCGAAAACAATGGCCGCCAGCAAGCGCCGCAACAGGTGCAAGAGCAAGCGGTGCGTCAATGCCGCACGGTCGACACCTGGGAGTCGCGCACCACGGGTTACGAAGTGACGTATGACTACCGCGGCCGCAACTACACCAGCATTATGGCGCACGATCCGGGCCAGCGGGTACGTCTGCGCGTGTCGGTCGAGCCGGAACAGCAGCAGAACTAAGCAGCAGCTATACGTACAAGGCGTGAAGAAACCGAATAGTTGACTCATCGTTCCCGCCTGCGCGGGAATGACGATTGCGAAATCGGCATATCCACAAGCTCGCACGGGTGGAAGGCGCTGTGCTTATCCACCCCGGAACGCCGCTTTTCGAAAATTTGAAAACATTCCAGCCATCCATGGCGCGGTTTTCCTTGTGCTAGGGCAAGCGACCACGGGATAATGGGGGATGCTGATCAAACGTAAATCCATCGAACAAGCCGAATCTTCGCGCCGCCCCGCGCGCAAGCCAAAATATGCTCCCGTGACCCTGTCCGAACAGGACGGCGTGCGCTACCTGCACTTCGGCACCGAGTGGGTACAGGGCGCCATGCGCATCCGCAAGCCCGACTGGCCGGAACTCGAATACGCCCAACAAATGATGGCCTGGATGCTGTTCCTCGAGCAGCCCCGCAATATCGCCCAGCTCGGCCTGGGCAGCGCCACGCTGACCAAATTTTGCTACCGCCAGTTTCCTGAAGCGGCCGTCACTGCGGTCGAACTGAACCCCACCGTGATTGCCATCTGCGGCTCGATGTTCAAGCTGCCGCCCGACGACGCGCGCCTGAACGTGCTGGAGCTGGACGCGCTCGACTTCGTCAACGACCCTGCCCGGCTGGGCGCCTTTGACGTGCTGCAATGCGACTTGTACGACGCCACCGCGCGCGGCCCGGTGCTCGACACCGCCGAGTTCTACCGCGCCTGCAACGACTGCCTGGCGCCGGGCGGGATCATGACGGTCAACCTGTTCGGCGACCACCCGAGCTTCGCGAAAAACATCAAGGCCATGAAATACGGCTTCGCCCATGTAATTTGCCTGCCCGAAGTGCATGATGGTAATGTGGTGGCGATCTGCTTCGAGAGCCGTCCCGTGCTCGACTTCGACGCCCTGGCCGCACGCGCCGCGCGGATCGTCGCCGACACCAAACTGCCGGCCAAGGCCTGGCTCAAGGGCATTCAGGCAGCAGTGTAGTTCCATCACGGAGAACCGGTTTGAACGCAGACTTGAAAGCAGTACCCGCCAAACCCGCAGCCAACCCGGCCACGCCCAAGGCGCTTGACCTGCAAACCCTGTTCTCCTGGATGCTGGCCGACGGCGTCGTCACCAAGCCCCACGTCAAGGCCAATTTCACCCAAGCCCAGGGCATCCTCAAAAATGCGGTCGGCTCGATGCATCCGCTGACGGCAATCGCCCAGTGCAAGCTGATTTCGGCGCAGCCGCCGCACCGCATGCTCACGCTCGACATGCTGTGCGAGTGGGTTGCGGCCAGGGTTGGCCTGTCGTTCGTGCGCGTCGACCCGTTGAAAATGGACTTCACCAAGGTGGCGGACGTGATGTCGGCCGGCTACGCGGCGCGCTTCAACATCCTGCCGATCGAACTGACCAGTAGCACGCTGGTGGTGGCCACTGCCGAACCGTTCTCAGTCGAATGGGAAGCGGAGATTTCGAAGATTTCGCGCCGCAAGATCGAGCTGGTGATCGCCAACCCACTCGACATCGCCCAATACATCTCGCAGTTTTTCAGCCTGGCCAAGTCGATCAAGAACGCCAACAAATCCTCAACCCAGGACCTGGCGCTGCGCAACAACTTCGAGCAACTGGTCGAACTGGGCAAGTCGAACAAGCAATTCGACGCCAACGACCAGCACATCGTCAACATCGTCGACTGGCTGTGGCAGTACGCGTTCGAGCAACGCGCCTCGGATATCCACCTGGAGCCCAAGCGCGACTTCGCCTCGATCCGTTTTCGCATTGACGGCGTGCTGCACCAGGTCTATCAGGTGCCGGCGGCGGTGATGATCGCCATGACAGCGCGCATCAAGCTGCTCGGGCGCATGGACGTGATCGAGAAGCGGCGCCCGCAGGATGGCCGCATCAAGACCCGCACCAGCGCCGGCCAGGAAGTCGAACTGCGCCTGTCGACCTTGCCGACCGCGTTCGGCGAGAAACTGGTGATGCGGATTTTCGATCCCGAGGTGGTGGTCAAGACGTTGCCCGAGCTGGGCTTTCCAACCGACGACGCGTCCCGCTGGGACTACCTGACCAAGCGGCCGCACGGCATCATCCTGGTGACCGGGCCGACTGGTTCGGGCAAGACGACGACCTTGTACACCACCCTCAAGGCGCTGGCCACTTCCGAGGTCAACGTTTGCACGGTGGAAGACCCGATCGAGATGGTGGAACCCTCATTCAACCAGATGCAGGTGCAGCCGGGGATCGACCTGTCGTTCGCCGACGGCGTCAAGGCGCTGATGCGGCAAGACCCGGACATCATCATGGTCGGCGAGATTCGCGACCTGGGAACGGCGGAGATGGCGATCCAGGCGGCGCTGACCGGCCACCTGGTGCTGTCGACACTGCACACCAACGACGCGCCATCGGCCGTGATGCGGCTGCTGGAGCTGGGCGTGCCCTACTATTTACTGGAGGCGACCCTGATCGGCATCATGGCGCAGCGCCTGGTGCGCACGCTGTGCGCGCATTGCAAGGCGGCCGATGGCGAGATCAACGACGACGTCTGGCACGGCATCGGCGGCGCCTGGAAGATTCCCAAGCCGACCACCGTGTACCGCCCGATCGGCTGCCCGGAGTGCCGCCAGACCGGCTACCGGGGCCGCACCGGTATCTATGAGCTGGCCACCGTGACCGAAGGATTCACCAAGCTGATCGGCGAGGAAACCGACCTGTCGGCGCTGCGCGCGCAAAGCGTGGCCGATGGCATGAAACCGCTGCGCATCGCCGGCGCCTACAAGATCATCGAAGGCGTGACGACGGCTGAGGAAGTGCTGAAAGTGACGGCGGCGCTCGTTTGACCTTGCAGTGCACAATTTAGCCTAGCGGAAACGCTTTGCATCGTTTATAATACTGCCTCTTCGGGTCGTTAGCTCAGCTGGTAGAGCAGCGGACTTTTAATCCGTTGGTCGCAGGTTCGAATCCCGCACGGCCTACCACGAATACCCAAAAAGCCCCCGAATTCACGTTCGTGGGCTTTTTGCTGTCTGGTCCATTTCTGGTCGCTTCTGAAACCGTCCGGTCGCTGCCGATCCACCTCGCCATCAAAAATTTGTCTCGATAGGTCCATCAAAATCCATCCTACTGGGCAGAAAATGGCCCGCTTCGCCGGACTTAAGGATTGTGCCGAAGGGTCTCCGGTAATCCATCGCACTTTTCTCTCGCTTTTCGAAGCCTTGGCATGCCTTGGCACTGCCACCTGAACATGCGGCCTTACGCGCGTATTTGTCTGTGCAGAGATTTCGTCAGGGCTTGGTGGCCTTTAGGGACTCCAGCCAAGTGGTCACGAGACTAGCCAAGGTAAGACGCTTGTCCGACCAAACGTGGTCGGTGGGCACGCGCAGGTAACGCAATGAGGCGCCGCCACGCTCTTCAATCGCCTTGATCAGACGTACACTGTCGGCCTCCCAATCATCAGCAGAGTACAGCACATACAGATTAGTATTGCGCAGACGCGGCGCGGCGGCGACCAATGTCCAGCCATCGGCATTGGTGCGCAATTCATCGGCCATTGCCTGGCCGCTCACGCCCGCGAGCGCGGGGCGACCGCCCTCCAGAAAGCCCGCGACATCGGAAAAATGCTCTTTCGCTTTTTGTCCGAATGCACCCATATCCGCCGCAGAAATGATCACCGTACCCAGTAGTGCCGGGTCCTGCGACGCCGTCAAGGCAGACACCCAGCCGCCCATACTATGCCCGCCAAGGGCTATGCGGTTCGGATCGATATCCAGTTTGACCGCATTCACAGGATTGCGTATGAACGCCAGGGTGGCTTTCGCATCCTCCAGGTTTTGCGCAAACGAAAACTTGCCCGGACTGCCCCAAGAGCCGCGATAATTGACCATCACTGCATTCCAGCCGGCACGCCGAACGGCCTGAGCCAGGTCCAGGTTTTTTTCATTGCCAGGCACGCCGTGGAAGAGCACAAAAGTTGGATGCGGACCAAGCCCAGACGCAATATAGACGATGCCGTTGATCTCCACCCCGCCAGTGGGCACATGAATGACCGCCATCCGCGCCGGATGCATGGCATCTGGACGCGGATCCTCGATCACCGCCTGCGAGATTGCTTGAGCGGAGACGCCAAGGTGGCTCAAGGCCAGACTGGCAAGCAGGGCAAACAAAATTGTACGCATTGTAGATTCTCTCTATACAGACAAAATTACCGTGGCTGCCGCACACACACTGTGCGCTCATTTGCTATGACTGACGATCACAGCCAGGACGCGGCCTTCGGCGATTATTTCGGCGGCGCGTAGGCCAATCTGCCCCGACACGTACACCTGATCACCAGCCCTCACCGCTTTGGAGAGCGACTTCGCCGGGCTGGTGTTAGGATAATACTGTGCCACTCGCGCCGACAGTGCGATAATTCCGACCGCCATCGAGAAGTCCAATGAAAACCCTAAATTGCCACAAATGACTTCGGAAAGCTCCTAAGCTACCACCGGGCGCCCAAAAAATACTGCCCCCGCATCAGCCCGCCACGCAATAAGCCCGCCAGCTCTCCACCCCGACCGGAAATGGACCGGACGCAACCACGCCAGCGCCGCAGAAGGAACATCCTTCGCGATGTGTCACGCCCAGCCGCACGCATCGGCCCTCGCCCGCTTCTGCGACGGCCCGATCCACGGATTCGAACTCCGCGGCTCGCCAGTCCGGCAAATCATGGATCAACGGGATCTGAGCCACTCTTTCAGCGCGTCGTTCATGCGTGTCTGCCAGCCATCGCCAGTGGCCTTGAACGCCGCCAACACTTGGGCGTCAAACCGAATAGTCGTGCTGACCTTGGTCCCGCTCCCTGCTGGCCTGCCACGACGTTTTCCCGCTTCCGTTCGCGCCTCGTCGCGTGACACGATCTTGTCACCAATCCGCCATACGCCCTTCTCAAAAAATTCGTCTGTCAGTTCCGGCGCTTCGTCCGGATCAACCCAAGTCTTGGGCGCATTTTGCGATTTCACGTTCATTTGCTTTCCCCATACTGATAATTCTTCGCACCCGACCGCGCGGCGTCCAAACCACGACAACGACGCGCCCATCGAGATAGCCAACCGTCACACGGCGGGGTCGCCATAGTCCAGATGGTTATCGTCCATCGTCACCGTAACTCCTTCAAATACTTCGCTCGCACGAGCAAAATCCAAGCCCCTTTCAACAAGTGTCTTTGCACGTTTGGCAGAGTCGAAGGTGAGCCTCATTGAATTAGTGTAGTAACAAATAACAGAAACCGCTAGAATTATTTGTAGTAACGAATATTGAATTCACTGTCGCGGCGCCTGGCGCTTGCGTTTCACGAGGAAAGCCATGATGATGAAATCTTTAGCAATCCTGCCAGCACCGACCAGGCGCCGGCAAATCCAAACATGTTCGTTTCGACCTCCCTGGCAGAAGAGATTGACCTTGCCGAAGCCCGACTGACGCACGCCATTGGCCGGGCCCTGGAAAACCAGGGGACGCGCGACGGCTTGCTGGTCCGGCAATTGGCAGGAGGTGTCGTGGTGTACGCCGGTCCGATGTCACCGATGAGTAAGCTGATTGGCGTTGGCTTCCATGGCATGCCCACATCCGAAGAGCTCGGTCGCATCGAAGACCATTTCGATTCCAGGCAGGCGCCGCTGCAAGCCGAACTGTCCACGTTTTCCGATCCTGCATTTGGGCGCCTGCTTGCGACGCGCGGCTACCTGCTGGAAGGATTCGAAAACGTCCTTGGCCGTCCCCTCGACGCCGCTGACGCCCTCCCCAGCGCGCCTGAGGGCATGTTGATTCGCCAGATGGCGCCGCACGAAGACCGGCTGTGGCTGGAAGAATCGATCAACGGTTTTGGGCATGCAGATGCACAAGGCATTGCCGCGCCAGAACTTCCGCCACGCGAACTGCTGGAAAGCGCGCTCGAAGGATTCTTGCTAGCCCCCGACTTCCTGCGCTTTGGTGCATGGATCGACGGCGAACTGGCCGGTGTCTGCTGCCTGCGCCTCGATGGCAAGCTGGCCCAGTTGTGTGGGGCGACCACACTGCCGCGTTTTCGGCGTCTCGGTGTGCAATCGGCGTTGCTGCGCCAACGTCTTGCCGTTGCCGTGGCTGCCGGCTGCACGCTGGCATTGATGACAACCCAGCCAGGATCCAAATCACATCAGAATGGTTGCCGGCTTGGTTTTGTCCAATTGCTTAACCGAGCCTTGTTGGTCCGTCCACCAGGGCCATGAACTTCCGTCCGCCAGGCGTCGCCTTCATTTCCTCGTAAACGCCATGCACCATCCGTTGGGATCGATCGGCCCGGCCACTAGGCGGCAAGCCCCATCGGCACGGTCGGAATCCATATTCGCCGGCACAAACTGGGTGCAGTCGAGACATCGATTTCCCTCGTTTGGATGCTCCTGGTAGTGGAAATCGGCCTTGCCTGCCTTGCCGGCCCGCGCTTCCCGCGTCCATGCAAGCAAGGGGAACGATGCCAGTAATAGTGCGCCTCGCTTGACCAATCTGCGACGCGCAATTTGATGTCCGTTCATGATGCTGCTGTGCTCCATCGAATGGCCCCGGGCTAGAACATGAACCAGCCCAGCAAATACAAGGTGTTATTGTCTCCCGCGTTGCGTCCGAAGCCATCGTAGTTGTTTCGGCCTCCGTTGAAACGGCGATAGGCGGTGTACTGCAAGGTGATTCGTACATCGCGCTTGGGCAGGTAGTTCAGTTCCAAGATCAGGCCGCTGGAATTCGGACTCGCGTTCGCGCTTCCCGTGATCGGATCGCCGGAATTGTAGAGGCTGTTATCGCTGCTGCCGCTCGTGGAAAAATGGCTCAAGGTGGCGCCATATTTCTTCTGATAGTAGTAGGTCGCCTTGGCCCTGAACGAATGAAGCGTGTCGACCGGATTGCTTTGCGCGCTTGCATTCCAATGCTGGTTTTCGCGGATATAGTTCAGCTGCGCGGAAGCGCGATGCTGGTCCGTGATGTACTGGTATTGGGCGTCCCATCCGACATCGACGAAGCGATCCGTCGGCCCGCTCTGCACCGTGTTGTCCGGGAAGCGATCCACCGTCAAGCCGTAGGCGCCAAGCATGGCCGAATGGCGTCCGTCCGCCCATTCGTGCTGCAAGGCGAGCCGCCAGTACGGGTTGTAGCCCTTGAGTGCGGCATCGCTGGCCTTGTCGGTTCCCGCGCGCAGCACGGAAAACAGGCGGTCGGCCGTGCGGTAAAAACTGAGCTCACTGTACAGCGTGTTGCGCCACAAGCCATAGGCGCCCATGCCGGCAACTTGCTGCCCCAAACTCTCGATGGCCGTGGCCGCGTTGGGCGTGACGGCCACTCCGGACGAGGCGAAAGGAAAGCCCCAGGTCGGCCCGCTATTGTAGATGTCTTGCACCATCGGGTTATTGTGTACCGTGAAACCGTACAGCAAGGGGCCGCCTGGCGCGGTCAAGCGGTTCGCATAGCGGAGGTCGACATTGTCGATGCTGGTGTGATGCTCGAGACCGTCATAGGTCGCCTGGGAAAATATGCCGACGTGTTCGCCAAGTTTTCCAGACATGAATAAGCTCGCCTCTTGCAACATGAGTTGCCGGTCTTTCAGAAAATTATCAGGCGATCCAGGATCGACATGGGCGCTCGAGCTGCGTGACACTTGCAGCATTCCCGCAAATGGCAGGCGAAGTTGCTCGCCCAGGGTGTAGCCATTTAACTTGAACTGCCTGCCGGTTGGCGTCAGTTCCGGCCAGCTCACGTGGCAAGCCATGCAGTCCAGATGGGTCTGTCGTGCAAAGCTGGGCACGGCGTGCGAGGGCGCCGTCGTTGCGAGCAACAGGCATGCCGTGCGGGCCATGGCAGGAAATATGGATTGGAATCGAAGTCGGACAGCCTTGTCACTGCGAACGGCATTCATCGAACCTCCCTGGTAATTGATCGTCGATTGTTCCTGGACGCGGCGGACCGGCCTGAGGTCGATCCGCTTCATGCTGCGCTTAATGCAAAGGTTGGTTTGCGCAAGCCACGTCATACTGGGAAACACTCACCGGATTCCTGGAATTTTGCGGCTGCTCTCCCGCGTAGACGGTCCCGGCCTTGCCGTCCGGATTGAATGCCGATCCCGGCGCCGTCGCCGCATTGCCCGGGGTGGTGGGCGCCGTTGCGCTGCCGCAGGATTGGTTGGGCTGTCCGGTATGGGATGGCGCCCTGGCGGTGGTCGGCGCGCTGCCCGCGGCCATGCCCGGACTTGCATGCCCTGCAATCGGCGCGGCGGCAATTCGCGCGCCGGCCTGGCTCGATGGTCCGGAACGAACAGGCGTGGCGGCAGCGGAGAATACCGCCAGGGCCAGCATGCTGGCTGATGTGATGGTGAGTGCGATTTTCATGAGGATGCTCCCGAAAAAGGTCGTGCTGTGGTTAGGCTGCGATGGTGCCGCGGTCCGATTCGGCTCGGGAATGACGCGGTCACGAAGCTTGATTACCGCGCACGATTGAAAGGTTCATTCATTTTTGCCGGCAACGGCGACCAGGCCGGCCCTGCTCCGGTCGCAGAAAAGCCTTGTTTTGGAGCCGTTAGTCAGGGCATCATCGTTCGATGATGCAAACTCACAAATTCAAGCGCTGCATGGTCATGGCGGGGGGCAGCTTTCGCTTCAGCTACTACCTGGGCATGTACGCCGCCGCGGTCGACAGCGGCAATCAGCCGGACTTGCTGCTGGCCAGCTGCGGCGGCTCGATCGCCGCCGCCGTGATCGCCGCCCTGCCCGACGATGCCGCGCGCAAGGCCTGGGTGGCCTCGCCGGCCATGTACGGCTTCCTCAGCGGCCTGCAATCGACGCCGCGTGCCGCGATCGGGCGCTCTTTCGTGCAGGCGCTGGGGCGCCGGCTGCAGCGTGGCCGCACGGTGCGGATTCCAGACCTGTTCGATGACTATTTTTTCGACATACCGCCGCAGCTGCCGCTGCCACCGGGGCGCGCGGCACAGGCGCCTTCCGTGGCCATCATTGGCGGCAAGATTTTGTTCGAGCCGGAAGACGTGGGCCAGTTGCGGGCAGGCCGAAAACTGTTCGCCGAAACTGTTTTTTGCGACCTTCGTGCCGCCGCGATGCTCGATGGCATGGCTTCGCCGCTGTGCGCGCCACAATGGGGCGACAACGCCATCGCGCGCCACCTGATCACCGACAGCGACATGCCGATCGGCGATGCGGTGCGCATTTCGATCTCCGACATGTTTTATTTCCGCTGCCATTCCAGCCAGAGCGGCCATTACATGGGCGGCGTGATCGACCTGTTTCCGATTGAGATTGCGCATCGACTGGCCGAGCGCGTGGTGATCGAGATGAAGGCACCGTTCAACCAGCACGTGGCCATTCCGGCGCTGCGCGCGGTGCTGGGAATCGACGGCAACGCGCGCCTGCGCCACGTGCATCAGCAGCGGGCCGACACCTGGATCGACAGCTCCGACGTCGACTTGGTGCTGCGCGCACAAGGCGTGCAACAGATACTGCGCTGGCGCGAGAACCGGATCCGGCTGGTCATGCCGGGCGACTATGCGCATTATGTCGAACAGGTCGAGACCCAGTGGCAGTTCGGCTACCGGCGCGCGCTTGAGGCCTTCGCGCGCAGCGGCGCCGACAGCATGCGTGCGATGCGCCATGCCACGCGCCATAACCGGGCGCCTTTGTAGATTTTTCAATTTCTCAAAAAGTCGTCGCGCCCGGTTCTTTCACAGCTGGTACGAAGGCGCGGGCGTGGGCATCAGAAGCTGTGCGTGATGCCAAGCTGCAGGCCGCTGATGCTGCCCCCGGGCAGTGGCGAGCGAATCTGCGCGCCTGCTTCGACCACCGCCGAGCCATTGAGGAAGAAGCTGTTGCGCAAGCCATGCTGGAGCAGGCGCGCACCTGCGCCGTAGACGGTGGTGCGGCGCGACAGCGCACGGCGCAGCTGCACGCTGAGCTGCCCGGCGCCGCCATGGCCAGTACCGGAGAGCTGGTCGCGCAGCGCGGCGCCGCCGAACGCGAGCACGGTGCCGCCAGCGAGCGTGCGCGCCGCCGACAATGACAACAGGCAGGTGCGCAAGCTGGCGTCCGAACGCGCCTCGCGGCCCAGCGCCGCGTACAGCTTCCAGCGGCTGTTCGCAGTCCAGGCCACCCCGGCACTGACGCGCTGCACGCTGTACGGCAAGCTCGCCACATGCACCAGCTGATGGTTCAGTCCCGCGTACCAGTCGCCCTGTTCGTACTCGGCCGCCAGATGGGTGTTCTGGTTGGCCTGCGACTGCGCCAGCGGCGCGCCGCCGC
Source organism: Pseudomonadota bacterium (assembly GCA_040390195.1). Lineage (GTDB taxonomy): Bacteria > Pseudomonadota > Gammaproteobacteria > Burkholderiales > Burkholderiaceae_D > Telluria_A. Next base: position 8,685 of record JAZJYV010000033.1, on the reverse strand, counting down.
CGGTCGCCCCTCTGGCCAGCAGTGCTTGCAGGCGCACCCCGCCCCACTTGGGCGAGAACAGCCCGAGCGCGCTGTCGGTGCGCGGCGGTGCGCCGAACAGGTTGTTCCAGCCCGAAGCCTGGGTCGCGCTCAGGAAGGCGTCGTAGCGCCCGTTCATGGTGAATTGGGGCGTGTTCTGGCGCCCCAGGCGCAGTTCGCCGGCTGCGCCCGAGACGCCAAGCCAGGCCTGGCGGTTGGCCAGGCGATTGGCGTCCGGCGCGCTGCCATCGTTGGCATTGACCCCGATTTCTAGCGTGAAGTTGGCCTTGATGCCGTCGCCCAGCGCTTCGCTGCCGCGCACCCCGATCCGGCTTGCGAGCAGCCCGCTGGAGTCGATCCGGAACACCGGCGCCAGCCCGGTGGCGCGTACCTGGGTGGCGAACACGTCGGCCACGCCGTAGGCGATTACCCCGTCCTGGGCCAATGCCGCGCCGGCCCAAGCGAACCCCAGCAAAATTGCCGCCCCTCGTCCCCGCAGCATGCGCATCGCTCCCTCCGCCCTCATTCGATTTCGGCCGCCGCCGCGTCGAGCAGCTCGCACAGCTCGCGGAAGCGGTTGGCCACCGTCATGCGCACGATGGCCGCCGCCAGCGTCGGGTGCTCACTGGCCAGCGCTTCGACCAGCGCCGCCAGGTGTCCCTGATCGAGCGCCACCACGGCCCCGCGCAGCTCGGCGCGCAGCTCGGACGGCAGTACCGCCAGGTCCTCCGCCTGCAAAGCCGCATTGGCCGCGTGGCCGGCCGGAGACACCGGGGCAGCACGCACGAACTCCAGGCCCAACTGGCGCGTCAGGCAGTCGAAGATGTCGTCCGGACGGTAAGGCTTGCGGATGAAGTCGTCCATGCCAGCGGCCATCACGTGCGCCCGCTCGTCCTCGAATGCCGACGCCGTCACCGCCACGATCTTGACTGCGCGCCCGCCCTCAAGGCCGCGGATGCGGCGCGTCGCCTCGAGCCCGTCCATCACCGGCATACGGTGGTCCATCCAGATCAGTTGCGGCTGCCAGGACAGGAAGGTCTCCACGCCAAGCGCGCCATTGGTCGCCACCCGCACCTCGAAACCGGCATCCGTTAGCAGGCGTTGCAGCAGCAACCAGTTCTGCATCTGGTCTTCCACCACCAGCATGCGGCAGGTCGGCTGGCCCGGGGCCAGCCCGATCACGCGCGGACGGCCGGCGGCCACCTCGGGCAGCTCGGCCGCCTGAACCGGCAGCGCAATGCGAAAGCGCGAACCGACCCCCGCCTCGCTGGCCAGCTGCAGCTGTCCGCCCATCAGCTCGACGAGCTTGCGCGTGATGCTCAAACCGAGGCCGGTGCCCTTCTGGGCATGCGGGGCGCCGACCTGGACGAACGGTTCGAACACGTGCTGCTGGTCGTCCGGGCTGATGCCCATGCCGCTGTCCTGGACCTCGATCTGCAGCATCAGCATGCCCTCCGCCTGGTCCGCGCCGTTCAGCGGGGCGGTGTCGAGCCGCACCGTCACGCCTCCATGCTCGGTGAACTTGATGGCGTTGCCGACCAGGTTGATCAGCGCCTGGCGCAGCTTCGCTTCGTCGCCGTAGACCGCGGCCACGCAGCTGGCGCCGCGCTCGAACACCAGCGCCAGCTGGGCGGCCTCGGCGCGCACCCGCAGCAGTTCGACGACGTCGGCCGTCATGGCCACCACGTCGAAGGCATCGCGCTCGACCTCGAGCCGCTCGGCCTCGATCTTGGACATGTCGAGCACATCGTTGATCAGCGTGAGCAGGTTCTCGCCGCTGCGGTTGATTAGGTCGAGCGTCTTGCGCTGGGCCGGCAACAAGTTCGCCTCGTGGCGCAGCAGCTCGGAAAAGCCGAGGATGGCGTTGAGCGGGGTGCGCAATTCATGGCTCATGTTCGACAGGAACACGCTCTTGGCCAGGTTGCCGGCCACCGCCGCCTCCTTGGCCGCGGCCAGCTCGCTGGTGCGCTCGACCACCAGGTCCTGCAGGTGGCGCCGGAAATGCTGCAGTTCCTCCTCGTTGGCGCGGCGGATCGCCACCTCGCTCTCGAGCGCGGCCGTGCGGCGCTTGACCATCACCCGCAATTGCAGGATGAAGGCCAGCGCCACCAGCACCGCCAGTCCCAGCGCGCCCAGCGGCCGGTAGTCGAGCTGGCGCCCCAGGTCGATGTGCGACCAGCGCTGGCGGATCGTGTCGCGTTCATTCTTGGGGATCGCCGCCAGCGCCTGGTCGAGGATCGCCACCAGTTGCGGCCAGTCGCTGCGCACCCCGAAGCTGAACTGCACGTTGTAGTCGGTCTCGCCGGCGACCCGGATGTCGCTCGCGCCCATCTCCTGCAGCTGGTGGCTGCCCGTCATCAGGGCACCGACGAAGGCGCTGGCCTGGCCGCGGCGCAGCGCCGTGATGGCCTGGGCGGCAGTGTCGACCGGCAGCAGGTTCACGCCCGGCCAGTCGCGCTGCACCTGTTCGGCAGTGGTGGTGCCGGCGAGCACCATCACGCGCTTGCCCGCCAGGCCGGGCAGGCCGCCGGGATTGGGCACGCCGGCCGGGGCGAACAACACGATCGGCGTGCTCAGGTAGGACTCGCTGAAGGAAAGGTAGGACTGGCGCGCCGTCCAGTGGTTGGTGGCCGAGAGCATGTCGAGCTGGTGGCCGCGGACCTGCTCGAGCGCCGCACCGTTGGCCGTCATCGGCACCAGTTCGAAGCGCACCCCCAGCATCTCCTCGGCGCGCTTGAGCATGTCGACCGAAATGCCGCGCAACTGGCCGTCCTCGCCCACCGATTCGACCGGGGCGCGCTGGCTCATCACGCCGACCCGGATCACCGGATGCTCGAGCAGCCAGGCCCGCTGCGGCTCGGACAGGGCCAGGTCGCGCTGCACGCGCACGCCGTCGGCGGCGGCCAGCCAGCGCGTGCGGATCAGCTGATGCTCCTCGGGCCGGATCGCCGCCAGGCCCTTGTTGAAGATCGACAGCAGCAGCGGCTCGTCGTTGCGCAGCGCGAAGCGCACCGTGGCCGCCTCCGAAAAATAGTACAGCAGCGCGATCTTGGTGCCCGCCCCCAGGTGGCGCTGGATCACCGGCAGGTCGTCGAAATACGCGTCGGCCTGGCGCGCCCGCACCCGCGCCATGCCGTCCTGCGGGTTGTCGACCTCCACCACGACGCAGGCCGGACAGCGCGAGCGGATCACCGGGATGCGCACCGTGTTGCGCACCACCGCCACCCGCAGGCCGGCAAACTCGCCCAGCGTGCGCACCTCGGCATGGCCGCTGCGGGTGGCCATCGCGATCGGCAATTCCAGGTAGGGGGTGCTGAAGTTCAGGCGCAGGCGCCGTTCCGGACGGTCGCGCGCGCCGGGCACGCCGTCGACCTCGTGGGCCATGGCTTTTTTCAGCGCCTCGTCCCAGCTCGAACCGACCCAGCGCAGTTTCAGGCCGGTCTTGCGGGCCACCAGGTCGGCATAGTCGATCGAGGCGCCGCCGAACGATTCGCCGTCGGCGTCGGCGCGCCGGAAATTGAGCGGCGGGTTGTTCTGGTCGACCGAAAAGGTCAGCACCGGATGGGCGCGCAACCAGGCCTGCTCGGCCGGGTTGAGGGTCACGCCACCGTCGGGCGTGCGTTCCTGGGCCTGGGTCGGCGCGCACAGCAGCGCACCCGCCATCAGCACGGCGGCCATCATGCGCTTCTGCCAGTATGCAGCCGTCACGGCGTGTCCTTGTTGTGCGGCGCCCTGTGCCGTCGAATCATGATTTATTTTAAGTCTTTACGCGGGAAAAAGACACATTCGCAGAGCGCCCCGGCCCAATCCCGGCTCAACTGTGGCGCTTTGAGCGCCCGAGGCTATAATCGCGCACAGCCGTACGTTCAAACCGCAATTCAAGGTGATCATGAAGACAATGTTTAAACCCATCCTGCTCTGTTCGATTTCCGTCTTGCTCGCCGCCTGCGGCAGCGACAGCAGCACCACGACCGGCGCCGCGCGCGCCCCGCAGTTCGCCGCCCAGGTCCAAAGCGTGGCCCAGCCGGTGAGCGCTTACTACACCGTCGTGCAACAGATCTATGTCGGCTATTTTGGCCGCCCGGCAGACGCCGGCGGCCTGGCGTTTTTCGCCACCAGCTTGCGCGACCTGGGCGCCCCGACCGACATCGTCGGACTCGGGCAAGCCTATTACAGCAATCCAAAAGTGCAGGCGCTGATCGACGTGTTCGGCGGCAGCCAGGAATCGAAGGACCTGTACCCTGGCGACAATGGCGTGTTCATCGATGCCGTCTACCAGAACCTGTTCGGGCGCGCCGCCGATGCCGGTGGCAAGAGTTTCTGGTCCGGTGCGATCGACAAGGGCCAGGTCACGCGCGCCAGCGCCGCCATCAGCCTCATGAGCAGTGCCCAGTCCACCGACGTCGACGTGATCAACAAGAAAGCGGCTGTCGCGACCAGATTCACCGCCAGCCTGACCACGGCGCTGTCCACGCGCGCCTACGAGGGACTGGCCGCCAACGTGGTGGTGCGCGCCATGCTGGCCGGCGTCACGCTGGCCACCGACATCAACGCAATCGGGCCGACCATCGACAGCACCGTGGCGACCTTGGTGACGGCGCTGCCGGCCCAGGGCATGTATGCCGGCACCCTGACCAGCTCCGGGCGCCTATTCAACATGCTCGTGCTCGACGACGACAGTTACTTCGGATTCTACGGCACCACCAGCAGCCCGCTGGCCGCCGTCGGCCTGCTCCAGGGCAAGGGCAGCTCGAACAAGGGCCTGTTCAGCGCCAGCGACATCCGCGACTACAACACGGCGGGCAGCAGCTACGCCCTGAGCGCCAATTACGTGTCGCAGACCAGCTTCAGCGGCGCGCTCGCGATACCGAGCGCGCTGGCCTTTTCCAGCGCCGGGATCGACCCTGCCATCTATGATTACAATGCCCAGGCCAAGCTGGCCGACGTCACCGGGCCATGGACCATGACGGTGGTGGGCGGCCCCTCGATGGCCATCACGGTGGCCGCCGACGGCAGTTTTTCCGGCGCCTCCAGCGCCTGCGCGGTGGGCGGCATCCTCACACCGCGCGCCAGGAAGAACGTATTTGACGCCGTCGTCAGCTTCGGCGCCGGCAGCTGCGCCCTGTCGGGCCAGCCAGCCATCGGCGTGGCCTTCATCTACACCCTGAACCAGGGCGTGACGCGCCAACTGTACATCGTCGGCAACAACAGCGCGCGCACCATCGGCGCCCTGATGTACGGCACGCCGACCACGGCAGCGTCGGCGCCGACGACACTGAAAATCGTTGACACGGTGGTCGGCACCGGCGCACTGGCCAGCTCGGGCAACACGGTCACCGTGCACTACACCGGCTGGCTGTACGACGGCAACGCGGCCAATCTGCACGGTAGCAAGTTCGACAGTTCGGTCGACCGCGGCACGCCGTTCAGCTTCAAACTGGGCATCGGCGCGGTCATCGCCGGCTGGGACCAGGGCGTGGCCGGCATGCGGGTGGGCGGCAAGCGCACCTTGATCATTCCGTCCAGCCTGGGCTATGGCACGGCCGGCGCGGGCGCCTCGATTCCGCCCAATGCGGCGCTGGTGTTCGACGTCGAACTGCTCGGGGTTCAGTAAGGCAGGGGCGCCGCCTGCTCAGACCAGCAGCGCGGCGCACATCGATTTGACCTCGTCGGCCGACTCGCGCAGGATATTGGCGAGCATCTCGTCATCGACCACGAAGTCGAGCATGGAATCCTCGTGGCGCGGCATATCGGCCGGCGGGCGCCCCAGCGGCGAAGGCACCGGCGCGTACAGGTTGGCCAGGATCAGGGTGTCTTGCAGGCTGGCCGGCGGCATCGCCAGCCAGCCTGCCCGCAAGCCCTCGATGGCGCTGCTGACCGGTTCCGGGATCAGCAGCTTCTTCATCACTTCACGGCTGACCACTTCCTCACACAGTTCGGCCCATTTTTCGGGGTCCTCGTCGAGCAGGCCGGGAAACTCGTCGGCCCGCGAAAGCAGGTAGAAGCCGCCGACCTCGTGCACGATGGCGGCAAACAGCGCCGTGTCGGGATTGACCAGGGTGACATGGCGCGCGAAGGTGTGGGCCAGCGCCGCCACGTGGGCGGTGTGCACCCACAGCTGTTCGGCCTTGGCGCGCAGCACCGGATCGATGATGCGGTTGCCGAACTGGCGCACCACCAGGCTGGCGACCAGGGTTTGCAAGCTGCGGTAGCCAACCCGCATCACCGCCGCGCGCACGTTCGTGAGCGGCGGCTCGCCATTGCGGTTGAACGCGGCCGAATTGGCCAGCGCCACGGTGCGCGCGGCCAGCTGCGGCTCGCCGAGCACCAGTTTGATCGCGCTCTCGATGTGGCAATCGGGATCGTCCAGCGCCAGTTGCAGGCGCAGGGCCGCGTTCACACTGGTGGGCAGGGTGATCTCTCCGCGCGCGGCCTGGGCCGCGATGTAGCCAAAGGCTTCTAGTCGGTTCACGGAAAAATTATACCCTGCCCGCAGGCAGGCCGGTTGGCTTCCGCGCTGCGCCGGGACCGGCCTTATTTCACCTTGATCGAGCTCTTGACATCGGTCACGCCGTTGACGCTGCGCGCCAGCCGTTCGGCTTTGTCGGCGTCGGCCTTGGAGTCGACGAAGCCGCTGAGCATCACCACGCCCTTGTCGGTCTCGACGTGGATCGCCATCGATTTGAGCTCCGGCTCCTTGAAGATGTCGGCCTTGACCTTGGTGGTGATGACCGAATCGGAGACGGCGCCGCCGGTCTTGTTGGCCATGCTGGCGGTCTTGTCGGCCATGGTGTCGGCGGCACGCTCGGTCTTGTCGGCCACCGTCGCGGCGGCGTCACGGGCCCGGTCGGCGACCGTGATCTCGCCGGACTTGGTGTCGGTGCTGACGGCCACGGCGCGGTCGGCCTTGGCGTCGGCCAGCGCCGCCACGTGCACCGCCTTGGCGTTGCTGATGCAGCTATCCTTGGCCGCGCCACTCAAGTCGGCGCACTTGTCCTTGGCCAGCCTGTAGTCGGCGTCGGCCAGCGCGCTGCGGGCCTTGATCCGGCCCCTGGCGCTGTCGTTGTACTGGGCCAGGGCGTCAGCGTCGGCATGGGCGCGGTCGACCTTGGCCTGGTCGATGCACACGGCCTTCGGATTGCCACTCATGTCGGCGCACTGGGTGAGAGCCTGCTTGTAGTCGGCCTCCGCTTTCTGGGTGGCGCTACGGTAGGCCGCCGGATCGCTGCTGGGGGCAGCGGCAAAGCTGGCGCTGGCCGCGCTGGCCAGCAGGACTGCGACGAAGGTTTTCATGATGGTCCTTTGATGTTGGTTGTTGGTACATGATTTAACGCCGTTTCATGCGGCGCAATCTGTGCGACAACGAACAGTGCGGGACAATTGCCTGCGCGCCTCAGCCGTCTTCAAGCAGGCCAAGCTTCCAGCTGGCGCGTGCCTGCTCGAAGGGATTGCCATCGGGGCCGAACAGGGCCGGATCGCGCGCCAGGCCCAGCCAGACGCGGGTGTCGTGGGCGCTGCGCGGCAGCGGCTGGTCGCCGCGCAACTGTTCCAGCCAGGCGAACACGCGCGCGTACTCGCTCCGATGGTGGCGCGCGGTCCAGGCCAGCGCCACCAGGTCGGCATAGCCTTCCTCGCGCCGGGTTTCACGCTGGGCGCGCGAGGCGGCCAGCAGTTCGGGATTGGCGGCCTGCTCGTCGCCCGCTTCGACGAAGCCGGCCGGCAGCGCATGCCAGACACCCTGGGCGTAGCGCCAGCAGTGTCCGACCTCGTGCGCGGCCATCACCTCGATGAGCAGCTTGCGCTCGGCCTCGGGCACGCGCGCCAGGATCGCTTCGGCATCGGGATTGCCGCGCAGCGACAGCACCAGCTTGCAGCGCCCGCCCGCGAAGCCCATCGCCAGCGGCACGTCGTTGGGCCCGGCTTGCGGCTGGACGGTGATGTCGATCGGCAGTTTGAGTTCCTGGGCGGCGGCCAGGACTGGCGCGGCCGCCTTCAACCAGCGGGTTTCCTGTTCGGTCAGGGCCGCTTGCGCGCTGGCCAGCGCGGGGAGCAGGGCCAGGCCTGCGGCCAATAATTGCTTGAACATGAGGAGCACCTTCGTTTAGGCCATAAATGCCTATCGGCAATTCTAGGCCGCACTAAAGGTCGCTGTCAAAACATATTTCTGCATGGAAAAACGCTAATTTTTCTCCTTTCCCAACAGGTGAGCGCTCACTTCGCGCCAGTGAAAACCGGGGTCAGAACACATTATTTAATGTGTTCTGACCCCGGTTTTCACGGTTAGCGGATGGTTGTCAGCGGTGCGGCCTGTTGCCAGCCGGCGCCCAGCGCGCGCACCACGGCCACCGTG
>JAZJYV010000033.1:0-217 GCA_040390195.1 Pseudomonadota bacterium | reverse complement strand
GCTGGGTGCGAATCTGCAGCGCGCCACGCTCGGCCGCCAGGGAACTGCGCTGGGCATCCGTCACGTCCAGGTAGGTCGACACGCCGCGCCAGTGAAAACCGGGGTCAGAACACATTAATTAATGTGTTCTGACCCCGGTTTTCACGGTTAGCGGATGGTTGCCAGCGGTGCGGCCTGTTGCCAGCCGGCGCCCAGCGCGCGCACCACGGCCACCGTG
>JAZJYV010000032.1:0-14101 GCA_040390195.1 Pseudomonadota bacterium | reverse complement strand
ACTGGGGCACGCCGATCCCGATGATCCATTGCGCCGACTGCGGCGTGGTGCCGGTCCCGGAGAAAGACCTGCCGGTCGTGCTGCCGGAAGACTGCGTGCCCGACGGCAGCGGCAATCCGCTCAATAAATACGAAGCCTTCTTGAAATGCGATTGCCCGCAGTGCGGCAAGCCTGCGCGCCGCGAAACCGACACCATGGACACCTTCGTCGATTCGTCGTGGTACTACATGCGCTACACCTCGCCCGGCGCCAGCGCCGGCATGGTCGACGCGCGCAACGACTACTGGATGCCGATGGACCAATACATCGGCGGCATTGAACACGCCGTGATGCACCTGCTGTACGCGCGCTTCTGGACCAAGGTGATGCGCGACTTCGGCCTGGTCAAGTTCGACGAGCCGTTCGTCAACCTGCTCACGCAAGGCATGGTGCTCAACGAGACCTACTACCGCGAAGACGCGGCCGGCAAGAAGACCTGGTTCAACCCGGCCGACATCGACCTCACGCTCGACGACAAGGGCCGCCCGCAAGGCGCGCTGCTCAAGTCCGACAACGCCCCGGTGCACATCGGCGGCACCGAGAAGATGTCCAAGTCGAAGAACAACGGCATCGACCCGCAAGCGCAGATCGAGCAGTACGGTGCCGACACCGCGCGCCTGTTTACCATGTTTGCCTCGCCGCCGGAGCAGACGCTCGAGTGGTCCGACAGCGGCGTCGAAGGCGCCAGCCGCTTCCTGCGCCGCGTGTGGGCGTATGCGCACGCGCACGAAGCCCAGATCGCCGCCGCTTGCGCCGGCGCTCCGGTCGAATTGAACGATGCGCAAAAGACGCTGCGCCGCGAACTGCACAAGATCTTGCAGCAGGCCGACTACGACCTCAAGCGCATCCAGTACAACACCGTGGTGTCGGCCTGCATGAAGATGCTCAACACGATCGAATCGGCCAGGCTCGACGCGAGCGCGGCCAGCAGCGCCGTCATCGCCGAAGGGTTTTCGATCTTCCTGCGCGTGCTCTACCCGGTCGCGCCGCACATCACCCACGTGCTGTGGGAGCAGCTCGGCTACGCCACGGTGCATGGCGACATCCTCAACGCGCAATGGCCGCAGGTCGATCCGGCCGCGCTCGAGCAGGCCGAGATCGAGATGATGATCCAGGTAAACGGCAAGCTGCGCGGCTCGATCAAGGTGGCCAAGGATGCGGCCAAGGCCGATATCGAAGCCCAGGCGCTGGCCTGCGAGGCGGTGCAGAAGTACATCGAGACGCCGGTCAAGAAGGTGATCGTGGTGCCCGGCAAGTTGATCAGCATCGTGGTCTAACCGATGAGCGCCTCGCGACTGCTGGTGCTGTTCCTGCTGGCGACGCTGTTGTCGGCCTGCGGCTTTCAACTGCGCGGCACGAACGGCCAGTACAATATGCCGTTCCACAGCATCTACCTGGCCTTCCCCGACACCTCGTCGCTGGGCACCGAGATCAAGCGCAATCTGCGTGGGCTGGACACGGTCATCGCGCCCGATCCGCGCTCGGCCGAGGCACAGTTCGACGTGCTCTCGGAGGCGCGCGGCAAGTCCATCCTCTCGCTCAACAGCCAGGGCCGGGTGCGCGAGTACCTGCTCACTTACACGCTGGTGTTCCGGGTGCGCGACGCCAGGGGCAACGAGCTGCTCAAGCCGACCGAGATCAGCCTGAAGCGCCCCTTGAGCTTCAACGAGACCCAGGTGCTGGCCAAGGAGTCGGAAGAGACGCTGCTGTACCGCGACATGCAGACCGACCTGGTGCAGCAGATCCTGCGCCGGCTGGCCGCCATCAAGCCGGCTTGAGGGCACGCCATGCAACTACGGCTTGACGCACTCGAAGGACAGCTGGCCAGGTCGCTCGCGCCGCTGTACGTGATCAGCAGCGACGAGCATCTGCTGGCGCTGGAGGCGGCCGACAAGATCCGGCGCGCGGCGCGCGCCAACGGTTTTTCCGAGCGCGAGGTGCTCACCGTCGAGCGCAGCTTCAAATGGGGCGAGCTGCTGGCGGCGAACCAGGAGATGTCGCTGTTCGGCGACAAGAAGCTGATCGAACTGCGGATCCCGACCGGCAAGCCGGGCAAGGACGGCGGCGCGGCGCTGCAAGCCTACGCCAAGGACCTGAGCCCCGACAACCTGACCCTGATCACCCTGCCCAAGCTGGACTGGCAGACGGCCAAGGCGGCCTGGGTCGGCAGCTTGCAGCAAGCGGCGGTGTACATCGAGATCCCGACCGTGGAGCGGGCCGCGCTGCCGGGCTGGATCGGGGTGCGGCTGGCGGCCCAGGGCCAGAGCGCCGAGCGCCAGGCGCTCGACTTCATCGCCGACCGGGTCGAGGGCAATTTGCTGGCGGCGCACCAGGAGATCCAGAAACTGGGCCTGCTGCACGAGCCGGGCAAGCTCACGTTCGAGCAGGTGCACGACGCGGTGCTCAATGTGGCGCGCTACGACGTGTTCAAGCTCTCCGAGGCGATGCTGGCGGGCGATCCGGCGCGCCTGCTGCGCATGCTCGAAGGCTTGAAGGGCGAGGGCGAGGCGCTGCCGCTGGTGTTGTGGGCGCTCGCCGAAGAAATCCGCACGCTGTTAAAATTGAAATCCGGGATGGCGCAGGGCAGGCCGCTCGGCGTGCTGCTCAAGGAATACCGGATCTGGGGGCCGAAAGAGCGCATGATGGAGCCGGCGCTGCGGCGCGTGTCGCTGGCCACGCTGGAAGGCGCGCTGCGCGACGCGGCCCAGATCGACAAGATGATCAAGGGCCTGCGCGCGAAAGCGTTCGCCGGCGACGCCTGGGACGCGATGCTGCAGCTGGCGCTGAAAGTGGCGCGCGGCTTTTAATCGCAAGGTGGAAAAGCGCAGCGCATTGCGCAAAACCGGGGTCTGACCCCGGTTGATTCGCTTGGGGTCTGACCCCGGTTTTGCGCAGTGCGCTGCGCTTTTCCACCCAAATTGGAACACCTTTCACACCATGGACATCAACGAATACATGCAGCAAGTGGGCCGTCAGGCGCGCGCGGCCTCGCGCGCGATGGCGCGCGCCGACAGCGCCACCCGCAACCACGCGCTGGCGCTGATCGCCGACGCCGTCAATCGCGACGCGCCCCTGCTGCGCGCGGCCAACCAGCTCGACCTCGACGCGGCCCAGGCGGCCGGCCTGGCGCCGGCCATGCTCGACCGCCTGCAGCTGTCCGACGCCGCCATCGCCACCATGGTCGAGGGTCTGCGCCAGATCGTGTCGCTGGCCGACCCGATCGGCGAGATCAGCAACATGAAGTTCCGCCCGAGCGGGATCCAGGTCGGCCAGATGCGGGTGCCGCTGGGCGTGATCGGCATCATCTACGAAGCGCGCCCGAACGTGACGGTGGACGCGGCCGGCCTGTGCATCAAGAGCGGCAACGCCGCCATCCTGCGGGGCGGCTCCGAGGCGATCCACTGCAACCGCGCGCTGGCGAAAATCGTGGCCGAGGGCCTCAAGGGCGCCGGCCTGCCCGAGCACGGCGTGCAGGTTGTCGATACCACCGACCGGGCCGCCGTCGGCGCCCTGATCACCATGCCGCAATACGTGGACGTGATCGTGCCGCGCGGCGGCAAGGGCCTGATCGCGCGCCTGATGGCCGAGGCCACGGTCCCGATGATCAAGCACCTTGACGGCATCTGCCACGTCTACATCGACGCCAAGGCCGACCTGGCCAAGGCGCTGCCGATCGCCTTCAACGCCAAATGCCACCGCTACGGCACCTGCAACACCATGGAAACGCTGCTGGTGGCGCGCGCCATCGCGCCGACCGTGCTGCCGCAACTGGCGCAGCTGTACGCCACCAAAGAGGTCGAGCTGCGCGCCGACCCCGAGGCGCACGCGCTGCTGGCCGGCTATCCCCACCTGGCCGCCGCCACCGCGGACGACTGGGACACCGAATACCTGGCCCCGATCCTGGCCGTGAAGCTGGTCGAGGGCATCGACGAGGCCATCGAGCACATCAACAACCACTCCTCGAAGCACACCGACGCCATCATCACCGAAGACTACAGCGACGCGCTGCGCTTCCTGCGCGAGGTCGACTCGGCCTCGGTGATGGTGAACGCATCGACCCGCTTCGCCGACGGCTTCGAGTACGGCCTGGGCGCCGAGATCGGCATCTCCAACGACAAGCTGCACGCGCGCGGCCCGGTGGGCCTGGAAGGTTTGACGTCCTTGAAGTACGTGGTCTTCGGCCACGGCGAAATCAGGTAAAAAAGGGGAACTATGCTCTGGATTAAAGCGTTTCACATCGTCTTCGTGGCGTCGTGGTTTGCCGGCCTGTTCTACCTGCCGCGCATCTTCGTCAATCTCGCGCAGGAGCACGAAACGGTGGCCACCGCGCGCCTGCTGCTGATGGCGCGCCGGCTGTACCGCTTCATGTCGCTGCTGGCATTTCCGGCGCTGGCGCTGGGGATCTGGCTGTGGCTGGGCTACGGCTTCAAGGGCGGCTGGCTGCAGGCCAAGATGGCGCTGGTATTGCTGGCGGCGGGCTATCATCACGCTTGCGGTTCCCTGCTCAGGAAATTTGAAAACGGCGCCAACGTGCGCAGCCATGAGTGGTACCGCTGGTTCAACGAGGTGCCGGTGCTGCTGTTGACGGGGATCGTGATCCTGGTTGTTGTCAAACCATTCTGAACGAGGCCGCCATGAGCAAGACTGTCCAGTATTTTGTCGCCCCCCATTCACCCTGGGCCTACCTTGGCCACGAGCGCTTCGTGGCCATGGCGCGTGCCAGGGGTGCGCGCATCGACCTCAAGCCGTTCGACCTGGGCAAGGTGTTCTCGGTGTCGGGCGGCCTGCCGCTGGCCAAGCGCGCGCCCCAGCGCCAGGCTTACCGGCTGCAGGAATTGGCGCGCTGGTCGGCGTTTCTCGGCATGCCATTGACCTTGCAGCCGAAGTTCTTCCCGATCCCGCCCGACGCGGCGGCGCGCCTGATCATCGCCACCCGCACCAGCCTGGGCACCGACGCGGCGCTGCTGCTGAGCGGCGCCATCATGCGCGCCCTGTGGGCCGAGGAGCGCAACATCGCCGACGAGGAAACGCTGGCCCAGATCGGCAACGCCTGCGGCTTCGATGGCAAGATGCTGGTCAAGTCGTCCGAGACGGCCGGCGTATTGGCCGAGTACGACAGCAATACCGACGAGGCGATGGCCGCCAATGTGTTTGGCGTGCCGTGGTTCGTGGTTGACGGCGAAGGGTTCTGGGGACAGGACCGGCTCGATTTCGTCGAGCGCGCCTTGTAATGGTCGTTCCCGCGCATGCGCGAATCCATACCTCGTATGGGTCCCCGCGTACGCGAGGATGACCTGGAAATTTTCACTTAACGGATAAAGGGTACACCATGGCTTCATTTTTCTGTCCTTGCCCGCGCGGCATGGAAGCGGCGCTGGCCGAAGAGCTGGGCGAAATCGCCCGGCAATGCACCACCATGAAAGTGCACAACCAGGTTCCGGGGGGCGTGCACTGCTCGGGCGAGGTCACCGACTCCTACCGCATCAACCTGCATTCGCGGATCGCCTCGCGGGTGCTCATGCGCATGGCGCACAAGAGCTACGAGAACGAGAACGACATCTACGACCTGGCCCTGGCCCAGCCATGGGAAGACTGGTTCGGCGTCGACCACACGATCCGGGTCGACGTCACGGCCGTCAAGTCGCCCCTGCGTTCGCTCGAATTCACCACCTTGAAGATCAAGGACGCGATCTGCGACCGCTTCCGCGACCAGTTCGACAAGCGCCCATCGGTCAATACGCGCGAGCCGGACATGCGCATCGTCGGCTTTCTCGACGCGCGCAATTTCACGATCTACCTCGACACTTCCGGCGAGGCGCTGTTCAAGCGCGGCTGGCGCGAGGAGACGGGCGACGCGCCGCTGCGCGAGAACCTGGCCGCCGGCATGCTGCGGGTGTCGGGCTGGAAGCCGGGCACGGTGCTGTTCGACCCGATGTGCGGCTCGGGCACGATCCTGATCGAGGCGGCCCAGATGGTGCAGGGCATCCCGCCCGGCGCGCGGCGCAGCTTCGCGTTCGAGAAATTCAACGGCTTTGACGCGGCCCCTTGGCAAGCCATGAAAAGCGCGATCAAGGCCAATCCGCTGCCCCTGGAGCCGACCATTTTTGGCAGCGACATCTCGGGCGACATGGTGGAAATGACGCGCCATAACCTGCGCGTGGCCGGCATCGTGTTCGAGGTGCCGCTCAAGCAGATCGAGGCGCAGGAAGTCAAGCCGCCGACCGAACAGCCTGGCATCTTGCTGACCAACCCGCCGTACGGCGAGCGCATCGGCGTGCGCGGCGACAGCAGCATGCCGGCCGACGCGATGTCGGTGTCGTTCTATTCGGCGCTGGGCACCACCCTCAAGCAGCGTTTCGCCGGCTGGACCGTGTTCCTGTTTACCGCCGACCTGACGCTGCCCAAGCTGCTGCGCCTGAAGGAAGCGCGCAAGACACCGTTCTTCAACGGCGCGCTCGAATGCCGCCTGTTCCGTTTCGATATGGTGGCCGGCTACAACCGGCGCGAAGAAGCCAAGCCAAAACAGGGGTAGGCGCATGTTTCCGCCGCCACCGAACGTTCCACCGGACCCGGTCACGCCGGTGCCGCCGCCACCGGTGCACAAGGTGGCGCTGCTTGGCACCGGCGGCCTGGCCACGCTGCTGGCCGGGCTGTCGATGCTCGGCCCGTTCTCGATCGACGCCTACCTGCCGGCCTTCCCCAACATCATGGCCTCGCTGGGCGCGACCGCGATCGAGGTGCAGCAGACGCTGACGGCCTACATGCTGGCCTTCGCCGGGATGGTGCTGTGGCATGGCGCGCTGGCCGACGCCTTTGGGCGGCGCAACGTGATCCTGGTGGCGCTGGTGGTGTTCGCCATCGGCACCTTCGGCTGCGCGGCCTCGCACTCGGTGCACTACCTGTGGGTGTTTCGCATCATGCAGGGCGTCTCGGCCGGGGCCGGGGTGGTGGTCGGACGGGCCATCATCCGCGACCTGTATTCGGACGCGCCGGCGGCGCGCCTGCTGTCGCTGGTGACGATGATCTTTTCAATCGCGCCGGCCATCGCGCCGGTGCTGGGCGGCTGGATCGTGAGCTGGTTCGACTGGCGCACGATTTTCCTGGCGCTGCTCGGCTACACGGCGGTGCTGGGCTACTTCAGCTACCGGCACCTGCCCGAGACGCTCGCGCCGCACAAGCGCCAGCCCTTCAACCCGGGATTTCTGGCCAGGAGCTACGGGGCCATCTTCCGCTCGCCCCTGTTCCACATGAAGGCCGGCATCGTGGCCTGCAATTTCGCCGGCCTGTTCCTGTACATCTCGTCGGCGCCGGTGCTGCTGCCGGTGCACCTGCACCTGGGGCCGTCGCAGTTCGGCTGGCTGTTCATTCCCTCGGTGGCCGGCATCTTCCTCGGCGCGCTGGCGGCCAACCGGATCGCCGGGCGCATGCCGTTCGCGCGCCAGATCGGCATCGGCTTTTGCTTCATGCTCGCGGCGGTCACGCTCAACGTGCTGTATCACGCTTTGCGGCCCCCGGCGCTGCCGTGGACGGTGGCGCCGATGTTCTTCTACACCTTCGGCAGCTCCATCATCGCGCCCGGCGCCACCCTGCTCGCGCTCGACCTGTTCCCCCACATCCGCGGCACGGTCGCGTCCTGCCAGTCGTTCGCGGTGACCTTGCTGGGCGCGCTGGTGGCCGGCGTGATCGCCCCCTTCCTGTCCCATTCGGTGTTGTGGCTGGCAATTGGTCAGGCCGGTTTCGCGCTGGCCGCCCTTGGATTATGGTTGACGTCGCGGCAATACCGGCGCATGCTCTCACGCCAAACGATGCCTTAACGGCCACAAACGTGGCAAACATGAGACTATTTACTGAAATTAATATTCCTTTAAGGAACTTTCGTGTATATATGCTAATATAACTTGTTGTAAAACGGGAATTGCGGGGTGTTTCCCCTCGTGTTCCGGGCTTTGATTTGCAAACGTCGTGGTTGCCTTGCCGTTGGGGACCACCTCCGAACCATCATATATTGGCGGCAGTGTTTGAGAAATGCATCAATCAGACCATGATATTCGCAATCGCTTGTTGATTGCCCGTCTGCCGGCCATGCCGCAGATACTCATCAAGTTGATCGAGCACTTGCAGGCCGACGATCTGGGCATGCAAGAGCTCGCTGCGTTGATCGCCAAAGATGCCGGCATGACCAGCAAGGTCCTGGCCGTTGCCAACAGTTCGGCCTACCACCGCGCCGGGCGCACGGTCGGCCTCGAGCAATCGCTGGTGGCGCTGGGCACCGACATGATCAAGACGCTGGTGATCAGCGAATCGGTATTCCAGACCTTTAACAACTTCCCCCATTCGGGCAGCACCGACCTGCGCGCCTTCTGGAAAAACTCGTTGACGGCGGCCGTTGTCGCGCGCGAGCTGGCCAAGAAGATGGAGTACCCGCACGTCGAGGAAGCCTACCTGGCCGGATTGCTGCACAATGTGGGCCGGCTGGCCCTGCTGGCCACCGCACCCAAAGAGTATGCCTTCAACTTCACCGCGCGCGACGACGAAGCCTTGTGCGCGGTCGAGCAGCGCACCTTGCAAATTACCCACTCGGAGGCGGGCGCCTGGCTGATCGAGCGCTGGCACCTGGACTCATTCCTGGCCGATTCGGTGCTCTACCACCATGAGCCGAGCAGCCGCCTCGAGAGCGCCCATCCCTTGATCCGCATCGTGCGCATGGCGCACCTGATGGCCAGCCACGACGCCGGCGACGACGCCATCTTCGAGGCCATGGGCCTGTGCGCGCTGGACCAGAAGGCGGTCGACACGATCCTGGCCTCGGCCGCGCGCCAGGTCGAGAAATCGGCGGTCCACCTGGGCATCGACCTGGCCGGCGCCGACGACATCCCGGCCCCGCCGGCCTATGCGCCGCCCGCGCTCGATCCGGTGCAGCAGCGCCTGTCCGAGGAAGTGCGCAACCTGGTGCTGGTGTCCGAAGTGGGGCAGACGTTCGCGCGCCAGCAGGGCGAGAGCGGCCTGCTCGAATCGATGACGCGCTCGGCGCGCATCCTGTTCGACTTCGACAACACGGTGATCCTGCTCGAGAATGCGACCGGCCACGCGCTGGTGGGCATCCCCAGCGGCGAGCTCCAGCGCATCGCCGAATTCTCGATTCCGCTCAACCAGCGCGGGCTGGTGGCCGACGCCGCCGTCGAGCGCAAGCTCGCTTTTGTGAAGCGCGACGCGCAGGTGCTGGGCCTGGCCGAGGAGCAGCTGTTCCGCATCCTCGGCACCGACAGCCTGGTGTGCCTGCCGCTGGTGGCCGGCGCGCGCTGCCTGGGCGTGATGATCGGCGGCGTCTCGAGCTGGCAGGTGGCCAGTTGCCAGAAGCGCGAGCGCTTCATGCAGGCCTTCGGCGCGCAGGCGGCCAGCGCGCTTGAGACGGCCATGGCCGAGCGCGGCCACGCGCGGCGCCAGCTGGCCCACGTGGCCGAGGAATACCGCGAAGCGTCGCGCCGGGTGGTCCACGAGGTGAACAACCCGCTGTCGATCATCAAGAATTACCTGAGCGTATTGGACGGCAAGCTGGCCAAGCGCGAACCCGTGGTCGGCGAGATGTCGATCCTGAATGAGGAAATCGACCGCGTCGGGCAGCTGATCAACGGCCTGGCCGACCTGCAGCCGACCGAGAGCGGGCGCGCCACCAACGTCACGCGCGTCGTCGAGGACGTGCTGCGCCTGTTCCGCGCCACCGACTTCGTGCCGGCCTCGGTGCAGATCGTGGCCAGCATGGCCGACGAAGCGGCCGAGATCGATGGCGATGCCGACATCCTGAAGCAGATCCTGGTCAACCTGATCAAGAACGCGGTTGAGGCCCTCAGCGGCGGCGGGCGCATCGAGATCATCAACCGCGGCCACGTCAACCGCGAGCGCAAGCTGTACCTGGAACTGCTGGTCAGCGACACCGGCCCCGGCTTGTCGGCCGAGGTGCTGGCCAACCTGTTTTCGGCCGTGCGCAGCACCAAGGACGGCGCCCACCACGGCCTGGGCCTGTCGATCGTTCACAGCCTGGTCAAGAAATTGCATGGCCTGATCGCCTGCCGCAGCGGCAAATCGGGCACGACTTTTGAAATACTGCTGCCCGCCCGTGGTGGCGCCAGCGCAGTCGCCGGCGTGCAGGCGCGGGTGATGGACTCAGTTTAAGGGAACGATGAACGCAAACACTGCCAGCGCAACTTCGGCAATGCATCCCGCTGCGGACGGGCCCGAACCGGCATCGCAATTCGAAGCGGACCATCTTCCCCGTATCCTGCTCGTCGACGACGAGCCGCGCCTGCTCTCGTCGCTGCACGAGCTGCTGCGCGACCGCGATTACCACCTGGTGACGGCCACCTGCGGCAGCGAGGCGCTCGCCGAGCTGACCCGGATGCGCTTCGACCTGGTGCTGCTCGACCTGCGCCTGCCCGACATGAGCGGGCACGAGATCATGGACTTCATCAACGCGCGCGGCATCGACGCGGACGTGATCGTGATGAGCGGGGACGTCGGCATCGAAGCGGCCATCGGCGCCCTCAAGCGCGGCGCCTACGACTACCTGCGCAAGCCCTACAGCCGCGAGGAGCTGCTCAAGACGGTGGCCAACGCGCTGCAGCAGCGCCGCCTCGAGCTGGCCAACCAGCGCATCGCCTCGCAGCTGGAGAACTCGGAAAAACTGTACCGCTACCTGGTCGACAGCTCGCCCGACATCATCTACACCCTGAACCACGAAGGGCGCTTCACGTTCGTCAACGACCGCGCCTACCAGCTGCTGGGGTTCTCGCGCGAAGACCTGATCGGCAAACACTATTCGATCCTGGTGCACGACGAGGACCTGGAACGGGCGCGCTACGTGTTCAATGAACGGCGGGTCGACGAGCGCGCCTCGCGCAACGTCGAGCTGCGCCTGAAATGCCACAGCGGCAATGGCCAGGACCGCACCTTCAACAACACCCTGATGACGATTTCGCTCAACTCGATCGGCATGCACGTGCCCGACTTCGACGTCAAGAAGCTCGAATTTTTCGGCACCTACGGCGTGGCGCGCGACATCACCGACCGCAAGCGCGCCGAGGAGGTGATCTCCTACCAGGCCTACCACGACATCCTGACCGACCTGCCGAACCGCATGCTGTTCAAGGACCGCCTGGGGCTGGCCGTGATCCAGGCCAAGCGCAAGCTCACCGAGCTGGCCGTGATGTTCATCGACCTGGACCGCTTCAAGCTGGTCAACGACACGCTGGGCCACGTCAAGGGTGATGAATTGCTGCAGCAGGTGGCGCTGCGCCTGAAGGATTGCCTGCGCCGCGGCGACACCCTGGCGCGCCAGGGTGGCGACGAATTCACGATCGTGCTGCCCGAGCTGCGCGACCGCGAGGACGCCAAGGCGATCGCCGACAAATTCCTCGAATGCCTGCACAAGCCGTTCGACCTGGACGGCCACGAGGTGCACATCTCGGCCTCGATCGGCATCGCCATCTATCCGGGCGACGGCGAGTCGATCGACGAGCTGCTGCGCCACGCCGACATCGCGATGTACCAGGTCAAGGCGCTGGGCAAGAACGGCCACAGCTTCTACCACAACTCGATGCTCGATATCTCGCACCAGAAGATCGCGCTCGAGCAAAGCCTGCGCAAGGCGCTCGAGCAGGACGAGCTGGAGATGTACTACCAGCCCCAGATCGACGTCATCAGCGGACGCATCATCGGCGCCGAGGGCCTGATGCGCTGGAACCATCCCCAGCGCGGCGTGCTCACGGCCGGCGAGTTCCTGCCGTTCGCCGAGGACAACGGCCTGATGCTGCCGATCTCGGACTGGATGATCGGCGCCTTGTGCCGCGACATGCTGTTGTGGAACGCGGCCGGCGGCCAGGCGATCCGGCTGTCGCTGAACCTGTCGCCCCAATACCTGGACCGCGGCGACTTTTTCGAGAAGATGCGCGGCGCCCTGGTGCGCTACGGGATTTCGCCGGCCCAGATCGAGGTGGAGATCACCGAGAACATCTGCATCCGCAACCCGCAGTACGCAATCGAACAGCTCAACAAGCTGTGCCAGCTGGGCGTGTCGGTGGCGATCGACGACTTCGGCACCGGCTACTCGTCGCTGTCCTACCTGCACCGCTTCCCGATCCACACGATCAAGATCGACCAGTCCTTCGTCAAGGAAATCCACGACGAGCAGGGCCACTATCCGGTGATCCTGGCGATCATCTCGATCGCGCGCGGGCTGGGCCTGCACCTGATCGCCGAGGGCGTGGAGACGGAAGTGCAGTCGCGCTACCTGAAATCGAACGGCTGCCTGACCATGCAGGGTTACCTCTACCACCGCCCGATCTCGCTGGCGAACTTCATCAGCGTGCTGCAGGAGCAGCCGCTGCATGGCGCCCCGCTGGCGCCGCCGGCGCTGCCGACCCTGGTCGCGATCAAGTCGTAAATGTCCAGCGCCAATGCGATGGCCCGGCACACGGCCGAATTCCTGCGCCTCAAGGGCCTGGCCGAACGGGGCGTGGCCAATGCCCAGCACAGCCTCGGCTTCATGTATGTCAACGGGCAGGGCGTGGCGCAGGACTTCGGGCTGGCCGTGCGCTGGTACCGGATGGCGGCCAATTCCGGCCTCGAACAGGCGCAGTACAACCTTGGCGTGATGTACCAGAAGGGCCAGGGCGTGGCGCAGGATTACGCGCAGGCCGTGCACTGGTACGGTCGCGCGGCCGAGCAGGGCTACGCCGCCGCCCAGTACAACCTGGGCTGGCTGTACGCCAAGGGCCAGGGTGTGGCGGTCGACGTGCACCAGGCCATGCACTGGTTCAGCCGCGCCGCCGAGCAGGGCGACGCCGGCGCCCAGAACAACCTGGGTATGATGTACGAGAGCGGCAAGGGCGTGCCGCAGGACTTCAGCCAAGCCATCCTGTGGTACCGCAAGGCGGCCGAGCAAGGCTACGCGCGGGCCCAGTTCAACCTGGCGCTGCGCTACGACAACGGGCAAGGCGTGGCCAGGGACGCCCAGCAGGCGCTGGCCTGGTTGCGCAAGGCGGCCGAACAGGGTTACGCACCGGCCCAGTTCAACCTGGCGCTGCGCCACGACAAGGGGCAGGACGTCGAACAGGATAGCCAGAAGGCGATCCACTGGTACCGGCGCGCCGCCGAGCAGGGCCACGCCAGCTCCCAGTTCAACCTGGGCTTGATCTACGACAGCGGGCAGGGCGTGCCGCGCGACGAGGGCTTCGCGCTGGGCTGGTACCGCAAGGCGGCCGAACAGGGCCACGCGGGCGCGCAAGACAACCTGGGGCTGCGTTACGAGCACGGACAGGGCGTCGGGCAGGACTACGCCGAGGCGTTGGCCTGCTACCGCCAGGCGGCCGCACAGGGCTTCGCCGGCGCCCAGTACCACCTGGGCTTGATGGTCGCCGCCGGCCACGGCATCGCGGCCGATCCGGCTGCGGCGTTCGACTGCTTCCTCAAGGCGGCCGAGCAGGGCCACTTGCGGGCCCAGTTCGACCTCGGCCTGTGCTGCCAGAACGGCAGCGGCGTGGCGCAGGACTACCGCGCCGCGATGGCCTGGTACCGGCGCGCCGCCGACCAGGAGTACGCGCCCGCGCAGTTCATGGTCGGCAGCCTGTTCGACCTGGAGGCGGCGGGCATGCAGGACGCGCGCCAGGCCTGCGCCTGGTACCGCAAGGCGGCCGGGCAGGGCCACGCGCTGGCCCAGTTCGCGCTCGCCCTGCGCTACGACGGCGGGGTGGATCTGGCGCAGGACTACGAGGCGGCCCATTACTGGTACCGGCGCGCCGCCGAGCAGGGTCACGCGCGCGCCCAGTTCAACCTGGGCTTGATGCATGCCAGCGGGCAGGGCGCCGCGCACGACCTGCTGCAGGCGCATGGCTGGTTGCAGCAGGCTGCCAGCAACGGCGCGGCCGGTGCCGCCCACTACCTGTGCCAGACCTGGGAGCGCATGAGCGCCGCCCAGCGCGCCCAGTTGCCGTCGTGATCCGGATGTGGAAAAGCGCAGCGCCTCTCGAGCGGGCTGCGCATCAACAACGCCAGGGACGACGCGGCCGGC